>VMEE01000103.1 GCA_009910795.1 Dehalobacter sp. CP | reverse complement strand
GAGAAATTTGGGGGAAACCCATTGTAGTACATCTTGATGAAATGGTAAAAGAAGGAGAATCCTTGTTGATCGGGGATTTGGAATTACAATTTCTGCATACGCCGGGGCATACCAAGGGAGGATTGTGTATCCTCGTGGAACGAGTTCTATTTAGCGGGGACACTTTGTTCCGCAATAGCATTGGACGAACGGATTTTCCGGGGGGGAGTTTCGAAGAGATTCGTGACTCCATTCATCATAAATTATTTGTGTTACCGGATGATACGGATGTTTTTCCGGGCCACATGGAGCCAACGAACATAGGATATGAGAAGGAGAATAATTTCTTTGTATGAATTTGCCATACCAAACCATTTAAACCCATATGAATTTCAAGAATTGGTAAAGGTTTTTCTTCCGAAGGATGAATTCCGGCTGATAGAGGCAATAGAGACGGAAGATATCACCAAGGATATGGTGAAACAGCGATTGTATGAAGAACTATCCGAAATCACGGCATATCGACCACCTTGGGGCATTTTAACAGGAGTAAGACCGGTAAAGCTTACTGGAGAATTGATACGAAAGTGGGGCAAAATACAAACAGAACGGATTCTCCTAGAGCACTATTATGTATCCGAAGAGAAGACTGAGCTGTTGATGGAAATATGGGAACATCAGCAAGAAATTATTCAAAAAAGTTCCAAGGAAGCGGCTCTCTATGTGGGAATTCCCTTTTGTCCTACACGTTGCCTTTATTGTAGCTTTCCATCCAATCAAGGAAATCAGGAAGATATCGATCGATATTTTAAGGCACTGGTTCGGGAAGTCCATTATGTGGCCAATGCTTTAAGGAATCGGAAGCAAGGGGTGGAAACCATTTATGTTGGCGGGGGAACACCCACCACATTATCGTCACTGCAGTTGGATGAACTATTGTCTTTGTTGAAACAAGAATTTATTTTAGACAATTTACGGGAGTTGACCGTGGAAGCCGGGCGTCCTGATACCATTACCGTTGAAAAATTAAGGGTAATGAAAAAATGGGGAGTCCACCGAATTAGCATAAATCCGCAAACCATGAAAACCGAAACTTTACAGCGAATCGGCAGAAGCCATACGGTGGAAGAAGTTCGGGAGGCTTTTCAAGAGAGCCATTCCATGGGGTTTATCATTAACACGGATGTGATTGCAGGTTTGCCAGGTGAAACTCCAAAGGATTTCATGAACACATTACATGAGATGCAGTCTTTGAAACCACACAACATTACGGTGCATACTTTGGCAGTGAAGAGGGGTTCTTCTCTGATGGAACAAGACGAGGGGTACCACTACCGACAGCGCGCCATCGTGGAAGAAATGCTGGATATGGGATCAAAGAGTTTAAGAGAACAGGGTTATATCCCATATTATCTATATCGACAGAAGCATATGGCGGGGTCATTGGAAAATGTAGGGTATACTTTGCCAGGCTATAAAGGGTGGTATAATGTAAGAATCATGGAAGAGCGTCAGACCATTGTGGCGGTAGGCGCTGGGGGAATTAGTAAAGCATATTATTCAAAGGAAGATCGATTGGAACGAATTCCTAATGTTTCGAACTATGAAATATACATCGACCGACTGGAAGAAATGATTCAACGAAAGAAAAAAGATTTGTTTATGGAGGAATTGTCATGATGATTAATGCACCAAAAGGTACCAAGGACATACTGCCGTCTCAAGTTCACAAATGGCATTATGTAGAGAAGGCTTTCGCTGAGATATGTAAAAGATATGGCTTTCGGGAGATTCGAACTCCTGTTTTTGAACATACGGAATTGTTTACGCGTGGAGTGGGAGACACTACAGATATTGTGGAGAAGCAAATGTACACCTTTCTTGACTATGGCAACCGAAGTATCACGTTGCGACCGGAAGGAACGTCTCCTGTAGTGAGGGCTTTCGTGGAGCACCGGCAATATGCGGAAGTGCAGCCCACTAAATACTATTATAACATTCCTTGCTTTCGATATGAAAAGCCCCAGTCCGGTAGATTGCGAGAGTTTCACCAGTTTGGTATTGAGATATTCGGAACTATGGATATGATGGCCGATGCGGAAGTGATTGCACTGGGATACGATTTTCTCCAAGAAATGGGTATTAAAGATATTGAACTGCGTATCAATAGCATTGGTTGTCCGAAATGTCGGGAGTCACATCGAAAGGCACTCAAAGAATTTCTGGAACCCAAATTTGATGAATTATGTGATACTTGCAAAATTCGATATGAAAAAAATCCACTGAGAATTCTGGATTGCAAGAGTGAGATTTGTCAACGGCTTTCCAAAGGAGCGCCCACGATGCTGGAGTATTTGTGTGATGAATGCAAAACGGCTTTTGAAGACCTCCAGGGGAATCTTAAGGCGTACCATATTCCCTTCCAGGTGGATGCGGGTATTGTACGGGGTTTGGACTATTATACCAAAACGGCCTTTGAATTTGTAACCAATAGTATCGGCGCTCAAGGAACGGTGTGCGGTGGGGGACGATATGACCACCTCATCGAACAATTGGGAGGTCCCCCCATTCCAGGTGTGGGATTTGGTCTGGGGATAGAGAGACTATTATTGGTCATGGAGTCCAATGGGGTAGAAATTCCTCAACCGGAACCATTGGAGCTCTTTATAGCCGTCATTGGGGAAGAATCGAAGAGCTACGGGCTGACCTTAGCCAGAAGTTTACGGGAAAAAGGACTTTCCGTAGCCATGGATACTCTTTCCCGCAATATGAAAGGCCAATTGAAATATGCCGATCGGATTCATGCCAAGTATGCAGTTGTCATTGGGGAAGAAGAAATGGCGCAGAAGAAATTAACCTTGAGAAACATGGAGACCGGGCAACAACAATTGGTTTCTCCCGAGGATATTGAAGGATATATTAAGTAAAGGTGAGGGTATGGAAATGGAGATATGGAAGAGAACCCATATGTGTGGAGTGCTTCGTAAAGAGCATATAGGTCAACATGTTGCATTGAATGGATGGGTGGCCAAGGCAAGAAACCAGGGGGGTTTGGTTTTTGTGGATTTGAGAGACAAAACAGGAATCACGCAGATATTATTTGATGGAGAATGTCCTTCAGAGCTGTTGGAAAGGGCGAAAGATTTACGAAGTGAATTTGTGGTGGGGGTGAAGGGAATTGTGCAGGAACGCCAGTCCAAGAACCCGGACATGGCCACTGGAGATATTGAAATCCTTGGAAAAGAGTTGATGGTTTATTCGGAGGCGGAAACACCACCCATATATGTCAAGGATGATGATAATGTGGATGAAAATCTGCGTCTAAAGTATCGTTATCTGGACATGAGAAAACCCAAGATGCAGAGAAATTTCAGCTTTCGTCACCATATTACCAAAATTGCCAGAGATTATTATGCAGAGCAGGGATTTACCGAAGTGGAGACCCCCATGCTGATTAAACCCACTCCGGAGGGCGCTCGGGACTATTTGGTGCCGTCCAGGGTAAACCCGGGAAAGTTCTATGCACTTCCTCAGTCCCCGCAAATGTTCAAACAGCTATTGATGGTGGGGGGAACGGATCGATACATGCAAATCGTGAAGTGTTTCCGAGATGAAGATTTACGAGCGGATCGTCAGCCCGAGTTTACGCAAATAGACATTGAGATGTCTTTTGTAGATATCGACGATGTATTGGAAGTGCAAGAAGGATTCATCGTACGGTTGATGAAAGAAGCCATGAATGTGGATATACCGCAACCTTTACCCAGGCTATCTTATGATGAGGCAATGGAGAGATATGGCTCCGACAAACCGGACACACGATTTGGTTTTGAATTGAAAAAGCTGAATGACTATTTTCGCCATTGTGGGTTTGGGGTATTTGAACAAGCTTTAGAAAGCGGTGGCGATATACGGGGTATTTGCATCACCCAAGGCTCCAGTCATTTTTCCAGAAAAGATATTGATAAATTGACCGACTCCATCAAACATTTCAAGGCGAAAGGTATGGTGTGGATTCGATACGAAGAAACGGGGATCGCTTCTTCCGTAAATAAATTCTTTTCGGAAGACCAACTGCGTGAGGTGATTACAGCCTTCGAGGCAAGCCCGGGAGATTTGATTCTCATCGTGGCAGATAAACCAAAAATAGTTTTTGACGCATTGGGATTCCTGCGTCGAGATATTGCCGGGAAAATGGGCTTGCTGCACGATGATCAGTTTCATTTCCTATGGGTGGTAGATTTTCCCTTGTTTGAGGAAAATGAGGAGGATGGATCTTTAAGCGCGATGCATCATCCCTTTACGTCCCCCAAATTGGAAGATGTTCCATTGTTAGATGTAACCCCATTGAAGGTGAGAGCAAAAGCATATGACATGGTTTTGAACGGAGTGGAATTGGGTGGAGGGTCTATCCGTATTCATCATCGCCAGTTACAAAAAAAGATGTTTGATGTATTGGGAATCCGCGAAGAAGAGGCGGAAAACAAGTTTGGTTTCCTGTTAGAGGCCTTTCGATACGGCACACCTCCCCATGGGGGAATCGCATTTGGATTGGACCGGATTGCCATGTTGTTAGCTGGAGAAAAAAGTATACGAGAAATGATTGCCTTTCCCAAGAATCAAGCGGCACAATGTCTGGTATCGGAGGCGCCTAGTTCTGCCAATGAAAGCCAGTTGGAAGAATTGTCCATTCGGCTGAGGTAAATAATGAGTATTGGAATTTTTGGGGGAACATTTGACCCAGTACATTTGGGGCACTTGGCACTGGCCAAAAGCGCCATTCAGGAAGTGCTACTGGACAAGGTTGTTTTTGTCCCCAACTGGATTCAGCCCTTTAAAACAGGCCAAGCAGTCACTCCTGGGGCGAATCGATTGGCCATGCTTAAGAAAGCTTTGGCACCCTATCCGACTATGACAATCGATGAGGTGGAGTTGAACCAAGAAAGGGTTTCCTTCACCATTGATACCATGGACTATTTTCGGAAAGCCAATCCCAACGAGGATCTATATTTTTTAATGGGAGCTGATGCATTTTTTCGGATTGAGGAATGGAAAGAT
>VMEE01000102.1 GCA_009910795.1 Dehalobacter sp. CP | reverse complement strand
TTAAAATTTCCGGTTCTTCAAGCAGTATCTCCTGCATTTCAATATTACCCTCTAATCCTATACGCCCCTTAAAGGTTTTGGCCGTTTCTACCATATCAATATCGCCATTCTTTGGTGGTTCCAAAGGATTTAATATATCTATCCCCATTTTTATATATCTTTCCAGAAGCTTCCTAACTTTGCCATGACAATGCATCCAAACATAGCTGCCAGCATTGTGCACCATATCACAAATCGGTTTATCATAATTAAAGCAGAATTCATCAAAATCATTATCCGTCATTAACGGAGGAGTTAAAAGTTCGGGTCCAACCCAAGAAAATGGAACTCTTACACCGTTATTTATTGCAGTCCTCACATGATCATATAACCTTTTTGCAAAAACATCTAAAACTTCTAGAACCAGTTCCCTGCAATCAAAACTGAATAAAGCAAGATTTTCAGAACCTGTTAACCGTTGTAATGAATACCCGATATGATCAATAGTCAACATTACGACTCCTCTGTCTTTTAAGATAACCTGATGTTTTAATATGTCGTCAGAATAATCATAGGGTGCATATTTCATTGATAATATCTTTTTTAAATCATTAGGTTCTTTGACCGGATACTCAATAGTATATCCTGGTTCGCCAACCTTGGAAATCATCTGCACATGTCTTAAATCGCCCATTGGCGTATGATAAATATTATGCCTTTGTACCCATAAAGGATCCCCAATCTCAACATATTCACTGCTTATGCTCTCATTTTTGCCACAATACATATTATATGGAGATCTTGCATATATGAACAGATCTGTTATATCGCTCGCTTTTCTGGCAATTGGTTCATATGATGGATGAAGCAGTTCATCGCCTTCTTGGTACTTCCATGCTCCCCATAGTTTGATAGCAGGCCTGTCGACCTGCTTATTCTCAAAAATCCTCATTATTCTTTCTTTTGATGTAAGTAACATATATACCACCTTTATTAGAGTTAATATGATTATGCATTATTTCACACAATCATACAACAATAAATAGGTATTTTCTCATCTTCACTTTGATGGAGCTGGAGCCTTCACGATTATTATCTCTAAAACCTCATCATGCTTGTTGCCTACGTTCATAAGTGTGTTTTTCGGTATTTTAAGAAGTGTTCCTTTTTCGTAAATATTCGCCTGCTGTTCGTCTAATCTGATAGTAAGTTTGCCTCTTAACACTGTCATATAGACATTCGAATTTGAATAATGCTCAGGCAGACTATCATTCTGATTAAAGATTAAATGTATGTAGTGAAGATTTTCGTCAAACACTACCTTCTCAATAGCTTTTACATCCCCTGTGGATAATTTAAATACCTGCTCTATCATTATTAACCTCCTCAAATACTAACATAATAATTATATCTCTATAACATATGCTATCAGTAACTATGTTACATTCTGTTACTATTCTATATCAGGCAAGTGATATTCAGCTCTTTTATATAGTATTGCGTCTTTCGGACAAACATCCTTGCAGTTAGTACACTGATGACAAAGATTTGCTGTAATAGTTGCTTTCTTTGTTTCAGAAAATACTTTTATCGCATCTGAAGGACAGGCTTTTTCGCACAATCTGCATCCTATACAGGTTTCTTTATCTACCTTTTTAGAAAATAACGGCTTTTTTCCGAATATGCTCTGCAAGGTACCAAATGGACATATCAAGTTATGGAATACATAAGGCTTATATCTCAATGTTACAAGGAAACCGACTGCGATCCATATCGGGATTATGGGAAGGTCCACCTTCATTGCTTTCTTGAATAAAAGCATAAGTGCAATACTTATTCCTAAAAATACCCATGCGAAAACTCCTGACGAAAGCCATTTTGGTGTTTTTTCAGTTTGGGTATTCATCTTTTTTGATAAAAACTCAGCAGGACCCATCACAGTATTTATCGGGCACATGAATCCGCAGTATATCCTTCCAAATAATAATGCTGAAACTAAGCTTGCAGTGTAGAGAGCAAGCCAGATGAATGGCTTTCCTATAAGCATTAAAAATAGGAATATTCCGAAAAATGCTATCCTTATTATCGTTATCCATGTCTTATTCATACAGACCTCCATTATTTTAATAGTATACTTTAAGTTCTCTTAGAAATGTGTTACATTGGTAACACAAGGAATAGAAATGGAAAAACATATTAACCTTATTACAAAACACATACCAGATGAAAAATATACAGAGCTGATAAAAAGTAATGTAATCAATATAAGAAAATACTCAAAGGGTTGCTGTATGCATTTGGAGAATGACATCTGCTCTCATCTGGAAGTAATAATTGAAGGCAATGTTGCAATTGACAGGATAGATGAAGATGGTAATGTTATGTGTGTAACTAATTTCACAAAAACAGACATTATAGGAGGTAATCTTCTTTTTTCTAAAACACCTTCATATCCAATGAGCATCTTTGCCAAATCAGATGTGATAGTAATGCAGATAAAGAAAGAAGATTTATTTCATCTTATGTGTGAGTATCCAGATTTCTTAAAAGCATATCTTGAAAACATATCATATAATGCTTTCATACTAGGTGACAGGATAAGAGGATATGTCAGACTTAAATTGAGGCAGATACTGATAAATTACTTAAAAAAACAGAGCCAGCTACAGAAAAGCAATATTGTAAAATTAAATATGACAAAAAAAGACCTTGCGCTGCTTATGGGAGTTCAGAGAACTTCCCTTTCCAGAGAACTTGCAAAAATGCATAAAGATAAGCTTATAGAATTAAACAGAAATTATATAAAAATTATATAATTTCTCAAATTAGTTATTGACATATGTCATTAATGAGGTATACTGATAGTATCTGACATATGTCAGAAATAAATCAGGAGGTTACTGAAATGCCAAGATTTGATGGAACAGGACCAATGGGCATGGGCCCAATGACCGGTAGAATGATGGGAAATTGCACAGGTGTAAGACGTCCTTTAGGTGCAGGTTATGCAGGAGGTTTCTGCGGTAGAGGAAGAGGATTTTACGGATATAACAGACCTTATTTTTATGATAATCCCCAATATACTCAAAAACCTTCAAAAGAACTTCTTCTAGAACAGAAAAAATATCTTGAAGAAGAGCTTGCATCTATCAATAAACAGATAGATGAATTAAAATGAATCTAAAGAACTCTTAAGAATAAGGAAGGTTAACCATGGCAAGACCTAGAAAATGGCGAACAGTGTGTGACCTGCCCCAGATAAACCGTTTCGGTCCAATGCCTTCAACAGGCTCAATACTAGAAACGGTAATAATGGCAGTAGATGAATATGAGACAATAAGGCTTATCGATCTTGAGGGTTTCACTCAGGAACAGTGTGCTGACCAGATGAATATAGCCAGAACCACAATACAGGGCATATACAGCGAAGCAAGGAAAAAACTTGCTGATTCATTAGTAAATGGAAAGAATCTTGTAATTGAAGGTGGCGAGTATACATTATGCAACGGTATAGGCCGGGGTTGTCAGGGAAGAGGCTGCAGAAGACATAGACATGGTAACGGATTCAATGAGGAGTACTAGGAGGTATTTATGAAAATAGCTATACCGGCAGATGAAAAGAATTTAGACTCGCAAGTATGCATATCTTTTGGAAGAGCACCATACTATTTATACTACAATACAGTTAATGATATAGCAGACTTTATAGAAAATACTGCGGCAAATGCACCTGGAGGAGCAGGCATTCAGGCAGCTCAATCGATAATTGATAATAAAGCTGATGTTCTTCTTACTCCACGATGCGGAGAGAATGCTGCAAAAGTTATACATTCATCTGGTGTCAGGATGTATAAAACTGTTCCAGGAACTTTGTTAGAAAATATAGAGCTTTATAAAAAAGGTTCATTAGAACCATTAACAGACATTCACCCAGGATTACACGGACATAGGTGAAATATATGAAGGTTGCAGTATTGAGCGGCAAAGGAGGTACGGGAAAAACCTTTGTCGCAGTAAATCTTGCTTATTCAGACAAAAACTCTGTTTACATTGATTGCGATGTTGAAGAACCCAATGGGCATCTTTTCTTTAAACCTGAAATAATGCAAAAAGCCGATGTAAATGTCAAAATACCTGTATGCGATGAATACTTATGTAATGGCTGCAGAAAATGTGTTTTATTTTGCGAATTTCATGCTTTAGCATACATTGGCAGCAAACTTATGGTATTCGATAAAATCTGCCATTCCTGTGGAGGATGCGAAATTGTATGTCCTCAAAAAGCGATATCAGAAAAAGATAAGACCATAGGGCATTATGAATATGGTGATTCAGACTGTGTAAAGGTAAAAACAGGAATCTTAAATACAGGAGAAACTTCAGGTATCCCTATAATTAAACAACTGCTAAAAGACGATCCTTACAACACAGGTAAAGACATATTTATAGACTGCCCTCCTGGAAGCTCATGTTCAGTAATTGAAAGCATAAAAGATGCGGATTACTGTGTACTTGTTGCTGAACCTTCATTATTTGGAGCTCATAATCTTCAGATGGTGCATGAACTTGTCAAATTATACAATAAGCCATATGGAGCAGTCCTAAACAAATGCACAGATGGGAAAAACCCATCAGCTGATTATTGTCAAGAAGCTTCAATACCCATACTGGAGTCCATTGCCTTTGACAGAAAACTCGGACTATTGAATTCTGAAGGCAAAATTGCAGCACAGGAATCAGAAAACTATAGTAAGCTCTTTATTTCTTTACTTGAAAAGATAAGAATGGGGGTAAAAAAATGAAGCAGCTTCTAATTCTAAGTGGAAAAGGCGGTACAGGTAAAACCACAGTCGCATCCGCATTGATATCTTTATCAAAAGCAGAAGCATATGCTGACTGTGATGTTGATGCTCCTAATCTACACCTCGTCAGCCATAATGATGAAACTTACTTATTAAAAGGATTTTACGGCTTAAAAAAAGCAAATATCGATCCTGACAAATGCATATCATGCGGATTGTGTTATACGCATTGCAGATTTGGCGCGGTAATAGAAGGAGAAAAATATATTATTGACACAAATGCATGCGAAGGATGCGCTGTCTGCAAACTTGTATGTCCGGTAAATGCAATTACTATGAAACCTAATATAGTTGGTGATCTGATGCTGTTTAAGAATGAGAAGAGAGTATTTTCCACAGCAAAACTTCATCCTGGAAACGGAAATTCAGGTTTACTTGTAAGTGAAGTAAAAAAGCAGATGAAAGATAACTCAAATAAAGATACCGCATTTGCAGTTATTGACGGTTCTCCAGGAATAGGATGTCCGGTTATAGCTTCATTGAGCGCGG
>VMEE01000101.1 GCA_009910795.1 Dehalobacter sp. CP | reverse complement strand
TCTCTCCCCAGGTCCGATAACACATCACGGAAGGAGAAAGTCGATTCTAGGGCATTACAGAAATTAATTTCTGTCGCTTTATGGAAATAGAAAAAAGTTGGCAGGGCTCTCTACTAACTTTCCAATAGCTCGTGCTCAAGCGCGCGCGATGAAGAGCTTGTCATCGTCCGAAAGCGTGATCAGACTGGAAGCTTCGGCTTGAATCAGGGTGAGTGCCCTGATGAGCGCATAGCTCCGGTGCAATTCGACAAACGCATCATCGAATCCGGTCATGCGTATTTCTCCAGGATCGCTCTTATCTTCTCCAGCCGCCCGGCCATCTCTTCAATCTTCGGCGCGCTTTCCGCTTTGTGGAGATCAGCTTTTGCATACGCCTCCACAATCTCGGGCCTGGTCGCAAACTCTTCAGGTCTGAGCGGCTGGGTCGTGCGGCCCCTGGCGTTGATCGCCCGTCGCATCATAGCGGAGGCGACAGATTCGGCCAATTGCACTGAGTGGATGAGCTGCTCGTGCTCTCTCTGCAACTCCAGCATGTAATGCCCGCCTGCCAGCGTTTGGACCTCCTCGATATCGTTGGATATCGATTTGAGCTTAGCGGCGGTCTGCTCGATTTCGCCGGAGAGAGCAGCCACATCATTGATCTTGCCTTCGTCGTAAACAGGTATCCATCGCCCTCGCGAGTCTTTACCGGGCACCAGGAAGAGTATGCCCTTTGCCTTCCGGGCCGCAAGCTCCTGCGCAGTCCGCACATAAGCGTTGTATAGCGATTTTACGGGGTCCTGTTGGGCATGTGGAACCGGATTCTTCCAGAACTCCAAAAAAGAAGAGAGGGACATCCTCAGCCCCTCCTCTTGAACATGGTCGCATCAGCTCGGGCTCTTGCTGCCTCCACATCACCGGCGGCATTTGTGGCCTTCTCGGGTGGTGCTGCATCCATCTTCTTCTTACCCCGGCTGAATGCTGCCAGCGTGTCATCCGCCCGCTGTTTTGCCCGGACGACATCGGCCCGCTCCCCATCCCGGCGGATCAGCTCCATTGTCTCGGGGTTGGCGGCATTCATGGCCTTTTTAGCCATCGGCGTGTATCGCTCTTTGATGCTTGTGGGCTCCTTGGTGGGCTCGCCGTTTGCTGATATCTCCCTGGCCAGCGACGCCAGCCGGCTAGTCAGCTTGAGCAAATCCGCTGTCTTGATCCTCTCCATCTCCGGCTGCGCGTTCCCGTTACCGTCGCTTGTTGGCCTCACGAACAGCATTCGCAACTCACGCAACAGTTCACCTAATTCTCTATCTTGTTCAGTCGTTGTCTTCATTTATATAACCTCATTTAAATTCTTTGCATAGGAGAAAGGCTCCGGCATCTCTCGCGCAAAACCCACATTTCGACATTCAGCCAGCGCAAAATCGCAAGCAATACGCTGTCCGTCCATCATTGCCCGCTCCATGTTAAATTAGGATAATCACAATTTCCGACATATCGAGCCCCGCCGCCTACCGAAATTTGCGCCGGTTGGACAAACCGGGGGATCGGTTTGGGCCTCGACCTCTCACCAAACCAGGCCGCCATTGCCACAGACAGCACCAGGTCGTCATGATCGGCCTCCCTCCACGCACTGTAAGAATCGTGGGCGGTGACCGGATCGATCTTACATTTGAAGTTGAGCATCTCCTGGCTGAGAACCGGTCCCAACGGCAGCCGGCTGGCTACCTTGAGCCTATCTGTCTGAAGAAGTACTTGGAGTACTCCCACCAGGGACCGCTTCGGTACACGCCATGTAGAGCCTTCGTTGCTGGTTTTGTCTCCTCCATGGATGAAGATGCCTATCGGCTTCAATCCAACTTTCCCGAACATGTCCACCACCGGCGCACCTACGCCGGTCTGATCGACCACAAGCACCGCGTTGCCATCCAGCGCCGGAGAATGCATCATTGTGA
Organism: Dehalobacter sp. CP; assembly: GCA_009910795.1. The sequence continues at coordinate 443 of VMEE01000101.1, read as the reverse complement.
AAACTTTGTCCACAATATCAGGATAGGACCGTCCTCTGCACCGTTCCAAATGTCGCACGTGATACGCATATTCCTTGCCCGGCAGCCTCTCCAGGATGGACAGCGCTGTATAGTCCTGAGCCTGTCCCAAATCCAACCCTACTATGAATTTTATCACCATAATGGCTCCACTTCCTCCGACATCGCCGCCGCTACCTGTTCATAGGTGAACACACTGTCCACCGTCTCCATGAATTTACAATGATATTCCTGTTCGAACCACGGATTGATCCGGCGCTCTTCTTCCAGGAATTCAGGGCTGATCCTCGGGCATTGCTCGGCAGGAATTTCATAACGTTCCCACATATCGGCCTGCTCTTCCCAGATGTGGAAGAAATGACCCCTTTTCCCAAAGGGAGTGGACATTATGACATGCCGTCCATTGGAGACTGCCAGCATTGGCC
>VMEE01000100.1 GCA_009910795.1 Dehalobacter sp. CP | reverse complement strand
CTTCATGTTCTGAATCAAAAGATTGATGCGGATCAGAAGCCCGAGAATGCACAGCATCAACACTACCGAAAGGCCGATCCTGCGATAGTGCCAGCTGAAGATCCACAGTGCATTGGCTACCGAGGAGAGGGAGAAAAGCAGACCGATGGTGTCAAGTTTTCCCTCCAGTTTATTGGTGAACTGGTAGAGCGTATGCAAGGCGAGCAACAGGTAGATGACACCCCAGATGGAGAAGGTGATGCCTGCCGGTGCGAACAGGTTGGGGTAGGAATCCGAGACAGCACCGGTATTCATCCCGGCTATCGGAAGAATATTTGCAAGGGCGTTTACGGTAACCATGATCAGGTAGCTGAGGGCGACAAGAACGGGAACTCGTTTCATACAACCTCCAATTGAACATGCCTTATGCTGTCAGTCTATCAGCGAATGTAGAGAAGTCAAAAGAAATAGAGTTGTTGCTTGGTTTATTGTATACTTGCCCATACAAGGAGTTGTGTATGTATAAACCAAACCCTCAGCGCTACGATGCCATGTTGTACAATCGGTGTGGCAAAAGCGGATTGAAGCTGCCGGCCGTCTCCCTCGGGTTGTGGCAGAATTTCGGGGACCAGACATCTTTGGCGAATGCAAGGAAGATGTTGCATACGGCATTCGACCTCGGTATAACCCACTTTGACTTGGCCAACAACTATGGTCCTCCCGCAGGATCGGCTGAGCTGAATTTCGGTAAGCTTTTGGCCCAGGATTTCGCCTCCTACCGCGATGAGCTGGTGATTTCCACGAAAGCCGGATATTTGATGTGGCCCGGTCCGTATGGAGAGTGGGGGAGTCGCAAATACCTGCTGTCCAGTCTCGATGCAAGTCTCAAACGGATGGGGCTTGAATATGTGGATATCTTCTATTCGCATCGCTTCGACCCCGATACACCGCTTGAGGAAACCATGGGAGCCCTTGCTTCTGCCTATCGAAGCGGCAAGTGCCTGTATGTGGGAATCTCATCCTATTCGGCTGCAAAGACGAAAGAAGCGTATGCCATACTCAAGCAGATGGGCATTCCCCTGTTGATTCATCAACCATCCTACTCCATGCTCAATCGTTGGGTGGAGGCTGATCTGCTGGGTACACTGGATGAGTTGGGCATGGGAACCATCTGCTTCTCCCCCTTGGCACAAGGTATGTTGACCGACCGATACCTGAAGGAAATTCCCCAAGGCAGTCGTGCTTCCCGTCAAGGCAGCTCCCTCTCTCCGGCCATGCTCAGTGAAGAAAACCTCGCAAACATCCGTTCACTCAATGAGATCGCCAGGCAGCGCGGCCAAAGCCTGCCTCAAATGGCTTTGGCTTGGTGCTTGAGACGCAAGGAGATCACCAGTGTCCTCATCGGGGCAAGCTCGCCCGAGCAGATCATCGAGAACGTCGGAGCGTTGCAAAACCTGGTGTTCAGCGAGGATGAACTTGCCGGAATCGATTCCTTTGCAAAGGATGGAAATATCAACCTCTGGGCGCGATCGAGCAAGGATTGACAAGAATATTTGCTTCTGTTATATTGTTCGCAACTTAATTGATTGAAAGGAATGCGTATGCTGACCATATATGATTTCAAGGCGGTTGCGAACAACCAGAGCGAGTTTGATTTTGCACAATTGCAGAACAAGACGCTATTGATTGTCAACACAGCCAGCAAATGCGGTTTTACACCGCAATATGATGATTTGGAGAAGTTGTATCAGCAATACAAGGACTCCGGTCTTGTGGTCATAGGTTTCCCTTGTGACCAATTCGCCCATCAGGAGCCCGGCAGTGATGCCGATATCGCCGAATATTGCAGAGTCAACCACGGAGTTACGTTTCCCTTGATGAGTAAAATTGATGTCAATGGAAAGAATACCCATCCCGTCTTTGCCTGGCTGAAAGAGCAAGCCTCGGGCAAATTGGGGAGTTCCATCAAATGGAATTTCACAAAATTCCTGGTCGAGAAGGATGGACTTACCGTCCACCGCTATGCTCCTACAGAATCCCCACTTGCTTTGATTCCAAAACTCCAGGAGGTACTCTAATGGCCTATGATCAACTCTTGCTGTCCAATCAACTCTGCTTTCGCTTCTACGCCTTGGAACGGGAGCTCATGGCTGCCTACCGACCGCTGCTCGACCACCTGGGTTTGACCTATGCCCAATACATCACGCTTCTCTATTTGTGGGAGCATGAAAAGGCGACGGTGGGGGAACTCTGTACAGCATTGAGCCTGGATACCGGGACCATGTCGCCACTGCTCAAGCGCCTCGAATCTGCACATTTGATCGAGCGTCACCGCCTTCCCAGCGATGAGAGGACGGTGGAGGTGCTGCTTACCAAGAAAGGATGGGAGTTGGAACAGAAGGCTGTCTCCATCCCAAGTCATATAGCAACATGTCTGCTCAGCAATGATCGTGATGAACAGGGCAGAAAGTATGCAGAGTTGAGACAGATGCTCGACCAGACGCTCGAACAACTGAAGCAGACCCGCAAGGAGCGGGAGGAAGGCAGGTAACATGAAACAGGTGCAAAAAGTTGCGATGATCTGTGTTGTAGCGGCTGCATTGGCATCCCTCGTCGGGTGTGCAACCACAATCCCTGAAGCGGATCGCCTTACAACCGTCGATGCTTTGGACTTGGATCGGTATCTTGGGTCTTGGTACGAAATTGCTCGGTACCAACACGGTTTCGAGAAGAACCTGGTCGGGGCGAAAGCCGATTACTCCCTTCGTGACGACGGACGCATACAAGTGGTGAACAGTGGATTGAAAAAAACATTGGACGGAAAACTCACCTCGGTCAAGGCGGTGGCTTGGAGGCCCGATGAAGCACAGCCCGGGCGGCTTAAGGTGAAATTTTTCGGTCTGTTCACTTCCGACTACCTGGTGTTCGGTTTGGATGAGCAGCAGTACCAGTGGGCGTTGGTGGGCAATGATTCGAGAGACTATCTTTGGTTCCTGTCCCGAACGCCTGTCGTCAGTGATGAGCTGCTCTCCACCATGAAGCAGCTGGCCCGGGAACAGGGCTATGACCTGGAGAACCTCTTTTTAGTACCTCAGAAAGAGCGATGATCGTACTTCCTTTTCGTTTTCGTTTTTCAAGCAAGGGCTTGCCACGTACGGCAAGCCCTTCTTGGGTCAACCGACCTTGCTCTCCTTCTCATCGGTAAGGTTGGTCATCAAGACCCTATGACCCTGTTCCTCGAAGATCGACCGGGCCATCAGCAACTCACGTTTCGTAGGCTCGGGGACGTCCTTGAAGCTGTAGTGCAGCTTCAGCTGCTCCCACTTGTACTGACCCATTCGGTGGTAGGGCAGCAGTTCGACCTGTTCGATGCAACTGAAGGCCTTTAAAAAGTCCGCCAGCTCTTTCAGCATCTGTTCCTCAAGCGTCCAGCCAGGAACCAATACATGTCGTATCCACACCTTCTTGCCGATGCTCTGGCAGTAGGCGAGGGTGGACAAGGTGTTTGCGTTGCCCATGCCGGTAAGACTGAAGCACATCCTGTCGTCCAGGCTCTTGATATCCAGAAGGATCAGGTCGGCGGCATCGAGCACCGGCTTGGCCAGTTCCAGCGGGACGCTGCCGGCAGTGTCGAGGGCTGTGTGCAAGCCTTCCTGCTTCAGGCGCTCGATTACGTCAAGTGCGAACTCTGGTTGCTTCAGCGGCTCTCCGCCGCTGATGGTGACCCCGCCCTTGGCGATGAAGTTCCGGTATCCCAGAATCTCCTTTACCAAGTCCCTGCTGTCGGTGCTCTTTCCTCCCTTCAAATTCCATGTATCGGGATTATGACAATAGCGGCATCTCAGCGAGCACCCTTGCAGGAAGACCACATAGCGCAGCCCCGGACCATCCAAGGTCCCGAGACTCTCCACCGAGTGTACAGATCCGATTACCGACATGGTTTGCCTCCTTACAGGGATTCGTGGAAGGTGCGGTGAATGACGTCAAGCTGCTGCTCGCGGGTGAGCTTGATGAAGTTGACCGCGTACCCGCTGACCCTGATTGTCAGCTGGGGATACTTCTCAGGGTGATCCATGGCATCCAGCAGGGTGCTTTTCTCCATGACGTTCACGTTGATGTGATGCCCTGTCTGGGCGAAGTAGCCATCCATGAGGGTGGTCAGGTTGGCTGTCTGCATCTCCTTGTTCTTTCCAAGGGTGGAAGGAACGATGGAGAAGGTGTAGCTGATGCCGTCCTGTGCATAGGCGTACGGCAGCTTTGCCACGCTCTTCATGCTGGCGACACAACCCTTCTTGTCACGACCGTGCATCGGGTTCGCTCCAGGAGCGAACGGTTCGCCCGCCTTCCTGCCGTCGGGGGTTGACCCGGTTTTCTTTCCATACACCACATTGCTGGTGATGGTCAGTACCGAGAGGGTGGGGATGCTCTGCCGATAGGTGGTATGCCTCTTCATTTTCTGCATGAATGATTTCACCAACTCCCGGGCGATGGAATCGACGCGGTCATCGTCATTGCCATACGAGGGATAATCTCCCTCGATCTCAAAGTCGACGGCGAGGCCGCTCTCATCCCTGATCGGTTTGACCTTGGCATGCTTGATGGCTGACAGGCTGTCGGCAACAACGCTCAGCCCCGCAATGCCGCCCGCCATGGTTCTGACTATCTGTTCGTCGTGCAAAGCCATCTCCAATCGTTCATAGCTGTATTTGTCGTGCATGTAATGGATGACATTCAGCGTGTCGATGTAGAGCTTTGCAAGCCAGCTGCTCATCGCCTCGAAGCGGTCCATCACCGTTGCATAGTCGAGGTACTCATCCGTGATGGGTGCCAAGGTGGGACCGATCTGCTCTCCGCTCTTCTCATCACGGCCGCCGTTGATTGCATAGAGCAACGTCTTGGCAAGATTCACCCGGGCGCCGAAGAACTGCATTTGTTTTCCGATGCGCATCGCGGATACGCAGCAGGCGATGCCATAGTCATCCCCGTAGTCCGCTCTCATCAGATCGTCATTCTCATACTGGATCGAAGAGGTTTCGATGGAGAGCTTTGCACAGAAGTCCTTGAAGTCCTGGGGAAGTTTCTGACTCCACAGTACCGTGAGATTCGGCTCGGGAGCAGGCCCGAGGTTGGTCAGGCTATGGAGGAAGCGATAACTCATCTTGGTGACCATGTGTCTTCCATCATGGCACATGCCTGCAATGGATTCGGTTACCCAGGTGGGGTCGCCGCTGAACAGCTGGTCGTAGGCCGGAGTTCGGAGAAATCGGATGATTCTGAGCTTCATGATGAAGTGGTCGACCAACTCCTGGATTTCCGCCTCGTTGAACGTTCCTGCCTTCAGGTCCTGCTCGGCATAGATGTCAAGGAAGGTGGAGACGCGCCCAAGGCTCATCGCAGCTCCATTCTGCTCCTTTGTTGCTGCAAGAAAGGCAAAGTACAGCCACTGAATGGCCTCCTTGGTGTTCTTGGCAGGTCCGGAAATGTCATAGCCGTAGGAGAGCGCCATTTCCTTGAGTTCGGCAAGGGAGCGGATTTGCTCGCTGAGCTCCTCTCGGTCGCGAATAACCGCTTCAGTCATCGCGTCGAAGGTGTACTGTTGTTTGGCCTGCTTTTTCTGCTCGATCAGGAAATCGACACCATAGAGAGGGACGCGGCGGTAGTCGCCGATGATCCGTCCCCTCCCGTATGCATCGGGAAGTCCGGTGATGATTCCACTGTGGCGGACTTTCTTCATTTCGGTGGTATAGACATCGAAAACACCGTCGTTGTGAGTCTTTCGGTAGGAGAATACCTTATCCACGTCCTCGGGCAAGGTCCTGTCATAGGCCTGCAGTTCGGTATGCACCAACCTGATGCCTCCGAATGGCATGATGGCTCGCTTCAGGGGCTCGTCGGTCTGTAGGCCGACAATCTGTTCGAGCTCCTGGTCGATATAGCCGCTTCTATGACTGGTGATGGTGGAGATGGTTTTTTCGTCGATATCGTACATGCCGCCTCGTTGGCGTTCGACTGCAAGCAATGCCTTGAGCTTGTCCCAAAGCTTACGGGTGCGTTCCGTAGGCCCTTGCAAAAAGGATGCATCTCCATCGTACGGTGTATAATGCTCAACAATGAAGGATCTTGTGTCGATTTCGTACTTCCGGTCTTCTCTATCGTTCATGGTGTTTCCTCTTTCACACGTTTCTCGTATACTTTTCTTGACTTTGGTATACCATGTTCACAGTATTTGTACTGTGATTGAAATCACAAATTGAGTATTTCACTAGGAGTTGGAATGGAAGCCGCCAGTCAGTGCCAGAATTGCACAAACGACCGCTGTATACGCAGCGTCCCCCTCTTCGCCTCCCTTGAACCGGTGGCGGTGCATGCCCTAACCGCCCAGATGGAGCATCGGAGCTTTCAGAAAGGAGAGATACTGGTGAGGGAGGGGGATTTAGCAAAGGGTTTCACGGTAATCCGCGAGGGTAGTGCCAAGGCATACCGGACCAATGCCGACGGCAGGGAGCAGATATTATACATCTTTCCTGCAAACGACTACTACGGAGCACGATTTCTGTTTACCGAAGAGAGGGTTCCCTACACGGTCGAGGCGTTGGAGGAGACACACGTCTGCATCCTCAGCAAGGCGCAGTTCGCATCGTTGCTTGAAAAACACAGCTCGGTTGCACTGCAAATCATCGAGGCGATGGCGAACCGGATGAGCCGCCTTGAAACGGCGATGCAGAGCATGGGAGGCAGGAATGCCGACCTCAGAATTGCAAGCCTGTTGCTTGAATTCAAGCAGCCCTACGGCCGTTACAACGGACCTTATCTTGAAATAACCCTTCCCCTGAGCAGGGAAGGGTTGGCTAATTATCTTGGGCTGGCCCGCGAGACGCTCAGTCGCAAGCTGGTTCAGTTCGAGGAAGAGGGCTTGGTCGAGCTCGTCGGGCAGAAGGTGGTACGCATCCTGGACCTTGAGCGTCTGGTCGGCCTCTCGGTTATGGTCGATTAGCTGTTTTGCATCGCTTTCGTATAGATGCTCTCTATCTCCTTTTTCCCCATCAATGCCTGAAGCAGGTAGGCGATGATGATGATGCCCGGAATATCGACGAGCAGCCGGGTTAGGGCGAAGGGAAGACCGAGTGCAGAGAATTCAAACAGGATCATCGGAATCTTGGTGGTGGACCAGGCTCCGAGGAAGATCAGGATGTTGGAGAACTTCACCCCTTTTCTCATGAACACGGCAGCCACCGGGAAGGCTCCGTAGAGGGGACCTGCTGCAGCTGAACCGATGAAAAGGGCGAGCAGTATTCCTTTCAAGCCGCTGCCTTCCCCCATGTATTTGACCATGGTCTGCTTGGGAACCCAGATGTCCAGAAGCCCGAGGAGCACGAAAATGGGAGGAATCACCAACAGCATCTCCTTGAGTTGGTATGCCGTTGTGCTCAGTACCTGCTGTCCAAGCTCCTTATTGAAAAGACCGGCAAGTAACAGGACCACCGATACAATCAAGAATGAGCGATAGCGCTTCACAAAATGCTTCATACTACTGCCTCCATGACCTGCCCGATGACGAAGGCCACAAGGAACGAAAAAACAAACGCAAGAGCGTTGCGATAGAGTGCAAGCTTTTTGCCGAAGTACTGCATTTCCACCGGAAGGGTGACGATGCCGACCATCATCAACGTTGAGATGAACGCCCCGATTTGCATGTACCCGGCTCCTCCGTTGACTAAAAGAGCCGCAGTGGGGAAGGCGACAAATCCGGGAATCAGGGTGACCGCCCCTACGATGGCTGCAAGCAGCACTCCCAGCCAACCGGATTCAGAACCGATTATTCTGAGAATCATCCGGTGGTCGAGCAGGCTGAGCAACAGACTGACGAGCAGGATGACGACCAGAAACTGGGGAAGAATGTTTTCAAACGCCTTCCATGCTTTCAGTAAAGCCTTGCGGGTTTTCTCTCGGTCTTTTACAAAAGAGAGAAGCAGCAGTGCAACGGTTGCACTATATAAAATGATGTTCATCGATGGTATTCCTTTCTCCTACATATATAACAAAAATATTTGCCTATGGCAACAATATACCTGTATAATGTTACATCATATATTTTTCTATAGATAGAAAAATAGCTATTCTACTAATTTAGTAGGGATTTCTGTCGCAGTGAGCACAATTATCTTGCGTAATTGAAAACGGTGGGGTACGCTTGAAATAGATAAGACGCGTAGATTGACATAGTGGAGGTAATGTATGGCAAATGTACAATCGATTCTGGATCAAAAAGGGAGTACGGTAATCAGCATCGGACCCGATGATGCCCTTTCTCATGCACTCTTGAAACTGACCGAGCACAAAATCGGTGCATTGTTGGTACTCAACGAGCAGGGTGACATCAAGGGAATCCTCTCTGAAAGAGACATCATCCGGCATTTCTCCAAGAGACTTGAGCATCTCAATACCGGTTCCATCAAGGTGCGCGAGGTGATGACGACCGGAGTAACCTATGTCAAGCCACATCAAAGCAGTGAGGACTGCCTGCAGCTTATGACCGCAGGTCGCTTCCGTCACCTTCCGGTTGTTGATGGTGAGAAGGTCATCGGCATGATATCCATCGGGGATGTGGTCAAGGCGGCCTTGGAAGAACGCGATTTCCAGATCGGCGAGCTTGAGCACTACATCACGAATGCCTACTGACCTGAAGCATACATTCTGTTCTTTTTTCAAGAAAGCGCTTCCCTTGCGAGGCGCTTTTTATCATACTATAATAGTAGGATATTAAATGAGAAGGAGAAATCATGGACGATAAGAAAATTCAGAGGCTGAAGGAAATCATAGAAAGACTGCACAGTGGCGCTTCCAGTGATGAAGTGAAGAAGGCTTTCGAGGCTGAATTCGGCACGGTGAGTGCAGAGGAGTTGGCTGCAGCCGAACGCAAGCTCATGGAAAGCGGTGCCATTGTTGTAGAGCAGGTCCAGAAGCTCTGTGATGTACACGCCTCGGTCTTTGGCGGTAGCATTGAAGAGATTCATCAGGGCAAGCAAGCCGACAAGACACCCGGTCATCCGGCATTTGTTTTCATCAAGGAGAACGAGGGGCTGACGAGTTTCATTAATACCGAGTTCAGCAACGCTGTAAAAGCCTACAAACAGGACAAGAGTGAAGCCGCCAAAGCGAATCTGCTTGCAGAGCTGAAGAGCCTGAGCAAGCTCGACAAGCACTATGCCCGAAAAGAGAATCTCTTCTTCCCCTATATGGAGAAAGCCGGGATCACTGCTCCTCCGAAGGTTATGTGGGGGGTGGACGATGAGATTCGCGATCTTTGGAAATCCTGCATTCGCAGTCTTGAGACTGAGGGGACTGTACAAGAAGCCTCACTGGACAAGTTGATCGAACAGGTACTGGGCATGATCAACAAGGAGAACAACATCCTCATGCCGATGCTCTCAGGTGTAATGGATGGTGATTCCTGGCTTACGGTCGCCCGTGACAGCGCTGATATCGGATACTGTTTCAACGGAGGAATCGAGGGTGCAAGTCCTTCTGATGCCTTGACCTGGTACCGCTGGAATGCAAGTATGAGCGGCAAAGAGGACTTTGCTCCAAAACAGGAGACAAGTGGAGAGATCGTGCTGCCCAGCGGCCATCTTAACCTCGAAGAGTTGACTTGGATGCTCAACACGCTTCCAGGCGATGTCACCTTTGTTGGTGCCGATGACAAGGTCCGCTATTTCAGCGAAGGAAAGGACAGGGTTTTCCCACGTACCCGCAGCATCGTTGGACGCGAAGTAGCTCACTGCCATCCTCCCAAGAGCCTGGCTGTCGTCGAGAAGCTGGTCGAGGATTTCAAGGCCGGTCTGAAGGACAGTGAATCCTTCTGGATCCAGAAAGGCACCATGTTCATCCTGATTCGTTACTTTGCAGTCCGCAATGAGAAGCAGGAGTATTTGGGAGTCGTGGAAGTGACGGAAGAGATTTCCTCCCTGAGGAGTCTGGAGGGACAGAAGACCCTGCTCAGCTGAGCAGTCAGAGGGCTGTAGGAGAGTGCTCCTATAGCCCTTGCTCCTTCTTAAGTTGATTCATGAACGCCAGATAGGCGTAGATTTGCCCTTGTATCTCTGCATTTTTCAATACGCCCCTGCCTCCCCAATCCTGACCCTCGTAGACGGTCAGGTGATAATACTCACCTTCAAGGTCTATCATATTCAGGGGGCTGATTTTTTGTCTGGTTCTCAAATAATGCAGCGTAGTATCATACGCCTCATGGAAAGCACGCTGCTCTCCTGTGAGGTCCGAGTCGTGATCATCGTGTATCGTGTTCATGCAAATCCTTATACAGAGCGCTTCGATAATTTGGCAAAGAGATTGCCAAGCTGTCTCTCAACCTGAGGATGCGCAAGCCGCTTGATGTCCGAGAGCGCACGCATCTTGTATGATTCTGCAAGAATTTCTGCTTTTTGTACACCACCCAAAGATTCAACCAAGACCAGCGCCTGTTTTACGGTTTTTTCTTTTAATGGAACTGTAGAACTAAGCAGTAGATCCCGCAATTCCGCCCCTCCATTCCGTTGTTCCTGGTCCAAGGCATAGATGAGCGGCAGGGTGGGGATCCCGCACTTCAAGTCATTGCCTGTCTGCTTACCAAGCTTGGATGAACTTCCTGCATAATCGAGAACGTCGTCTTGGATTTGGAAGGCCATACCCATGCAGTACCCGATTCTATGACACAGCATCTGCTTGACCGGAGGTGCTTCCTGCAATGCAACACCCGAATAACAACTCAATGCGAACAGACTTGCCGTTTTTCCTGCAATCCTTCGGAGGTAGGTGTGTCGAGAGATGAGGAAATCACCTTGCCCTGCATCCTGGTCAAGCTCGCTTTCACACAAGCGGGAGAGAGCGGCAGAGACCACCCTGCTGTCCATTCCCCGTTCTTTGCCGCTTGTCAGCAGCAAGGCTTTCGCCAAGAGAAAATCACCGGCGAGGACCGCCTGCTTGGCTCCTACCTTGGCGTAGACCGTGGATTTGCCTCTGCGCTTGGAGGCGGAGTCAATAATATCGTCATGCACAAGAGAGGCCAAATGAATCAGTTCAATAACCGACCCAACCCTGACGGCATCCTCGGTGATCGAGTGCTCGCCTAGAGCGCTTGTAATCAAGACCAGTGCTGGTCGCAGCATTTTTCCCACCGACTGGACATGGTCGAGTAAAATCGGACGGATAAAGCCATGAGCAGTGGCCACCGTATTTTCGATGGTACTGCTCACGTGTAGAAGCTGCTCTTTGAGTTCCTGCTCATCGTTCCAGAAATCGGTCATGCCTTCCTACTTTTTCCCCAATTTCCGTTCCATCTGGCGTTTGGTGAACTCGGGTTCATCAAGATAGAAGTAGGTTTTCTTGGCAAGCGGAGTTTTATTCCACAACTTCTTCAGATAAGGCATCACCCAGTAGTCCAGACCGAAGGCCTTGCCTGCTCCTCCGAGCATGACAATCGATACCGCCATATACCAAAGAATCTCTTTGCCTGCCAATGCCCCGATCAGGAACATGACCGACAAGCCCAAGGATACGATGGCGGCAGGGAAGGTAAACAGACCGGCAAAGAGGGCAAGTCCGATACCAACTTCAGCCAGTACGATCATCAGCTGGAACAGATAGGGAGCCTGGGCTACAAATGTATTGTTGATCCAGGTGAAGATTGCCAAAGGCTGGGAGAGCAGGGGAGGAGCAAACTGCTCGACTGCACCGCTCTCAGCAATCGATTGGCTGACGGCTGCGACGGTATCAACAACCGTCTGGCTTGCAGAGGCTGCGGTTTCGACAACCCATTGGGTTGCCGATGATGCAGCTTCCACTGCCGGCTGGCTGGCGGAAGCCACGGCTTGCACTGCCGGTTGACTTGCCGATGCTACAGTCTGATACGCAGTCTGACTGACCGAAGCTACGGTGTCGGCTACCGCCTGACTTGCCGAGGCGACTGTTTCAGTAACCGCTTGGCTGGCAGAGGCCCATGCATCCGAGGCACCCTCTGCAGGTGCTCCCCAGTAGACTTTTGAGCCGGTTGTATCGGTAAGCCAACCTTTCTGGATTTTTCCAATTCCCTCAATAAACCACATTACACCCAGATACATTCTGAGGAAGGTCGTCCAGTAGGAGGGAACCTTGTAGGCAGCCAAACCACCGATGAGGGAGCGGTTGTGCTTGATTTCCAGTATCTCATGCTTGATGTACGCCCAAGCACCGTTTACACCGCATACGCCGCTCTGGTAATAGATGTTCACCATATGCTTGAGGGCCATGGCGAAGAAGCCTGAGAGGGACATTCCGGCGGTATGACTCACAGCATACTTTCCACCGATGGAGACCATGAATCCGTGGAAGTTCGACTTGAACGGCTTGGGATGCTCGGCTTTGAGACCGAGTTCACTCTTGATCGTATAGATTACACCATCGGCTGCAGTCTTTGCAGTCTGTTCGGCGGCTTCAACTATCTGGGGAACTGCACGGTTGTTCTCCAAAAACCACATGCCGTCACCGACGAGGTAGACGTTCTGGTAATCGGGGCTCTGCATATATTCATTGACGAGTTTTCTGCCGATCTTACCATCGGTAAGCGGAAGCTTCTCGCAGAATTCCGTTCCGCGAACGCCGCAGGTCCAGACCAGCGTCTTTGTTTTGATCACTTCGCCGCTTTTGGTGGTGAAGCCTTCGGCATCGACTTGGGTGATCAGGGAGTTGAGCTTAATCTCAACGCCTTGTTTCTCCAGGTATTTTACAGCCTTTGCCCTGGGTTTCTCCGGAAGCATGTTCAAAATGCTTCCCAGTGCTTCTGCGCTGATAAGCCTGCCTTCCTTCTTGAAGTCAATGCCGTTTTCCTTGCACAGGATCGGCAGCCATTCAGTGAGTTCACCCACCAGCTCGATGCCGGTGAATCCACCGCCGGCAACCACGAAGGTAAGCATCTGTCTGCGCTTTTCACTATCGGCTTCCCGGCTTGCATCCTTGACAACCTGTTCGATATGACAGCGGATGCGAAGTGCATCCTCAAGACTCCACAAGTAGAATGCGTGCTCCTTGACACCGGGTATGTTGAAGTCGGCGGTGGTGGCACCTGTCCCGATGATCAGTTGGTCATATCCGTAGCTTGCACGATCGCCTTTGAGTGTCTGGTTCTTGAAATCGATGTCGATAATGGTGTCCTGTACGACATTGACCATTTTGCCGGAGAAAATGCGGTCGAAGGATATTTTTACGGAATCCTCTTCAACACGGTTACCGGCGACTTCATGCAGCTCAGTCATGAGAATGTGGTGACGGTTCTTGTCGATCAAGGTTATTTCAACCTTGTCTTGATGCTTCTTGAATGCTTTGTGCAAGGTTTTTGCAGCGTGTACTCCGGCGTATCCCCCGCCCAATACCACAATCTGTTTCTTGTCCATGGTTCCGTCCTTACGGCGGCCCTTGCTGACAAGGGCTTGCAATATACGAATCTTTGTATAGCGTTGCAACAAGGATTTTTGCGGATGTACAGTCACGCTACCTTACTGCGTTGGTAGAAAAACACTCTAGCACAGAAGTAGGAATTTATGCAATTGTGTCATTTTTTATCGAATATAGTTTTTCACATTTTTTACATTAACGCCATACTGTAGGAGATGAAAAAATAAATAAATCTCTGTGGGAAACGAATTATTGGTAAAATAGTGAAAAAAAATGTATCGATATTTTTATATCTAAGTAAAGCAATCGGATTACTTGCCTATGGAACTCTTTATAATATAATTACATATCAAGATAATCTCGTAATTGCGAATGACTATTGATAATTTTAGGACGATATTGCAAAACTGTAATAGTTCTGTATATGATTATATCAACGAATGATGAAATTACCTAGGAGTTAATGACCATGAGAAAGAACGTGTTGGCTGTACTTGCAGCTGTTGTTTTGATCTCTCTGTTCGTCTTCACCGGCTGCTCGAAGTCTGAAGCGAAAACCGCAACCCCGGCACCTGCTGCTGCACCTGCTGTAGCTGCACCTGCTCCCGCCCCGGCCCCGGCCCCGGCTCCTGCTGCTGCAAAGTATGCCGATGGCATCTATTTTGCCGCCGACGATGCGTTCGCTTCCTCCGGCTGGAAGGAAACCGTAACCTTGACTGTCAGTGGTGGAAAGATTGTCGAAGCTGACTGGAATGCAGTAAACATTTCCGGTGGTGCCGACAAGAAGACCTATGACAAGGCTGGGAAGTACAACATGGTGAAGTTCGGCAAAGCCCAGGCTGAATGGTATCAGCAGGCCGAGAAGGCCGAGGCCCACCTCCTGAAGACCCAGGATCCTGCAGCAATAAGCTATAAGGACAGCGAAGGTCACACAGATGACATCGCCGGTGTCTCAGTCCATGTGGATGCATTCTTCGAACTTGCTGCCAAGGCTCTTGCAGCCGGTCCTGTCGGTCGCGGTCCGTATGCCGATGGTGCTTACTTTGCCATCGATGAGGCCTATCCCTCCTCCGGTTGGAAGGAATATGTCTCCCTGACCGTTCTCAACGGCCGCATTGCAGCTGTCAACTGGAGTGCCGTGAACCGCAATGGGGATGACAAGAAGGCCTATGACAAGGCTGGAAAGTACAACATGGTGAAGTTCGGCAAGGCTCAGGACGAGTGGTATGTACAGGCTCAGAAGACCGAGGAGTACCTGCTCAAGACTCAGGACCTCAATGCCATCACCTACAAGGATGATGCCGGTCATACAGACGACATCGCAGGGGTCTCCGTACACGTAAACTCCCTCTTTGATCTGGCCAAGAAGGCACTGGACAACGGTCCTGTCGGGCTTGGTCCCTTCTCCAACGGGGGCTACTATGCAACCGAGGAAGCGTTCGGTTCGTCAGGCTGGAAGGGATTTGTTTCTCTCTTCGTAAACAACGGCAACCTCGTCAATGTCTACTGGAGTGCAGTGGATAAGGACAATCGTGACAAGCAGACCGTTGCAGCTGAGGGTGGTTACGGCATGATCAAGACCAGCAAGATCGGCAAGGAATGGAATGAGCAGGCAGTGGCGGTTCAGAACCACCTCCTCTCCACCCAGGACCCCAAGAAGATCACCTACAAGGACGATGCCGGTCATACCGATGACATCGCCGGTGCCAGCGTGCATGTAAACGACTTCTATGCCTTGGTTGAGAAAGCTCTCGCCAATGGAGTAAAGAAGTACTAATCGTCCGAAATCGACAGTATCAGGACCCCGGGGATTGCTCTCCGGGGTTCATTAATTATGTTGGGCAAAATTGGTTTTTACTGATACAATCCAATGGTATGCAAATCGACATGCTTGCCACCCTGACCTTTGCCTTGATAACCACATTCACCCCTGGTCCCAATACGATCAGCAGTCAGGCAATGGGGCTGAATTACGGCTATCGCAGGTCCCTGCCGTATTTTTTCGGAATTGCCACAGGATTCTTCTCGATCATGCTGCTCAGTGCAGTGCTCGCTGCAGCGCTTACTCAATTGATTCCTTCGGTGGTAACCTACCTTACCATAGCCGGCAGCCTTTATATTCTCTACTTGGCCTACCACGTTTTTACAAGTTCATATTCGTTCTCCCAAACGATTGTAAAGCCGCTCGGCTACAGCAACGGCCTGCTCTTGCAGTTGCTTAATCCGAAGGTCATCATCCTTGGGCTGACCGTCTACTCGACCTTTCTCAGGGATATGGCACGCACTCCGTTCAATCTCGCGGCGAGTGCCCTTTGTTTTACGCTGATGAGTTTTTCAGCCCTCTCAACCTGGGCCCTGTTCGGGATTGGGATATCACGTCTGCTCAGAACCGAGCATACTCGCAAGGTTGTCAATGCAGCACTTGCACTGTTGCTGGTGTATACAGCGGTGAGGATGGTGTGGAGCTTGTTTTCAGCCTGATGCTAAATAGGCGATCTCTTCAAATGCATGATAATGCGATTTGATACTACCAGTTCTCAGTTTTCATATATGAAGTGAATTATTCAGAATAACGCATTCATGGTCTCAATGATAATGGTGTCACAACTGGTGTCACAACTGGTGTCACAAAGTGTGACACCAATTAGATCGTGTGTTGATACCTTACGACTGAGAGATAGTAAACTGCACTGCTACAAAGAAAAGACCCTCACCAAGTTGTTCCTTGGTGAGGGTCCTTTGAGTGCGGTAGACTGGACTTGAACCAGCACAAGATTTCTCCCACTAGCACCTCAAGCTAGCGTGTCTACCAAATTCCACCACTACCGCATTCTGAGGTTGTTCAGTTCTCTCAAACCGAACGTGGCAACAATACAACACCGTTGGGTTTTGAGTCAAGCCCTCTTTTGAAAAAGAAGGCTTGAATTTCCTAGAGTAACGCCTCAAATTGATCGAGCAGGCTTTCAAACGTTTTCAAAGCCTCCTGCACCGGTTTTTCGCTCTCCATATCGACACCGGCCTTGCAGAGGGAATCGATGGGATACGAGCTGCCGCCGCTAGAGAGGAAAGCGAGGTAGTCGTTGCGCTGGGCTTCTCCACCGTGTATGACCTTTTGACTTAATGCGATTGCGGCACTGATGCCGGTTGCATATTTATATACATAGAAGGGGCTGTAGAAGTGTGGTATTCTCAGGCCTTCAAGATCGCTCTCCGCTTCAAACTCGACGGCGGGTCCGAAGTAGGCTTCAAGCAGCTTGCGGTACTCTTGTCGCAACACCTCAAGCGTCAAGGGAGTACCTGCTTCAGCCAACTCATGCGTGACCTTCTCATACTCGGCGAACATCGTCTGCCTGAAGAGCGTGGCAACGATATCGTCGATCTGCTTGCCCAAAATATAGGCCTTGGTTTTGTTTTCCGATGAGTTCTCGATCATATACTTGGCCACCAGCTGCTCGTTGAAGGTGGAGGCCACTTCAGCTTCAAAGATGGTGTAGTCGTAGTGGAAGTAGGGATTGTTCTTTGCACTGTAGTAGCTGTGCATGGAGTGCCCGCCTTCATGGGCAACGGTGAACAGGTCACGAAGTACATCCTCCTTGTAGTTGAGCAGAATGTACGGCTTGGACGTATAGGTTCCGCTGCTGAAGGCTCCACTGCGCTTTCCTTTGTTCTCATACCGGTCGACCCAGCGCTCGGTTGTAAGCCCTGCCTTGATGGTCTTGACATATTCCTCGCCAAGGGGCTTGAGCGACTCACAGATGATGTTGACCGCCTGCTCATAGCTCGTATGGGACTCTATGCCTTTGACCAAGGGAACATAGACATCGTAGTGGGCAAGCTTCTCCTGACCCAGCAACCGTGCCCGAAGTGCATAGTAACGGTGCAGGGCAGGGAAGGCCTCATGCACCGCCTTGATCAGGTTGTCGTATACAGACAAGGGTACCCTGTCACCGAAGAGAGCCATGCTCCGGCAGCTTTCATAACCGCGAGCCTTGCTGCGGAATATATCCTGCTTCACCTGGCCTTCGTAGAGTCTGGCGATGGCATGCTTGCTCTTCTCATATACTGCATAGAACTGTTTGTACGCCCTCTTCCTCAGGTCCCTGTCATCCTGCATCAAGAAGCTGCTGAATGAGCTCTGGGTGAGAGGTTTCCCGTCAAGCTCGCCGAAATCGAAATCTACGTTGGTCAAATCGCCGAAGGTGGTTCGCATCACCGAGCCAACCTCTCCCTGCAGTGCCATCAGGCGCTCTTCCGACTCGCTGAGTATATGTTCCTTGAATCTGCGTGCTTTCTTGATGAAAATGGCATAGGGAGCAAAATCCGCATCCTCGAGATAGGTTTCGATTACCTTGTCCTCAATGCCGAGCAATTCGGGATCGAAGAAAGCCATGGCAGCCGATAGCAGGCTCAGCTGCTGGGATGCCAGCGAGTAGCGCCTGACGTTGTCGTTGTCAGAGGCATCTCCTGCGTAGAGCAGAAAGGCGTAGTTGTACAGCCGCTCGGCAAGAATCGAAGTCTGTTCGTACCACTGCATCGTTGATAAAAAGGAATCCTTGCCCGCTGAAAGGCTTCCTTTCAGCTCAGGGGCCTCCTCGATGCGGGTTTTAAGCTCCTTGAGTCCTTCGTCCCAGCTTTCGTTGTTCCCAAAGAGACTGCCAAGGTCCCAGGTATCTTCAATTTTCTGCTGTGCTCGGTTGAGTGTCTTCATGAAATTTCTCCTAACAGGGTGATAAGGTGCCGTGTTGCGCGACCGCGGTGGCTGTAGTGGTCTTTCTCATCATCGGTCAGTTCGGCCATGGTTTTTCCGGCCTCCGTGACGTAGAAGACAGGATCATAGCCGAAACCGCCTTTCCCGTACCCGGTGGCGGCGATCTGTCCATGCACCGATTCACATATGGTAAAGATGCGATGCTTATCCACAACCAGAGCCAACGCACAGACAAACTGTGCACTGCGTTCAGAAGGGGACTTCAGATGTGCTAAATTTTCCAACAGGAACGTATTGCGTTCATCACTTTCCAGCTGCCTGCCGAATGTTTCCATTCCGTAGCGGGCAGTCCTGACTCCCGGACCGCCGCCCAATGCATCCACGCAAAGTCCGGAATCGTCGGCAAGGACAACCATATTTTTCGGAGCAGATTCAGCGAGTGCCAATGCCTTGCCCAAAGCATTCTCGGTGAAGGTCGGCTTGTCTTCCTCGAAGTCGAAACTCAGACCCAGCTCCTTAGGTAAAATGATGGTATGGGCGCCGAGCATGCGGGAGAACTCCTCCCGCTTATGGGTATTATTTGATGCCAAAAGAATATTCATGGGTCTAAAGATACTCATTGTCCTCTTGTTCGTCCATATACTGAGAGAGCAGGCGCTTCATATAATGTACAGAACTGTCGATGGTGCCTTTGGGTATGCCAAGCAGGGCACCCAATTCACTGTGACTTAGGTTGAGTTCCATTGCACGAATCTGATTGATCTTGGTTTTATACACACGCTGGGTCCAGATACGAAGCTGCTCTAGTTTCAGCCTCTTCGTCTCATCCTCTTCGCGAAGGAGTTCTGCTTCAATTTCCAGCAACCTTCTGAAGTGCCGATGACTGATTGTTTCGAACTCTTCCTTGCATGCCCTCTTTTGTGCAAGAACGATATCGGCTGTATTCAGATACTCGGCCAGCAGGGTTGTATTCACTTCCAAAAGTGCTGCCAAGTCCTCCAGAAGATAGTGCCCGGCCATGTGCGGAGAGAGGGTGAGCATGATCAGAAATCGCTTTCGATTCACCTGGTGCCGAAGTAAGCCTTGCAATTCCAACAACTTTCCATCGTTTACAATCGATGGCTGGCTCCTATGCTCAAGCAATTCCTTGAAAAGGGCGGGGAGAGTCTTGATGTCTTGTTGCACCACTGACGAAAACCTGCAGTACATGGCATGTTCCAAGGTTTCCTCAGGCAACGGGTTTGCCTGCTGATGATAGAAATCACTTTCGGCGACTAAAAGCTCTTTCTTTCTTTGTATCTGCTTTTGGGCGATGAAGTACCGACTACGCTTACGTACGACCTGACTCAGATACCCTATATAGGATAGTCGACCTTCCCGATAGGTGTTCAGATAATACGGAATGGCGTCGTAGCAGAAGAACAGGAACTCGCAACAGTCCTCCTCGTCAATGAGGTGCAGAAAGGATGGGAGCTCATACATCAATTGTTGGGTTTGTTCGTGCAGTGATTGATAGAGCACTTGGTCGTCATGTTGCTTTTGGTAGCTAATTACTGACTTGGTCAGTTGAAGTGAAGCGCTCTCGGAGAGAGGTAACAGATACATCGCATACTCCTTCGGTGTTGTATCACCTATGTATGCAATGTGTATGCCAAGTCAGCTGTTCAGCAGTTCCCCCACAGCATCGATCAGTTTCTGACGCACCACCTCGATCTTTTCATTGATGGTGGCTCCTGCGGCTTTCTTGTGTCCACCGCCGCCGAACCGTTCTGCCAAGGCTCCGACATCGACACTGCTTTGATGGGAAGAACGGAACCCCACCTCGGTTGCACCGCCTTCGAGTTCCTTGAAGAAAAGTACCACCTCAACATTCTTAACCGAAAGCAACATTGCATAGAGCGAATCGCTGGGTTTGTCGGAGGTGATATAGGTGTCCCGGTCCTTGAGGCAGGAGGAGGAGAACATAAGCCTGCCGTCATAGAGGCTTTCGCTCCGGTCGATAAGCTTGCCCAGGTACTTTACATAGCCAAGGCTTTTACCGCCGGTCATGCGGTCAGCCATGGTATTGGGGGATACCCCGAGGTCTACAAGCTCAGCGGCGAGGCGCAACGTCTCGCCGCGATATGCGTTGATGAAGCGGAAAAACCCTGAGTCGGTGGCGAAACCGAAGAACAGATGCTCGGCGATCTCCTGGGAGATTTCCACTTCAAGGGCCTTGTACAGCTGCATGATGATGAGTGTGGTGGAAACTGAACGAGGTACGATGTAGCGATGGGTTCCGAATTGTTCTCCACTGCTGTGGTGGTCCAGAACTATGGTGGTCAGCCCTTCGATCTCCTGGGCCAAATGGCCAAGTCTCTCGGGCGAGGAGCAATCGACCACGACAACAATGGGATCGCGGTCGTAGAGCTCCTTGTCGATATGGGAAAGAAAATCTGCTCGTAAATGGGAAATTTCAGAACGGTCGAACGGGCCGGCGTTGGCCAAGTGGACCGTCTTGCCCATTTTGAGCAAGAGCGATCCTGCGGCCATCTGACTGGAAAGGCAATCCCCATCAGGGCTTACGTGTCCTAAAACGATGAACTCGTCCCGACTTCTCAACAGATCAAGAATCTGTTCGTCGAATGGGGGGTAACTAAACATATCACGCTCCACGAATGACCTCGGGTTGTTTGCCTTCGAGCACACACTCCCGCCCTACGATTACTTGTTTCACCTGTTGGATGGAAGGAATATCGTACATGATACCCATCATGATGTTCTCAACGATGGAACGCAAGCCTCTGGCGCCCGTCTTTTGTTCGAACGCCTTCTCTGCAACCGCTTCTATCGCTTCACTCTTGAAGATGAACTCGATACCGTCGAGACGGAAAGCCGCCTCGTACTGGCGAATGATGGAATTTTTCGGTTCGACGATGATTCTCATCAAGTCCTTCTTGGAGAGATTGTCAAGGGCGACGTGGATGGGAAGCCTGCCGATGAACTCGGGAATCAGGCCGAACTTGATCAAGTCGTCCGGCATCATCTTGCTGTACAGGGCGTGCAGGTCCTTCTCCTGGGCATTAACGATAGTCGCGCCGAATCCCATGGCATGGCTGGAGACACGCTTCTCGATGACCTTGTCCAGACCAACGAACGCACCGCCGCAGATGAAGAGAATGTTGCGGGTATTGATCTTCAGCATCTCCTGGTTCGGATGCTTTCGTCCCCCTTGGGGAGGTACGGATGCATCGGTTCCTTCGATGATTTTCAAAAGAGCCTGCTGAACACCCTCACCACTG
This sequence comes from Dehalobacter sp. CP, assembly GCA_009910795.1. Next base: position 5,180 of record VMEE01000100.1, on the reverse strand, counting down.
ACATCGCGTGTGATCGAAGGGTTCTCACCCTTCTTGGCAATCTTGTCGATCTCATCGATGAAGATGATTCCGTACTCAGCCGCCTTGATGTTGTCGTTGGCGTTCTGGATGAGTTTGAGCAGGATGTTCTCAACGTCTTCACCGACATAGCCAGCCTCGGTAAGGGTGGTTGCATCAGCGATGGCGAAGGGGACCTGCAGCTTCTTGGCAAGGGTGGATGCAAGCAGTGTCTTGCCGGTACCGGTGGGACCTACCATCAGGATGTTGGACTTATCCAGCTCCACTCCCTGTTCTGCGATTTGCTTTTGGAACTTGACCCGCTTGTAGTGGTTGTATACGGCAACTGCGAGCACGCGCTTTGCGTCGTTCTGGCCGATGACATACTCATCCATGTACTCCTTCAATTCCTGCGGAGTGGGGATACGGTCGGGAAGTCCCACCGCGTCCTCCTGGAACGTAGGATCACCTGCAAGCATATCGTTGCATACCTTGATGCACTCATCGCAAATGGCAACACCCGGGCCGTTGATGAGCCTTTTTACTTCTTCCTGGCCTTTGCCGCAGAAAGAACAGACTTTCGCGTTTCGTGCCATTAGTTACTCCTTCTCATGACGCTGTCGACAATACCATAAGCAACCGCATCATCGCTTGAAAGGAAGAAATCCCGTTCGACATCCTTGGACACCTGCTCAAAACTCTTGTGGGTATGACGGGCGATGATATCGATGGTAAGTTTCTTCAATCTGCTGATCTCCCTGGCATGGATCGAAATGTCGGAGGATTGCCCCTCGACACCCCCCCACGGCTGGTGGATCATGACGCGTGCCGAGGGAAGCATGAAGCGCTTTCCCTCAGAACCGCTGGCAAGCAGCAGTGCCGCCATACTGGCGGCTTGTCCCATGCAGATGGTCTGCACATTGCTGTGCAGATACTGCATGGTGTCGTAAATAGCAAGACCGGCGGTGACTGATCCGCCGGGGCTGTTTATATACAGGCTGATATCTTTGGAGGAGTCTTCGGAATCAAGGAAAAGCATCTGTGCTACCACAAGGTCCGCATTTGCATCGTGGATCTCGCCATCAAGGAAAATAATGCGATCCTTGAGCAGACGGCTGAAAATATCGTAGGCACGTTCGCCGACTCCTGACTGCTCGACGACCATCGGTATGGTGGATTGCATCCTAAAAGGATGGATATTCATGGCAAAAGCCCCCTTTCTCTCCTGGGATTGAAAAGGCGGAACCTGTGTGGACCCGCCTTTTCACAACGTAAAACACTGTCTGATGCGTTCTTACGCACCGTAGGTCTGACTCATGAAGGTCTCGTAGGCAACCTCTTCACCTTCAACGAAGGTGTTGTTTTCCTGGAGGAACGGAGCAATCTTCTGGAATCGCATGTCGTCCTCGATCATGACCTTGTAGTAGTCACGCTGCGCGGGGTCGGTAACGTCCTTCAGCTGCTCTTCGAGCGTCTTGTTCAGTTCTTCCTCGTCCACGGCGAACTTCTCGGTATCCTTGATCTTGTCCATGATCAGCTGAATGCGCAGGCTCTTCTCTGCAGCTTCCCTCCAAGGAGCGGTGATGTCTTCCTTGGTTTTCTGTTGGAACTGGAGGAACTGAAGAATCTGCTCTTCACTGAGGCCGGTCTGCTTTACATAACGGTTCCAGCTCTGCTCGATCTCCAGATCAATCATGCTGGCAGGAACTGCGATGGTGGTTCCCTTGAGCAGCTCTTCGCTCAGCGCATTGAGCTTCTCCTGCTCAAGCTTTGCCTCAAGAGCCTTCTCAAGCTTTTCGCGGGTAGCCTTGGTCAGGTCGGCAACGGTCTTGTACTCTTCCTTCACATCCTGGGCGAATTCGTCGTCGAGAGCCGGCACATCACGGAATTTCACAGCTGAGACAGCTACCTTGAGGGTGATGGTTTTACCTGCATAGCCTTCCACGGTGGAGTCCTCGGCATAGGTCTTGGAGAAAGTCTTCTCTTCACCGGCCTTCATGCCGACCAGGTCGCTGTCGATCTGATAGAAGTTGTAGGTGCTGCCGAGGGTGAATACGAATTCCTTGCGCTCGGTTCCTGCAACCTCATTGTTCTGTTCGTCAAGCTCGACGTAGTCAACGGTGACGATGTCACCCATCGCTGCCGCATCCTGCTTGTCGATGACCATGGCGTTCTGGTCGCGAAGCTTGTCGATTTCGGCATTTACAGCCTCATCGGTCACCCGTACCTTCGGATAAGACACATTCAGACCCTTGTAGGTGGGAAGCTCGAATGTGGGCAATACATCGTATTTGACGGTAAAGGTCACATCGGTATCGGCCTTGAAGGGGAGCAGGGACTCTTCGTCCTGCAACTCGGGAGTGCTGAAAGAGAGGGGCTTGTACTTGTCCTCAACTCCCTCCAGAGCCTCCTTAAGGGCGGCCTCGATGGTGTTGAAGGTGCTTTCCTCGCGGATAGCCTTGCCGAATTTGCCTTCCAGCACAGAAACAGGGGCCTTGCCTTTGCGGAAACCCTTGAGTTGGATGGTGGAGGCATACTTCTGCAGTGCAGCCTTGTAATCATTCTCGATGGTGGGAGCGGTCACGGTGACCGTCAGTGCGACGGAGGAGTTCTCCAATTCTTTGATACTCTTATCAGCGATCATCCTATGTTCATCCTTTCGGTCCGATTTCGGACCATGTATATCCTCAGGCAAAGCCCTTTCTTTGTTTCCTTGTACAATCAAGCTACCTTGGCAGTATACTACAACCAGAAAAGCTCGACCACCCTATAGAGGGCAGATTGAGAAAACCCTTTTACCGGAAACATATTGTATATAGCAACTTTTTTCTCTTTGGTCTAGGGGAATGCACAATTTTGTCCAATTGCAGGATGGCATTCAGTCTGCTACCATTGCAGGCAGGAGGACGCAAGTGACCATCTTTTGTTATCCCAACTGCAGCACCTGCAAGCGTGCAACAGCCTATTTGGAACGCAAGGGTATTTCCTATACGTATCGAAACATCAAAGAAAACCGACCGAGCAAAGAAGAACTTGAGAAGATAGTCATCCAAAGCGGCAAGGAGAGCAGGAAATTCTTCAATACCAGCGGACAACTTTACCGCAGTCTCGAGCTCAAGGACAAGATTCCAGAACTGAATGACGATCAGATCCTGGACCTGCTCGGCAGTGACGGCATGCTGGTTAAGAGGCCTCTGCTCGTCAGTGAGAAAGGGGTGCTCGTCGGATTCCGTGAAGCTGAATGGGATGCCTTCTTTGGAGCTAATCCAACCTGCACATCATGATGTCCAGGTCTGCATAGGTACCGTCCTTGTATCTCATGCCCCGCTGTATCGTGCCGCATGTGGTAAACATAAGCTTCTTGTACAGATTGACTGCTTTGGTATTGGAAGAGACCACTTCCAGCTCCATCTGCTCGTAGCCAGCGTTCCTTGCAGTTTCCAAAAGGATGCGCATCAGCAGTTCACCGATGCCCTTATGTTGGAATTCCGGTGCAACGGAAAGGCCGCATTGGGCCCGATGAGTCATGCGCCTCAACGTGGAAACAGGGGAGAAGTCACATAAGCCTGCCAACTGCCCGTTGCATAAGGCACCGAGGATGATGCGCTTGTCATCGTTGTTTGCCTTGGTCAGCCATTCGGCTTCCTCCTCGACGGTGATGGTCCACTCCTCGACATCACGTGCAAGGAAATGGGAGGAGGCGTACATGGTCTGCATATAGGCAACGGCAAGGGATGCATCCTTGCGTTCCAGGTTGCGCACGGTTACCACCATTCCATGTTTCAATCGGTGTTCGGAAGCTTCACGTTTCATACAGCAAGCATAGCAACTCTTCTTTTTTGGTACAAGAAGCAGACAATGATAAAACAGTTCCTCTTTCCATCTGTCGTATTTATGAGAGTTGATATACTATGGCAATATGTACACATTGACAGTCGACCAATCCGGAAAGGGGCACTACTGCAGCATCCAGGAAGCATTGGATGCCGTTCCCTATGCACAGGAGGCCCGAATCATCATTGAGGAGGGCGTGTATCACGAAAAGCTCTTTTGTGACAAGCACAACATACACCTCATAGGAAACGGTGATGTAATTATTACCAATTCCGAGGGTGCAAAACAGAGAATCGATGCGCTGCCCAAGCGCGGTACCTTCCGCACCTATACAGCCTTCTTCAGTGGTGAGTTCCTAAAACTGGAACATATCACCATAGAAAACAGGGCAGGAAAAGGAAGCGAAGCCGGGCAGGCTGTCGCCTTGTACCTCGATGTCGATCGCGCCCATCTCTTTCAGGTCCGCCTGTTCGGCAGTCAGGACACCCTTTTTATCGCACCGCTACCCGAAAAGGAGCGTGAACCCAATGGTTTTTTTGGACCGAGATGTTTTGCCAAGCGAAAGCAGAATGCTGCGTTCTTCGAACAATGCTTCATCCAAGGGGGAGTGGATTTCATCTTCGGCGGCGGTGATGCCCTCTTCAGGAATAGTGAGATCAGCAGTTGTGAAGCAGGATATGTAACGGCACCCTCGACCTGTGCAAAAGACATCGGACTGGTCTTCGATCGGTGCACGTTCACCGCCAAGGACCATGTCGATGCCGGATCGGTGTATCTGATGCGCCCATGGAGAGAGGATGGCAAGGCTGTGTTTCTCCATTGCAGCTTCAAAGAGCACATCCATCCAGCGCTGAGAATCGATTGGCCGGGTCATGAAGGGCTTGGAGAGGGAACGCTTGCCTGCCATCGATGTCGTTCTTGGAATGGGGCGGGCACCGAAGAGGTATTTGAAATTTCTGCCGTTGAAGCCATGGGTGTGCTCGATGCCATCGAGCAGCGCTGCCGAATTTTCCACCAAAGCCCCTATGAGGGTGTGTAACATCAGGCAAACATACCCGTGGCAAGCTGCATGCGGATGGCCAGCAAGGCTACAAGCACCACCAAGAGCGAGATGATGAACCCGTGCAACATCGGAGCCGCTCCCTCCTGTTTCATCTCCTTGAAACTGGTGTTCAAACCGATTGCCGCCAGTGCTGTAACCATGCAAAACTTGCTGATGGACTTCAACAGTGAAGCAATGCTTGTCGGTATAAGTCCAAGACTGTTCAGGCAAGCCATGACCAAAAACAGGCCGATGAAGTAGGGGACGATTGAAGACACCTTTACGGCAATCCTCCCTGTTTCCGATT
>VMEE01000099.1 GCA_009910795.1 Dehalobacter sp. CP | reverse complement strand
ATTCCGACGTCGATGCCTGTTTCTCTGCCGGTATCAGGCAATATCTTTTCCGCTACATTGTTGCAGGAGAAACAAACAAACCATTTGCCAGTGGCAGTTCTACATATAGTTACAGTTTTTATCTCTCCCTCCATTGGCCGGGAAAGGAAGAGTTTGATCTTCCCAATATTTGTTATAGTGAGATATCTCCCTTCAAGTTTCCATCCAGTCTGTTTTAAGGTAACGCTGTCATGTCTGTTATATCCCCTGAATCTTGGGAAGCCGGGTTTCTGGCCTTTCCTTATTCTTCTGAAGAAACCATCGAAGGCTTTGCCAAGACGTTCTATTACATCCTGTAAAGCCTGAGAATTTACCTGCTTGAACTCAGGAAAGGCCTTTTTGAGATCAGGCAGTTGTTTTGACTGGTCATAGATTGATATGGATTTGCGGTAGTTCTTCCATATTGTAATCCTTTGCTCTAAGGCAAGATTATATAGCTGGCGGCAGAGTTCAAGGTGGTTTTTCAGATTTGTCTCTGCTGATTTTGAAAGCCGTATCCTATAGCGAAAGGTTTTCTTCATACACATTCTGTATTACTTCCGCCTTATATCCCCATGGATAAATCCAGGGGTCTTACGGCGGGTGAGGATAAGCAGGATGAGCGCCACTCCTAGCGTCAACAATTCCGCCAGTGGGATCGCCGCCCACACACCATTGATGCCGAGGAACTTGGCCAGTACGGTGACGCCGACCAGCACAAATACCGGGCCACGCAGCGCGGCGATGATGATGGAGTTCTTGGCATTGCCCAACGCGGTGAAGTAGGTGGTGATCAGTACGTTGAGGCCGTTTATCAGGAATACGAAGGTGTAAATGTGTAGGCCATCAACGGCGATCCGGAACACCTGGCTTTCGCTGCTATTGAAGAACAGCCGGATCGCCTGGCCTCCAAAAAATTGCAGCACGACAAATACCAAAATACCGATGCTCGTGTTTACTACCGCGGCAAAGCGGAACATGCGCTTGCCCCGCTTGTAGTTCCCGGCTCCTTGACATCCTCCCCACGGCTTTAGCCGTGGGGATTCCAACGGATAACCGGGCAGTTCCGCCCGGACCAAGCTCACCTATTAGGGATTTCAAGCTGCCACTAACAGTTAGAACCCCTCCGTAGTTCTCACTTGTTTGTCGATCCGTCTTCCCGCAAGAACAGCTCTGATGTCCCTTATCCAGACACAAGGCAAAAGATGTTTTTTGCCTTTTCGCTGTTTGACCCTTGTATATCTGATAGCTTGCGGCCAGCAGTTGTCTATCTGCGTTGTGGTAGTTTCGAGCGATGCTCTCCCACCCATCCAGGTCCGGGTTGCAGTACAACCCGAGATAAGCTGATAATACGTCTCTCTGAGAAGTGCATCCGCAATCGCAAGAATGCACCCTTTCAGAAAGAGCTTTCTTTTTTCTTGCCGAGCACACACAGTGCTGCGACAAGGCATTTTTTAAAGGTATCTCAACCCTTTCGTTCCCAGCGTTCTCAGCTTTGGAATATACGTTCTTTATAAAATACGAAGGGGAATAGACACCTACTGATTTACCATAATTTTTCTGCCACGACATGACACTGTTTTTTTCTGTTTTGAAAGTATGGCCGAGGGCAATAATAATGCTTGAGAGTTCATTCAACACTGTTTTTCTCGTCTCTTTTGTGATTCTGTGCAATTCTCTTATTCTCTGCCGTGTCACTTTATAGCTTTGTGAATAGAACCACTTAAGGTTCTTTTTTTTCTTGACGGTACCATCTTTATTATAATTGTCCGGGTTGGTTGCCCTCCTTGACCTGTCGAGCCTTCTTTGAAGCACAGCCATCTCTTTACCGTACTCTCTGAGCTTGTCAAATACCGGCTGGAAAAGGGCAATAGAACAGTTATCATTTCTGAAAAATGCCGCCATGTGTTTTGGCCCCATGTCAAAAGCCACTTGAAACTCTTTATAAAGACCAAGTTCTTTTATCTGCTCGATAATTGCGCTGGTTTTCGGGTATTCTTCTATATCCGACATGAACGGTTTAAGCCTGATCCGCTTTATATCCTTTCCTGCAATGACAGCTTTGTTGATAATATCCGAGTTATGTTTCAGAATTGCTTTGTTTTGCTCTTTAACCTTGTCCTTTGTCATGCCTAAGGGTCTGACGTTTATAACAAACTGGGCATAGAAAACGT
>VMEE01000098.1 GCA_009910795.1 Dehalobacter sp. CP | reverse complement strand
GCCTTTCTCTTTTCTTCGTTTGCTCTGGCTTCGGCTTCCTGTTCCCTTTCGATTGCAATGATGCTTTTCCTGGGTTGATATTGATCTTTAAGGGCTTTGTAGGTATATGCCCCGATATTCATAATCTCGTCCCTTTTTATTCTTCTTTCCACCATATCCAAAATATCTTTGACTTCTTCAAAGTCATGCATGGTGTTTAATATTTCCTGGGCTTGCCGATCGCTCAAGGTGAATGCCTCCGTCATCCTCTCATATAGTTTTTTTCTCTCTTCATCTTCTGGTTTAAAAGGTAACTCGCCCTGCTTTGGGGGCTTTATAAACCTGGTTAGCAGATTATGTGTGTTTGTGTTAGGGGATATATAAAACTTCAGAGCAACAACTTTTCTGCTTTCTGTTTTTTTGGCTACTTCAATAAAAATGTCAGATTTTTCATTAATTTCGTTAACGGATTTGTTTATAATTGCCCGCTTCATAATCTTAAATTCTTGCAAACTTTTCTCGTTTTCTACACCAACAAGTTTTATAAAATCATCAATGCCTATCCATGGCGTTTCACCTTTGCCTTGCTTTCTTATGAAGTAATCGACACACAACTCGTAAAGGATGAGCGTATATTTGCTCTTAAATTTGCTTTGAATTGTTAGGCTTATTCTAGCGTACATAGTGGGGTTATACAGCTTTTCTTTTAAATGTGGACTAAATGAATATTCGAGCGTTCCTTTTTTTATTTTAACGCTGGAAAGCATGGTTGTTGCACCCCATTCTTGTTCGCTGTCTTTGTCTAAAACATTCCATTCAATTACCGTTGCCAACAATGTCTTTAGCGATTCTTTTAAATGTTTTTCATTTTTACTTTCAAAGCATAAGACATCAACTAAGTCTTTTATTTTTACTTCGAAGACCTCTTTTTGGAGCAAATTGTCATAAGAGTTCGCAAGCAATATGTTCCATGCCTTCTTTTGCAAAAGACTAATTTTGTTGTGGGAGGTTTGAATAGCTGCACTATGTTTTATTACTTCTTTATTTTTCAAGCGTGGGTCCCTTGTCAGTAATTATTTATTATAATAACAAAATTTTTTAACGGTGAAAAGTAGATAATAATAAACGTTCACCTTTCACCCCATAAACGTTCACCTTTCACCCCATAAACGTTCACCTTTCACCCCATAAACGTTCACCTTTCACCCCATAAACGTTCACCTTTCACCCCATAAACGTTCACCTTTCACCCCATAAACGTTCACCTTTCGCTTAGATACCATATTAAATTTCAATAACTTGCACCTGCTAAAAACTATACAAACTATACAAACTCAACAACGTAATAAAGACACCCCTGTTGTTGTTTTTTTATAAATTGAAAAATTTAATATAAGGTTGTTCAGTTTTTTTAGGGAAGCAACAAGATAACTTATCAAGGAAGCGATCCTGAGAAAAGAAAATCAATTTATATCTCGGGATGAGATAAAGCTTGTCAGAAAATCTGAAGTAACAAAACGAAAAAAGCTCTGAAAATATGACCTCCTGCTTTCGGGTTATGACCGATGTACCTTCCCGCAAAGCGTTGGTACGTAAGGCTCTGCGGGCTGCCTAAAGGACTAAAAGGTAAAGGCCCAATATTGGCTGATGTTGAAAAGTGAAAATTATACGGTCTGCTTCTGGATTAAAACAAAAGTTTTGCTATCAAAGATTAAATTAAAAAAGCTTTGCTCGCTGTAAAAATTTATCAATGTAAGTTTGTAACATAGAGGCTTCTATATTGTTAATTTCGATTATCTTTTTAAGTATAGTAAGTTTGAGAAAATATATCTTATTTCTTGTCGCTTGTGCGTCAATACAAAAACAATCAGATATATGATATGTGTTTTCTTTCAGTTTTGAGTTTATAAAAAATTTAAGTATTGCATTAAATTTTATTAGATCATCTATGTTGGCGATTAATTTAAGATCGCCAGAGCCAAGAAAATTAAAAACTAAACTTTTGTTTTGTTCGTCGTACGCGAGTTTAAATTTACTTTTTAATATTTGAATTTCGCTCATACGTGGTAGAGTCTCCTCTTTATTTCTTCAATTATTGATTTATGGATAAAAGTTCCTTTATATTAACCATTTTCCAGCCTTCTTTATCCTTTTCCAATAAAAACCCCTTCCCTTGGGCGAAAGAAGGGAAATCCAGCATTTCATCTTTTAAATATTTTGTTGACAGAAATTTTATATAGGATGCGTTTACTATGGGGCTTTCTAAGCCGTTTTCCCGATATTTGCTTTTGAGAAAATCATCGAGGGATTCTTCAAATGTTTTCTTTATGGCCTCCCGATCCTCT
>VMEE01000097.1 GCA_009910795.1 Dehalobacter sp. CP | reverse complement strand
GAAATCGTTTTGGCCGAAAAATCCGAAAAGGGAGCCAAAGATAAAAATACCGATGATACAAAATCAATTAGCGCACCTTCGACGAGAAGATATGAGTTTCCTCCACTGACACTATTATTAGAAAATAAAACCAAAGGAGACCAAGTAGATTCCGGTGCTTTACGGAACAGAGCCGCCAAACTGGAAGAAACGCTACGTAATTTCAATGTAGGCGCCAAAGTTCTCCAGGTAACTCAAGGACCCACAGTAACCCGGTATGAAATTCAACCAGAGGTGGGAGTTAAGGTCAACAGTATTACTCGGTTGGCAGACGATATTGCATTAAATTTGGAAGCAAAAAGCATTCGAATTGAAGCGCCAATTCCCGGAAAAGCAGCGGTTGGTATTGAAGTGGAAAACGAAAGAGTCAATTTAGTTACTATAAGAGAAATGATTGGTTCGAAAGAGTTTAAAGGTGCCAAATCAAAAATTGCTTTTGCCATTGGAAAGGATTTATCCGGAATGCCCATTGTGGCAGATCTCAAAGAAATGCCACACCTATTGATTGCAGGATCTACCGGAAGCGGGAAAAGTGTGTGCATTAATTCCATTTTGACCTCTCTTCTGTATCGCGCAAAGCCGGATGAGGTAAAACTGGTTCTCATTGACCCCAAGGTGGTGGAATTGGGAAGCTATAATGGAATACCCCATTTGTTGATTCCTGTTGTGACGGATCCTTCTAAGGCCGCAGCGGCTCTAAACTGGGCCGTGTCAGAAATGACGGATCGTTATAAGAGATTTGCAGAAGTCTCGGTCAGAGATTTAGAACATTATAACGAAAAAATGAAATCAGAGGGCTTGTTAGAAAAGCTTTTGCCTCAAATTGTGATTATCATTGATGAGTTGGCAGATTTGATGATGGCCGCACCCAACCAAGTGGAGGAATCTATTTGCCGGTTGGCCCAAATGGCGCGAGCGGCAGGAATGCACTTGATTGTTGCTACCCAGAGACCTTCTGTCGATATCATCACCGGCGTAATAAAAGCAAATATTCCATCCCGTATCGCATTTGCAGTATCCAGTCAATTTGACTCCCGCACAATATTAGATATGAGTGGCGCAGAAAAACTGGTAGGAAAAGGGGACATGTTGTTTAGTCCCCTAAGCCTCAATACACCCATACGATTACAGGGTTCATTTATTACGGATGGAGAAGTCGCCAAGGTTATTGAATTTGTGAAAGCCCAAGGAAATAATCCGGATTACCAAGAACACATTTTGGAGAGCATTGAGAAAAACGGTGACAAAGAGACTTCCGATGATCATGATGAGCTATTGGAGGATGCCATCGAAACGGTTATAAGAGCCGGCCAAGCCTCCGTTTCCATGCTACAGAGAAGATTTCGAATCGGATATAATCGAGCGGCCAGAATGATCGATATGATGGAAGCCCGTCATATCATAGGACCGGCTGATGGTTCTAGACCGAGACAGGTGCTGTGGACCGAAGTAGACCTATATGCAATGAAAGGCCTATCCTTAGAAGAAGATACAGAGGACTGAACGAATGAAAATTTTTATGGACACACTAGGTTGTCCCAAAAACGTGAATGACACACAACATGCCTGCGGCCTACTTATGGCAGCGGGCCATGTTTTTGTGGAGAATCCAGGAGCAGCGGATGTGGTCATTGTCAATACATGCGGCTTCATTCAAGATGCGAAGAGAGAATCCGTATATCGAATTTTAGAGTTAACCCAAGAGAAAAAAAAGGAAGCATTTCTTGTGGTGACCGGATGTCTTTCTATGAGATATAGCGAAGAATTGTATCAGGAAATAGAAGAAGTGGATTTGTTGGTAGGTGTAAACGACTACATTCAGCTTCCTCGATTCATCAGTGAATTGAAGAAAGGCCAGCGCAGCATTCATTGCACTTCTGAACCTGCAGAGTTTATGAGTTATGAATGTCGAAGGATGGAATCAGAGCCATATTCCATGACTTTAAGAATATCCGAAGGCTGTGATAACCATTGCACTTATTGTGTCATTCCGCAAATTCGCGGCAGTTTCCGGAGTCGGCCCATGGAAGAAATTCTAAGCGAAGCTAGCTACTTCGCAGAAAAGGGGTGCCGGGAATTTATTTTAATCGCACAGGATGTCACCTTATATGGAGCTGATTTATATAACAAAATAAAATTGCCGGAGCTATTGAGAAAACTATGCCAAATTCCCAAGATAAAATGGATTCGCTTGATGTATTGCTATGAGGATCGCATTACCGATGAATTGTTAGAAGTAATGGCTTCTGAACCTAAAATTTGCCCTTATATCGATATGCCCATCCAGCATTTGGCGGATGGGGTGCTACGTAGAATGCATCGCCGTTCCACATTGGCATCCATCCAAAATACGGTTCGTAGATTGCGGGAAAAAGTCCCGAATATTCACATACGCACCACCTTAATTACTGGTTTTCCCGG
>VMEE01000096.1 GCA_009910795.1 Dehalobacter sp. CP | reverse complement strand
TGGATTGTCATAGGGCAAGCTTTAGCCCTGTTTATTTTACTCTTTATAATCCGTAGAAAAGCATTTAGTACCTTTCTTGCGGAATTTTAAGCTATGCTGCGTTTCATTGTGCTAGTTTTTCATTTTAACTTTACGGAGTCTTCGATTAATCGTCACTATTACTTTTGGTCATGATTTCGTCTTCCATCGGATTTTTCGATGATGAATAACGATATTGCCAAGGCATGACCAATCTTGAGATAACCTCAACAGCAGCAAAGGCGAGCAGACTTAAGACAGAAATAACAAGGATCGCAGCAAATACCCTTTCCGTCCTAAAAGAATGCATCGATCTCATAAGATATATGCCTAATCCCTTTGATGCCCCCAGCCACTCGGCAATTACAGCTCCCATGATACTGTATGCAGCAGATATTTTGATCCCGGCAAAAAGTGCTGGAATGACTGCCGGCAGCCTTACTTTGCGCAAGATTTGTGATTCGCTTGCTCCCATTGCCTGCAACAATTTAATTACGTCGGGATCGACCTTCGCCATGCCTTCAACAAGACTGACCGTAACAGGAAAGAAGCAAACCAATCCAACAACAACTATTTTGGGCAACAGACCGTATCCAAACCATATTATAAGGATCGGGGCCATTGCCATTACCGGGATTGTTTGGCTGATGATGACGAATGGATAAAGTGCTTCCTTTACCGAGGAATATCTGGCCATTAGTAACGCAAGGAACAACCCAGCAAAAATTGCGAGTAAAAACCCAGAAAGTGCTTCGATTGCTGTCTGTAATCCATGCGCAAAAAGTACTTGTCTGTCCTCAAAAAGAGCCCGGATAATTTTTTCCGGCTCCGGCAGTATATATGCCTGAATATCAAATACTCCCACGGCTAGCTTCCAAATGACCAGAAGCAGAAATGCTGATGCTGCCGGCAAAAAATATTTTCGCATACTATTCACTCATTCCGACGATATTTATGGATTTTTTCTGCCATTGTCACGCCTTCTGGTTTGTAGTCAATCTTCACGACAGAAAGAACTCTCGTTGCACCTTCTTTAACGCATATGTCCTGAGCTTTTCGGACAATATCCATTAATTGGTCTAACTCGCCTTCCATTGTTGTCTCCATAGGTCCCACAATGTATTTTACCCCGGATGACCTAATCGCTTCGATGACTTCATCAACGAGTGGATATACTTTTTCATCAGCTACTATAGGAATAATTTGCAGGCTCAAATTTGCTATCGACATAATTACCCTCCTCTAGAAATAAGACAAACCGCCCCTATAAAAGGAACGGTTAAAAATATTGCGCTGCAATCATCTTTTTCCAGTTCCCTCCGCTGGTATTACCCATGTCAGGTCTAAGGGTCGGCCCTTTTCGCCCTCTCAGCCGGTTTTCCACCAGCTCCCCTACTGCATTCTTCTTTGATTTATCCCATATTAAGTCATTATTTGCTTTATGTCAATCTGCTTTTCATCCAAGCTCTTTTTTGGGGGACGCCTCTTCGATTATAGCCTCAACAAAGCTTGCCAGATAGATAAGATCATCAATGCTTATCTCTTCCTCAGTCGTATGCACTTTGTTCATACCTGTAGCCAGATTTATAGTGACTATCCCTGCTTGATTAAAAAAATGTACATCACTTCCCCCTCCCGTGGAAGAAATCTGAACATTTAGCCCCACTTTTTCTGCAGCTTTACGTGCCAATTGCACAACCTCTTCATTTTCTCGGACATAAAAGGATGGGTAGGCTCGCTCTATTTCAAGTTCAAGGATCGCCCCAAAATCTTTGCATGCTTTTTGCATGGCTTCGATCATTTTTTGAGTCTGCAGTTCAAGTTTTAGTTCAGATAGGCTTCTCGCTTCCCCATCAAGAAATACTTCATCGCAAACTATATTTGTTGCTTTTCCTCCGGATATGATACCAAAATTCGCTGTCGTATCTTCATCGACACGTAAAAGTTGCATATTCTCTATAGCTCTTGCGGCTACCTGAATGGCATTTATGCCTTTTTCCGGGCATATGCCGGCATGAGCGGCTTTTCCTCGAAATATCGCGCGTATATGATTTTGTGCAGGCCCCCTGTTTATAATTACTCCAGGGGTACCTCCGGCATCCAGCACATAGCCTATACGTGATCTTAATGCAGAATAATCAATATATTTTGCCCCTAATAGTCCCAGTTCTTCACCAAAAGTAAATACTATCTCCAAATCACCGTGAGCTCTATTTCTTTCTTTTATGCAAATAATTGCTTCAAGAATTGCCGCGATACCTGACTTATCGTCAGCACCAAGGATGGTCGTCCCGTTACTTCGGATGAATCCTTCACAAATCTTAGGCTCAATGCCATTGCCTGGCTCAACTGTGTCCATATGCGCACAAAACATCAATGTTGGTGCGCTCTTGTCATTTCCTTCCAATCTTCCGATCAAATTGCCTGTTTTTACGCTCGCCTTAACAGCGGCCTTATTATCTTCAAACACCGTAAGTCCTATTTGCTCCATCTTTTTTTTCAGATAAGCAGCAAAAAGAGCTTCGTTTTTACTTACGCTGCTGATTCGGACCATATCGATAAACCCAGCTACCAAACGCTCCTGGTTGATCATCTGTATGCCTCCTTCAAGGGATATACGAACAATATATCATGAATTATTTAATATAGGTATAATGTTATTGACAAACATTGCACTTTTTTAATATAATACGTATTAATTATAAATAAAAAAGTAATGCGGAAGAAAAGTAAATCGTTGATGAGTCTTCAGGGAAAAAGTGACGCGACTGTGAGCACTTTTGGCTATAGGCGATCGAAGTTCCCTTCCAAACTGCAAGGGTCAAAGCTGTTATGCTAGCCCGCGCCGGAAGCTTCTACCGTTAAAAAGAAGGGGTATTGGATTATCTGTACCTTAGCTCATGAGTGGATAGAATCTGTTGTATCTATCAACAAGGGTGGTATCGCGGAAGATGACTTCCGTCCCTCGGGGCGGGGGTTTTTTGTTTCAAGAGAGATCCTGTACCTATTGAGTGGATGCATAATAATCATAATATGCATCAAGTAGGGTGGTATCGCGGAACCCATAGTTTCGTCCCAGTATGGACGACTATGGGTTTTTTTATATTATATTTTAAGGGGGATAAGCTTATGATCGTTGTGTTAAATAATTCCGAGGACGAAAGAAATCTTCAAAGAGTTATAAAATTATTGAATGACAAAGGTTTTGTAACTGAAATCGTACGTGGCACGGAAAAAACAATCGTTGGAGCTGTAGGGGACAAATCCAGACTTATCGATATTCCAATCGAATCTCTTGAGGGCGTTGAAAAAGTAATTCCGATTCTCGCTCCTTACAAACTGGCCAGCCGGGAGTTCAAGCCTCACGATACCGTGGTACAGGTGGGTGATCTATACATAGGTTCAACAGAGATCATTGTTATGGCTGGTCCTTGTGCAGTTGAAAACAGGGAGCAATTGCTCGAAAGTGCTAGAATAGTTAAAAAGTCCGGGGCAAAAATATTACGTGGAGGTGCATTTAAACCACGTTCTTCGCCTTATTCCTTCCAAGGGCTTGAGAAAAAAGGGTTGGAGTATCTGGCTTTAGCCAGAGAAATAACCGGCATGCCAATAATTACGGAGGTAATAGACGCCCGTAGTCTTGAAATGGCTTTGGATTATGCCGATATAATGCAGATCGGCGCTCGTAATATGCAGAATTATTCACTGCTCCAACAAGTTGCCCAAGCAGGCAAACCAATAGTACTGAAAAGAGGAATATCTGCCTCCATCGAGGAATGGATACTTGCTGCGGAATACATTCTTAAAGAAGGCAACCCTAATGTAATTTTATGTGAACGCGGTATCCGAACTTTCGAAACATATACCCGCAATACACTCGACCTATCTGCCATTCCAGCTATCAAACAGTTGACTCATCTTCCGATCATTGTCGACCCGAGTCATTCAACCGGGAAGTGGCGTTGGGTCCAGCCAATGGCGCTAGGCGCTGTAGCCAGCGGTGCTGACGGTCTACTAATCGAGGTCCATCCCAATCCCGCGGAAGCATTATGTGATGGACCACAATCACTTAATGCCGAGACTTTTGATAAACTGATGCAAAGTCTCGCCCCGGTATCTAGAGCAGTAAACAGGGAACTGATAATATGAAAACAAATACTATTGCTTATCTCGGTCCTGAAGGTTCTTTTTGTGAACAAGCGGCGATAGCTCGAAAGAAGGCATTCGGCTCTAAACAAACTTCTCTTGTTGCTTGTACAACCATCCCGGGGATTCTTTATGCAATTCAGGAAGGCATTTATTCTTTCGGGGTCGTTCCTGCTGAAAATTCAATTGAAGGTTCTGTGCATATCACACTTGATATTCTTGCTCATGAGTTAAATTTATATATACAGCAAGAAATCGTTTTGGATATTGAGCATCACCTGATTTCGCACAGCCAAGACCTGCAGCAAATAAAAACTGTTTTGTCACATCCTCAGGCACTGGCACAATGTCGATCTTTTCTTGAGCAATTTCTGCCTGACGCTGAACTATGTGAAACCTCGAGCACTTCCGAGGCAGCCTCGAAGGTTTCTTCTGGTGTAAGCGGTTTGGCTGCCATTGCCTCGTGGAATAGCCATATAATCTACAATGTCCCGGTAATTGCAAAAAATATTGGTGATTATAAAAACAATCAGACTCGTTTTTTTGTAGTTGGCAGAGAACCTTTTAAAGGTCCCACCACTAAGACTTCGCTCGTGCTGGGGATGAAAAAAGACCGTCCGGGAAGTCTTTATGAAGCATTGGGGGAATTTGCGAAATATAACATTAATTTGACGAGGATCGAATCCCGTCCAGCGAAAAAAGAACTGGGCAATTATATTTTTTTTATTGATTGTGAAGCAGGAGAAAGTGATCAGAATTTAAAACAGGTCATGTGTAATCTTTCAGGTAAAACGATCCTTCTTCGTTCGCTAGGATCATACGGAGTCATTCATGGCTAAATCTAGAAAAGCTTTAGCCGCATAACTCATATAGCTCCCACATAGAGTAGTTGCATATAGTTGACGAGATATTGTGTCTTCTTCACTGGATGTGGTCTTGATTTTTCCAAGCAGGATCGCTTCATTTGCAGCCCATTCTGAAACATAACTTATTCCTAGCCCGGCAGCGACCATATTAATTATTGCTCTTGTGCTGCCTATTTCAATTCCGGGGATTACTCTGGTGATCCCAACTCTTTTTTTCAGGTAATCTTCCACAGCTTTTCTTGTCCCTGAGCCTGCTTCCCTCAAAATGAGCCTCTTAACAGGGAAATGATCCCAGTTTATTTCCGTTGTCTCATTTGGAGGAAGTATCAAAACCAGCTTGTCTTTACGAAATAGCTTTGCTTCAAATATAGGTTCATTTGACAGGATACTTACAAAACCAATATGGATCTTTCTGTTCTTTAAGTCTTCCAATATCTCTCCTGAAGCAGCTATTTTTAGGTCAACCCTTATCTGAGGATACTTTGCTTTGAATCTCTTCAATAACTCTGGCAATATATATTCTCCCGGCAGCGTGCCGGCGCCTAAACACAAGCAGCCTTTGTGTAATCCTTTCAACTCATCCATATCCTCAATAGCTCTATCATATGCTGCAAGTATATCTTTTGCTGTGGTATAAAATATTTTCCCTGCGTCAGTTAATATGATTTCTTTGTCCTTGCGTTCAACAAGTTTTGCCTGTAAGCTGTCTTCCAAATTCTTGATTTGAATGCTCAGTGCAGGTTGTGACTGGTACAATGCTTCCGCCGCTTTTGTAAAATTTTTTCTTTCGGCCACCGTGACAAATGCCTTTAAATGCTTCAGACCAATCATTTTATTTACTCCTAATACTTTTTGCTTCATTATAGCATAGGATAAATTTATTTATTTTATACAAAGGAATTTATGTTTTAGAATAGAAAAGTATTTGCTATATACAAACGAAACAGGTGATATCTCATGATCGAAGCCGATCGTCTGGCTAGACTCCAGCCGGGAATCTTTTCGGAAATAAATCTACAAATCAGGGAAAGCTCAGGACGAGGACACGAAATAATCGACCTGAGTGTTGGCAGCCCGGATATGCCTCCGCCAAAACATGTCAAACAAGTGCTGATCGATTCTGTTGCAGAAGACTCCAATTATGGTTATACTCTGACCGAGGGGATACAAGAGCTTAAGCTTGCTGTCGCCTCATGGTATGCAAAAAAATACTCCGTAAATCCGGACCCCGACAAAGAAATCCTTTCTTTAATGGGTTCACAGGATGGCTTATCCCACCTGTTTTTAGCGCTCATTAACGATGGCGAGACCGTTATTGTTCCTGACCCAGGTTATCCTATATATTTTGCCGGTCCGCTTTTGGCTGGGGCAGTTCTTTATAAAATGCCACTTTTGGCCAGTAATGATTTTCTGCCTGACTTTGCTGCCATCCCTACCGAAGTGTGCAAAAAAGCACGGATCATGATCCTGAACTATCCGAGCAACCCTCACGCTGCTACAGCTTCAATAGGCTTTTTTCAACAAGCGGTCGATTTTGCAAAGGAATATGACATAAAGATTTGTCATGATTTTGCCTATTCTGAATTGTCTTATGACGGTTTTAAAAATACCAGTTTCCTTCAAGTTCAAGGATCATTTGATGTTGGCGTTGAATTCCATTCGATATCAAAGACATTTAACCTAGCCGGGTGTCGTCTGGGATTTGTTGTGGGAAATGCAGAAATGATCGATGCCTTGCGTAAACTAAAAAGTAATATCGACTATGGTATTTTTCGTCCTGTGCAGCTAGCAGCTGTCGCTGCGTTGAATGGTTCGGAAGAATGCGTAACAAAAAACGCTATGGCCTATCAAGCACGCCGTGATGTTTTGATCGATGTTTTGGCTAAATACGGTTGGTCAATTCCTAAACCCATGGCATCAATGTTTATTTGGGCAAAAATACCTGAAGGTTTCTCTTCTTCCTTGTCCTTCTGCCGTGAATTGTTGCAGGAAACCGGTGTAGCTATCGTTCCAGGCAATGCATTCGGTGAACATGGTGAGGGTTATGTCCGCATCGGTCTTGTTAAAGATGCATCCACCCTTTATGAAGCCGGAAAACGCGTTGGCCTTTTTCTTTTGAAATATAAAACGGGGGCATAGTATATGTCAAAAGAAACTGATTTATCATTGATCCACGACTCTTCACTGCGCCATAAAATTTTAAAGTACATCAAGGCACAGATAATAACTGGTGTCTACAAACCTGGTGAGAGTTTGGTTGAATCTAAGCTAGCCGAAGAACTTGGCGTCAGTCGCACTCCTATTCGCGAGGCCGTCCGTTTACTAGAACAGGAAGGCCTTTTGGAGGCTACACCAAATAAAGGAGCGGTTGTCGTAGGTATATCAAGCAAGGATGTCCAGGACATATATGATATACGCCAGCTGGTCGAAGGTCTTGCAGCTCGCTGGGCAGCAGAACGCATCAGCGATAGTGAAAAGAAGGAACTGCAGAAGCTTTTTGACCTTATGGAGTTTTACGCAAAACGCGGAGATTTTGACGAAGTAGCAAACCTTGATAATCAATTCCACCATATAATTTATGAAGCATCCGGCAGCAAGATACTTAATCTCACGCTCAGCAATCTTCACCAATATATTCAACTTGCACGAATGGAATCGCTGCAAATACCTGCCCGCCTTGACAAAACTCTTTGTGAACATCGCGCTATACTTCAGAGTCTGCTTGAAAATAAAGCGAACGAGGCAGAGCAAGCTGTTTCCGACCATGTGCGGAAGGCGTATTTAAACATTAAAAAAAGGATGGAAGATAAAAAAGACTCGTGACCCAAAGGTCACGAGTCTTTTATTTCTGATAACTTATGACTTCCAGCAACGCAGCTTTTGCACTTTCAATGTGCTCTTTCGCCGCTTTCCGTGCTGCCTCGGAATCACGATTGATTATTGCTTCAATTACTTTATTATGCTCTTCATGAGCAAATTTCATTCTTCCCGGTACAGCCAATGTTGTTGTTCTAAATCTCTGTACCTGTTCCCGCAAGTCTTTGACCATTGCTAACAATCTCTTGTTTTTAGATGCTTTGAAAATCAATTCGTGTAATTTCGTATCCTCTTCAATAGTTTTTATTAGATCGCTGCTTCCAAAAATATCAGCCTCATATTCCATTGCAGCCCTTAATTCATTGATGTCTTCGTCGGTCGCTCTTAAAGCAGCCAAACTGGCCGCCAAAGACTCCAGCTCGGATCTTATCTCAAATACTTCGTTAATATCTTTACTGGATAAACCAGCTACATAAGCACCTTTGCGCGGCTGAATTGTTACATAGCCTTCCATTTCCAATCTTCGAATGGCTTCTCTGACGGGAGTCCGGCTCACGCCTATTTCATCAGCCAAATCAGTATCCCGAAGTCTCTCTCCTGGCTTCAGATCCTGGTTGACGATAGCATCCCGCAGCGACTCATAAACCATTTCACCCAAGGGCCTAAATGAATCGAGCTTTATCTTCAGGGAAGTTCTTTCTTCCAAGGATATCTCCTCCAATCTTGCTTTGATATCTTCTAAATAATAATTTCCATGCGCAACATAATTCAACGTTCTTTTAACCAAGACTTGCACTTGGGCAAGCTCATCCTAATTATAAATGAATACTAATATAAAAACAAATTTGTAACAATTACTACTTCTTTAGCATAATTATTATATCTTTCTATATTCTTTTTTAAATATTTATATTTCTTAAATTCTTGTCTTTACATATTTATCATATTTTCATCAAATTAAATTTACATAATTTCATATACTCC
Source organism: Dehalobacter sp. CP (assembly GCA_009910795.1). Next base: position 24,337 of record VMEE01000096.1, on the reverse strand, counting down.
ATTTAATATAGTCCGTTCATGATAATAATAAGGGGACCATAAAGGTCTCCTTATTATTATCATGAAAGTCTTGAAATTAATATATCCAAGTCAATATATTCTATATCCGCTGCCTTACCGCTTCGTCCGGCATCTCCGCTAATGCTGATCTCCGACTTTAGAGGGACCTTTCCCAGTAAAGGTATTTCTAGTTCATCAGCTAATATTTCTGCCTTCCCTTCACCAAACGGATGGAATATCCGTTCGCATTCTGCACATTCAAAATAGCTCATGTTTTCAATTATCCCTAAAATAGGAACGTCCATTTTGCGAGTCATCTTGACCGCTTTTTTGACCACCATAACAGCCAGATCCTGAGGAGAAGTCACTATAACCGCACCGCTGAGAGGTAATGCCTGCATTACCGTTAACGGAGCATCTCCAGTACCGGGTGGTAAATCTACGATCAAAAAATCCAGATCTCCCCATATTACCTCCTCCCAAAACTGCTTTATTACCCCGGAAATCACTGGCCCTCTCCAAATAACCGGTTCATCTTCGTTTTCCAGCAGTAAATTGATCGACATTATCTCAATTCCCTCATCACTGGTTAGAGGCAGCAGCCCAAATTCAGTGACCTGTGGATCACCCTTGGTCCCAAAGAGCTTAGGGATACTTGGACCGGTTATGTCTGCATCAAGTATCCCCACTTTATAACCTTTGTTGTTTAAACCTGAGGCAAGCATTGCGGTGACAGTCGATTTTCCGACTCCCCCTTTACCGCTTACCACGGCAATCACATGCTTGATATCATTCAATTCGGATGCTTTAGGCTGGTTTCCTGCCGCACAATTACTATTTCCCATTTCAGCACAGCCGCTGCACATTCCGTTACATTCAGTCATCTATTGACCACCTCCATTGATATGTCTAAGAAAGCTTCCATTTTTAAATATTTCAGATAAAAACTCATTTCATATGCTTATTAATTCTTTCCTCTGACCAACCTAAGACATTTTTCAATATTTCTCGCGTGTGTTCTCCTAAGATAGGAGATGGTTTGCTCACTTCTCCCGGTGTAAGTGAAAGTTTGATGGGGTTCCCAGCCACTCTTATTTTTCCTGCCTTGGAGTGTTCCAATTCAACAATCATATCCCGAGCATTGATCTGCGGATCATTCACAACTTTATCGACCGTATTTATTACTCCAACCGGGTGTCCTGCTTCATTTAACAAGTCTACCCACTGATCTGTTGTCTTCGTTTTTGTTATCGAAGCAATGATCTCTTCCAATTCATCCACATGTTCAATCCTGTCTTTGTTTGTTTTGAAGCGAGGGTCATTCCGAAAATCATCCATGCCTAAAACACGGCAAAATTTCTCCCACAATGCATCATTTCCACACGGTATGATAACATAGTAATCTTTGGTCGGGAATCCTTGGAACGGGGCAATTGATGGATGGCGCGTACCTATGGGCCCGGGTACCTTCCCGGTCACTTCATAACGGGCTATAGCATTTTCAAGAATTGCGACTTGGGAATCAAGCATAGCCACATCGACTTTTTGACCTAAGCCAGTTTTATTGCGGACATTTAAGGCCAATAGAATACCAATTGTTCCAAAAAGAGCTGCAGTAATGTCTCCGATAGAAGTTCCGACTCTTACCGGCGGTCCTCCGGGCTCCCCGGTTATGCTCATCAATCCGCTCATGGCTTGAGCGAGCATATCATATGCTGCTCTCTTGCTGTAAGGCCCAGTGTGCCCAAATCCTGATATGCCGGCGTAAATGATTTTCGGATTGGCAAGCTTAATATCTTCATATCCCATACCCAATTTTTCCATTGTTCCTGGCCTGAAATTTTCGACTATAATATCTGATTCTTTAATTAACTCCCAAAATATTTTCATGTCCTCTTCTTTTTTAAAATCCAGAACCACGCTTTTTTTACCGCGATTTATACTCATGAAATAAGCGCTTTCTTCTCCGATAAAAGGGGAAAAGGCACGAGCATCGTCACCTTCGCCCGGTCTTTCAATTTTTACTATTTCTGCTCCCATGTCCGCCAATAACATTGTACAATAGGGTCCAGCCAAGACTCTGCTTAAATCCAGGACACGAATCCCTTCCAAAGGTTTCATCAGGTATTACCTCCTCAAAGTTGAATGCTTGATTTAAACTAATTACAAAATTAAGTATACCATTATTGATGAGCTTTGCTTCATAAGTTAAGACAAGTTAATCAGATTAAAACAAATAAACAATAGAGGTTATTCTTTATTATTGTAAGCTCTATTGTTCACTCATTTTATTTTTTTATACCATGCCAATGCCTTTATTATAAGAATATCGCTAATTAGAAGAGCTACGAAAAGATAAATCCCCAAATCCTTAAGGTAACGCTCCTGAACAGTTTTTTTAAGCAGCAAAACAATTAATGCCTGAATACAAAAAAACGTAACGATTTCTTTCCAATTTTCGAACACATCATTGATCATATTTTCAAAACCGGCGATTTTTATCAAAGGCTTTTTCGTTTGTGTTTTTGGAGGATTTGATTCTACGGTAAAAAGTCTATAGTTATTATTGTTTATTATAATTGGTACTGGCAGTTTTTCTGTGTTTTTGATAATAAATGAAAATTTTTTCGCCGCAACCCTTAAATCAATGTCATTATCCTTATCAAATTCGTTATGCCAGTACTCTTCTAATTCTCGGAAAAGGCTGCTTCCTTTTATTTCTATATTCTTTTTTAGATAGTTCATGATCTGCAGTATCATCCCTTTTTTGCTATCAATTCTTTCATGATGTTCAAGCAAAGGGATGTAAACAAGATATATTTGTTTTTGTTTTAAATCATAAAACATGAGATCAATATCCAGTATAAATCCATCAGCTGGCAATAAAAGTTCTCCAGCTTCTTGGATTATATCCTCAATCGCTTCTAATAATCTTAATAAATCTGCAACTGTCCCCATCTGTTCAAGAATAATATTTACGGGTTCTAATCCTTCATAAAAGATATGTAATTCGATTCTTCCGTTTAATACTATTTTCTTGATCTTCAATATCCCGGGAATATGATTATGTTCAAGCATTTTTAAACGATAGTCAATGATTTGGGCATCTTCCGGGAAACGAAAAATTATTTTTCCCTTTGTCTCGAACTTATTATATTGGATCATTCTATGCTGCACTTCTATCTCCTACAACCCAGGCGGACAACATATTTTACAGGCCTGATATTTCTTTTCAGCCTCTTCAAGCAATATAGGTATCCTGCTTTTGCGCAAATAACGGCATCCGCTGAGATGGTATTTTTCCCCTGTTTTTGTTATATAAACAACCGCCATCTTTTGTTCAGCATTTTTTATAAAAATACTTTTTTCGTTATTATCCGTATAATTACCATTACTACCGTTCAGCCAGGCTTTTTCGACTGAAGCGCTTTGTATTTCTATTGTTTTATTGCCAATAAAAGGTAACTTGATATTCATGCTGCAGCTGGCTTTCAGAACCACATCATCCGTCCTGAAATGTTTTTCATCAGACATTTCATTAGCAGCTTTATTAAGCAGACTTTCGGTAGTGATCATTTTTTTAGGAAGCTGTATAAAGCATATATTAAGATCCTTTCTTTTTAGTACTCCGTCTTCAAGATGTTTCTGCATAAGCATATTTGCCCACTTGCGGCCACCGTTTTCCAGCAATGATCTACATAGTTCTTTTTTATAGTTTTGTGTATCGTCCGGATCACTCTGCTGCATTAAACCATCTGCTTTATTTTCTTCTTCGAGTAGTGACAGAGGATATGCGTAGGCTGCTATTTCTTTGCCTGTTTCTTTTATGACGTGGTTTAGAGCGCTTTGTATACATATTGCCTGCAACGCGTAAAGAAACAGTAATGTAATAAACAAGAATACCGGTAACACGACCGCAAATTCTATTGTAAATGATCCTGATTCACTGCCTTTTTTTCTTGTCATCCTATTCATGATTGTTTGACTTTTCTTTGTTGCATCAATATTCCATATGTTTTTGAGAGCTTATTTCCATTTTTCTCGATCCGGGGACAAACCAAAGATCGATTGTTGCTGAAACTTCCGCGGTATATGATTCAAAATAATCCACTAGGCTAAATCCTTCCTCGTGATTTCTTCTTATACTAGATTGTATTAGTTCTCTAGCCCTGTTTAATTGCACTTCCTCCGCTTGGATAAGCAAGAATACTCGTAAATAATCACTATAACTCAAAGCAATACTTTCTTTAGCCGGTAAAAATTGTACTTTTTTCCCTTCGTAAATATCAGCAGTTTCATTATTTGCTTTGCTGATACCTATAAAAACCGCCTGTGCCAAACGGATCGCTGGAGAAGCGGCTTCCGATTTGATGAAATTTTCTGCGCTGTTGACCGCGAAACGTATAAGCCAAATGCGGCTGAATACTTCAAGAACATTTTCTTTCTCTGACAAATTTCCACATAATATATATTCAATTTCTCCTAATTCAAAATAATGCTCCCGCTTTGTTGATGAGGTTATATAAGTGTACTTATCCAGAATATATTCGGCGATGGATATTTTCTCCCAGCCTTTCCCGGTTAAGTTGCTGATGTTTTTCTTAAGAGTATTTATTTGTTCCGAAATGATCGATCCCTGCTCTTGTGTTTTTCGCAAAGATAATACTATCATTTCCTTTTCGAGCAATTCTTTATCAATTTTGTAAATAGAACTTTTTGTCTGCTTTTCTTCTATTTGTATTTGCTCTTGGACACAAAGGTTTTTATAGATCAAATCTTGTTCATTCATATTTTTGTAATTCAGTTCTTTCTTTAGACACCTTAAAACATCAGTAATTTTTTTTTCGCAAAATGATTGTTCTTCATCTGAAGAATATTCTTCTTGAGAATAATTCGAATCCATCTCACCATCTAAAATACTCCGATAATTTTCATCCCATAAAGATGAGGCATCTCTCAATCCTGTAATTATTTTTTCCGCCGCGTTCAAGAATTCTTTTTTTTGCATGCAACGTATAATTTGTTTTTTAAATACCTTATTTTCAGTAATACTTGAATTTTGATCAGGAAAAATTTTCACATGCAAATCTGTAAAGTTAATAAATCTGATTTTTTCATTTTCTGGGTAAAGATTAAGTCTCAAATAATGCTCGATTAAGGCTTTTTCGTTATTATTTGCATATAAGCCATATTCTGCCGACATGACCTCGTGACAAGACGCAAATGATGATCTAAGTGCTGTTTCAAGAGATTCTCCTAATTCTTGGTAAGCAGCAAATATTCTGGCTATATCCAGCAACACTCCCGAAAATATCACAAGTGCAAAAAGCACAATAAGCAAAAAGACGGTAACAGAACCTGCTTCACCTCTTAATGATCTCAAAATTCTTTGCTCCGGATTTTTTTATTCAAAATTTCAAGTGTTAAGTCTATGTTTTGAATATATTCCAAAGGTTTGGACAATACTGAAATGCTCGAAGAGTTTATCACAAATTTATCTTGTCCAAATACTGCTGCTCCAAGTTTACCAAAAGGAATCAAAATATCCATTGAAAAGCAAGTTTTCACCGTCTGATCAATGAACCCATTTTCTGTTTCAATCAAGACCTTTGTTTCATTAGGATAAATAAACATCCTTTCTATTTTATTATCAATAATATAATCATGGCATGAAACATTCTTTGTTTCAGGAAATACACTCTTATTTTGCTCGAGAAATATTTCAGTCTCTAATATCACCTCTGTATTGATCTTTTCTTGCCTTTTGACCATACTTGCGGCTTCGCAGGCATTTTGAATCGAAATGAAATTTAGCATGTTTTTATTGTGTAAAATACTATAAGCAAAGAGTGTACAACAAAAGCAGATAAAAAACATCGTGAATACTATAGTAAGCTCAACAGTTACACTTCCTTCTTCTTCGCTACACTTAAGACTTACGTTCATTACATTGAGCCAAGCGGATTTTGTTTTACACTGCCAAGCTCGTCTCCAAATATATTAGTCATTATTGTATGCACAAAATCAAAAATATAGTGACGAAATATTAAAGCTATACCTACAAGAACTGCTAATATTATAACCATTTCTACAGTTCCAAGCCCCTTCTCGTTATCGATATTTCTTTTTATCCAGAAATACATTTTTTCACCTCCTATTTATCCTAAACCGTAGTTTTTTATTGAAATAACCGCTGGAGCCACTGCGATAATAAAAACCGCAATAAGAATTATGACCAGAGGTAGAATCATTTTCGTTGAGGCCTCTTCTCCCGCTCTTTTTACCTCCGCCTTCCTGTTTTCCCAACACTCTGTCGACTGGATACGGAGTATTGGCAATAGTTCTGCATTACCTTTCCTAATGTTTTGTAATATTGCCGTAATAAATTTGTTAGCTTCCGCTGTTCTGCATTTCTTCGCAAAGCTCTCATAGGCTTGGACAATAGGTTTCCCTGATTGTATTTCCGTCAGGCAAACATAGATTTCCCTGTAAAGAGGTGACTCTTTCCCTCTGCCACAGGCTATTTTCTCCCAGGCTACTATTGTTGGGATGCCCGTACTGAGAAGTAATACCATTTTATTCATAAATTCGGGGAATCCTCTTCTTATAGAATTGCGTCTGCGCTTAACACTGTTCATAATTTCAACATCCGGTGCGATGAAGAGTGTAATACATATACCTACTCCAAAAAATATCGTTGCTAAATCCAAGTGACCATAAATCAGTAAACATAGCGTAAATAGGATCAAGCCGAAAATACCGTAAATTATGCGAAAAGCATTGTGGATCAAAAGTTGTTGATTTACATCATTTTTTCCTGATAGTTCCAACAAATAACACCTTAAATGCTTGTTGATACATATTTTTTTATTTAAACCGATCCTTTTTTCCAGATAAATTCCTAGCGGCAATAATTTCACCAGTGAGTAAGCCTCATAGTTTGTATTTGGCTTGATTTGGCAAAACTCTTTTGTATATTCCGAATATTTCATACCTCTATATCCATGATTTTTCGGGCAATTTGCCACGCGGCGATAAGCAAAACAAGCGCGGTCGTCATTGCTATAAGCCCTGCTTCAGTTTCAAATACAGGTTTCATATAACCTCCTGCACAATAAGTGAAAATGCCTATTAAAAAAATGGGCATGACACTTAGAACTTTGTATTCAAGTTTGCGTTGCGCAAGAACAATCATTATTTCTTCCTTGATACGCAGCTTCTCCCCGATTATTCCCGCAGCATTTATTATTATTTCGACCATATCACCTCCGTTTCTTTTGCCTGTAATAAAAGCCTCAGCAAAATTGCGGATATCTTCTGATAAACTTCTTTGAGCAAAATCTTCTAAGCTCTCTTCGATTGGAACATTCATTTCAATTTGTGTTTTTATAATCATAAATTCTCTTATTATGTCCGTTTCAGGGTCAGGATATATCATACATAATTCTTGGGCTGCCTCTTTAAAGGCATTTTCAACAGATTTACCTGCAGATACAGAAGCAGAGATCGTGTATAACGCATCCCGGAATTGCATATTCAGTTGGTGATTTCTCACATCTAGTAAGCTTCTGCATTTTATTTTCGGGTAAAATACAGCAATTATTGAAAATATCGCTGCAATCTTTGTATTATGATAAAACAAGTAACCAATACCAAAAAGAAAAACAGCGGCTTCTGTTAAGTAAAGCGCCTTGGCTTTTTTCCCCATTATGTATACACTATAGTCTTTTTTGAAATTTTCTTTTTGCTTCAAATAATTCTTGCCAAAATGCTTCTCAAACAAGATCCTTATAAATATTATCAGTATCGACAAAATAGCTGCGCAAAAAACTATTGTGATCATCTTTTATAAAGGCACTCTGATCCCGGCCATCTTGAATTTCAATGTATTAATCACTCTGTTTTCTGTTCTTGATAGTTCACCGCATAATGATCCCTCAACAGACTCATCGTTTTCTCTAAATATGAACAGCGGATTTAATTCTATTTCTCCTTCTTTAAGATTTAGTAGTTCGCTGATTTCAATTACCCTCCTCGATTTATCACGTAATCTTGCCAAATGAACAATTATGTCTAATGCAGAGGAAATCTGATGTCTTATTGCTGTTAATGGTAATGATGCACCAATCAATGCCATCGTTTCCAGCCTGCGAAGCATATCTGATGCGGAATTTGCATGACCTGTCGAAAATGAACCAGCATGTCCGGTATTCATTGCCTGAAGCATATCCAGTGCTTCCGCTCCACGAACCTCTCCGACTATGATCCGATCAGGTCTCAAGCGTAAAGACATTTTTATCAGATCTCTTGTATTGATATCACCCTTGCCCTGAGAATTAGCACTTCTGGTTTCAGTGCTGACAACATTTTTTATTTTTTCAAGATTAAGTTCTGCGGAATCCTCAATTGTGACGACCCTTTCATCTTGTGCTATTTCCGCTGCTAGAGCATTTAAAAATGTGGTTTTCCCTGAACCAGTGCCTCCACAAATGAATATGTTATACCTTGCCTTGACCATCTTGCTCAGAACATCTGCTGCTTCGGCACTTAAGGTATTTTTGTCAACAAGCTCACTAAGTTCAAGCGGATGTGCAGGAAATTTTCTAATAGACATTATCGGTCCGGATAATGAGATCGGAGGGAGTATAACGCTGACTCGAGAACCATCTGGTAATCGTGCATCAACAAGCGGTGATGTTTCATTTACTGTTCGGTTAACTTTTGATACGATCCCCTGGATCATATCTTCTAGTTTTTCTTCGCTTTCAACCTGGATGTCTGTCTCTGAAATACTACCTGCTCTTTCAACAAAGATGCGTTTAGTTCCATTGACCATTATTTCTGTTATTTCTTCATCGTCGATTAATGGCTGAAGAACACCCAGTCTGCGCATATCATTAAATATGATTTTTATTAACGCTCTTTTTTCATGAACACTCAAATACAAATTTTTTGATTTATCAAGAACGATCTTGGTTATTAGCTCCTCGATCTGCTGATCTGAACTCTCATTTCGGAAATCAACACTTTCGCTGATCATCGTTTTTAACTCGGCAACAATATTGCCATCAAAGACTTCAGTCAACACCGATAAATATCCCTGCAAATTTCATAGACTGATGTGCCAAAAGATCCTTCCAATATCGCAGGCTTAATATCTTTATCTTTTTGGGGTAAATTTTCTTGATATGATATGGTGTAAAAAGTTTTTGCGGACAACATATCACTTTTAGGTGTTTCGTTCATGCTTTTTCTTTTATTGTTAATAAGTTTGATTTTATGCGCTAATTTGATTTTTCTATTTTCTTCGATCGACAAAAACTCTTTCAGGAGTATTTCTGTTTTCCTTTGGCTAATATAATCATCTCCATATATTAAAAATATATCGTCACAGAGTGGCAATAAAGACATATGCCTTTTACTAAATCCAGCTGAAAAATCTATTGCTATAAACCTATACCCACATTGATTTAGCAGATTTAGCAGAAATATGTTCCCCTCGCATTTAAAATCACATTGCAAATCGATAAGATGTTCTGGACTTTTAAAATAATTCACCTTACTCACTGGGTCTTCTGTTATAGCTTGTTTGATTTTCTCCGGGACCCACAACTCCTTTTCCCCACTGAGATAATAGAAAATATCGGCACTGCTCTTGTCTGATCTGCCAGAAAAAAACATTTCAGGAGTAGGGACATTTTCCATGTTTAAATAAAATGTTCTTCTTCCCTCTAATGAAGCTTGAAGGCTCAATCCGACAGCTAATGTCGTCTTGCCTGTCCCACCCGCTCCAGAACAAAATGCAGCTGATTTAAAGGCTGTATCATCAATACTATTTGGAGATGTTTCAGACAAGCTATATGGTAGATACAGAAAAATTTTTGCCAATATCTCACTTGGTTTGCCGTATTTAAAGATACATTCTCTTCCTTTTACAGCCGTATATTTTTCTTCAGCTAAAATAAGCAGAAAGTCTTGTGTGTTCTGCCAATCCTTTTCCACAAATATTTTTTCATTGATTAGGATTATTCTTTTATGCCTTTCACAATTTTTGTATTCAATAAAATCATTTATGTCATAAATAACCGAAACGTCGATCCCAAACTTGCTATTTATGGAAATGTAGTCTGCAATGCTTCTACAGTAATTGACATCTTCATCGATTATAATTATCCTGATTCTATTCTCCACCTAACATTATGTTCTATTTATGTTAATTATTACTATTATGGTAAATTATACCATAAATAAACCGGTTGTCCAATCCTTAAATTGGCTAACCGGTTTATTTATGTTTGTTTATTTAATTAATTATCATATTTCTTTATTATCGTTTATTCTATTTCTATCGTCCTGCCAATTCTACTTGCCAGGTAGGCTACCATAGCTCCTTCTTCAGTTATTAAAGCGTTAGCATAAGCAAGCTTCATTGTCTTTCCAACAGCTATGATACCATGATTACTCAAAAGAGCCACATCGCTCTTTTTAAGAGCCTTCGCAGCTGCTTGAGCCAATAAATCAGAGCCTGGCTCAAAGTAAGGCACCTTGGGGATGCTCTTTCCTGTTCTGCTCGCAAGTTCGGCTACCAATACAGGTAATTCCTCAGCCGTACATGCCCAAGCAGTTGCGTATGTAGAATGTGTATGGCATATTGCCAATGAATCTTGTCGAGACTTGTATATCTCTATATGCATAGCTTTTTCTATAGAAGGTTTATGCTTCCCTGCTATTTCGTTTCCTTCAATATCAATTACAGCAATATCCTCTGGATATAATTCACTGTAATCAATGCCACTTGGCGTGATACAGATATATCCTGTTTTGGGATCATATACGCTGAAATTACCGAAGGATAACCTGACAAGTCCTTCTGCCAAGGCTTTTTTTGCCGTGATTAAAACTATTTCACGTTCTTCTGATAATATCATCTATCATCACCGTCATTTCAGTTCGCCATTTATACCAATAATAATTTCTTGATAAGGAACGATCATCCTGCTATTCAGCATAGCTTCTTTTACCGCTTCAATAATTCCTTGGCAGCAAGGCACTTCCATTCTCACTGCAGTTATGCTTCTGATATTATTATTACTGATTATTTCTGTTAATTTTTCTTTACAATAATCATACGCTTCTTGTTTTGTACAAGCTATAATCGCAACTTTTCCTTTAATAAAATCATTATGGAAGTCTGCATAGGCATAGGCTGTACAATCAGCCGCGATCAATAAATCAGCCCCCTGGAAATAACCTGCAGCAGGGTTGGCAAGCCGCAGTTGTATCGGCCAGTTTCTGAGTTCAGAAATCAATTTGCTTCTATTCTTCTTGCTTTCGGTTTCTTTTTCCTGTGCCGCAATTTCCATAGATGAGCCTCGCGGTATTTCCCGGCAGTAATCACAGGATATTATAGTTTCCTTTTGAACATTATTGATCACTTCATTATTTGAAACCATTTTTTTGACAGCTTCTTCATCATAAGCTTCTGCTTCTCGTTCAATTATTTCTATAGTTCCGGTTGGGCATACAGGCAAACAATCTCCTAAACCATCACAATATTTGTCACTGATCAAGCGTGCTCTTCCCTCAACCATAACAATAGCTCCCTCATGGCAGGCACGAGCACATAAGCCGCAGCCGTTGCATTTTTCTTCATTTATTTTTATGATTTTTCTTTTCATTAATTATTCCTCCTAACGTCTTTATTTCATTTTAGCATAAATATATTTTATAATCGTAACATATGTTACGCATTGTTCATAATGGCAATTTTTTATATGCTACATTAATCTTGACAGAAAAGTAAAAAATGGTTTAGCCTATATACTTAGATAGTAAATAGGTTTTTTAATAAAGTTAGGAGTGTAAGCTATGTCAAAAGCAAACGTTTATGATATTCTGCAGGCGCGAGGTTATATTGAGCAGGCAACTCATGAAGAAGAAATACGAAGGCTTCTTGGGAGCGAGCCTGTAACCTTTTATATTGGTTTTGATCCCACGGCGGACAGCCTCCATGTTGGCCACTTTATCCAAGTTATGGTCATGATGCATATGCAGCAAGCCGGACATAAACCTATCGCGATAATCGGCGGGGGCACAGCTATGGTTGGTGATCCTTCCGGAAGAACAGACATGAGAAAAATGCTAACTTTGGAACAAATCGAACAAAATGCATCATTGTTTAAAAAACAGTTTTCACGTTTTATTGATTTTTCTAAGGATAAAGCACAGATGATCAACAATTCCGAATGGTTACTGGATCTAAACTATGTTGAGTTTTTGCGTGACATAGGAAGACATTTTTCCGTCAACCGCATGCTTACACATGATTGTTTCAAAAATAGGCTAGAAAAAGGACTATCATTTCTTGAATTTAATTATATGCTGATGCAATCCTATGATTTTTTGGAGCTTTATCGAAATTATAACTGCAAGCTGCAACTTGGTGGAAGCGATCAATGGTCAAATATTGTCTCAGGTATTGATTTGATCCGCCGGGTCGAAGGTGGTTCCGCTTATGGTTTAACCTTCCGTTTGCTGACAACCAGCGAAGGAAAAAAAATGGGCAAGACTGAATCCGGGGCTGTGTGGCTGGATGCCCAAAAGACTGCCCCTTACGACTTTTATCAGTACTGGCGGAATATCGATGATCCTGATGTAAAAAATTGTCTAGCCCTATTAACCTTTCTTCCAATGGAAGAAGTTGAACTTTTGGGGGATCTTCCTGGTGAAGAAAAAAACAAAGCAAAAGAAGTGCTTGCCTATGAGGTAACAAAGCTTGTACATGGTGAAGGGGCAGCAATAGAGGCAGAAAGATCGGCGAAAGCCCTTTTTGGCGGGGGTGCAAAAGATACTGACAATATGCCCTCAACACAAATCATGCGTTCCGCCTTTTCAAATGGATATGATATTATGAGTCTGCTGACAGATATTGGGATGACTTCCTCCAAGAGCGAGGCAAGGCGCATTATCCAGCAGGGCGGCATCTATCTTGGGGAACGGCGCATTGATGATTTCAATCTTAAGGTCGACCTTGATGACTTTGTATCTGATAAGCTTCTACTGCGTAAAGGTAAAAAAATATACCATCAGATAAAACTACTTTAATATTTCATTAAATATTTATTATATATAGAACAGTTTTCGTTAGATTCAAAATGCCCCGTGTCAGAAAGACACGGGGCATTTACTTTTTAATATAGATAGCTGTTTTACTTTATCCTGCAGGCCTCGCGAGTCCAACCATACACATCATCTACTCGTCCGTATTGTATGTTTATAAGTCGTTCATAAATACTTTTAGTTATTTTTCCCACCTTATTGTCATTTATTATATATTCTTTGTCACGATAATTGAGGTACCCCACCGGGGATATTACAGCTGCTGTACCTGTCCCAAACATTTCAGTCAGCTTTCCTGTTTCAATATCACTTAGTACCTCATCAATCGTAAGCCGACGTTCTTCAACCTCGCAGCCAAACTCCGGTGCTAATGTGATAACAGATTGTCTTGTGATCCCAGGTAAGATCGAACCGCCTAATGGTGGCGTGATCAGTTTTTTCCCATATACAAAAAACACATTCATTGATCCAACTTCTTCAATAAAAAGATGTTCATCCGCATCCAGATACAAAACCTGTGCAAATCCTTTCTTCTTTGCTTTTTCTCCAGCCAAAAGGCTTGCTGCATAGTTTCCTCCGGTTTTTACATCCCCAACCCCGCCCTTTGTCGAGCGGACCATCGCTTCCTCAACGTAGATGCCCACCGGATTAAAACCTTCCTTATAATATGCGCCTACTGGAGAAAGGATAATAAAGAAATAGTATTCTTTTGACGGACGAACACCTAAAAAAGGTTCCGTACCAATCATTGTAGGACGGATATATAAAGATGTCCCTGTAGCTTTTGGCACCCATTCCTGATCTATATTAACCAAATCCGCGATAGCTTTTACAAAAAGCTCCTCGGGAATTTGCGGCATACATAATCTGGCAGCAGAACGATTCATTCTTCGAGCATTTTCTTCTGGTCTGAACAACAATATCCTGCCATCCGGAGCTGAGTACGCCTTAAGTCCCTCGAATATTTCCTGAGCATAATGCAATACACATGATGCCGGGTCCATGACAAAAGGGCCATATTTCTTTATCCCCTCTCCATGCCATCCTTTTTCATCACTGTATTTGAGCAAAAACATATGGTCAGAGAATATTTCACCAAATCCTAATTTTGATGTATCACTAAATGGCGGTCTCAATTCGCTTCCTCCTTAACAATTGTCATTTTTATCCTTTGCATGTACATTTTACAATAACTTCTGGTCATGTGAAAGTTAATATACTGTATATTTAAACTATAAATATATTTTTCTTAGACAAATCCCCTCTGATTCCTTTGCAGCCCGAAGTACAAAATCGAAACGATCTCTTCCCAAACACAATTCAAAATCTTTCCGAGGTGAGAATCCCTGATTTTCTTCAACAAAAAATCTCTTGCCTGATCCTGTTCTTAATTTCTCGATAATCTCTTGGAAATCGAATTCTTCTTCATGTAATATACTTTGGATATATTTTGCGCAGTACTCATCCTCCGCTGCCTCGGTTTTGCCTTCAAAACCCATACATACTAGGGACACCTCTTTCGGTTGGCGTTTTTTTATGTACTTCGCAACGGCTCTTGCATTAACAAAACTGCCGGTAATAACTTCCTCTGAATTGAAGGCATTAACAATACCCTGTGTACCTGCACTGGTTGTGTGGATTACTGTGATGCCTCTTAAATCAGCACTTTGGATTTCAGACGGTGAATTACCATGATCAAAACCAGGGGGGATTTGACTATTTCTTTCACCCATCAGTAAGTTGTCCGGGTACGCTTTTTTTAGTTCATAAGCAATCTGGATGTCGCCTACGGCAATTATTTTCTCTGCCCCGGCAGCCATGACATAACATGCAGTGCTGAATGCGCGAAATACATCGATTATTACAGCTATTCCTTTGGCTTTTTGGGCGCCTTCGATAAATCGCAAAATATTTATTTTCACTTTTCCTCCATTATCTACATCAAATATTACTTGACATGTGTTTGACCAATTATTTCCTCGACTCTATTAACCGCTTGTTTAACCAATTCAGACATGCTCTTTTTTTCTGATAATCCAACTATATAAACGTCATCATGAGCGACAGGTATCAATACTCTGGGTTTGGAACAGCTTCCGATCATTCCGGCAATTTCTGAGGTTATTTCACCCAATAAAGCATCAGTCATGATCATGCCAAAAGGACCGACTACACAAGATGCGTTCTGCAAACATACCCGAATAGCATTTGCTCCTGTAGCTCCTTTGTTCGCGCCTGCTTTGACCATATTCGCAGTTGCTGTAGAATTAGTTCCAACGGCGACTATTCTTGCTGTCGGCATCTTTGAACGCAGTTGTGTGACTATTTGATTTCCCAGCCCTCCGCCCATTCCGTCAATAACTAAAATACTCATTTCATACCCCCATTTGATATAAGCGTAATATATAAAGTATAGAATAAAACGTTTACAACCTCAAGTTAATGCTTTATTGACGCTAAATGGCCAAAAAGATATTATATAATCACTCGTTAACTAATAAAGGAGTCGACTCATGAAAAATTTTTGGAACCCGCTTGTAAACAATTTAAAACCCTATATCCCCGGGGAACAGCCTCAAGATCAACTCTATATCAAACTAAATACAAATGAAAATCCATATCCGCCTTCACCCAAAGTACTAGCAGCCATAAAACTTGCAGCAAATGAAAGACTTCGTCTTTATCCTGATCCTGAATGTACTGAGCTAAAAAATGCCATTGCTTCTTATCATGGCCTCTCTCCTGAACAGGTTTTTGTTGGTAATGGTTCGGATGAAGTGTTGGCATTTTCTTTTCTAGCTTTTTTTGATCCGGATCAAACCATACTTTTTCCGGATATAACATACAGTTTTTATCCTGTTTATGCGGCTATATTCAGAAACAATTATCATACCGTCCCTCTTCGTGATGATTATACTCTACCAATAGATACTATCCCGCATAAAAATGGCGGAGTGATTTTCCCTAATCCCAATGCTCCCACTGGCATAAGCCTTCCATTGATCAGCATAGAAAATCTCCTGCAAAAAAATAAAGATTCTGTTGTGATCATTGATGAGGCATATATAGCTTTCGGGGCTGAATCGGCGGATAAACTGATAAATTCATATCAGCAGTTACTAATTATCCGAACAATGTCTAAATCCCACTCTCTTGCTGGATTGCGCTGCGGATATGCTATTGGCAACAAGATACTCATCGAAGGTTTGAATCGCATCAAAAGCTCGATCAATTCATATACTCTTGATCGTTTAGCCTTGGCCGGTGGCCTGGAAGCTATCAGAGATACATTACACCTTGAACGAACAAGTAAAAAAATAATCTCCACCCGCGATCGCGTAGCTGCGAAACTTCGCGAACTAGGTTTTCAGGTATTGCCTTCTGACGCCAATTTTCTTTTTATATCCCATTCTATTCTTAAAGCCGAAGAACTCTATTCTCAACTTAAGCTACACGGAATATTAGTCCGTTTTTTTAATGCTCCCCGAATAAATAATCATCTTCGTGTCTCTATAGGAACTGACGATGAAATGGATTTGTTTTTACATAAAATAAATGATATTTGTTCTTCAAAATAGTTCAATATATTTTAGTAATTATTTTTTAATTATAAAGAACACTCCCCTTTTGCCATCAGAGAGTGTTCTTCTATTTTTGTAATCCTCTGACTATCAATTCTGATAACAGTTTGTACCCCTCATCTATGAAATCATATTTTCCATCATGTACTGCCCAGTCAAAAAAATTTGCCCTCATTGCACGTGTCACCATTCTTGTCAAGTCTTGCGAACTTATATCTACTCTGAACTCCCCATGCTTTTGCCCTTCCTCAATAATTTCCTTCACTATCCTATATAAGGGTCTTTTAGGATTTATAATAGCCTTTTCTCCGCCCTTGTCCAGCTGGCTTTGGTATACTGTCCGTATAACCTCCAGCCCCATTTTTTTTAGCGCAAAATTTAGCTGTGCACGAACTAGGGCAAGCAATTTTTCACTTGCAGTCTTATAACCTTGTAAATTATTTTGTGTTTTAATGTAATGATTATCTATCTCTTGGAATTGTTTAACTACAACCTGGTGCTTGTTTTTAAAATATATATAGAAGGCACCTTTTGAAGTCCCCGCTCTAGCGACTATTTCATCCACTGTTACATTATCAAATCCTTTTTCTGCGAAAAGAGATATTGCACTTTTAAAAAGTTTTTCTTTAGTCTCGAGGGCTTTTTTTTGTCTGTTAGTCAGATGCTTTTCACTTTCCAGAATAATTTGCCCCTTTCCATTTCTGATATTAAACTCAAATGCTTATTGTGTTGACATAATTATGGAGTTTTTGCTATCATTTGACTATAGTCAATGACTATAGTCAGTTTAAAATAGTTGCTGCTGAACTCTTTCCAGATAATGAAAGTATAAAAGAAAAACTCCGCTTATTCAATTGTTTTGTACTTTATATAATAAGGAGGGGCTTTTATGTTGTTAGAAAATAAGGTCGCGATTGTAACAGGTGCGGGAAAAGGAATCGGTGAGACCATAGCCAAAAGATATGCGAAGGAAGGAGCAATGGTGATTTGTTGTGCACGTAATATCCAGCAAGTCAGTGCCGTGTCCGCGGAAATAATTAAAAGCGGCGGTAAGGCGAAGGCTTTCAAGGTCGATGTTTCCAAGAAAGCCGATGTGGAAAACATGGTGAAGAGTGTGCTTGCTGAAGAGGGGAAAATAGATATACTTGTCAATAACGCTGGCATAATCGACGATGCTCAGCTTAAGAACATGAATGATGAACAATATGAAAAAGTTATTAGCATAAACCTGACTGGTACATATAATTGTGCCCGTGCTGTTGTAAATACGATGATCGCGCAAAATTCCGGAGCAATAATCAATACCTCCTCGATTGTCGGTATTTACGGTAACTTTGGCCAGACAAACTACGCCGCTTCAAAATTTGGAGTGATCGGCTTTACTAAAACCTGGGCAAAAGAGCTTGGCAAATACAATATACGCTGTAATGCAGTGTGTCCAGGATTTATTGCAACAAGCATCCTTGACCCTATGCCGGAAAAAGTGATCAAATCTCTGGAGGACAAAGTTCCTTTAAAACGTTTGGGTAGGCCCGAAGAAATTGCCAGCGTTTTTGCCTTCCTCGCTTCAGATGAGGCCAGCTATATGAACGGAGCAGTCCTGGAGGTCACCGGCGGATTAGTTATCTAAAGTAATGTGATATTAAGTTTTACTTTTGATCAAACTGTTATTAAAAATGAAATTTGTTTAGCGTTTTGCTTAAATTCCTTGTTTATTTAGTATTGTTGTTCTAGTATTAATCTAGTATCCATGTTTATAAACAGATTTATGCTGTTTATTAAATATATCCCCAATATTGAGAGGAGTGACAAAATGAGAAGTGTATCTGTAATCGGTATCGGCGAAACAAAAATGGGCAGGCTGAGTGGTCGGTTCCTTAAAGACCTTATCACTGAAGCCGGCAACAAAGCCATTGAGGACGCCAATATCCAAAAAGAAATGATCCAGGCTTTGTATATGGGCAATTTCAATGCCTCGTATTGGTCCACCCAAAGCCACATGGGTCCTTTGGCCGCAGAAACTCTCGGTCTGGGAACAATCCCGACGATAAGAACTGAAGGAGCTTGCGCTTCAGGCAGTCTGGCTTTCCGCGAAGGACTTATTGCCGTAGGTGCAGGTGTATACGACATCGTGCTCGTCGGCGGTGTAGAAAAAATGACTCACAGGGCCACAGAAACGATCACGACTGGATTAGCCAGTGCAGCTGATTGTGAACTTGAAGCAAATATGGGTGCTACTTTCCCCTCCCTCTTTGCTCTCATTGCCAACCGTTATTTTCACGAATACAGCAATATAAGAAAAGAAATGGCTATGGCAGCTGTTCAAAATCACGAGAATGCCTTATTGAACCCAAATGCTCAAATGCAAAAGAAGATAACCGTTGAAGATGTTTATAAAGGTTTCCCGGTTGCTTCTCCTCTTACAGTATTTGACTGTTCGCTAATAACTGATGGTGCTGCTTTTGTTGTTTTGGCAGCCACCGATGTTGCCCAGAAGCTTGGTTTAACAAGAAGTGTTAAAGTTATTGGTTCTGCTCAAGCAAGCAGCGCATTGACTCTGGCTGGCAAAAAGACTATCACTTCTTTCGAGTCCACTCTCAGAGCTGCAGATGCTGCCTATAAACAAGCCGGCATCAAGCCCAAGGATGTTGATTTGGCTGAAGTGCACGACTGCTTCACGATCACACAGATCATCAATACAGAGGATCTTGGTTTCTTCCCCAAGGGTCAGGGTGGTAAAGCTCTCGCGGAAGGAAAAACCGCTCGTGATGGAGAAATCCCGATCAATACAAGCGGTGGATTAAAAGCCAAGGGTCACCCCATTGGAGCAACCGGATTAAGTCAAATTTACGAAGTCGTCACTCAGATTCGCGGGGAAGCCGGCGATCGCCAGATCAAAAAAGCAGATATCGGTCTCACTCAGAATTTAGGTGGAACAGCAGCAACCTGTGTCATAAATATCTTTTCGGGGAGGTAGTGAAATGAGTCAAAAAGGGAAAATATACACCTTTTCTATATTATCAGCGGCAAGTGAAGATTTCGTTGCTAAATTGCCATATGTCATCGCAATCATTGAAAGTGACGGAAAGCGTTTTCTTACCAGGATAGACAATTACAACGAGAATATGAAAATCGAAGTTGGCAGCGAAGTGGAATTAGCCGGGGAAGAAAACGGCGTCCCACTCTGCAAAGTTGTTTAGCCTCAAGACATCGTCTGATTTATAGGCAGACTATTATATTGGATATTTAAAGCGGGGTTGGTACCCTAAAATCTAGGCTGTGTACCAACCCCGCTTTATTTTTTCAGATCAGTGATGTTCAAAATATTCATTCAGCCATACTTACAAGCTGTGCTACATCTTTTATTTGTACGGCTGAACGGTGAAAATCTATCAGACCCTCATCCCTCATCCGGCACATTTCCCTGGATAAAGATGGCCTTGAAACATTCAAATAGTCGGCGATCTCATTACGGTTCATTGGCAGCATAAACCTGGTCGCTCCGTTCTTTTTTTGTTCTTCAAGTAAATATGTGCTTATTCTGCCCCGTAAATTTTTCATTGCTAAATAAGCTACTTTTTTATCAAGCATCAATGCTTTATTTGATATAACACTAAGCATGTTAGTGATCAATTTACGGTGTGCAGAGCACTGTCGCTCGCAATTACCGGCGATCTTATCCGGCGATAAAAATGTAACTATGCTGCTTTCTAAAGAAATAACCGTTGCCGGCCAAATACGACTTCCTGAAAATGCTGCCATTTCACCGAACATCTGTCCCGGGCCAATAACCTCCATGATTATTCTTTTGCCTGCTATGCTTTCCTTAGTCACCGAGGCTTTGCCTTCGATGATTACCCCGATTCCTGTATATTTTTCGCCTTCTAATGTAATTATCTCGTTTCTTCTGAATTCTTTGATTATTGGATTGAAACAGGACATCATTTCTTTTAAGTCATCCCGGGATGTTTCTCTGAACAAGGGACATTTCAGCAACGAATCAATATAATAGCACATTGTTTTTTCACCCACTCTATTTCGTAACTTATGTTACCGTATATTTTATTCAATTATATATAATTAACATATATAAGACAAGTTTCTAAAACCTAACCGGAAAGGAGGTCCGCAATTGGTCGAAACTTCTTTTGATTTTACCGTTAGTGATACCAAAACCATTGAACGGGTCATCGAAGATGATAATCTGGGTTTGAATCATATTGTCTTAGCACATGGTGACTCTATGCCGGAGCATTATTCGAACTCAAATGTCTATATGATAATTGTCCGCGGCAAGGTTACGCTACGTTTGGATGATCAGAGAGATCACGACTATGCGAACGGAACTATCGTAACCATACCATTTAAAACAAGAATGAATGTCAGCAATAATGGTAATGAGCCGGCAGAGTTCTTTGTGGTAAAATCACCTAGTCCGCGTTTGATGCCTAGTTTGTAATAGTTTTGTTCCAAGATCAAATAACTGATTATTAAGGAGGTCTATTTTAATGAGCGATATGTTTTGTTTTCAATGTGAACAAACAGCCGGAGGTAAAGGATGCACTAAAATGGGTGTCTGTGGTAAAAATCCTGATGTAGCCCAAAGGCAGGATGAACTGACTTATGATATGATCGATTTGGCTTTTGCGGCAGAGAACAAAAAACCCTCGCCTTTGGCTGACGAATTGATGATGCAGGGTCTTTTTGCCTGTATAACAAATGTCAATTTCAGCAATGATCGTATTGATGGTTACAGATATGGGATCAAGGCTGAAATAAATAAACTCGGCGGGCTTTCACCAGCCCAACCAGCTAGGATAGCACTTTGGGAGGGCGACCAAGATGTAGTATCTCTGCGCTCCACACTTTTATTGGGTATGCGTGGTATGGCTGCTTATGCTTGGCATGCCTATATATTAGGTAAAAAGGATCCGGAAGTGACTGACTGGTTATATAAGGGTATGCGTGCAATCGGCAGTGATCATTCGATTGAAGAATGGCTTGATTTGTTGATGGAATTTGGTCAAATAAACCTAAAATGTATGGCTCTTTTAGATGATGCCAACACTACAGCATTTGGTCATCCTGTTCCGACGAAAGTTACGATGAATGTTGCCAGAGGTCCTTTTATAGTAGTTACCGGTCATGACCTGCACGACCTTAAGACGCTTTTGGAGCAAACTGCCGGAAAAGGCATCAATATTTATACCCACAGCGAAATGCTTCCCGCTCACGGTTATCCGGAATTAAATAAATACAGCCATCTAAAGGGTAATTTCGGTACGGCCTGGCAAAATCAGCAAAAAGAATTTGAAAATCTTCCGGCACCTATACTTTACACCACAAACTGTCTGATGCCTCCCAAGCCTTCCTATGCCGGAAATATTTTTACCACAGCCGTCGTTGGTTATCCTGGCTTAAAACACATTCCTGACGTGGATGGTAAAAAAGACTTCACGCCTTTGATAAATAAAGCCCTTGAACTTGGAGGCTGGGAAGAAGAGAAGCGTTTCACCGGAATAAACGGTGGATCAGAATTAATGACCGGTTTTGCCCGCAATGCCGTCCTGGGGGTTGCCGATAAGGTCATTGATGCAGTAAAGACAGGGGCAATAAAACACTTTTTCCTCGTCGGTGGATGTGATGGAGCAAAACCGGGCAGAAATTACTATACTGAATTCGTCAAAAAAACGCCAAAAGACACTGTGATACTCACTCTGGCCTGCGGAAAATACCGTTTCAATGATTTGAACATAGGAGAAATTGGCGGGCTTCCCAGGATCATGGACATGGGTCAGTGCAATGATGCTTATTCTGCTATCCAGGTTGCCGTAGCTCTGGCCAATGCCTTCAGCTGCAGTGTTAATGAGCTCCCCTTAACGCTTGTGTTATCTTGGTACGAGCAAAAAGCCGTATGTATCCTGCTCACTTTGCTGGCTTTAGGTATAAAGAATATTTATATCGGCCCATCCATTCCAGCATTTTTCTCCACAAATGTCTTAAATGTCCTTGTCGAGAAATTTGGCATCAAGCCAATCAGTACACCTGAAACCGACTTAAAAGCTATGATTGGCTGACATTCTGAATTGATTTATTACAAGTATCGAAAAAGGCAGTGAAAAATAATTTTTCACTGCCTTTTTATCGTATTTGATTCTTTGCTTTACTCCATGATTCCTATTTCATCATTTATTATTAGTTTAACTCCGGTTTTGGATTTGAGCTCATCTATAGTTATCCCCGGGGCCAATTCTTTTAATAATATCCCTTCGGGGATAATTTCCATGAAACCGAGCTCAGTGACTATATAATCAACTACTCTAGCCCCGGTCAGGGGAAGCGTACATCTTTTAATTATCTTAGGTGCTCCATCTTTTGTCGTATGTTCCATAGCGATTATCACTTTTTTTGCTCCGGCCACAAGATCCATAGCCCCGCCCATTCCGGCGATCATTTTGCCGGGGATTATCCAATTCGCAAGATTTCCTTCTTCATCAACCTGCAAAGCTCCAAGGACAGTTGCAGACAAATGTCCTCCCCGAATCAAGGCAAAAGACATTGAACTGTCGAAGCAGGCACCTCCGGGTAAAATAGTTGTTGGCTGTCCACCGGCGTTTACAGTATCCTTGTCTTCACAGCCTTTTTCCGGAGTTGGTCCGATCCCAACATATCCATTTTCGGAGTGAAGAAAAATATGCAGATCCTTTGGGAGATAGTTTGGCACTAATGTAGGCAGTCCGATTCCCAAATTGACCAGGTCTCCATCTTTAAACATCCTTGCCACACGTCTGCTGATTAATTCACGCGGATCATTCATATATTTTCCTCCCCAGCCTTCACTACCATGTCGATCAGTACTCCAGGAGTCATGACCTCATCCGGATCAAGCTCTCCGATTTCGACAATTTCCTCTACTTCTGCTATCACAAAATCGGCGGCCATCGCCATCAATGGGTTAAAATTACGAGCTGCACGCCGAAAAACAAGATTTCCGGCAGCATCTGCCTTATCAGCTTTGATTAATGCAAGTTCAGCTTTCAGAGGTCTTTCTAGAATATATTCTTTCCCGTCTAAAATAATTATTTGTTTTCCTTCCGCAACTACAGTTCCTACTCCGGTAGGTGTCAATATTCCGCCCAGTCCCGAACCACCGCAGCGGATACGTTCGGCAAAAGTTCCCTGAGGGATCAGCTCTACTATTATTTCTCCTGCATTCATTTGTCTTCCTGTTTCGGGATTAGTACCAATATGTGATGCAGTAATTTTTCTTATTTGTTTATTAACTATAAGTTTGCCGACACCTTTGTCCATAACTGCAGTATCGTTAGTTATCAGGATCAAATCTTTAGCTTTTTTATCAACAAGGGCATCGACCAAGCCCTCCGGTGTGCCTACGGCAAGGAACCCTCCGATCATAATTGTCTGACCATCTGCGAACTTTTCCATTGCTTTGCTTCTGCTGACAACTTTATTCATAAAGATTCACCTCATTTGACAGTACGTTTTGTAAACTTAAATGAAAATTGAGGACCCGTCATCCTTTCTGGTACAATGTTTTTGCTACAAAACAACGTACTCCCAGAAAGGAGCGAGTCCTCGTGCAAAAAATTGTATCATTAAGATGTCCAAGGTGCAAC
>VMEE01000095.1 GCA_009910795.1 Dehalobacter sp. CP | reverse complement strand
CCGACGTTTGGATTGGCAGAGATTAAGACCGAAGTGTTTAGTATTGGTACTCTGATTGAGAGTATCTACACGAGCATCATCGGTGCAACCTTTGGGTTAGCAGAGATCAAATCCGAGGTCGCCGCAATCGAAGGAGCAGTGTTCAGCCCGACATTTGGATTGGCAGAGATTAAGACCGAAGTGTTTAGTATTGGTACTCTGATTGAGAGTATCTACACGAGCATCATCGGTGCAACCTTTGGATTAGCAGAAATCAAATCCGAGGTCGCCGCAATCGAAGGAGCAGTGTTTAGTCCGACATTTGGGTTAGCTGAGATTAAGACGGAAGTATTCAGCATTGGCACGTTAGTCGAAGGAATTTACACGACCTTAGTAAGCTCAACATTCAGTTTAGGTGAGATCAAATCCGAAGTAGCAGCGATTGAAGGAGCGGTATTCAGCCCGACATTCGGTTTGGCAGAGATTAAGACGGAAGTATTTAGTATTGGCACACTGCTGGAGAGCATCTATACGAGCATCATCGGAGCAACCTTTGGGTTAGCAGAGATCAAATCCGAGGTCGCCGCGATTGAAGGAGCGGTATTCAGTCCGACATTCGGTTTGGCGGAGATCAAGACCGAGGTCTTCAGTATTGGGACCCTGGTTGAAGGCATCTACACGACCTTAGTAGGCTCAACATTCAGTTTAGGTGAGATCAAATCCGAAGTGGCAGCAATCGAAGGAGCAGTGTTCAGTCCGACATTTGGGTTGGCGGAGATCAAGACAGAAGTATTCAGTATCGGCACTCTGGTCGAAGGAATTTACACGACTTTGGTAAGCTCAACCTTCAGCCTGCAGGAAATCAAGTCCGAAGTAGCAGCGATTGAGGGAGCAGTGTTCAGCCCGACGTTCGGATTAGCTGAGATTAAAACCGAAGTGTTCAGCATTGGCACCCTGGTCGAAGGAATTTACACGACCTTGGTAAGCTCAACCTTTAGCTTAGGTGAGATCAAATCTGAAGTAGCAGCGATTGAAGGAGCAGTGTTTAGTCCGACGATTGGATTGGCCGAGATCAAGACGGAAGTATTCAGTATCGGCACGCTAGTTGAAGGGATCTACACCACTTTAGTAAGCTCAACGTTCAGCCTAGGTGAGATCAAATCAGAAGTAGCCGCGATTGAAGGAGCAGTGTTTAGTCCGACATTTGGTTTGGCTGAGATCAAGACAGAAGTCTTCAGCATTGGCACCCTGGTCGAAGGGATCTACACGACTTTAGTAAGCTCAACGTTCAGCCTAGGTGAGATCAAATCCGAAGTAGCAGCGATCGAAGGAGCAGTCTTCAGTCCGACGTTTGGGTTGGCAGAGATCAAGACCGAAGTGTTCAGCATTGGTACCCTGGTTGAAGGGATCTACACGACCTTAGTAGGCTCAACCTTCAGTTTAGGTGAGATCAAATCTGAAGTAGCAGCGATTGAAGGAGCGGTGTTTAGCCCGACGTTTGGGTTAGCGGAGATCAAGACGGAAGTGTTCAGTATTGGCACCCTGGTCGAAGGAATCTACACGACTTTAGTAAGCTCAACCTTCAGTTTAGGTGAGATCAAGTCTGAAGTGGCAGCGATCGAAGGAGCAGTGTTCAGTCCAACATTTGGGTTAGCCGAGATTAAGACAGAAGTATTTTCAATTGGAACCTTGGTTGAAGCCATTTTCACGACAGTAGAAAATTTGTCCGGGAGCACATTTATCGAAGCAATCTATACAGCAGTCTATAGCCCGACGTTTGGTTTAGCGGAGATTAAGACCGAAGTCTTCAGTATCGGGACCCTGGTCGAAGGGATCTACACGGCTATTTATAGCCCGACCTTTGGTTTAGAAGAAATCAAAACCGAAGTATTCCAAATATTGAAACAAAGTTTTAGTCAGGATTTGACCACCGGTATTGCTCAACGGGATAACCCAAATAATAATGATGATTTTTACGTCGAGGTTTTGAACAATACAGCAGCTACTGTCAGTGTAACGCTTACGGTCTTTGATTTTTCTTCAGGCACGGGGATTTCGGCACTTGGGACGCCAACGCTACTGACCATTGGGCCAGGCAATGTAATAGAATTTGCTAGTTTGAATCTTAATGCAACAGTCTTGAATAGGTATGAGGTTACACTAACCAATGTCCAGGATGGGATCTATATTTGGTCGGCTTTCCGGCTGGCCAATGGGGAATTGAGTCCGGCGAATACCTTTAGAGCAGGTGAATTTGTACCGTTATTACCCTAATAACAAAACGCGTTGATGGAAAACTTCATTAACCGGCAGAAAATCAAAGTCATTTTTCATCCGGTCAGCAATAAACACGCTGGCCGGATGTTTATATCAAATAAGAATTGAAAAATGTTCCTTATCGTTTGGCATTTGAATATAGTAGCAAAGAGGAGGGTGCTATGATTACCATCAGCTTATGTATGATCGTCAAAAATGAAGAAGAACATCTGCCCAATGTCCTTAATTGTGTGAAGAATATTGTAGATGAAATTATCGTGGTGGATACCGGGTCGGACGATAAAAGCAAGGAAATTGCTTGTTTGTACCAGGCTAGAATCTATGACTGGGATTGGACGGACGATTTTGCGGCTGCCAGGAATTTTTCTTTTGCCAAGGCTAGTATGGATTATATCTTGTGGCTGGATGCCGATGATCTCCTGAAAAATCATGACCAGCTTGCCCTGATGCAATTGAAGCATGTGCTTAATCCCAATGTGGATGTTGTGCTGATGAAGTATTGTGTGAACACCGGGGTAATAGGTGACTCTATTTCAACTTTTTATAGGGAACGCCTGGTTAAGAGGAGCAAGAATTTCCAGTGGCGGGAGCCGGTGCACGAGTACTTGGATTTTAACGGTGAAATTTTAACGACAGATATCTGTATCTGTCATACGGGCCTAAAGTGCAATTCGCCAAGGAATTTGAGCATTTATGAAAAAATACTGGCTGAGGGGAAAAAGTTAAATGTCAGAAATCTTTACTATTTTGCGAGAGAACTTTTTAATTGCGGAAGATTTGCCGAGGCCATCCACTATTTTGAGAATCTGTTAGACGGCAGTGAAGATATTATGCTCTATTATCTGGATGCGTGTATCCGGTTGGCTATTTGCTATGCTGCCCAAAACAACCATGACAAAGTGCTGGATTCCCTGCACAAAAGTTTTAAGTACGATACACCGCGGGCTGAAGTTTGCTGCAGGCTTGGTTATTATTATAAGAGCAGAGAAGATTATAAAAAGGCCATTTTTTGGTTTGAACTGGCTACTAAATTGAAAAAACCAAACCAAACATGGAGCATGGTTGAACATGATTGTTGGGACTTTATCCCTTATACGGAGCTTTGTTCGTGCTATTACCGGGTGGGGCATCCCAAAGAAGCCTTATACTACAATAGCTTGGCATTGGAAACCAAGCCGGAAGATACGATGAGCCTGAGTAACAAAGCTTTCCTGGAAGGTGTAATAAAAGGATCATCCTCTGTTTCAGCTGACGCATTGCATGAGTCGCTAAATTTACTGTATCCAAAGAGTTAATATTGCCAAGTAACAGATTTCGGAGTTTTGCATATTTTGTAGTACAAGTCTAATAAATGGAGGTAGAAAAAATGGCATACTTTCCCGATCTTTGCAGTAGGTTGGGCTCGGCAGCTTTTACTGCGATCAATGACTCGGAAACCTTGACACTCGGCAGCAGGATCTATACGTTTTTAGATACTCTCGGAGCAACACCTCCTGCGGGAAATGTTCATATTGGGATTCAGGTTGCCTTGGCTGACACGGTAAAATTATTGGCAAAAGCTATCCGTGGTGAGGCGGATGCCAATATTTTATATGCAGCAGGCGAGAGTAATAACCCTGAATGCACAGCCTATTGGACAAGTCAGAGGTTTGCACTTGACGATGTCCAAGTGGCGGCAGGTCAGAATATTTATATTGTGGAGAGAGAAGAGGATTCCAATACACCCATAACCCTGTCGACAACCTGTAGCGGCTGTTCTCTGAACGCTTTAAGGCGCGCCGGCTTTTCAAGATATTTTCTTGATGGAAACAATGCAACAGATGCCCAACAAAGTATAAGGGGTTCCTACCAGATGATTCTGCCAACAGATTTTGTTGGTTTCGCGTATACAATTAATTGTATTGATAAAATTTATTGCTCGATGAGTTCTACAAGTTGTATTGAAATTGACTTATACCGGAGCCCTGATGAAGTTACCTTTACCAGAGTCGTAAGAAGTACGAGTTTTCCGGGTGCATCCTATGGCGCGCTAATATGTGAAGATGTGGATTGTGATTCGATATCAGCAAATGAAGGGCTTTATTACCGACTTGGCACCGATGGGACTGATCCGACAAATTATATTGATATCAAAGTTTCCTATGCGGCGGTGTAATAACAGAACGACAATGGTCTTGTCTTGAAAGGGGAACAGTTGTTGAAAATTGCCTGCTTTTCCGCATCACCGATCATGAAGTATGGGCTGATGCCTGGTTTTGAGAAAAATGGAGAGGAAACAAAAATATTTCCTATGGCCTGTATGGGTGACGAAATGGTGACTCTGGAATTGGACGGACAGGTTACCCGCGTTCCCTATACCGAGCAGGACAAGATTAATAGCTATATTGACAAATGCATAGCCCGATATGGACCGGATTATGTTATCCTGGAAGGCTATCAGGGGGAACTGGCACTTGGCATTTCTATGGCCTGTGAAAAGTATGGCTGCGGGTTTATTTACTGGAGTATTGAAGATCCGGTGGGTTTTGCTAGAACACTGCCTATAGCAAAAATGGCCGATATTGTATTTACGACCGCTTTGGAGTGTATCCGTGAATACCGGAATCAAGGAATTCAGGCCCATCTCCTTATGTTTGGCTGCAATCCTGAATTCCACCGAAGCGGGGTATATAGGCCCGAGTGTGACCTGGATTTTGCTGTGCAGGCTAGTTGGTACAATTTTGCTTCCAGAATAGAGGGCTTTAACATTTTGTTAAAGCCTTTGCTGGGATTAGGTCATAAGTATCGCATTTGGGGATACAATTGGGACAGTGATCCACAGGCCCACGCTTTTCTAGGAGATAATGAAGACCATTTCGCCGGGATTCTTCCCAATGAGAAGCTGCCGGATCTATGTGCTTCTGCCAGAATCATTCTAGGATTTCAGTGTGATTCCTCCAGTATTACGCAGACCAGTATGCGGAATTATGAGGTGCTTTCTTGCGGGGGATTCTATCTTTGTCAATATACCAAGGCGAGTGCCTATATTTTCCGTGAGGGAACCCACCTTGAACTTGCCAGGGATAAAGAAGAGGCCGTGAGCAAAGTGTTATTTTACTTGGCCCATGACCAGGAACGTATCAGGGTTGCCCGGCTGGGGCAGGAGTATGTGCATAGAAGGCACTCGTATGAGGTCAGGGTTAGTGAGGATGTTCTTCCTTACATTGAACGGAGAGTATAAGGGAAACCGCTAAGATCAGAGAACTACGGATTTAAATTGTTTTGTGCTGAAAGCCTTTTATAGATCATTAACATTTGCTGGCCGCACCAGCATCCGCTGTTTTGGGAATCTATAATTTTCAAAAAGCATCTCCCAAAGCCATTGATTTCTGAGGGAAAACTGTTTTCTGAAAGAATAATCTGATGCTCAGGACAAATCGGAGGCTTTTCATTATAAGGAACTAGAAGTATATAATATTGGCCGGTACTTAAGAGATGTTGAGCAAATACTTCAGCCGGGTTCGGAAAGTGCTCAAAACAGTTGCTGGAGATAATAACATTAAAGCAATCTTTTTGAGGATCGAGGATCTCCGAACGGAAATTGCCGGATGGGTAATCAGCTTTGCATTTTTTGACAGCAATCTCTGAAAAGTCCAGACCGGTCACATGAGCGTTTGGAAATCTTTTGCTAATCTCCTCAACTCCTTGTCCCAGAGCGCAGCCCCAATCCAGGATAAAGGGACTCTCATCCTTAATGTATTTACACACTTCTTCGGGTAGATTCTCCAACAGCAGTTTCATGAAAAATCTTGTCTGATTCTTTCCCCCTGCCGTTTCCCAATTAACATCAAACCGGCTGTCCCAATACTCTTTAGAGTTTATAGGCGTCATATTTTTGTCTCCTCCTCATTCGTGTAATAACAGCATATTCATCGTACAAAGCATTGTTCACGCTTAATATCAAATGATAAAAAACCTCAATGGGGAAATAATATACAAACTAGATAACCTAAAACGGCTATTTACATAGGTCATTAGACGTTATGATAGCAATAAAAAAATTAATAGATGAAGCGATTGGATGATCTGCCGGTTTCTCACCATTTTTTGTACTGGTAAAGATCTTTCAGTATTTTTATTTTTCGTATTTCATCTAGCCCTGGATTCATTATCGAAATATAGGCATAAACCTCTGAGGGTCTCATTTTAAGTGGAAGAAGATTTCTTTTTTGTTCGGCAGCCATATTCACATCTTTAGGCTTATTACTTAATAGACGGGTCCAGCAATTCCCTTGGGCAAAGCCTAATCGATAATAACGCAATAATAATTTAAAATTATCGGTAGGACTGTTTGCTACTATAACTAGGGGCGATTTGATAGGTGAGACCCTTTTAGAATGAATGACCAAAGACAGCAGATTTAATTCTACTGTTCGAATGGTATCGCACGGTTCATCTAACACCTTTTTAATAAGTGTATCTCCATCGTCAATATTTCTTGAGAGGTATTCGGAAGCTGCATCATTAAAGAGCTGTTTAATCTGCTTTAACTTTTGATGATTAATCTCAAAAGCTACTAAATCATAGGAAAGATTGTCTATTATATCCCGTATAACCGCAGTAACATCTTTAACATTGCTGTTTCTTTGAACTAGTTCAATAATTTTATCATACGGTAACCCCTCAAGCGCTCCGTTTTTAATGGGTGCAATGGCACTTTGGACTGAATGATTTTCGTCTCTCCCTAATTCGTAGATAACTTCTATTGAATTGAAGTAACAAGTATCCAACACCAATATGTCGATTTTTTTACCTATTTCATTTGCGGCCATATTGATTGCTCCAGCCAATTCCGGAATGCCCATGATATAGGGAGCTTTTTTGCTGTAATCGGTCATCATGCCAACGAATTGATATCCGTGTCCACCCATTATCAGCATGTACTTGTTAGCCGGATAGAATCTCATCCCCCATTTAATGAAATCATATAAAGTCTTGGGATCAGCCATATTAGTACTTTCTAGATTACCGACTAAAAAGGAACTCCCTTTCGCAAAAAGGTAACGCCTGACCCCACTCCAACTATCATCAGATCTCAGATCTGTGTTTTGCCGAATGAGTTTTACGAGTTCATATTTTGCTCTGCCAAATTGTATCACTACTTTGACATCAGGACTTGAACCTACCTTTTTCGCATTCAACATGGCTTGGTGCATTTCTGGTTCAAGCTCGTTATTGCCGTTGGCGTAAATCAGAATCGTCCAATTATTTTCTTGCAGTATTTGATTCAAAGCTATCTACCACAGGGAAATACCGCGCATTGGTTGTGCACATATCGTTATGGTAATGATGTTGGTATCTAAGGTGACCGCGCCGTTTCTGGCCAGTAACCGTCCATTCACACTAACGCTGGTCGTCGCTGTGATTGATGCTAAAGCCAAGATGGTTCCTTGGAAAGAAGACCCCGTTCCAAGCGTTGCCGAACTGCCTATTTGCCAAAAGACATTGCAAGCTTGGGCACCATTGATAAGAACCACGCTGCTAGCGGATGCAGTGGTGAGTGTGGAAGCAATTTGGAAAATGAAGACAGCATTGGGATCACCCTGAGCGTTGAGAGTGAGAACACCTGTTATCCCAAGCGAAGACGTAGAATTGTAGACGCCAGGGGTGAGCGTTTGCCCTCCAATGTCGCCGGATACTGTGCCAGTAGGTGTTTGACCAGCAGCATTGTTATAGGCTGTAACCAAGTCGGTTTTTGCCTGTTGAGCGACAATGTCGCCCGCATGGGTCGTACCAGTTATTATACCAGGAGGAAAGCCAGTTATTGCTGTACCTGGAAACACCCCAACATCCCCGGCAATCGTGGTTGAACCAGTGTTGGTAATCGTGGAACCGGCTAGAACCGCAAAACCGGTGGCCGTTCCAAGGTTTACTGTTGGTTGAGCCATGGGAGAAAAAACTTCCTTTCAGTTGTAAATTTTATACGTTAGTGACTAATGATTGCTTGTATTATTTTATAATATTCATCTTGCTAATTTTTGGTTAATTTTTATGACATATGCATTTCTTTGGTGGCATTTATTTCATCATACCTTTGCAAATGCTATTCCTATAGGCAACGGGGCTTCTGCTGATCCGAGTCGCACGAAGTCCAGAAATAATTCGATATGCGAGTTCAGCCATAGAAAACAAGTAAATAATGATCACGTTAGATTGGAACTTTTTTATAATTCTTCTCCATCCTGACATACTAATACTTGACACGTTCTATACCCTATATATCGCATGTTCTGTATCCAACAAAAATGGAGGTCTGCCCATGATAAATACGGAAAAACAACCCAATAGACTCATTAATCAAAAAAGCCCCTACCTTATACACCATGCATATAATCCGGTAGACTGGTACGCTTGGAGTCAGGAAGCTTTCGATAAAGCGAAGAGTGAAGACAAACCCGTTTTCCTAAGTATTGGGTATCACTCTTGTCACTGGTGTCAGTTTTGCTATAGTAGACAATCCAAATATAACCGAAAGAAATAATTGAAAAATGTATATTTGATGAGAAAAAACCAATATGTGCCAAATGTAAAATCCATTGTTATAAAGCCGAGATGCGACAAGAAATAAAAAAAGTGATGAGATATTCGGGATCTAAGATGCTAATTAAGCACCCAATATTAGCTCTGTACCATTTTATTGATTCAAGAAAACACAATTGAGCTCAATTTGGTTCTTTTTATTATTGTTTTAAAATAGTAATAGAATTTTTATCAAATAAGATTAAATAGTCATTTCTCATTTTAGCAAGTTCTCTCGACAAGGATGTACGCTGAACACCGATTTTCTCAGCCAAAGCCTTTTTTGTTAAATTAAGCTTGATATGATCGGAATTCTGGATTTTCCGTTCATCATCAAGGTAACTCATTATGCTTTCACGTATTGTTTTGTTGACATCGTGATTAATCTTATCCCCGAGAATCATAGCATGATCCGATACGTATTCAAGATAGCTTTTTAAGAAATCATGGTTATATGATAATAGAGTAAAAAGTCGTTCTTTTTCTATTTCCAGGATAATTGTTGGTTGCTTAGCTGTGATGGTCATTGGATAATGCGAGTTTTTTGAAAACAACAAATTGCCGCCAAGTATTTCATTACTGAAAAATTCCGCTATGGTCATAAGATTTCCTGATTCATCAATACGTTCAACAATTACCTTACCGGAAAGAATTATATCGAGCTTTAAACAGACATCGCCTGAAAAATGGACGATGTTGTTTTTATTATGGGAGCATATCCTAAAACTTCCGTCTCTTAGGTAGGAACACATTTCTTCGATTGATAAAGAATGTAAAAGGGTATTTTTTTGTATAAGGCTTATATAGTCATTCATATAATCATTCATATAATAAGATCACTCCCTGAGGTGTTACATTGGTAACACCTTTTTCCTTATTATATTTCTATAATTAGAATATATCTAGAGGAGGGAAAGGATCATGAAATATTTAGATAATATAATTCGTATTTTGTTTCTTGGACTGTTTCTATATCTGTTGGCTAATGGGAAAATTATGCTGTGGCTTGCTTTATTCGCCATTAGTCTAATAGCTTCATTGGTTTTTGGCATGGTTTATTGCGGGTATGTGTGCCCCATGAATACGCTGATGAATCCTGTTGCGTGGCTATCAAAAAAGCTTAATTTTCAGACGACAAGAACGCCTAAATGGCTGAAAAATGGCTATTTTGCATGGGTTGCTGTAATAGTTAGTATAGCGGCCATGCTTCTGTCAAATAGGATACTGAATATCAACCTTCCCATTCTTCCTATTTGGCTTGTTATATCTGTTCTAGTTACTCTCAGATACAAGCCAGCTGTATTTCATAACTTAGTTTGCCCGTTTGGGGCTCTGCAAAGATTATTTGGTCGATACGCGAGACTGTCGGCAAAGATTAATAACGATTCTTGTATAAGATGCAGACTGTGTGAGAAAGCCTGTCCTGCTGGTGCGATCACGATAAGTGAGGAAAACAGAAAAGCTTTCATTAATACTGCACTTTGCCATCAATGCACAAAATGCAGGCAGGTATGCTTCAAGGGTGCAATTCGTTACACAAACACTAAAGAAAGTTCCGGTTTGTAACATATGATAGAGATTTGTCCCATGGATTACATTAGAATAGCCTCAAAGGAGAGGTTAAAATGGGTAAAGCCCCCCGGAATTTGTGGAAAATGAATGGCATGTAGCACGCAAAAATTGCTTAATATTTTTTTAATTGGTCTTCCAACCAGAGATGCATTAGCTTTGCTTCGAGCATATTGCCAGCTAAAAACTCGGAAAGGAATTGCTCTCGGTTATTGTTATCTTGCTCCAGCTTTACGACGAATTTGGCATAACCTTGGTGTGACATGATTTCGATTTTGCTGTAAGTCACTAAAACGTTCTTGGTACTTGTAAGATTTAGCGTTATATCCAGCATTTTTCCGAAGATATCGCCTGTTTCAATCAACAAGGAAGGCTTGGCACCAAGGTTTCTGATTACATTTTCCAATTTGCCAATGTGCTCGATTTCAATTTCCATAAATCTGCGGAAAGTCCTTCTGATCTCTTTTTCAGGGAAGTCCAGAAAGTCTTTATACATCCCAAGGTGCCCATGCTCTAACGTAAGGATTTTATTGAGTTCCTTGATGAGCTCTTTATCATTCATAAAAAGTTCTCCCTTAGCAATTATTATATACATTTATTTTGTTGCAAAAGGAGAATTGTTAAACATAGGTGATATCGTATCGGGATATATTTGCGTCTTGATTATTGCTTAAAGAACTTTCCTTCGCCCAAATAGAATGTCTCTTTATCCTTGTACATTCGCTGGTCGGCTAAGGATAGAACGGCTTCCATGCTCTTTCCTTCCATGGAAGTTGCATAGCCTAAACTCAGGTTCAATACTGCGGGATTGTCTGAGGTGGGAATGCTATTTTTGCTCTTTACTCTGTTTTCGATCATTTCTAGAACGGATATTTCACTCGAGGTTAGAATCAAAAACTCATCGCCTCCAAAACGGAATACACAGTCAATATCCCGGACACTGTTTCGGATAGCATTAGCAGCCTCAGTGATAATCCGATCACCATCTTCATGACCGAAATGGTCATTAATATACTTTAAGCCGCTGATGTCAAGCATAACAATGCCGTACGGCTTGGACTCGGCAATATAGCTTTGAATAATATCATTAAAGAGATTGCGGTTATATAATCCTGTAAGGGGGTCTGTCTCTGAAATTTTCTTTAATCTTTCTAAGGTTTGTTCTCTCTCCGTGACATCCTTGGTAATTATCATAGCTCCAACAAATTTCTCTGGTATATTAACCGGGGAATAGACATTCTCGATAAACCTGTCTTGAGCTTTAATTACTCTGTGCCATTCCTTTTTCGTAAATCGATTCAGCTTTGCAATTACCTTATCCTTAGATTCCTTTTTATGACAGGAGAGAATGTTGTTTTCAGGTAGATTATAGTCCCACCCAAGTAATTCGCTCGCTAATTGATTAAAATATATAATTTTTCCAGTATTGTCTACTAGGGTTAAACCAATATTTAATTCAGCCAGGATAGTGTCCATAATTTCATAAGGAATGGAATTGTTACTCATAGAGCCTCCCAAAGTATGTAATTTAGCAACATTCTATCATGGTTTTCGTATTTGGGTAAAAAAGGTGTAAATAATATCAATAAAATAATGGAGGTTATAAAAATGACACAGCATATCATGAAAAATATAGACTTTTCCAAGGTTTTAGAGATGGAGGAATTGGTTCAGTATCAGGAAGGCCAAGTGGTGAGCAGAACTCTCGCCCAGGGTAAGCCGGTAAGTATCACCTTATTTGCTTTTGGTGAAGGGGAAGAAATTAGCTCCCATTCTTCAGGCGGCGATGCGATGGTATACCTGCTTGATGGCGAAGCGGAGATCACAATCGGGGAAGAAAAATTTCATATAAAAAAAGGACAGACTATAGTCATGCCTGCCGGTGTCCCCCATGCGTTACAGGCTGTAAAACAGTTTAAAATGCTACTTATCGTCGTCTTTAGCTTTTAGTTTGCTTAAGAACTTCTTCCCGGTTTCAGTTTTGAATATTTTCTTAGAAAAGTTTTTAATTGCTGCCTCAGACAGATGATCTTCAAAAGCATTAACGAGAAAATCCGCCTCAATTAATATCTGGTAATCTATCTCATTAATATTATTATAGGTATGGTGATGTGCGATCAGCCAACATACCCGGTCTATTAATGATGAATCAAAGCTCATATTTTCCAATAACTTCTGTGCTTCCGGAGGCCCTTCAATCTGTTGATAATTCCCGGCGGCGCTGTTGTATTTCTGTTCGCTGTTTTTAATTCCTATATCATGTGTGACAGCCGCAATTTCAAGAATTTCCTGCATACGTTTATCCAGGCCTTCCATCTCACCAACGCTTTTGGCTAATCCATAAACCTTTAGAAAATGATTGATCCGTCGTACATCGCCCTCATAGTAATCAATCATAGCGCTGATAACCTGTCCTACAGTACTCATTCTTTACCCCCTCGTATTCTGCACCAAGAATAACAATGAAAATAGGAAAATGCCCCGTTAGCATGATAAAAGCTGCTAACAGGGCATAGCTATAATTAAGCCATAAACAATTTAATATCTTCATCGACGGTTCCCATACCGGCGATGCCGAATTTCTCGACAAGCACCTTGGCCACATTGGGGGAAAGGAAGCCCGGCAGGGTGGGCCCAAGGTGGATGTTTTTTACACCCAGGTATAAAAGTGCCAGCAGAACGATGACGGCTTTTTGTTCATACCAGGCGATATTGAAAGCAATCGGCAGCTTGTTAATATCGTCAAGCCCAAATACCTCTTTCAGTTTCAGGGCGATTACCGCCAGCGAGTAGGAGTCGTTGCATTGACCGGCATCGAGTACCCTCGGAATACCGCCGATATCGCCCAAGGCTAGTTTATTGTAGCGGTATTTGGCACAGCCTGCAGTCAGAATAACTGTATCTTGCGGAAGATTTTGAGCAAATTCCGTATAATAATCCCTTGATTTCATCCGGCCATCACAACCGGCCATCACAAAGAATTTCTTAATCGCTCCGGATTTGACTGCTTCGATTACCTTGTCGGCCAGTGCCAGCACTTGATTGTGCGCAAAACCGCCGACAATGCTGCCGGTTTCAATTTCAGCAGGCGCGGGAAGGGTTTTGGCCAAGGCAATAATTTGAGAAAAGTCTTTTTTGCCGTTGGCATCCGGCATAATATGTTGGCAACCCGGGAAACCGGTAGAGTTAGTCGTATAGATCCTTCCTCTGATTTCTTCGCTTTTGGGCGGAACGATACAATTGGTGGTGAACAAAATAGGACCGTGGAAGGATTCAAATTCAGTTACCTGTTTCCACCAAGCATTACCATAGTTGCCCACAAAATTGTCATATTTTTTAAAAGCTGGGTAATAGTGAGCGGGCAGCATTTCACTGTGGGAATAAACATCGACACCCGTTCCTTTGGTCTGTTCAAGCAGCTGCTCCAGATCGGTCAGATCATGGCCGGTGATAAGTATTGCAGGATTATTTCTGACCCCGATGTTTACTTGGGTGATCTCTGGATTGCCGTACTTTGAGGTATTGGCTTCGTCTAATAAGGCCATGGCCTTAACGCCATATTCCCCGGTTCTCATAGTGAGGGCAACCAGTTGGTCGGCAGAAAGGGTTTCATCGAGGAGCGCATCGAGTGCCTCATAAATAAAAGAGTAAATCTCCTCGTTTTCCTTTCCAATATTCAGGGCATGTTCGGCATAGGCAGCCATGCCTTTTAGTCCATAGGTGATCATTTGCTTTAAGGAACGAATATCCTCATTCTGCATGGCTAATACTCCCACGGAAGCAGCCTTTTCCAGGATGGATTCTCTGGTGTCTACTTCAAAGGTTGCGGCATCGTGCCAATCATTGAGCGTTACCTTTTTTCTCAGATCATTTCTGAGAGTAATCATTTTCTTAATCTGCGCCTCAAACGCCGCATCGTCAAAATTAGCATTGGTGATGGTCATAAAAAGGCTGTTAAGTACCTGATGGTTAATTTCAGCGAGATTGCCGATATCCAGCTTTCCTTTGACAATAATTTGAGAAATACCTTTTATGGTATAAATCAGCAGGTCCTGAAGCTTGGCAACTTCCTCTGTTTTACCACAGACGCCTCGAACATCGCAGCCGGTTCCTCTTGCTGTTTCCTGACATTGATAACAAAACATGCTCATAAGTAGTTCCTCCTCTTTATATCTTTGGTTATATTGATACTTTATTAATCCTCTAGGTTAATCTTCTACTGGTTCAAAATCGTCTTTGCCGACAGAACAAATCGGGCACACCCAGTCATCGGGTATATCCTCAAATGATGTTCCGGGGGCGATTCCGCCATCAGGATCGCCTTGTTCAGGATCATAGATATAGCCGCAGGGGATGCATTTGTATTTTTGCATACTGATTCCTCACTTTCCTAATCATATTGTTGTTCTTTTAATAGCTTATCCCTAGTCTACAATAGTTTTGAACAAAAATCTGTAACTAATGTTACGGATTTTTTAATCAGGATAATTAGTTGAAGGCTTATGCAACGGGAGAAGATACTCTTACTTCAACTTTTAGGTCAGCCAGTTCAATTCCTTCTGAAATCTTCTTCGTATCGAATACCATCTGGGAGGTATTTATTGTAAGTAATAATAATACATATTATAATGAAATAAGATGAAAACTATTTTATTGAAAAAGAAATTTTAATTTTTTGTTAAAGGATGGCTGAATTATGGAGTTAACATTGATAAGAACCCAGCATTATCAAATGAAAAAAATAATCGCTGAAATTGAGGATCTTATGAAGGATGAAGAGCCAGAAGAAAACTTATTGCTAATTGCATTAAAAATAGGTACTTTAAGCGGTATTCTTACAATGCATTTACATTTTGAGGATGATTATTTGTACCCTGAATTGTTGAAGCATAAAGAAGGTGAAGTCAAGAAAACTGTAAGCAGTTTTAAAGACCAGATGGGTGATCTATCAATTCAATATGATCAATTTTCAGATACATTTTTAAAAAGACCTGATACAATTATGGATGTTAATAATTTTTTTAGTGAAACAAAAAAGATGTTATCTGCAGTTTTAACGCGTATTGAACATGAAGAATATGGGTTATTTCCTATGCTAGGTTAATACATTAAATTTCAGGAGCGAGCCAAATGGATAAAAATAATATTAATAAACAACATAGTGAAATTAGACGAGCAATAATAGAGTTACAAGAAGATGTATATGATGAAGAAGAAGTAAGAAAAAACCAACTTAATATTTCCTTGAGGATAGGAAATTTAAGTGGAATTCTCTTATCTCATTTAAATTATGAAGATCTTTTTATCTATCCATCCTTAACACAGCATCATGATGAGAAAATCAGAAAAATGGCTCAAGATTTTCAGGAAGAAATGGGAGACTTATCTTCCCAATTTGAAAATTATCAGCATAAATATTTAAGAAAACCTGAAGCTCTTAAGAGCAACACTTTAGAATTTATTAAGGACACAGAACAAATACTCTATAAGATTTCGAAGAGGGTTGAAAAAGAAGAATTTGAATTATTCCTAATAATTGATTGAGTGTATTATTCTGTTAATAGAATATTTAAGCGGTGTATCAAACCTCAGCCCAGTAAAACGCAGTTAGAACCTGCGCTTTTTACATTGTATACTTTTTACATTGTATACAGGTGATGTTAGACGCTTCTTCGCAGGAATCCTGCTGTGACTGGTGTCAGTTTCACAAAAGAATGTAACTAATAAATTGCTCAAAGGCTCTGATTGCTTGGATTTTCAAGTATTCGGTAAAGAGGAGATCGAAAAATAAGCTAATCCATTTATTGAAATATGATTATTAAAAGTCTAGATCTTATGTCTGGATTTTTTTATTTATATCCTTCTTTCATTTCGGTTTACATAAGAAATGGAATTTATTTTATGATCATTACCCCATTTTTATTGAAGTGTTTTTATATACACGAGAACTCTTAATTGGTAAAAACAAGGAGGAAAAACAGGAAACATGTGGAATTTGTACATGTTGTCTAAAATGAGAAAGTTTAAAAAAGATTCTGTAATTAAGTAAACCAATATACTTATGATACCTTTGATTAAAACAATTTTGGATTTAAAGATATTGGAGGAAATAAATGATGAGGTTGTTTCCTGATTGGCAAGGCAAAGTCACCCTACCGCCAAGCCCACTAAGAAGAGAAATAGTGGGTGGAAACGCTGTGTTCCAGCAGGCTTTCCAAGGCGTATGCACTAGCGCACAAGCCGAGACAACAGAGAACGAAGGCAATTATCTCATCAAAACAAGTTTGGAATTTCCATTCAACGAACTGCTGTTGCGCCGTAAAGGTTCAAGGCGTATTGAAACCAACTGTTTAGTACTATTTGCTCCAGATCTAAAGAGAATTCACGAACTGGGGCCTGATACACAACTCAAATGGGATGATCTTGGTCTACTGTTAGATAAGTTTAGCAACCCTGAACAAATACTTGAGAACTGGAAGGGCAAATTCTCTTTTCGGGAGGAGGACAATGAAGTTGGAGCGAAAGGTTTGCGTCCTCCGCAGATCGGAGCCTTACACGCGATAGCCGCACATTTTACAGTGGGGAAAAGCTTTGAGCCTGCTACGGTTGTATTGCCTACCGGAACTGGCAAAACGGAGACTATGCTTTCATTTCAGATTTACAAAAGGCTTCTGCGAACTCTTGTAATTGTTCCAAGCAATACGCTTCGGACACAGATTTCAGGTAAATTCTTGTCCTTGGGGATACTGTCCGATTTAGGAGTCATCCCGCCAGAAACAATAGGCCCCAATGTTGCAAGACTAAATACCGGCCTTCGTTCAGAGGAAGAAGCAAGAGCGATAATTGAAAAAGCAAATGTCATTGTCGCTTTACCCCAGACGCTGAGTGCATCAACACCAGAAGCACTAAGGGTGCTCACTGAATGCTGCACAGATCTGATAGTCGATGAAGCACATCATATTCCGGCATCTCAGTGGTCTCAAGTTCGTCAAATGTTTTCCGAGAAGCGAATTATACAGTTTACTGCGACACCCTTCCGCAGAGATAACAAGCGCATAGACGGTATAATCATATTTAATTATAAACTTGGCGATGCACAAGCAGCTGGCTACTACCGTCCTATCAATTTGAAGACTATTGAGGAATTCGGTGATGAAGAAAAACGAGACCTTCGTATTGCGGAAGAGGCGTTGGCTGCACTTCGTCGTGACCGAAATGAGCTAAAACGTGATCACATCCTCATGGCACGATGCGAAAGTAAAGAACGTGCAATAAAGGTATTTCAACTTTATGAGAAACTTGCACCAGAGATGTCGCCTCAACTTGTCTACTCAGGGTCTGGTCGCACGCGTGAAAATCGCGAGGCACTAGATAAACTTATAAAACGTGGCGGAGATGCCTCTCATATTGTAGTATGCGTTGAT
This sequence comes from Dehalobacter sp. CP, assembly GCA_009910795.1. The sequence continues at coordinate 95,130 of VMEE01000095.1, read as the reverse complement.
ATGTTGGGTGAAGGCTTCGATCTGTCTAATCTGAAAGTTGCTGCATTACATGACGCACATAAGTCACTTGCAATTACCTTACAGTTCATCGGACGGTTCACCCGCAAAGGCAACTGGGAACAAATTGGGGAAGCTACCGTTGTGGTAAATATTGCTGATCCCGATACAGAAGCAAAGTTAGAAGCTCTATACGCCGAAGGTGCCGATTGGGATGCCTTGATAAAGAGATTAAGTGAAGAACGGATTGACCAAGAAATCCGGCTTCAAGACATAGTTAATAGTCTGCGAGAAGATGGAGATTTGCATACCTATCTTTCGTTGTGGAACCTGCGTCCTTCCCTATCTACACAGATATTCAAAACACAGTGTGAAGATTGGAACCCTGAGAACTACGTTACCGTTATACCCAAATATTCGGAGAGTTGGCGTTCCATAAGTAGAGATAAAGACGTTCTAGTAGTTGTTGTCCATAACAAGACACGTGTACGCTGGGGTAATTATCAGAACTTACTCGATCGACAATACCATCTAATCATAGCAAGATGGGATAAGAAGAATAATGCTCTTTTCATATATGCGAGCGACTATGATGCACTTAAAAGTACTGATTTAGCTAAAGCAATAACAGACGAGTATACGGTACTCCACCATGGACCGGTAATATTCAATATCCTAAACAATGTTGACCTTCCTCTAGTTAAAAATCTTGGCTCTTCACGAATTGGTGCAATTAGCTTTACATCATATTTTGGACCAAATGTTACTGAAGGGTTGGCTTCGATAGAGCGAGCGGAGTCTGCCTTAAATAATATTGCTTGTGTTGGCTATGAAAATGGTGAACGAGTGCTTTGGGGATGTACACAAAAGCGAGGCAAGGTTTGGCAACAAGCGTCGGGTACAATTGCACAGTGGATTGACTGGACTAAAGATACCTGGGAGAAAGTATCAGCGGAAGAAGAACTAAATATTGCGAACATAACGAATGATTTCTTAAGGCCAAATAAACTCAGTAAGCCATATAAGGAATATCCGATAAGTGTACAATGGGGCGAGCAGGCACAGGTAGCATTCAGCGATCATCAATATATTGTGTTTGGTACGACAGAGGTCCCTCTTTATCTGGTTGATCTTCGAATATCCGAGGTTAGAGATAATGGTGAGATTATTATTTGTTTATCGAGTGAAAAGGCCTCATCTGAATATAGTTTTCGGATCGATGGGAACTCTGTGGCCGGATACTACTATGAGAAAATCTCTGGGCCGGATGTTTATTACCTTAAAAGTAATGGTTCGAAGATCGAAGTACGTGAATATTTCGTAATCGATCCGGTAATAGTTCGGTATGCAGATGGTACATATTCTTATAATTGCTATCATATCCCGATACCCATGAATGCTGGCGAATTTCCGAGAGATCGGCTTGAAGTCTGGGAATGGTCATCTATTCCGCTGAACAAGGAATCTATCGGAAAAGCTGGAGACCAAAATACAATCCAATACCGGAGTTTTCTAGCTGTCGCCGATGAGTACGATGTTGTTTTTAATGATGATGGAAAAGGCGAAGCAGGTGACCTTGTCTGCTTAAAGGATATCGACGAAAGCACGATTAAGCTTTGCCTTGTTCATTGTAAAGGGGCGTTGGGCGGGCAGATTTCAAACGATATCAGAAATTTCTATACAATCTGTGGGCAGGCTCAAAAAAGCATAACCATCAAACACTTGGGCATGACACGCCTTTATTATGACCTTAAACGCCGAGATGAAATATGGGTAAGTGAAGGCTATTCACGATTCCTTAAAGGGGACATAAAACCACTCTCCTATTTCAAGGAAAAGGCTCGACGTTCCAAACTTCAATTCGAAGTGATTATAGTACAACCCGGTGGATCGAAAGTCGCCCTAAGCACAGACATTCTCAAACTTTTGGGAACGACAGAGCTTTTCATTAAGACCACGACTCAGGGCGACTTCCGTGTGGTGATCTCGCCGTAAAACAAATAGTACTAAAGCAGGATGTTTACTCTTTATTTGAGTGAAATTCGATATTGAATTTTCTATACCCATATTCTGATTAGGCTGGTATTAAGAGGGGTAATTATTAATGGTGGAGTCTAGAAAGCGTACCGAAATTACAGCAGCAGATGTGAATCAATTGGGGTTTGACTACCAATATCTCTTTTTTATAGTTAAGCTGCTTCACCTTTCCATAGGCGAAGAGGTTGGGTATGAAGCTCTAGATGATATTCATATTATCTCTCACCATGATCAAAAGACTTACTTTTTTCAACTTAAACATACGACTGAATTAAATAGCAAAGGCGAGCAGGCCAATTTAGCTAGGTTTTCCGAAGATTTGTGGAAAACATTATCTAACTGGAGTAAGCTCATCTCGGATGAAACTGAGGGCAGAAGAGAGAAAAGTGATCAAAAGGTTTTCATTGATAAGTCCAACTTTGTGTTTGCTGTAAATAGGCAAATAGGAAAAAACGAAGTTCTTGAACATATTCAAAAATTAAAGAAGAAAGAAATTACCGATAGTCAATTCGTCGTTTACCTACGTAAGCTGTCAGCTCAAACACAAGATAAAACAATTAAGCAATACATAAAAGACATTATCAAATTGGGATCCTCTGTAATCTCCCCTTTTATGTGTCATACTGAATTCTTGAATACTCCGAATATATTGTTCGAACAGATCCGTGAAGGCATCCGAGATAAAATGATTGCCACAGAATATGTAGATGATGTTCTTGGAGAGGTATTCCTTCAATTAAAAGAGGATTTTTTTAATAAAGTTCAAAACGGAACCCATCAAGTTATTACTTACTTTGAATGGATCAATAAATACCAAAGTGCATTCAACAAATACAGGACAACTTGCCTTCCGTTACGTACATATAACCCATTATTACCGGATCACCTTGAGCAACAAAATTTTGTTAAAGAACTAATTGAAATTGGTGCCATAGATATGCATGATAATGGCTTAATCGAGATAGCACGGTTGACTGAACACTATTTATGTATTCAAATGCAGCTAGAGGACTGGTATCAAGATGGAAAAATTACATATTCGACAATGCAGCGATTTAATGCAGATGCTGCAGAGCAATGGAAAAATATTCATACGTCTTCACATAGATCAACAAAAAAAGACTATACAAAAGACTTTGATAATGCCTTAATTTGTTTTGATCGAATTATGGAGCAGAAACTGTCTCTATTTTCTACAGATTTAGGTATTCCGCTATCAAATGGCGAGTTTATAAAATTGGCTAAAGAAGAAAAGATTGGATGGAAATTCGCTTGGAAAGATAGGTATCATGTTGATGGAAAATAACAGCCTCAAAAACAATGAACTAATTTCAGGCATTTCAATATTGGCAGTTTTGAAATATGCCTACACTATGGAAATTTCTAAATGCCTGTTAATTGAACCCCTATTGAGTTATACAAGGGTATTACAAGTCCTCAAACGGACCAATTCTAATATAAAAAGTATCGAAAATTTGATTATTAAAGAGAGTATAGTTTTTGCAAATTTTAGTAGCAGATATCAAGATAAATTGCTTTTGTCTGTAAACTCAATAATTCTCTTTGAAAAGTTGGGTCTTATAAAAATCAACGACGGAAAAGTGCAATTTACAGGCGAAAAATTCAATTTTAGCAATCCTACTCTGGGGGGAAAAGCAAAGGACAGGATTGCTGCAGCAAAAAGATTGGCGGATATTCTTATGAAAGGAGACGCAAGTGAATTGTACTTAAGCTTGCGGGTTGAGATATGAATTTTTATATTGATAAATTGCTTTTGTGGTTAAAAGATGGGAATCTAAGAACTTTGCAATTCGTGAACGATAAAGTTAATGTTATTACTGGAAATAGCAAAACTGGAAAAACTGCAGTATTAGAAATTGTCGACTATTGTTTTTGTGGTAGTAACGAGACAGTTGTTATTTCACATGAGCATATTGGAGAAAATGTTGCTTGGTATGGATTACGCTTTACAATCAATGATAAGGTTTATACAATTGCCCGTGGCGCAATTTCAGAAAACGGTAAATTCTCACCAGATTATTATTTTTCGCAAATGGGTGAAATCCCAGAAATTCCTTATGCGAAGTTGGAAGAAGATCAAATAAAATCCGTCCTGGAACAGGAATTTTCTATCGATGACAATGTAACTATTGCGTATGGCGGACGAAGTGTAAGAAAAAATACGCGATTATCATTTCGATACTTTCAAATATTTAATACTTTGTCTAAAGATATCATTGCTAATGGAAAGATGTTTTTTGACAAAATGACGCTTGAGCGTTATCGAGATGTCTGGCCTCAAATTTTTGATTTAGCTTTTGGTGTTATTGATATTGACAGCATAGCGACACAAAAGAAAATAAATGAATTGCAACAGGAAATATCCGTGCTGGAGGCAGACAAGAAAAAGCTAGGTAAAAAGGCGGAACATACTAATGAAAAACTTCAGTTGTTAATAAAGCAGGCAAAAGAAAATGGACTTTTGGATGAAGCGTTGCCATTTGAAAAGGCAGTAGGACATCTCGAACAGCTTATTGCTGACGGAGCTTCACGTTTTTCTTCTAATTTTTCGACAGAACAGGAGTATGAAAAATTAGAAAATGAACGATCCAAAATAGCATTACAGTTGACTAAGTTGAGAAGATTCAAGAGAAGCTATAATAAATATAAAGACAGCTTGAGAGATGATGAGGATGCACTGCGCCCTATTACTTATCTACAAGAAAATTTTTCAGCAAATGTTCAAGGAGAATATCGTCAATTCTTAAATATATTAGCTAAAGAGCTTTCAAATGTAAGGAAAGCGATCCATGAAAAACGTCCCTTTGAGTTGGACATTGAGCGCCGAATTAGAGAATTGACCGCCAGATTAGCTGCTTTTGATGATCAGCTGTCAAGAACGGCTCACGTTGATTACGTGCTAATCCCAACGGCACAAAAGCTTGTATCGCTTGGTGAGATAAAAGCTGAATATAAGCAACTTGACCTTTCACCACTTGACCTTTCACAAATTGATAAATCAATTGGTGAAAAATCAAAGGAATTAGAACTATTAGAAGTTATGTATTCAGGGACAGAGGATAGACGTACTTTAATTATTGATACATTAAACGAATACATCCAAACTTATATTTCAAGCGCTAAAGTTGCTTTAGATGAGTATGGTGAATTCTCAGCGTGGTTTGATTATAAGAATCAACGTTTAACGTTAAAGAAAAGTAAATCTGCCATTACCGCTAAAATATCCAGTAGCTCAGATCATTTATATTTGCATCTTTGTTTATTTGCAGGAATGCACCATATGTTACTATCAGAAAATTCTCTATATATTCCTAGCTTTATTATTATAGATCAACCTAGCATTCCTTACTTCAACAATTCTGAATATGACTACAAAGAAAGTGAAGATAAACTTTCAAATAAAAGTGACTGGGCTAAGGTAAAGAACATCTTTAAGCTATGGAACGATTTTTACACACTTATTTTAAAGCAAAAAAAACATTTCCAGGTAATAATGTTAGAGCATGTTTCGGAAAATGCCTGGGTTGATTGCGAACACATACATTTGGTTGAGATCTTTGATGGTATTGATAACGCCCTTATTCCCTTCGTTAAGCAGGAAACTAAATAATCCATAATTTAATGTAATTTTTTTTATTTATAAGGAAAAAGCCGTTTGCTTAATTTTGTGCGAACAAAAGCAGGCGGCTTTTTCGTATTAAGGGGGAGAAAATATGTCCAAAGTAATTGCTCTAGCCAATCAAAAAGGGGGTGTGGGGAAAACGACAACAGCAGTGAACCTTGGAATCGGTCTTGCAGTCCAAGGTAAAAAAGTGTTGCTGGTAGACGCAGACGCCCAAGGTAACCTCACGGATTCCTTGGGCTTTCATCAGCCGGACAATTTACCCATAACCTTGGCAACAATCCTTACAAAAGTCATGACAGAGGAGAGGTTTGATTCTGACGAAGGCATATTGCACCAACCGGAAGGTGTTGACCTTATACCGGGAAACATTGAACTGTCCGCTATCGAGGTGTCACTGGTAAACGCCATGAGCAGGGAAATGGTTCTGCGCAGCTATATCAATTCCGTTAAGCAGAAGTACGATTACGTTCTTATTGATTGCATGCCCTCTCTCGGCATGATGACCATCAACGCTCTGGCCGCCGCCGACAGCGTGATCATCCCTGTCCAAGCCCACTACCTTCCGGCTAAAGGAATGACCCAGCTGATGCAGACCATAGCCAGGGTAAGAAGACAAATCAATCCAAAGCTGACGATAGACGGCATTTTGCTCACAATGGTTGATAACCGCACCACCTTTGCCAAGGACATTTCCTTTGTCCTACGGCGGGACTACGGGGATAAACTCTGTGTATTCCAAACGGAAATCCCGTTATCCATACGGGCAGCTGAAACAAGTGCCGAGGGAAAAAGCATCTTTGCCCACGATCCGCACGGGATAGCCGCCAAGGCCTATCAGGCCTTCACAAAGGAGGTGTTGGAAATTGGCCAAAAGCAACGTCAAAAACATGAGGTTGACCTCGGTAGATGAATTATTTGAAACCGATGCCAGCCGCGAGGACAAACAGCGCGAGAAGGTTTTAGATATTCCTTTATCGGAAATCAGCGATTTTCCCAACCATCCTTTTAAAGTTAAGGCGGATGAAGCCATGCTGGAAATGGCGGAAAGTGTTAAACAGTACGGCATCCTGGTTCCAGCTCTTGTTCGGTCCAAAGCGGACGGCGGTTATGAAATGGTTGCCGGGCACCGGCGCAAAAAAGCAAGTGAACTGGCGGGGAATGAGACAATGCCCTGCATTGTCCGCGAGTTAAGCGACGATGAGGCAATTGTCGCCATGGTGGATAGCAATCTACAGCGGGAAAGCATTCTGCCAAGCGAGAAAGCGCTAGCATACAAAATGAAGCTGGACGCTATGAAACGGCAAGCGGGTAGACCTAGCAAAGAAAATTCTACCCAAGTTGGGCAGGATTTAAAGGGTAAGTATTCCGTAGAGATTCTTGGCGAGCAAGTTGGTGAAAGTAGAAATCAAATTCAACGTTATATCCGTCTAACCGAACTCATCCCACCCATTCTAGAAATGGTAGACGAAAAACAAATTGCCTTTAATCCCGCTGTGGAAATCTCCTACTTGACCGAAAAAGAACAAACGGAACTATTGGAGACAATGAAGCAGGAGGAAAACACGCCATCCTTATCCCAGGCTCAACGTCTGAAAAAACTTAGTCAGGAGGGCAGACTGAGCGCTGATGTCATTTATACTATTCTTACCGAGGAAAAACCGAACCAAAAGGAAAAGTTCAATATCCAAAAAGAGCGTATCGACCGCTTTTTCCCAAAAAACTTTTCAGATAAACAAAAGGAGGACTTGATCATCCAGCTGCTTGAAAGCTGGTATAAAAAACGCCAGCGGGAGCAAGAGCGCTGAAACAGAATATGAGCAGCCAAATGGTATTTTCGTTCTTCCATAAGCAAGAGCGTTTTTTTATGTCCTTTTGTGAGAGGAGATGGTTCCATGTACTTTACGGAAGGGCAATTGCGTGAATATGAGCGCATCATGCAGGAAAAGCCGGGATATGACCGCAAGCCCTTTAAAAAGCCGGAGCAGAAGGATTGCAGGCTTTGCCCGAAATGTGACAAGCGTTCAGATAAAAGCGGCAAAGAGCGGCATGCTTTATTCAGAGACTAGCAAACAAAAATTCTTAAACCAAGGGGGTAGTCTTTCCTTTTTTAGGAGGCGGCGTGAAGCCCTGCTGTTTTGCCCCCCCTCTCCACACCTCACCCCCTTAAATTACCAGCCGAAAAAGAAATACTCAGCCTTAAAGAAGGAGATCCAAAATACTAACGGAGGAGAATGTTGTGAAACAGGCTGCGCAGAAGAAACCAAAGACTTTCCGGACCCTGATCCGGCAGGCTAATTACGGAAACAAAGAGTTACAGAATAAAGATAGAAATGTGAATATTGTGGATAACGGTGTGAAGGAAGTGGATAACGCCGGAAAAGAACGGAGAAAACAGCCGCTTTCTTTTTTCGGACAGTAAAACGGCTCTCTGTAAGAATGCAGGGAGCTTTTCTATTTAATGGATTGGAGCGTGAAGAACGTGGGCAATGAAAAACGGATGGTGGACACCTATGAAGTAAAACATGCCGTCTGCCTCGGAGACAAGGAAATCCTTTTTCTGGAGGATGGAAAAAGTCCCGGCAGCCCGTATATGGTGTGCAATTGTTCCTGGGACAATCCTTTTGGCGTAGAGCAATATTCCGAGGGAGTCGTAAGCGCGGACTATCTGGAGATGATGGCTGAATTTATCTCCCGTGCAACGGCCCAGATTGAAGCGGTTAAAGCGGAACGGGCTAAGATAACCGTTCCCTTGGAGCCTTTAACGCTGAAACACTGTGTTCCGGATGATGCCGGGGAGAGCATAGAGGACAAAGTGGCGGTTCTTCGCCAAGAGTCTTTGCGCCCGGAATACCGCACCGCCGACAAGCAGCTGATACTGGTCACGGGCGGCTTCGGCGCCCAGGGCAAAGCCAGAGGACGGGCGGTGTACGTTGTCAATCTCTATTCCGGCAAGGAATCCCGCTGGAACCGTTCGGACATTTTAGGCGTCATCAAACCGGAATGCATGCCCGATTGGGTCAAGGAACGGCTGTGGCAGATTGAAGCTGAAAGACAAGTTAAACACAGAAAACAGGAACAGGCGCGGTAGGAGGTATCTTGGATGGAGAGAGAAACCAACGCAGGCTATGCCATCACCGACCGGCTGAGTGTGGGGAATTTGGAATTTGTCATCGGGCAGAACGAAAATGCTCCCGCCAAGTTTGTAACCTGGAGATGCAAAAAGGGAGAAAAGGATTATCATTGGGGGCATTATTGCAGCTACCGTCTGACCGCCCTTGAAGATCTTTGCAAGCGCGCGCTGGATGAGGTCCATCATGAGAGAAGCCTGCAAAAGGAAAAGGGTCCCGATGAAAGTCTGGTGGGGCAGACCAAGAAGAAAAAACGGGAGCCGGAAAGATAAGCACGAGTAAGGAGCAAGGAGGGATAAACGTGGCAGCAAAATTGCGGCTGATTACGGAACTTGCAGAGAGGACAGCTCTAAATGTCGTCAAAACTCCGCTTAACTGGACAGACTTCCTGCAAACGGCGGCTTGGAACTACAAGTACCCCTTCCAGGACCAGTTGCTGATTTACGCCCAGCGTCCCGATGCGACCGCCTGCGCTCCGATTGAGGTATGGAACGAGAAACTGGGCCGGTGGGTGAACAAGGGCGCCAAGGGCATCGCCCTTATCGACGACAGCGGGGGCCGCTCCAACCTGCGCTATGTGTTTGACGTGTCGGATACCAACAGCCGTTATAATCGCCCTATCATACTCTGGGAAATGAAGGATCAATACGGGGAGGCCGTAACGGAAACATTGGAGAATGCCTTTGGCGAGCTGGAGGAAAAGCGGGAATTGGCAACCGCCTTAATCTCCGCCGCCCGCAACGCCGTAGAGGACAATTTCCCGGATTATCTCTCCGAACTGTTGGAATCCCGCGAAAACAGTTTCCTGGAGGAATTGGACGTCCAGAACGTGGAAGTCATTTTTAAAGACGCACTGAAAAGCTCCGCAGCCTATATGCTCTTAGTCCGCTGTGGCTGTGATGCCGCAAAGCATTTTGGTTTTGAGGACTTCCAAAGTGTTTTGAACTTTAATACCCTGAACACCGTTTCCTGTTTGGGAGCCGCCGCCAGCGATATCTCCGAAATGCTCCTGCGGGAAATCGGGGTGACGGTTAAGGAGCAGCATAAGGCAGAGAAAAATCCTAACCATACCTTTGCTAAAAATGAGGATGCCGGACACAATGAAAGTAAGGCGCAAAACTCGAGATTTGAAAGGGGTGGCGAAGATGGAACTGACTTACACGCCGCAGGGCGAATACCTGATTCCCGACCTGACGCTGCCGGAGGAAGCGGCGCACATCGGCAAGTATGGGATGCTGCGCAAGACATATCTGAAAAACAACAAGAAAGGGTTGTACGCCAGTCTGACACTGTCGGGCCAGCTGAACAGCCACCTGGCGGAGACCGACCGGACGGCAAAGGATCGGATCGAACAGATTACAGCCAAGCTTTTGCAGAGAAGTCCCGCCCCGGACAAGGCGGCCGACCAGCTGGGCTGGACGGGATACATGAACAACCTGAGACATCAAGCGGAGGAAACAGTTCTGGCGGAGATCGTATACAGCTAACCATTTTCCCGACGGCTCAGCAGCAAATCGAAGCCATAGAACAGGCGGAGGACGAAAAATCCTCCGCTTTTTCTATTCCCCAGGAAGAAATCGACCATGCCCTATGCCGGGGCACTGGTTCCCAAAACGGCAAATTCCGCATTTATCTGCACTACCAGGAACAGCATACCCCGAAAGAAACCATTGCCTTTCTGAAACGGGAGTACGGAATCGGCGGCGGTACGCATATTTTCCTGGATGGGACCAGCGGCAACCAGTGGCATGACACTAAAGGGATTTCCTTAAGCAGAATCGGCAGTTCAATAACCAATCCGGAATTAAGACTGTCCTGGAATCAGGTTGTAAAACGGCTCGGAGAACTGATTGCCGCCAGCCGCTATTTGAAAGGCTGGGAAAAAGAATACCTGGAAAAAGAATACCGTCCAATTTATGAGCAACTGGTGGAGGAGCACCGCAGGCAGCTCACAGAGCAGGCTTACGCCCGGGAGAACCTGAGCAGGGAACCATCTCCCTCTGAAAAGACGGAGAATCTGCCAAGAAAAGACGCCCATTTCGTTTTATCTCTTGGCGATAAGGTTTATCTCGGAGCAGACGAATACGAAATTATATCCTTAGAAGATCGCAAGGTGCTGCTGAGCGATACCGACTTCCCGCTGTTCAGCAAAGAGCTGGCGCGGGATGACCTGGAACGGATGCTGCAGGAAAACCCGTTGAACGACCATCTTCTGGTTATCGGGGAAGAACCGGAACAAACGCCTCAGGAAGAAACCGGCCAAGAAAATGCGGGGAAAATGCCTCCCCGTGAACTTTACCAAGCATATCTGCCGGAAATCGTCAACCGGATACGAGCCGGTGAGATTTACCCCTACCTGCGGGACCGGGATACAGACCCTGACAGCGCCGAGCGGGAGTTGGACGAAGCCCTTGATAACGTTATCCTTTCGATGAGGGAGGAGCATCCGGATTTCTATGAAGCCTATGCTGCCCGGCCGATGTTTAAAGAATGGCTGGCCGAGGATGTATTTCAGCGAACGTATGAGGATTTTCTGACGGAAGAAAGGGATAGCGTCACCCTTCACGCTGACGACCCTGACGCGCCGGAATGGGTGCGGGGAACCGAAAGCCAACCGACCGAAAAAGAAATGACCGGAGGCATGGAGCTTGTCATTGAGGACAGCGAAGCATCAAAGGCCGCCAAAGATCTTCAACCGGAAACGCTGAAACAGCCCCGCGCCAACTTCCGTATTACCAATAATAATTTGGGCGCGGGCGGACAGAAGACCAAATATGGATGGAACGCAGCCGCTATCCGGCTCTTGAACCAACTGGAAGGGCAAAATCGCCTAGCCACCCCGGAAGAACAAGAGACTCTTTCCAAGTACGTCGGCTGGGGCGGCCTGCCGCAGGTATTTGACGGGCAGAACAGCCAGTGGGCCAAGGAATACGCGGAATTGAAGGAGCTGCTCAGCGAGGATGAATACACGTCCGCCCGGGCTTCCACCTTAAACGCCCACTATACATCTCCCGTCGTTATCAAGGCTATCTATGTCTGCCTGGAAAACATGGGCTTTAAAACAGGCAACATTTTGGAACCGGCTTGCGGAACCGGCAACTTTTTCGGGCTTGTCCCCGAAAGCATGCAGGGTTCCAAGCTGTACGGCGTGGAGCTGGACGGCATTACGGGCAGGATTGCCAAGCAGCTGTATCAAAACGCCAGCATCGCTGTACAGGGCTTTGAAGAAACCAGCCTGCCCGACAGCTTTTTCGACCTGGCTGTCGGCAACGTGCCCTTCGGCAGCTACGGGGTGGCTGATAAAAAGTACGACAAGCACAAGTTTTACATCCACGACTATTTCTTCGCCAAAACGCTGGACAAGGTGCGGCCCGGCGGCATCATCGCCTTCATCACCTCCAAGGGCACAATGGACAAACAGAACCCCGAAGTCCGCAAGTATATTGCCCAGCGGGCCGAATTATTGGGAGCCGTCCGGCTGCCCAGCAACGCTTTCCTGGCCAACGCCGGTACGGAAGTCACAGCCGATATTCTATTCCTGCAAAAGCGCGACCGGGTGATCGACATCGAGCCGGATTGGGTGCATCTTTCCACGACGGAGGACGGAATCCCCGTCAACCGCTACTTTGCCGACAATCCCATGATGGTGCTGGGGACTATGGTTTATGACGAGCGGATGTACGGCAACAGGAGTGAGACTGCCTGCATCCCCTATGGGAACGCCGATCTGGGCGGGCTGCTGCGCAATGCGCTGGAAAACATACACGCTGAAATTACGGAATACGAGCTGGACGAATTAGGAGACGAGGCGGACGATTCCATCCCGGCCGATCCCAATGTGCGCAACTTCAGTTACTGCCTGGCGGACGGGGAAATCTATTACCGGGAAAACAGCCGCATGAACCGGGTGGAAACTTCCGTTACAGCGGCGGGCCGGATCAAGGGTATGATCGGCATCCGGGACTGTGTGCGGGATTTAATCGAATACCAGACAGAAGATTACGGCGATGAAAGCATCCTTAAGCAGCAGCGCAAGCTCAATATCCTGTATGACACTTTTGTCGCCAAGTACTGGCTTTTAAACAGCCGCGGCAACAACATGGCTTTTTCCGATGACAGCTCCTACTGTCTTCTTTGTTCCCTGGAGATTTTGGACGAGAACGGCGAACTGGAGCGCAAGGCGGATATGTTCACCAAGCGAACCATCCGGCAGCGCACGGCTGTCACCCACGTGGATACCGCCGCCGAAGCCTTGGCGATTTCCATCGCGGAAAAAGCCCGTGTGGACATGGCGTTTATGCAGAATCTGACCGGGCTTTCGGAAGAACGGCTTGCCGACGATCTTCAGGGCGTGATCTTCCGCGACTTCGGCAAAATGATCCCCGAAAACGTCCCTCGCGCTTTCTTTCAGGTGGATTCTTTTCCCTATGTAACGGCTGACGAATACCTGTCCGGCAACGTTCGCGAAAAACTTAAACAGGTGCAGGAGCTTGCCAGAATCTTGCCGCTTGAACAAGGGGAAAAGCTAACTGCCAATATCAAAGCGCTGGAAGCGGTGCAGCCGAAGTATCTGAGCGCTTCCGAAATCGATGTGCGGTTGGGCGCGACCTGGCTGCCGCCCGAGGTGGTCAAGGATTTCATCTTTGAACTTCTGGAAACTCCACCGATGTACAGGCGGCATATCGACGTTTTCTATTCGTCCTATACCGCTAACTGGAATGTCAAGGGCAAAAACGACGACCGCAGCGACAATATCAAGGCCAACGTGACCTGCGGCACAAAGCGCATCAATGCCTATAAAATTATTGAGGAAACCCTGAACCTTCGGGACGTGCGCATCTTTGACACCGTTTGCGAAGACGGCGCGGAGAGGCGGGTGCTGAACAAAAAGGAAACGGCTATTGCCCAACAGAAGCAGGAAGCCATCAAAGAGACGTTCCAAAACTGGATATGGCAAGATCCTGAACGGCGGGAACAGCTTACCCGAATCTACAACGACCGTTTTAACGCCATCCGGCCCCGCGAATACGACGGCAGCCATATCCGGTTTACGGGCATGAATCCGGAGATCAGCCTGCGCCAGCACCAGGTGGACGCGGTGGCCCACATCCTGTACGGCGGCAACACCCTGCTGGCCCACTGCGTGGGCGCGGGCAAGACTTACGAGATGACGGCGGCAGCCATGGAAAGCAAGCATCTGGGGCTCTGCAACAAAAGCCTGTTCGTTGTGCCCAACCACCTGACGGAACAGTGGGCGGGAGAGTTTTTGCAGCTCTATCCTTCCGCCAATATCCTGGTCGCCACCAAAAAAGATTTTGAAACCCAGAACCGCAAAAAGTTTTGCGCCCGTATCGCCACGGGTGACTACGACGCGGTTATTATCGGGCACAGCCAGTTTGAGAAAATTCCCATCTCCCGGGAACGCCAAAAGCGTCAGTTGGAGGAACAGATCATGGAGATCACTGGCGGCATCCAGGAGCTTAAAGAGGAAAGGGGCGAGCGTTATGCGATCAAGCAGCTGGAAAGGACGAAAAAGGCCCTGAAACTGAAGCTGGATAAGCTCAACGACACAAGCCGCAAGGATGATGTCGTTACCTTCGAGGAACTGGGTGTTGACCGGCTGTTTGTGGATGAGGCGGATTTTTACAAGAACCTGTTTCTGTACACCAAGATGCGCAATGTCGCGGGCTTGTCCCAAACTGAGGCGCAGAAATCTTCCGACTTGTTCGCCAAGTGCCGCTACCTGGACGAGCTGACGGAGGGACGCGGCATTATCTTCGCCACGGGGACGCCGATCAGCAACTCGATTACCGAGATGTACACCATGCAGCGCTACCTGCAATACGAAGTCCTGCGCCGGAACGGACTCCAGCATTTCGACTGCTGGGCCTCCACCTTTGGTGAGACCGTGACCGCCATCGAGCTTGCTCCGGAGGGTACCGGCTATCGGGCTAAAACGAGGTTTGCCCGGTTCTACAACCTGCCGGAACTAATGAATATGTTCAAGGAGGTTGCGGATATCAAGACAGCGGACATGCTGAACCTGCCCGTCCCGAAAGCCAACTTCCGCAATGTGGCAGTGAAGCCGAGCCAATTCCAGCAGAATATGGTTGCCGAGTTGGCTGAGCGCGCTGAACAGGTTCGCAACCGGATGGTCGAGCCGAATAAGGACAACATGCTGAAAATCACCAACGACGGCCGCAAGCTGGCTCTCGACCAGCGGTTGATGAGTCCTATGCTGCCCGACTATGAAGAAAGCAAAGTAAACGCCTGCGTGGAGAATATTTTCCGCTTTTGGCAGGAACATCAGGACAAAAAGCTGACGCAGCTTGTATTCTGCGATCTATCCACACCAAAGAACGATGGGAACTTCAATGTGTACGATGACGTTCGCCAAAAGCTAATTGCCGGCGGTATCCCCGCCGATGAGATTGCTTTTATCCACAATGCCGATACGGAAACCAGGAAAAAGGAGTTGTTTGCCAAGGTGCGCAAAGGACAGGTGCGTATACTCCTAGGTTCCACCTTTAAAATGGGGGCCGGGACCAATGTCCAGGACAAGCTGATCGCGCTCCATGATCTGGATTGTCCCTGGCGGCCGCGGGACCTGGAGCAGCGCGCCGGGCGCATTGTGCGGCAGGGTAATAAAAACGACGAGGTGCATATCTTCCGCTATGTTACTGAAAACACTTTTGACGCCTATCTCTATCAGATTCTGGAGAACAAGCAGCGGTTTATTTCCCAGATCATGACCAGCAAGTCCCCTGTGCGAAGCGCCGAAGACATTGACGAGACGGCCCTTTCCTACGCCGAAGTCAAGGCGCTGGCGACGGGCAATCCGTTTATCAAGGAGAAGATGGATTTGGACATCCAGGTTTCCAAGTTGAAATTGCTCAAAGCCAATCATCTAAGCCAACGTTACGCGCTGGAGGACAGATTGCTAAAGCAGTACCCGAAGCAAATCAAATCCATTGAGGAACGGCTTGCGGGCTATGAAAAAGACCTTGCCCGATACGAACGGCACAGCACTCTGGAACCCGTCGAAAACGGCACAGAGGAGAGCAAGTTTGCGGGGATGACTGTTAAAGGCGCTGCCTATACCGAAAAGGCAAAAGCGGGTACGGCGATTCTGGAAGCCTGCAAGCTGATGACTTCTCCGGAACCGCAGGAGTTGGGCAGCTACATGGGCTTCCAGATGCTGATTTCTTTTGACACCTTCGGCAAGCAGTACCAGGTTGCCCTGCGGGGTGCTTTGAGCCATCCCGTAACGCTAGGGGCAGATATCCTCGGCAACATCACCAGGATCAACAATGTTTTGGCGGAAATGCCCAAGAAGCTGGAATATAGCCGGGAACAACTGAAAACACTCCATCAGCAGGTGGAGACGGCCAAAGAGCAGATTGAGATCCCGTTTGAGAAAGAACAAGAGCTGCAGACAAAGTCCGCCCGACTGGCGGAGTTGAATGTCCTGCTCAACATGGACAAGCGGGAAAACGAGATGCTGGACGACGAGCCGGATGAAGAGCCCGAGCTTTCGGAAAAGAAAGCCGTGGGCTACGAAAGATGAGGTGAACAACATGCCTTATGTGAAACCGGAGCAGATCGAGCGCGCCAAGCAAATGGACCTGCTCTCTTACCTGCAATCTTACGAGCCGCAGGAGCTGGTGCATTTTTCCGGCAATGTCTATACGACCCGGAGCCATGACAGTCTGAAGATCAGCAATGGCAAATGGTGCTGGTGGTCCCGCGGCATCGGCGGGCGGTCCGCGCTGGATTATCTGGTTAAAGTGCGGGGCCTGACCCTGCCTGAAGCGGTCATGCAAATCGACGGACAAGTGTTAACCCTGCCGCCTGTTTCCTCCAAACAACCGGTATCCCCCGAGCCGAGAAAGCTGCTCCTGCCGGAGAAAAACGAAAACAATGACCGGGTAATTGCTTATCTGGCTGGCCGTGGAATTGATAGGGAGGTAATCAGTTATTGTATAGAAACCAAAAGCCTGTATGAAAGCTGCAATTATCACAATGCGGTGTTTGTGGGGTTTGACCGGCAAGGCGTACCCCGGTACGCGTCGCTCCGGGGCACATCCCGCAGAAGGTTTATGGGAGAAGCGAACGGGAGTGACAAGCACTATTCCTTTTCCATACCGGCAAGAGGTAGAAGCGGAAAACTTCATTTGTTTGAAAGCGCCATTGATCTAATGTCTTATTGTACATTGGATTTATTGGCAAACAGGGACTGGCGGCAAGATTTTTGCCTTTCTCTTGCCGGTATTTACAAGCCGAGACAGGATATCGGAGAAAGTACTCCGCCTGCGGCTTTAATGCAATATTTGAAAGATTTCTCCCGGATCTGCGAAATCTCTTTGCACTTGGACAATGATTTGGTAGGACAGCTGGCGTCCAAGACCATTCAGACAATTCTTCCGTCTCATTACGCGGTTTCTGATGAGCCACCGGAACGGGGAAAGGATTATAACGATTATCTAAAAATGGTGATAAATAGGCAGCGAGAATTGGAGCGATGTTAACAACTTGCATCGTAAAGATTCACTTACCAAAAAAATGTCTAAATTGATATTATCCGAGGTTTTATCTTTACTTGGAATTAAAGGAAAATGGAAAAAAATAGAGAAATGTCAAATAAGCCAACAAGTTGAAAGCTGCATTAAGCGGGAAGATAAAAAAACTTTATTTAATGGATTTATTTGAATGTTATTCTATCTGAAGAAGGGGTCGCCTGATGGATATAAAAGTGCTTATTGAGTCGCTGAAAACATGTAGAAAAATATTTGTTTCAGAGAAGGATTTTCAATTTGCTCTAGCCTGGGAAATTCAAAAAAATATGCCGCAGGCCGAAGTTAGAATGGAATATTGTCCGGCAGATGTAGATGAATCTATGCATGTGGATATTTTAGTTAAGGATAATGGTTTGTGGTTTCCGATTGAGCTTAAATATATGACATTGGGGTGCAATGTCGTGGTCAATGAAGAAAGATATATTTTGAAAAATCAAGGTGCCCAAGATATCAGGCGGTATGACTTTTTGAAGGACATTATGAGAGTCGAGAAGCTGATTTCTTCCGGTGGCCCTTTCAGCAAAGGCTTTGCGGTATTGTTGACCAATGATCCAACCTATTGGAAGACTTCTAATGCTTCCAACACATGTGACGCGGCTTTCAGAATTAATGAAGGCGCAAAGATTAGTGGTGTTTTGAACTGGGATGAGCGTACTGGTATCGGTACGAAAAAAGGCCGTGAAGAACCTATAGTCTTAAATGGTTCGTATGATATGTACTGGCACGACTTTAGCTTTATTACTGATAAGCGGTGGGGGCGGTTCCGGTATCTGTCTGCCGAGGTTTTGGCGCGATAGATAATATGAATGGACTGCGAGGTGAACCGATGGATTCTGTTGACAGCAGTTTTCTTACAAGTAATAAATTTGAGCAGTTTATCCGTATTGGCGACTATGAAAGAAACCAAGATATTACCTTATCAATACCAAATACTGAGGGTGTTTATGCCGTTGTCTCTCCTCATTATCCTGAAAAAAGGTTTCTAATTGAAGGAACCGGTGGATTCTTCAAAAGGAAAAATCCCAATGTACCTGAACACGTGGTGTTAAAGAACTGGGTAGAAGGAACACATATTCTATACCTCGGAAAAGCCGGGGGGACTGACAAAAAAGGTAAGATAAGCAAGGCAGCCCTGCGTGACAGAATAACTACCTATATTAAATTTGGATACGGGTATGATATCGGCCACTGGGGCGGGCGATTAATCTGGCAGCTGGAGTATTCCAGGGATCTATTAATATATTGGAGAATCTGCAATGAGGGTGAAAACCCGGTAGAGATTGAAAAAATGCTGATTCGCGATTTTGAGGATAGATATGGAAAGATGCCGTTTGCTAATCTGCGGCATTAGTATTATTGGATGTATATTCAAACCGACCGGGAGAGTGGAACTATGCAGAATAGATTTACAGGAGATATCGGGGATTTCGGCAAATACGGCTTGTTAAGATATGTAGCTAAAAGCGGTTTAAGGATTGGGGTCAACTGGTACCTGACTGATGACGGGGAGGATAGTGCCGGTAATTTAACGGATTATTTGGCTGAAAAATATAATGGGTATCTTGAATGCGATAGTGAATTGTTTAAGGAACTGTACAGAATAGTCTATATACAAAATGCCCGAACCGTTAAAAGGATTGAAGAGAGCAACTTGTTGCCGCCCAAAACCTTATTTTACTCAAAAATATTGAAAGCGAATAAGGCCTATCGAGAAAAATGGTTTCAGGATAGTCTTAAACATCTAGCTACATGTTCACTCTTATTCTTAGATCCGGATAATAATATACTTTTAAACGATACAGGGAGCCGCTTTGATAATGAAGGCATAAAGTATGCCTTTCCACTAGAAATTGAATCTTATTATAGTCAAGGTCACAGTTTAATTGTCTATAATCATTCTAATCGACAAAACGAGCAGGATTATTTTGAGAGATTTGGTTTCGTTAAAGAGCAGCCCTCTTTTATTAATGCACGGTTTTTTTTGTTAAGATTTAACAGGCAACAAGTAAGGTATTACTTATTTGTGCTTCAACCCCGGGATAGTGCAGCAGTTGAAATCTATGTAGATGAAATGTTGAAGGGATCATGGGGGCGGAAATGGAAGTGGAAACGTCCTCATTTTGAAAAGATGGAACTCTAATGCCTTAAAAAAACCTACACATCATGCATGCTAGTATGTTTTATATAATAGCTGGCTTATTTGGATAATTGCAGAATTCAGGCAGATCGTCTAACTTGATATACTTACAAAGGTATATCATTTTTAAACTGGCGAGGAGAAAGTGTTAAGATGTCCATCTTAAGCCTTATTCAAAATCATGAAGAAGACCTCAATCAATTGATTCAAAACAAGGCTGAATACCATAAATATATGGATGAGGCCGGTAAAGCTTGGGAAAAGCTGATTAAAACGGGTATCAGCCAGGAGCAGAAAGATCTAATCGAGAATATTGAACGTGTCTCCGGATGTATTGGGTCTATCCATTCTGAAATTTCCTATCAGAAGGGTTTCAGCGATGCTGTAAAGCTTTTGATTGAAGCACTAGTTTCATAGTTTCGCCTGGTAATTAAACGCAAACTTATTCAGCAATCCAAATTGTATAGTTTTTTTACTTGCTCACCTGATTAGCAGTGATGTTGGTCAGCTATTTTATTTTTGGACTAATGTCACTTATATAACAATGAAAACATGCAAAAAATAAAAAATATTTTAATTTTACCTCTGCATAGCTGAAAATTTGGTGATAATATACTATAATTAAAATTATCAGAGGTGAAGACAAATGAAACACTATGAGGAACTGCTGGACAAAGGCTGTTTTACCTGGGAGGATGTCTGCAAGATGTTGGGAAATCCCAATACAGCAAGTAATCTTATCCAGAATTATTTAAAAAAAGGATATATCAAAAGCGTGAAGCGCAATTTGTATGTTGCCGTCAACCTGGTGGACAATATGCCCGTCGTCAGCCATTTTGCCATAGCGGGCCATATCACTCCCAGCGCTTATGTTTCTCATCATTCGGCGTTTTCGTATTACGGGTATACCAACCAGGTGTTTTATGATGTTTATGTATCGTCCGCTTCAAGATTTAATTCTTTTGAATTTGACGGACGAACCTATCGCTATGTGATGTCGCGGATAGACGAAGGCGTGGAGAAAAAGGCGGATGGCGTAACCGTAACCGATCTCGAACGCACAATCATAGACGGCATCAACGACTTTGAAAAAATAGGCGGTTTGGAGGAGCTGCTGCGCAGCTTATCCGTGATTCCCTATGCCGATGAGAGCAAACTCCTGCGCTATTTGGAAAAGTACAGGAAGCAGGTTCTCTATCAAAAAGCCGGATATATATTGGAGCACTTCAAAAAGGACATGAAGCTCAGCGACGGTTTTTTTGAGCAATGCTCCTCCCGGCTTTCCGAGAGTGTCCGTTATCTCCATCGTGGTTTGAATAAGGATAATGCACAGTACAACAGACGATGGCAGCTTTTTGCCTCACGCGATTTGCTATCCGTCCTATCTGAAGGAGGAGATGAATTTGCCGGAATATGATAAGCGAAAACTTGGCAAACAAGCACAGGCGCTTGGTTTCTCCCGTGATACCTTGGAAAAGGTGTGCCGTCTGGCAGAGATCCTTAAGCACTTGAATACCGATCCTTTGCTGAAGGACGCTCTCGCGCTGAAAGGCGGAACGGCCATCAACCTGACGATTTTTAATCTGCCGAGAATGTCGATCGACCTTGATCTGGATTACATGCATAACGGTACACGGGAAGAAATGCTGGAAGAGCGCAGCCGCATATCAGCCAGCATTATAAAGTATATGCTGGCCAACGGCTATGAGCCAAGTCCGAAATCCAAGGCGCCGCACAGCCTGGACTCTTTTGTGTTCTCCTACCGGAACACTGGCGGAATGAAGGACAATATCAAGGTGGAAATCAATTATTCCCTTCGTGCGCATGTATTGCCGCCTGAAAATAGAACAGTCAATACAATTGGTTTGTTTGATGAAATGACGGTGCATTCCTTGGCGGCATTGGAAATATTCGGGAGCAAAATCGTTGCTTTGCTTACAAGAACCGCGGCGAGGGACTTGTACGATCTTAACAATATGGTCTATTTCGGATTGTTTGATGAGAGCCAACAGCCGCTGCTGAAAAAGTGTGCGGTTTTTTACGGCGCGATTGCTGGAGGAAAGAATCCGGCAAACTTTCAACTCGACAGTATTGACAGTCTTACAAATTATAAAATTAAAACGGACTTGTTGCCTGTTATCCGCCGGGCGGAGCATTTTGATTTACCGTCTGTTAAAAAACGGGTAAGAGAATTCCTTTCTGCCCTGCTGTATCTTGATGAAGGGGAGGAAGCCTTTTTACATTCCTTTGCCCAAAAAGAATACCGCCCTGATCTGCTGTTTGAGAACAAAGAGATCTTGGCGCGCATTCAAAACCATCCCATGGCCTTATGGAAAATGAGAAACGCATCAATTCTCCGGTAAGGAGGCAATCTTCGTGCTCTCTCTTTTCGGGAGGTAGTAATCGCTACAAATATGCAACATAAGTTAGTGTCTCATGTTTCAGCAAGCACTGAATTTGGTCTCCCAAATTCGCTTGTTAGGGGAAAGACTGTGCTAAACACAGTCTCTCCCCTAAAACCCCTTTGGAATACCGCGCTCACGGGTATTCCTTTTCCGTCTGGCGAGCGCTTTCAAGTGCCTATGCACTGAACTATGAATGATGGCACATCAAAGCGCTCGCGGGACCGGGCCGCCGTACGCTGAGTGGGAGACACTCCCCGTACCGCGGCCTCATGAGTAATTGGTTTATAGTATCTAAAAAAATCTAATTGTAAATTCGCCAATCCATTTCTTTAAGGAAATTTAATCTAAAAATGTTATATTACGACAAAAAAACCTATGGAAAAGCCATATAATCTTATTGTAAAATTATATTCGTGAGTTTTCGTAAGAAGGAGTTAAAGTTAGCAATGGAAAGCCAAATCAAACAACTGCTTGAAATTATCGAAGATATGAAAATCGATCTGAACAAGCTGGGGAGTTGTAAACCTCTTACTGATCCTGATGTTGTAAATCTAAGTGAGAAGCTGGATAAATTATTAAACCAGTATTATAAAATGCTTAATATTGGGAGAAGCTGGGAATCAAATAAAATTGCTTAACTATATATGATAAGGCGTTTTTCCCTGAAAACGGCCAGATGAGTTCTTAAATTCAACTGGTTGTTTTTTTTGCTGCCTTATTGATACAAACTATAGATTTGGTCTATCCAAAGCAAAGGAGATGAAATGACGATGAGAAGACGCAACATCCGTGTCCAGGTCTGGCTCAATCCGGAAGAAAAGAAGAAACTGCAAGCCGGTGCCAAAAAATCTGGGCTATCCAGGGAAACCTACCTGCGCATCCTTATAAGCGGCTTTGTACCCAAAGAGCTTCCTCCGGTTGATTATCATGTCATGATGAAAGAACTTCACGCCATTGGCAATAATCTGAATCAAATTGCAGCCAAGGCTAATGCCACGGGACATATCGATCGAACTGTTTTTCAGGATGAAGCCAATCGTCTCCGTCAAGCCGTACTGGATATCCGCAAGGCGGTAACGTCGCCGCAAGAGCTGGAGTGAATCATGGCTGCCACAGCGATATGGGATGTTAAAGACCGGTTGGACAGGGTCATAAATTATGCCGCTAATCCCGGTAAGACTGAAAATCAGGGCTCTGCAAGCCAAAACATGCAGGGCTTGCAGAATGTACTGGAATATGCAGCACGGGAGGACAAAACTGAAAAGCAGTATTATGTTACCGGCATCAATTGCGATCCAGCTATCGCCTATAAGCAAATGTCACAGACCAAGCTGCAGTTCCAAAAAAAAGACGGAATTCTGGCCTTTCATGGCTACCAATCCTTTTCGCCGGGGGAAGCAAATCCGGAAATAGCCCATGCTATCGGCGTAAAGCTGGCAGAGGAACTCTGGGGCGGACGTTTTGAGGTTGTTGTTTCCACCCATTTGGACAAACACCATCTGCATAACCATTTTGTGCTGAACTCCGTTTCTTTCGCCGACGGCAAGCGCTATTACGACAACAAGGCGACTTACGCTCAATTGCGGCAGGCCTCCGACCGGCTGTGCCGGGAATACTCTCTGTCCGTCATTGAAAATTCGCAGGAGGGCAGGTCGGAACATTATGCCGAATGGAAAGCAGGACAGGAAGGCAAGCCCACCTGGCGGGGGCTGATTCGCAAAGATGTAGACAAGGCAATCAGCGAATCCATGACCTTCACGCAGTTTATTGCTACTCTCCGAAAACAGGGTTATGAAGTTAAAACTGGTGTGAAATATATCGCGGTTCGTCCGCAGGGCAAGGAACGCTTTGTCCGGCTGAAGACTCTTGGAAAGGGTTACAGTGAGGATGTTATTAAGGAGAGGATACTTCAAAACCGAATTCCTAAGAAACAGGAGGTTCTGCTGGAGCCCAAACGAAAACGCATTGCTGCCGGAAGAAGTCCTGACCTGAAAAAGACCAGAAAACTCAAGGGCTTGCAGGGGCTATACTTTCACTACTTATACAAAATGGGGGTTTTGCCGAAACATACCGCGTCCAGGAAACGGACGCATTTTTTATTGCGGGAAGATATCCGTTATTTGGGGGAATTAACCGCTCAGATTAGGCTGCTTTGCAAGCACAGGATTGAAAATGCTGAGCAGCTTCTAAGTTATCAATCCATCCTCGAGCAGGAAATGGCCGGCTTGTCAGCAGAACGCAAATCTCTTTACCGTCTCCTGCGCCGCTGTAAAGACAACGTGCGGACTGCCGAATACAAACAGCAAATTGCAGGGCTTTCCAAGAAGCTGTCCCGACTCCGAAAGGAGACAAAGCTTTGTAGGGGCATCCAATTCCGTTCTGAAGAGATGAAGGAGAAACTGTCCCAGATAAAACTTGAGGAAAATGAGAAACAAAGGGAGGAAAAAGAGCATGAACAGCGGAGCCGAAGCAGCCGATCAAATGGTCAATATGAGCCTTAAAGGGATTGAAGTAGTTGCTAAGATCTCGGGAGCGGGGGCGAAAAACCTTGCCACTTATCTTTATGCCGTCCTAAAAGACCAGAAAAAGACCAAAGGCAAAACCCGGCTGGAAGGGCTTTTGCGGAGCGGCAAAGAGCTGAAAGTCTTTGCGGTTAGAAATGAGGATTTGCAAAAGTTTTCTGAGGAGGCCAAGCGCTACGGAGTTCTGTACTGCGTTCTGTGGGATAAAAAAAACCTGGACGGAATGTGCGACCTCATGGTGCGGGTGGAAGACGCCGCCAAAATCAACCGTATTGTGGAACGCTTAAAGCTGGCGACCGTGGATACGGCCAGTATCAAGAGCGAAATCGAGAAGACCAGAGCCGCAAGGGATTTGCAGAAAGAGCCGGTTGACAATACAAACCCTACGACGGCGACGACGGAGAAATCCCGTCCGTCCGAGCCTATCTCCGGGCGCAGCGTGAAAGCCGCCGAGGGTGCTGAGCGTCCAATAAAATCTGTTCGTGAAGAACTACGGGAAATCAAAGATGCTCAGAAGGAGCAGACGGAAAAACTGAGGGGCTTTACTGTCAGGGAACAACCGCAAGCCGGAAGGCAGAATGCCGGTCGTCAAGGGCAGCCGGTAAAATTTCCAAAATCAAAGCCGAAAGAGAGGTAAGGCTTGATTAAGATCCATAACGGACTGTTTGCTGGAACCAAAAAAGTGAGGAGGAAAGTCATGAAAGATGAGGAACGGGTACTTACCCTGGACACTTATGAGCAAGGTGTAATGGTCAATGCGTTAAACGAACTCAGGAACGACTTGATTCAAGAAAAACGTCCGACCGACGCGGTGGATGAACTACTGCTTAAAACCATTGACGCTCCAGCTAAAAAACTGAGACGAAGGCACCAAGATGAGGCGCGCTGAGACCGCAAGGAGCACCCTGATACTCTTTGCGGTTTTTTTAATTCCTGTAGTCTGGGCGGCCCTGCTGACTGCTCCATCTATTTCGGGCGGGCTTCCTGAAATTATCGCTAAGCTCACGGCAGCGTTGGCGAATCCCTTGGACATTGTATGGGTTGATGATTCCCCTAAGTGTATCCTGATATTTATTTGCTCTTATGGTCTTGGTATTGGGATTTACCTTACCACCAAACGCAATTACCGGCGGAGGGAGGAGCACGGCAGCGCCCGCTGGGGCGGCTCTGCGGCTGTCAATAAAAAATACAGGGATAAAGAGCGGTTCCAAAATAAAATCCTGACCAAGAACGTTCGTATCGGGCTGAACGGCAGGAAGCACAGAAGGAATTTAAACGTGCTGGTAGTCGGAGGCTCCGGCTCAGGCAAGACCCGATTCTACGCCAAGCCCAATGTAATGCAGGCCAACACTTCCTTTGTCGTGCTCGACCCCAAGGGGGAAATCCTGCGGGATGCTGGCAATCTGCTCAAAGCCAAAGGCTATGAAATCAAGGTATTGGATTTAATCAATATGCACCTTTCCCATTGTTACAACCCATTTGCCTATTTGCAGGACGACAAAGATGTTCTTAAGCTGGTGACCAACCTGATTCGCAATACCACGCCCAAAGGCTCCAATACCAACGACCCCTTTTGGGAACGGTCCGAAACCGCCCTATTGGAGGCTTTGATGTTGTACCTGCTGTATGAAGCCTCGCGGGAAGAACAAAATTTTCCGATGGTCATGGAATTAATTGCTGCTGCTGAAGTGCGGGAGGAAGACGAAACTTACCAAAGCCCGCTGGACGAGTTGTTTGAACGGCTGGAAATGAGAGAGCCGGAACACCTGGCTGTTAAGCAGTACAACATTTTTAAGCTGGCAGCGGGCAAAACCGCCAAATCCATTCTGATCAGTCTGGGTGTCCGCCTGGAGAAGTTCAATCTTGCCTCCATCGCCGGTATCACCAATACCGATGAGTTGGAACTAACATCCATAGGAGAGCGCAAGACGGCGCTTTTTGCTGTCATACCTGACAATGACTCGTCTTTTAATTTCATTGTCGGTATGCTCTATACCCAGCTTTTCCAGCAGCTTTATTTCCTGGCCGACAGCGTGCACGGCGGGCGTCTTCCCGTCCATGTCCATTTTGTTATGGATGAATTCAGCAATGTCGCTTTGCCGGACGAGTTTGACAAGCTGCTTTCCACCGTGCGCTCCCGGGAGATCAGCGTGTCCATTATCTTGCAAAACTTAGCGCAGCTGAAAGCTCTGTTTAAAGACAGCTGGGAATCCATTGTCGGCAACTGCGACGAGTTTCTGTATTTGGGCGGCAATGAGCAGTCAACGCATAAATATGTGTCGGAGCTTTTAGGCAAGGAAACCATTGATGTCAACAGTTATGGGCAGAGCAGGGGCAGGAACGGCAGCTACTCTACTAATTACCAGCTGTCCGGGCGCGAGCTTCTGACTCCCGATGAAGTACGGATGCTGGATAACCGTTATGCTTTACTGTTTATACGAGGGGAACGGGCGGTACTGGATGACAAGTACGATATCCTTAAACACCCCAATCTGAGGCTAACTGTCGACGGGGGCAGTCAGCCATACCGGCATGGAGGGACGGAAAACGCTCTGGATTGGAAGACATTAAACCTAAACGGAGAAGGGGATTACGAGCTTCTCAGCGGGGAAGAGTTGGAAGTCCTTTGGCAGTCCTAAAAAATAGCTTTGGAGGTGGTAACTTTTGAAAGTGTTTAAAAAAACAATAAAAATGCTTGCGCTCAGTTGCTTGATAGCGCAGATAATTGTTGCCGTTCCCGCAACTGCTTATGCGGCGGGCGATCCGTTGACAGTTGTCAACAACCTGTCAGATTTTATCTTCGGACTCATTCGCGCCATCGGGATGATTCTTTTAGGTTTCGGCATCGTGCAGATCGGCCTTTCCCTTAAATCCCACGACCCGTCCCAGCGGGCCAACGGTTTCCTGACGCTGGCCGGCGGCGTGATTATTACCTTTGCCAAAGAGATCCTTACCCTGATTACAGGAGGTTGATTGCCATGTTTAATAACTTCCCTATCAATGAAAAAATGCATATTCATTCACTAAACGGTGAACTGCGGGAAGCAACTATTCTCAAAAGGCTGGGTGACAATGATTATCTAGCCGAATTTAACGGCGTTAAGTGCCATGCAATCTACAATCAGTTTGTCAATAAATTCTATGTGGATGACAAGTATGGCGTCATCAGGGACAAAATACCCGGCAGGGATGAACCATGCCGGTAAGGGATCATCAAGACAAGCCCGCGCTATAAATGCGGGCTTGTCTTGGGAAGGCGGGAAGTATGCACTCCCAAATAAAAATGATTTCTACAAAAACTATCATGCATGGCGTATTGCCGATAACGTCCCGTGAATTGCCAAAGCGATATATTACGTGCATATATTCTAAATTTTGGCAATTCACTGTTCGGATGACAGCGCCTTCTTTGAGCAATATATAAATTTATTATTGATCAAGACCAAAAGCATTCCAAAGGGTGCGTAATAAAGGGCTAAGAACCGCAGTTAGATCTACGCCGGTTGATGGATCTAGCCAAAGTTCAGGCAACTGAATAAAATCATCATCGAGTTGATTCTTATCTATTAAGAAGTAACGTTCGGGGTTTAAATGGGCTTCCACACCACGGCAACCAATCATGTTGACAATCAAGTAGAAGGGATTTCTCATGCCGAGAGTTGAATAATTTCTTAATTGTCTTTCTAGGTTTATGGTCAGTTCTCGTACAAAATGTTCAAGCAGCATTTCAATACTCTGTTCCTGAGTATTTCGTCTAAATACAATAGATGATCCCAACTCAATAATACCGTTTCTAAAAATTTGCGTGAATCCAGCTTCCCTTTCCCTTGCACGATTAAAAACACCATCAACATTAATGACTGGATTTGAACCCGTAAAACTTAAAACAGGTACTTGTAACTTTGAGATATTATCAATAACAGGATATTGGTTATTAAATTCAAAAGCAGATAAAGGTACATAATGAATTAATACTGCAGGGGTTGGTAAGTTATACACATTTAGGGCTTTTTCAATTCTTCGACTACGAAAACGTTCATATAAGTTCTGGAAATCATTTATTTCACTAAATAGCCTTCTAATTTCAGTTATACCAGCAGACATTTTTTGATTTCCAACCCGAATAGGAAATTTATTATTCGCAGTTATCATGTGTGGACGAGAAAAACTCCTATTTATACGGAAGTGAATTACATGATTTCCATTATCTAATCGAATGGCCCTTACCTTTAGCTGAGTTAAAGCTGGATCTGTATTTCCTATAATTGCATTTGAATACCGCAGAATTTCCCTATCAATGTCTGGAGTATTGATTCCTACTAACCCTATTGCTTCACCTTTTTCTTCTGTTATACCCACAAATAAATCGCCACCAGTTGTATTGGCAAATGCACATATTTCTTCGGCTAATGATACCAAGTGACCCACTTCTTGTTTATATTCAAGTTGTGAATCTTCAATTGTTCTTGTATCTACTAGGTCTTGTAAGACACGTATAGAAATACTTTCAAAATCTCTCTTGAATGTTGTCATCATATCCCCCTCAAATGATATTGGTATTTTCTCCAACTTCCGCCTGATTTCTCTAAGTTCCCGAAGGCTACTACATTGATACAATCCCAGATTCAGAGGACGCCACGGATGGCGACCCATTGGTAAATTCTTAAATTACCGTCTTATTCTAGTGAGAAATTTATCAAATTGAGGAACTGTAAAGTCTAAATACCCGTGACTTGTAGTATAGACAAAGCCTTTATTGATTAGATTAGCACGATCTAAAGATATTTGAGGTTGTGTTTTTTTTAACTTATGGGCAATCGCACTTGTTTCATAAGGCCCTTTTCCTAAATCAGCCATTGCAAACATAAAAAGCTTCTCATTACCTGTTGCTCTATCGAAACGTACTTTGAAAAAACTATCATCGAGTTTATTTATAAACTTCTCATAAGCACTATCAACAGAAGCTACATCTATGCTATTACCGTTTTTGTATTCCCATACTTGCCTTCCAAATTCTTGCAAAAAATATGGATAACCATCTGTAATTTCTATTATCTTATCTACCGCATTGTCCGTATAATAAACACCTTGATTCTTTGCCGGTTCAATTAAAGCTGATTTTGAATTGGGTCCAGATAAAGAATCAATCTTCACAAAGTTATACAGCCTTTCCGAATAAGATTTCGCATCTCCTGCCATTTTTGCAATTTTAGGTAAACCTGCACCAAAAATAACCAAAGGATAACCTTTTTGATGAATTCTATGAGTCGAAGCGATAAGTGCTTCGAGGTTATCTTCTTTCATATATTGTATCTCGTCAATAAAGAAAGCAATTTTTTTATTGACGTCACTTGCTAACTTACCAACTCCTAAAAATAATTCTGTAAGATCATTCTGAAAGTTGCCTGTATCAGCCTTTCCAGATATTGCGTCTACATCAAAAGAGAATTCTCCAAAATCTTCAATGGTAAAAGTAAAGGCTTTCAATAGACCAAGGAAATTTTTTATTTTCTCTTTTGCCTTTTCCATATTACTCAGTTGTAAAACAACTTTTTGAAGATATTGTGCAATCACAATCTTGAAATTATCATTTTCAGATATCTCAATATGTTCGTATAGATATTCATATTTTTCCGCAATATCCTCTATCTCGTTTAACAAGACTGTTTTTCCAACACCCCTTAATCCATAGTAGATAAAAGATTGATGCGTTTGACCAGCCGATATATATGCCAATACTTCCTCTGCAGATTCAATAACATTGTCTCTTCCTGCCAAGAATCCTGGTTTCACTCCTGCTCCTGGTGTATATGGATTGATTTGAATCATGAAACTACCTCCTCTTGAGTAATCTTAATTTCTCATATTTTAATAAATCAGTTTTACTGCGCATGGAGTCGCAGTGTCTTTGCATGCGGTTTTGAAGAACGACTAATAACCGAACACCTTTTTTATATTTTTCGATCTTATGGGAGTACTCGAAAGTTATTACGTAGATTCTTCTTTCAATACCATAATTCTCCTTATGCCAAAAATAACCTTTTGTTTATTATTTCTTCAAACATTATTTTTTCATACACAGCATTTTCTGGGTCCCATTTTTCATATCCCACACCCGGAGTATAGCGATGTAAAAAATAAAAGGAAAAAGGATTTAGGATAATAAATTAATCATGTAACAGCATTACCTATAAAAAAATATGAAATTAAAGGGAACAGACAAATCCAAAGTCTGTTCCCTAATTTTTTTGGAGGTGGTTAATCTGTGTCAAGCGGCAACTGGGTCATCGATAATCTCAATAACGCCCTGGCAACCTGGAATGCAAAGCTGGCCGAGATCCTGCAAATCATAACCCAATCGCCGGAGGAATTTAAAGGCGGCGGTATCTGGAATGTCATCGTCAATATCCACGGCGCGTTGCAGGCCGTCGGCATGGCCCTGCTGGTGCTGTTTTTCGTTATCGGCGTAGTCAAAACCTGCGGCAGCCTGGCAGAAGTCAAAAAGCCTGAACAAGCTTTGAAGCTGTTCATCCGGTTTGCCTTGGCTAAAGCTATTGTAACCTACGGGCTGGAACTAATGATGTCACTATTCAGCATCGTGCAGGGGATTATCTCCGCCATTATGAGCAGCGCCGGTTTTGGGACAGTCAATCAGAGTGTTATGCCGGATACAATTGTCCAGGCTGTTGAGAATTGCGGCTTTTTAGAGAGCATCCCGTTGTGGGCGGTCACTCTGCTCGGGGGCTTATTCATCACCGTACTGTCTTTCATTATGATCATGACGGTGTACGGCAGGTTTTTTAAGCTCTATTTATATACGGCTATCGCTCCTGTGCCGCTGGCCTCGTTTGCCGGGGAGCCGAGCCAGAGTATCGGCGTATCCTTTTTGAAAAGTTATGCCGCCGCCTGTCTGGAAGGGGCGATTATTGTACTTGCCTGTATTATCTTTTCTGTTTTTGCAGCTTCCCCGCCGGTGGTCGATACCAGTGCCAGTGCCGTGACCATGGTATGGTCCTATGTAGGTGAGCTTATTTTTAATATGCTGGTGCTGGTCGGTGCGGTGAAAATGGCCGACCGGGTGGTAAGGGAGATGATGGGATTATGAGATGATACCGTACGTAAAAATCCGGTATCCTTATATATCCTTGAACGAAGTAGCCTGTCCATAGACAACAGGCTCCCCCGTTCTTGGATCAAGCAAGTCTCCCTGTCCGTTAAACTGAATTTTATCGAGAGGTATGCCCATTTCTCTAGCCCGCTGGATTTGCCATGCGACATCATCTTCAAGGTATTTCTCGTCACGTCTGCGCCGTATCGTCTTTATAAGCGATATAATCCAGCTTAACGCGGTTAAGCCGATGACGATATACAATCCCATAAGAACCAACTGCTCATGTTCCGTTGTCCATCGTGTGAAAAAGGTGCTGACAACAGCGATGAGCAAATAAATAAGCGGAATACCAAGCCGGAGCTTTCCGGCTATTTTAAATAACGAAGAAATAATAAACAATCCTGCCGTAAGGCATAGGGAAATAATTGCCGCGATTGACATAATCGGTCACTCCTTCCTATGCTCATTATCCCGCATTTAGGAATAAAATGGAAGTTTATTGTTTAAATAGTACAATCGGAGGTCTCCGCATGAAAAAAGAAAGCTTAAATGACAAGCTGGAAAAAGAAAAGGAAAAACTCCATAAGCTTGGAGAAGAAGCCATGAAAAAAGGCATTCCCTTAAGAGAGGATGAGGCCTTTATGAAGCAGAACCGCAAGGTTGACGAATTGGTATATAAGATTCAGAAGGAGAAAGAAAAATACAGGAAGAGCCAAAAAGAAAGATAGGAGTCTGAACAGCGCTTAGGTTTAAGGGGCTGTTTTTTATTGGAGGCGGTTAAGTTATGGAAGTCAAAATCAACCGGGAGATCCGGGATTATACGGAGAGCTTGTTTTTTGGACTGTCCATGCGGCAGTTTATTTTTTCGCTCCTGGCTGTTGGCGTTGCCGTCGGCGTCTACTTCGGGCTGCGGAATGTCTTAGGCACGGAAACGGTGAGTTGGGTATGTATTTTAGGGGCGTTCCCCTTTGCGGCGATGGGGTTTATCCGTTACCACGGCATGACGGCGGAACAGTTTTTATGGGCGTACCTTAAGTCGGAGTTTCTCCTGCCAAAAAAACTGACTTTCTACCCGACGAATGTTTATTACGGAGCACTGAAGCAGACGATTCAAGAAAAGGAAAAGGAGGAATTAAAACGCCATGATTAAGACCCTGAAGAAAATTATCAAGCAGGATAAGGAGAAGTTTGTTATACCCAAAGGCATACAGCAAGCTATACCGATCAAGGCCGTCTGGCCGGACGGAATTTTCAAGGCAGGCAACAAGTTTTCTAAATCCTTTCGCTTTACGGACATCAATTACGCGGTAGCCTCCAAAGAAGACAAGGAAGCGATGTTCCTGTCCTATTCGGAACTGCTCAATTCCTTAGACAGTGGAGCGACTACCAAAATAACCATCAACAACCGCCGCTTGAACAAAACGGACTTCGAAAACTCCATCCTCATTCCGCTTAAGGATGACGGGCTGGACGAATACCGCGGTGAATACAACCGGATGCTCTTAGACAAAGCCACAGGAGTAAGCAATATTGTCCAGGACAAGTACGTGACCGTATCCGTACTTAAAAAGAATATTGATGAAGCACGGAACTATTTTTCCCGCATCGGCGCGGACCTGGTCACTCATTTCTCCCACTTGGGTTCCAAATGTGTAGAGCTGGACGCGGGCGACCGCCTGCGTATTCTGCATGATTTTTTCCGCCCCGGCGAGGAAACAGATTTCCGGTTCGACCTGATTGAGACCATGCGAAAAGGACACGATTTCAAGGATTATATTTGTCCGGACACCTTCGAATTTGAAAAAGACCATTTCCGCATGGGGGGCAAATTCGGGCGCGTTATCTTCTTAAGGGAATACGCCAGCTACATCAAAGACAGCATGGTGTCCGAGCTTTGCGACTTGAACCGCAGCATGATGCTCTCTTTGGATATTATACCCATCCCAACGGATGAAGCTGTGCGGGAGGTCGAAAACAGGCTGCTGGGGGTGGAAACCAACATCACCAACTGGCAGCGGCGGCAAAACCAGAACAATAACTTTTCTGCCGTCGTGCCCTACGATATGGAGCAGCAGCGCAAAGAGAGCAAGGAATTCCTGGACGACCTCACCACCCGCGACCAAAGGATGATGTTTGCGGTGCTGACCATGGTGCATGTCGCGGACAGCAAGGTGCAACTGGATAGTGATACTGAAACCCTGCTGACTACGGCGCGGAAGCATCTTTGCCAGTTTGCCGCCCTGACGTTCCAGCAGATGGACGGGCTTAGCACAGTGCTCCCTCTGGGCTTAAGAAAAATACAAGCGATCCGGACACTGACCACCGAAAGCACAGCTGTGTTTATTCCTTTCCGGGCGCAGGAAATTTCCCACAGCGGCGGCATTTACTACGGGCAGAATGTCATTTCCAAAAACATGATTATTGCCAACCGCAAATGTCTTCTCAATGGAAACTCTTTTGTTTTAGGCGTTTCCGGCTCCGGTAAGAGTTTTACCGCCAAGCGGGAGATTGTCAACCAGATCCTGTCCAGCGATGACGATATAGTTCTGATTGACCCGGAAAGGGAATATTCGCTTTTGGTCAAGGCCATAGGCGGCGAGATCATCCATATTTCAGCGACTTCCCCAAACCATATCAATGCGATGGATATGAACAAAGATTATGGGGACGGAGCCAATCCCGTCATCTTAAAATCCGAATTTGTCCTATCATTATGCGAGCAGCTGATCGGCGGCCAAAACTTGGGGGCCAAGCAAAAGTCCCTGATTGACCGCTGCACAGCCAGTGTCTACCGTAAGTGCCTCCAAAGCAATTTTCAGACTGCTGCACCTACTCTGCAGGATTTTCACGCGGAACTTTTAAAGCAGGGCGAGTCGGAAGCCCAGGAAATTGCCCTGGCTATTGAACTGTTCACCAGCGGCAGTCTGAATACTTTCGCCAAACCGACCAATGTGGACGTCAACAACCGCCTGATCTGCTACGACATCCTGGACTTGGGCAAGCAGCTTTTGCCCATCGGCATGCTGGTGGTCCTGGACAGCATCCTGAACCGTATTACGCAGAACAGGGCTAAGGGCAAAAACACTTTTATTATCATTGATGAAATCTACCTGTTGTTTCAGCATGAGTATTCCGCCAATTTCCTTTTCACCCTGTGGAAGCGCGTCCGGAAGTATGGAGCCTTTTGCACAGGCATAACCCAAAACGTCGATGATTTGCTGCAGAGCCACACGGCGAGAACGATGCTGGCCAACAGCGAATTCATTGTCATGCTCAACCAGGCCTCCACCGACAGGATGGAGCTGGCCAGGCTATTAAATATTTCCGACCTTCAGCTCAGCTACATCACCAACGTCGACGCGGGGAACGGGCTCATTAAGGTAGGAAGTTCTCTGGTACCCTTTACCGACCAATTTCCGCACAACACCAGGCTTTACCGATTGATGACCACAAAACCGGGTGAGCAGGCGGAAGTCTAATTCTATAAGCTTATTGAGGAAAGCCGAGTACGAAACGACGGCTTTTTATCATATCGGGAGGAAAAATCAATGGAAAATACTAGGTTCGCAAGCAAAGAACATGAGAATTTTTATTACGATATGCTCGCGGCGGCGGGTAATACCGACGTCTACCACAGGTCTTTTTTCTACGCCATGGGAATTAGCAAGGAAACAAGGGAGCATATCCGTTCCTTATTTGACTTTAAGGAAAATTGCATCAAACCGCAGAACCTTGCGGCGGCTTGGCAGACCGGAGGAACTATTCGGTTGTGCCGTCTGGCCTTTAATCTTTGGAACGGATGGATGGAGGAGGGGAAAGAAAGATACTCGGCGCCGTATGAACTTTTCGACTGCCGCTTTGCACCCTACTTTTTTGAAGCGATCCGGCTGCGCTATCCAGAATATTGCCAGGGCCAGGATTACCCAGGGATGCAGCTTTCCGTAATGGAGCGGTAAATTCTTCAAATAGATTAAGATTCAGCGGGGAAGGTGGTGGGGTAATGAAAGAGATAAGGACGAAATCAACGATTAAAGATATAAAGATGTTGGATAAGGCCTCGGATATATCCCATAGGATGAAAAACGCCTATATCCGCACGAAAGAACAGGCTGAACAGACTGACCATAACAAAGAGGGCAGCTATGTGGATGATGCGGTGGGCAAAGTAAAAGACGGTTCGGAAACAGTTGGCCGAAAAGCGGCAGCTGCGGGAACGTACGGCAAAAACGCGGTTAGAAAAATAAAAAAATGGCGGGGAGGGGAAACAAATGCCTCGCATACTATTGCTCATGGGAACCAGCCAGGGCGTACTTCTAGAACCGGAGTCCATGTTTCAAGGACAGAGCGAAAACTTTTGTATAGCAAAGGGATTCAAACGACTAAGGAAAATACTGCTCAAGCCCAGGCGAGACGGATGGCTGAACGGAGAATGGGGCAGGTCTTGCACAACCCTGTTTTCCAACGCTCAGAAAGAGCAGCGTTGCAAACTGGCAAAACATACGGCCAAACAGGGCGCAGGATCAAGCAATTTGACGCAACGAGCAGCAAAAACATAAAGCAAGCGGTCCAGGGTATGGTTAAAACGGCGCAAAGAAGGACCAAAACTGCAGAACGTAGTGCCAAAACGGCTATAAAAACTTCGCAATCTGCAGCTCAAACTGCCGTTAAAACCACTCAATCTACGAAAAGGGCGACGCAGATGGCGCGGGCCGCAACGAAAGCAGCGACGGCCTCAGCAAAGGCAGCGGCAAAAACAATGCTGGCTACAATTAAAGCGATCATTGCGGCCTTAAAGAGCCTGATAGCTTTGATTGCCGCAGGCGGCTGGGCGGCGGTAGTGGTTATCCTCCTGATATGCCTGGTGGGGCTTATGGCAAGCTCCGTTTTCGGAATTTTCTTTTCCAACGAAGGAACCGGCAAGAACACGCTGGTAATGTCGGAGGCCGTCAGTCGGCTGAACGGAGAGTTCACGGCAAAACTGGAACAGATAGAGAGGGAAAACCCGCATGACACGCTGGATTTGTCCAACAACGGCAGCAGCAATATGGTCGGCAACTGGCGGGACATCCTGGCGGTTTACGCGGTGAAGGTGGCCGCCGATCCGGAAAAAGGCATGCAGGTCGCCACCCTTGACGATACAAAAGTGGGAATCCTGCGGGACATCTTTTGGGATATGAACAAAATTGACTACTGGCTGGAAACGATTGAGCATTCGGATGGAGAAACGACCAGCACCGAGACTGTTTTGCATATCCGTGTAAACACAAAATCTTATGCGGACATGATCATCCAATACCGTTTCAATCCGCAGCAAGTGGGGATGGTGAATGAGCTTATGCAGTACAAATACCGGGAGCTGTTTGCAAAGCTTATCGGTAGCTATACGGATATTACCTTATCCCCCCAGGAAATTGCTGTTATTTCACAAAATCTGCCGCCGGATTTGGACGAGCAGCGCAAAAATGTGGTGCTGGCCGCTTATTCCCTTATCGGTAAAGTCAGTTATTTTTGGGGCGGCAAATCCACAGTCATTGGCTGGGACAGCCGCTGGGGAACACTTACCAAGGTAACAGCCGAGGGAAGCCCTACTACCGGAACCGTGCGGCCTTTCGGGTTGGATTGCTCCGGCTATGTTGCATGGGTGTTTGCCAATGCGGCAGCTAATGTTGATGCGGCGGAGATAATCGGAACAGGAACTTCAAGCCAGTATGCCGCCTGTAAGCCGGTGAACTGGAGCAGCGCACAACCGGGGGATCTGGTGTTCTATCCTGACTTAAGCCATGTGGGCATTATTGTGGGAAAGCAAAACGAAAATCTGTTAATTGCCAATTGCAATGCAGGGGAGAACAATGTAGCGGTAACCAGTGTTTCCGGTGCAAGTTCTTCAGGTTTCTATGTGATTGGCAGGCCTAGTTTTTTTGAATAGTTCACTCGAAAAATATGAGTATTCTGCTTTGCTGGATTTAACGAATGCTTATTGGATGAGCAAAGCTGTGAACAATTAAGGAAGGTGTTTAATTTGAGAAAAGTGTTTTTTATTTTAGGCTTGGTTATCGCTTTAGGGAGTGGTTTGGGCCTTTATTTTTACCTAGATTATGCAAAGGGCCTGATTCCTGCGGTTTATGCCGCCGCAAATATTCCCGAAGATACCATCATAAGCGCAGCGCAATTGAAAGTTAAAAGCGTTCCAAGGGAAAGTGTTCCTTCGGGAACTGCGGAAAGCATCAGCCAGGTAGTAAACAAGAATCTGAATTGGCCTTTAAAAGAAGGCGATCCGGTGCGGTTGGATAAAATTGAGCAGAACACCAAGACGAAGGTTGAAAATCCGCGGTTAATCGCCTTCAAAACAGATTATAACGGCTCCATTGCCGGTCTTGCCAAGTACGGACAAACTGTTGACCTGGTTTTAACGCTTGACCCGAAACAAACGGGCAATTTATCGCTTGCAGGGTATATTATCACAGATTTATTCATTGAAGCGACTGCCGATTCATCGGGCAAGATATTATCTTCCGCGGATAATTTGAATGGGCCAGCATCGGTTGGAAGTTTATCAGGCAATGAGCAAACAACCGGCATCCCGACAGAAATAATAGCCAAGGTTACGCCAAAGCAGTTTTTAGTAATCAAACAGGCCGAAACAATGGGAACGATTTCCCTCGCGCAGCGCGATAGGAATGCCAAGGATCTCTACAACATAAACGATGTTATCGAAAAGTCCCAGGCAAATATAGGCAGAGATTTTATTGTTGCATTGCTTCAGCTTCAAAAGTAAACGTTATGGGAGGAAATCATATGGCTGATGAAAATAATGCAGTTGATCAGCAGTTGAAGAAAATAATCGTCTTGTGGAGTGTGTGCAGTGTTGGAAAGTCAACGCTTGCTTGCAACCTGGCCCGGAAGCTGGCAAAGGAAACAAACTTAAAAATAGGGTTGTTGGATTTTTCGTTAATAGCGCCCTGTCTCCACTTGTTTTTAGAGCTGGAAGATAAAGAAAGCTCGATGGAATATATCCTTAAGTCTTGGCAGGATAATTATAGTTATCACGATTTGCTTAAAGAAAACGCCCATATAACAAAGAACCTTCCTAATTTATTATGCTGGACGGGATTAACGAAAGAACCGGAATTAATAGATAAATTGGGAGATATGCAAGCCTGTACAATCATAACTGAGTTGTCAGATCTTGTAGATATCCTCTTTATTGACGTCCAAAGCGATACGCTGATTATTCCTACAGACGTGGCGCTAAGGGCAGCGACAGATGTCTTGGTCATTGTAGACCAAAACAGAAACACGATTGAGAACACCGCTAAATGGCTTAATAATCTGCATGCCCGAAATATGGATATCAATAGGTTCAAACTGATCATCAACCAATATTCCAATAAGGCGCTGTACACGAAAGACAAAATTGAGAGCAA
Source organism: Dehalobacter sp. CP (assembly GCA_009910795.1). The sequence continues at coordinate 56,147 of VMEE01000095.1, read as the reverse complement.
TCTTGGGCTACCTTTGCTGGGGACAATACCCGGTATTTCCAAGGTGTTGTATGATAACTCCACGGTTTCACTGATTCCCTTATTAAAATACGGCAAGTTTGATAAAGCAATTGAGAACATTCTGCTGCAGCTTCATTTATCTAAGACCGTAAAAAAAGGCCGTATATTTTTTACCGCGCCGCGCTTCGGGAGTCCACGCTGATGCGGAATTCAGATTGGAGGAACTTTACATGAGAATCAGTTCAGCGAAAGTCGTTGACTCAAAAGCATCTGACACAGACAGCAAAACCCACCTATATAAAACAATAAGTATTGTCCAGTCCATGTTGACTGAAAACCACCCAAAATTGCTTAACGACGCTATTTATGGGGTAGGGGAATGTCAAAAACAAATCCTCAATGTTATAAAAGATATCATTCGCCATGAGAAACTCGATGTGCCCGGTATGAGCATCGATGAAATTGCTTGGGAGGCCTATAAAACCATTATTGGCTATGATGTTATCCATGACTTCCTTCTTGACCCGGAGATAACGGAAATTTGCGTAAACGGTCCATATCAAATCACGTATAAAAAGAATGGAGTCAGGTATTTAGCCAAGGATATTCAGTTTACGGATCTGGCCCATCTTGAAAAAATAACGGAACGCATCTTGCTTACTTGCCACTCGGAAGCCAACGAGGGCAGCCCCATGGTGGATAATGCCTGGCTTCCGGATCGAAGCAGGGTTGTCATCAATAAAAGCGCCATCGTCCCCAGCCACGGAATTACCTTAAATATTCGGAGATTCAGGGATAAAAACTTTTCCCTGGAAGAACTTGAAAAGATCGGGACGTTAAAGACATCAGAGAGAGGCAAGCCCCGCAACTTTCCTAACAAAGAGTATGAAGATATCAAAAATATCCCCAGCGAAGAACATTCCTACCGGCAGCTTGATTTTATCCGGGATGTGGTAAGAGCGGGTGCTACGATCATCGTGAGCGGCGGGACTCACACCGGAAAAACAACCTTGATCCGTACCCTGGCCTCGATTTTTCAGGATCTTATTCCGGATGAAAATAGTCCCGGCGATCCCGAAAGCGGTTTGCGGATAATCACTATCGAAAACGGGCCGGAGTTGCAGCTAGCTAAATACTATCCTGGCCTGGAGGTTGTTGAAATGCTGGAACGAGACACAAAATACAATCCTATCGGGGTGGAGGAAATCTACCCCCAGGTTATGAGAATGGATCCGGATGTGATTCTGGTCGGTGAGATCCGTTTTCCGGTCGAAGCCATGTATACGCTTAGGGCCATGCGTTCCGGCCATGCCAATACAATGGCTTCCATTCATACCTATGACGCTGAAGCATGCTGCCAGGAATTAAGAACCAAGGTTCAAGCGATTTCCAACGTCAGCGATAAGGTCATTAACACTGAAATCGTCACCGCAGTAGATATTATCATTCAATTAGGAATAGTAGACAGAAAAATTGAAATCACCCAAGTCGCTGAATTGGAGCTGGATGCGGAGTGCAATATTGTGATTAAAGATATCTTTAAAAGAGACAGCGACGGAAAAATGTTCTTTAACCCCATAAGCAAAAAACTTGTTTACCGTCTTATGGCTAAGGGCAGAAAAAACGCCGGTGATGTTAAGAGGTGGTTGATATGACGCTTGTTCTTTGTTATGGCATAAGCATGGGGCTCCTATTATCCGTAATCGCCTGGTTTCTTGGAAAAAATGGAAAGAAACAAGTATCCGTATTCTTTAATGAAAGGATTAACCATTTTCAAGATAAAGTAAAAAACAACATCAGGATAAGCAATTTTGCAAGATATTACGAGCAAAGAATCTATATAACAAATCTAAAGCTGAGCTTAAAAGCTCTCTTTTTTATGAGTATCGGGTTTAGCTTTATTTCCTTTTTCCTTTCAATAATAACTCTTACGGAGAAGATTCCGAATCCCACTTACCAAAGTCCGGGGGCTTTAATCGTAAGCCATAATATTTTCGGCATGATTATTATTACGGTCATCGGCTTGCTGATGCCTTGGGTTATGATCAATCTTATCTATCACAGTACGCGAAGAAGGCTGAATAAACAGGCCTTGAACACTTTCAGCCTTATCTTAAACAATTATATCGTGCGTAATAATCTTGAAGCCGCGACTTGGGATTCAATTCCTGCAATGCCTTCTCAAATCCGGTCTTTGTTCAGCCGAATCCAGTCCCGGGTGAATAAAGGTGAAGAATTTGGCACGGTTGTCTACAAAGTGTCTATAATTTTGAAACTGCAGTCATTCAGGGATTTTTACAATGTTATTGTTTCTTCAAGGCTGGCCGGGGGTGACACGGAAGAGCTTTTATACAGGCTTACGGACAAAATCAGATCAAGAAAAAACAGGGTGCAATCCATTAAAGAGGATCTTAATCCGCTAATCTCCAAAGCGGTGGCTTTTACCCTGGTAATGATTCTTACGTATCTAGTCGTAAGCCTTGTTTGGCCGGATTCATTGGCCCTGGTAAAACAATCTTCATTAGGACACCTTTATACGAATGCTATTATTATCTCTGTCTTAATTGAGGGTGCGCTGCTGCTGAAATTCTTATCAATGGAGGATTAAGCAAGTATGACGATACTATTGATTTGTTCTATGGGAATATCCCTGGGTTTGATGCTGCTTTTGGCGGCGTTTTTTATTAAGACGAACCGCAGGGAGTCGAAGAGGATAAATTCTCTCGGCACTACCGCGCTTTCGTATAGACAAGCCCAGGAACCTGCTTTAGAAAAACTTCGCAAAAAGACGGCAAAATATATCTCTAAATTATTAAGCAAAACCCCGAGACAGAATCGTTCGGAAAACATGCTGGAAATACTCAAACAGCCTGGAGCAATGCCGATGGGATATGCGGAATTTAGGACTTTTCAAAAATTATCCCCCCTCATATTTGCCATTCTTTTTGGCTTTGCAGGCTTTTCCACAAAAGACTTGCTGATGGCAATAGGGCTGATTTGTACCGGCTTTTTTGTGGGGAGCATAGCGCCCACAGCCATTCTTGCGTATTTTTACAACCAGTACCAAAATGCCCTCATCAATGAGTTGTCGGATATCATGGCTTATATTGTTGACTTGAGAAAAGCGGGAGAAACCATAGTTGATTCTATTCGTGGGGCCTTATTCGCGACCAATAAATTGCGGCCTCACCTGGAAAAGCTCCTGCAGGATATGTCCATAACAGGGCCAAAACCGGCGCTTGCTAAATTGAGTAAAGAAACAGACATCGATGAATTGAAAAACTTAGCGGATATTTTGATGCAATCTATCACCATCGATAGTTCCAATATGGTTGCCTATATGGCCAGCCGGTCCCGGGACATTGAATATATTGAGGGATTAAAAGAAATAAGGCGGTACAAAAACAAAAAAATGCTTGTCGAAGCCTTGACCGCCATTCCTTTTATCATGATCCCGGTAGTCATTCTTGTCCCGCTCTTATACCAGGCTAACCAAAGCCTTGGCCAAATCATGTAGGAGGTGGCAATATGTGAAAAAAATTGCCTGCAGTCTGGCAGCATTGCTGCGTGATGAAAGGGGGGATCTGGTTCAAAATATCGTCTTGCTGTTGGGGGGCATTCTGGCAACAGTAGGCATTGCGGTGATTCTTTACAATACAATAACCGCTAAAATTGCCAATGACTCAGCCGGAATGAGCAAATTGAATTAAGAAGGGGGGTTATTTTTTTATGGGAAAAATTTTGAAAAACCTTTATCAAGATGAAGGCGGAGATCTCGTTCAAAATATTATTTGGATCTTCGGCGGTGTTCTGGCTACAGTAGCAGCCGTATCAGTGCTGTTTGTTACAATCAGGGGCAAATTGACGGATATGAATACCAGTATAACCAATATCACGACTCCTTAATGAAAGTATCCTCACCGTGAGGAGGAAGGGAGAGGGCGGATAGCATGCGTTCAGACGTGTGCTATCCACTTGAAATTATGCTGAAATTACGAAAAAAACCAATGAGAAACCCCAATAATGAACGGGGCTCCACCTTGATTGAATTCCTAATCGTCTTTGCCTTATGGCTGGTGATATTTTTCACCTTCATATCGATGTTTTTCCTTAATAACCTGCAGGGCTCCATGGTTAATGCCGTGAATCTCGGGTTGGAAAGGGCTGCAGTTGTCGGAGGAACCACGACAGAGGTCCGGAATCTAATTAAAGATCAGCTGAAACACACCGGTGTCGATACCGGTTTATTCACGATCACCGGATCGGGCAGTGAGGCAAGCCGCGTTGCTTACGGACAATATATAACCATTTCCATAACCGGGCCCAGACAATTTACCGATTGGTCAGGCGGTCGTCCGGTTGCCAAATCGGAAACGGTTACGGTAACCAAAACGATCATGAGTCAATATTTGCCTTAAATGAGGTGTTTATGAAGAAGCTATTTAAAATAATCAGAGACGACCGGGGTTCATCTCTAATTGAACTGCTGATTTTTCTGAGTATTTCTCTTGCCCTTATTGGCTGGGGGACGGACTACTACCACGCCATAAACATTAAACGGGGAATAACGGATAGTGTAAAATTCGCCGCTTTAGCGGCCAGCCAGCAAACCGACCAGGCCAAATTAAACCAAGGGGTTTTAGAAATAGACCCAGTGCAAGCGGACGTTGTTTTTCTGGAGATGGTAAAGAAAAATCTATCATTAGACAATAGTCTGAATCCCCTTCCTGGCTCGCCGGTTATATATGTCAATAAAGCAACGCTATATTATAAAACCTATAATTCCGATGTTTTGCCGGCGTTAAGCCCGATAGACGGTCACGCTATCACGGAGCCGTCCTATGTGGTTTATATCGAAGTCAGAGTAAAGCGCGGCTTGACCCAAATCGTAAATTCAACCCCTTATTGGACGATCAAAGTAGCCAAAGACGCTGCTTTGAAAATCTCGCCATAATTTGAAATGTAAGGATGATGCAGGAAATGGTTAAGGATTTGGCATTGCTGATCCCTTTAATACTGCTGTCAATTTGTGTTCTGACGGATTGGCGGAAGCGGAAAATATATAATTGGGTGACGATTCCGGGCTTAATTCTCGGAATTTTTTATCTTATATACGCCAAAGCATATTCCGCAAGTTACTGGCTGTCTTTCTTTTTCCTTTTCTTAATTCTCTTATTCGTCTATTCCCACGGGGCGATGAGGGGAGGTGATGTTAAATTGCTGTTGGCTCTCAGCCTGTTTTTAACACCCGGGGCCTTCTTCTTTAACTCAGCTATCTTCATGTTTTCAGCTTTCTTTTATTTCTTTTTTCAAACTGTAAGGGTCAAAGGCTTATCCCGAACGATTCATGATGTAAAAACAGATTCGCTAGTATTAATCGCTATTGGAGAAAACAATAATTCCTTTGCCAATGGCGTCAAGAGCAGACCCTTTCCCGGAGGAGGAGCTGTGTTGATCTCTTCATGCTATATACTTACTTCATTCTTGTTTTCATAACATTCTTTTTTAGTAACATTGTTTTTTAGGAGGAAAAAGGATATGTTTAAATGGGAATTGGATGTTTCTGACAATTTGAATCAAAGAACGGAAGGCTTCAGCGCTTCGATTGGGATGAGCAGGGAAAGATTTATCAAGCTCGCCATATTGTCTCAACTGGAGGAAATGGAGATGAATATGGACGAACGGCGCAGAACTGCCGACCCCTCAGAGAAAAAAACACTTTCCCAAACCTATATCAAAATAGGTGATGAGGATGTTCCGGTAGGCCCGAAAGGAGGATACGACCATGTTAAAGTTAAGAGTTAAAACATTTTCCATTCTGCTTCTTGTTTTGTCCATGCTTCTTTTTGGATGCAGCCCCAAAAAGACTGAGCCGGTACAAAATACCCCGGCTCAGCAGGAGACGCAGATTCAAAAAGACAATCAAAGCCCGGAAAAAGAGCTTGAGCCGATTAAAGAGACTGAACCGGAGCAAGCTCCGCAGCCGGAAATCAAAACCGAAGCCGAAACCGAAACAAAAGCCCAGCCCAGTGTCGAGCCCCAAAGCCAGCAAAAGATTGAACCGAATCAGCCAAGCGAGCCTGACCCGGTTACGCCAAGCAAACCTGAACCTGGGCCTGCGCCGGAGCAGAACCTTCCCGCCAATTCCGGATTATCTTTGTACAGCTTGGGACAGCAGGTTTATGTCCAAAATAATGCCACCAAAACAGACAAAGAAAAAGCTGCTTATGAAGCGGCAGCCCGGTGGTTGGTAGAGTTTAAATCTACCGATTATAAGAAGCTTGAAGCAATGTCGCAAATGCCGGGAAGCGGTTACACGACGGCGAATTTCCAAAGTTCGTTGGACAAATTTTTCCCGAATTTCAGATCGGAAAGCATCAAAAACAAGGATACTAGACAGATGAAGTCTTTATGCCTTGAGGATATAAGCTTTAATCAAATCCCCCAATTAAATAATCAGGAAGGGGCATTCCTGAAGTTTACCATCGTCATCAATGCGGCGCAGAATGGCGGCAACTTTTGGGTAAGCAAATATGAGGAAAGAATTATTTTGCTGCAGGTAAACGGGGTTTGGAAGGTCGATTCTGAAGAAAACACCCAGCTGAAGATATAGGGGGCATGCTTATGAATTTAATAGCAAAAGATGAGTTGTATCAGTTCCGTAAATTCAACAACAAATACGAAAGGGAACTGCGCAGCTGTGTTTACCAGGAAATCATGCCCGGCATGAGTTCCGGGGAGATTCTGGACATTATTGCCGGCAATAAGAACTTGATGTTTTCCATGTCTCTCAAACAAATAAAAAGGCATAAGGAGTATTTTGAGAGCGATATCGATTTCAAAAAGATGGCTGGCGCGGAGAATATTACGTATCCCGATAAAACTACTTTGATCGTAAAAACGACGCATGCCTGCAACCTGCATTGTCCGTATTGTTATGATGTGATGTTTCGCAAGGATCTTAACGCGGAAGGGAACAAAGTCACGCTGGAAGTGGTCAGACAGATTTTGAAAGTGTTCAAAGATGTGAATGTCGGCACTTGGATCTGGCACGGCGGGGAACCTTTACTGATTGGAAAAGAATTTTATGATGAAGCAAACGCCCTGATTAAGCAGCAATTTAAGAAAGTCAATATTTGCATGCAATCCAACTTAACGCTGATTGATGATGAGAACGCCGCTGTTTTGAGGAAGTGGAACATCCGGCCGGGCTTCAGTTTCGATGGCTTGACAAACCATTTGACCCGGAAAAATACCGACAGGTTGATGCGGTCGATTGCCACGGCGGATAAAAATGAGGTCTTGGGCGGCGCCATCATGATCATTACGAAAGATAATATCCACCACATAATTGACGATTACGAATACTTTAAACGCTTAGGCCTGGGCTGCAAGATGAACCTCATCTTTGCGGCCCATAAAAATATGAATTCCTATACCCTGGACGGGAAAATGGTTGCTGAGGAAATCTGTAAATTCTTTGACTATTGGATTTTAGATACGTATCGACCGGCCGATTCGGATCTTTGCGAGCGATATTTGATGGCCGCCTTGGATGCCGGTGGTTCCTGCGCGTTTACGGACTGCGCCGGAAAGGATTACTGGTTTTCAACTCAGCCCGACGGGACGATTTATCATTGCGGCCGGGACTGGCCGGAGAGCGCCGCCGTGTCTTTCGGGAATATTTTTGAGATGGAATCGGTTGAGGATATCTTAAATCATCCCAACCATATAAGATGGTACGAGGGAACCCGGAGGATGCTGCAGCATTGCGGCGATTGTGATTATTTCTACAGCTGCCATAGCGGCTGCTACAATGACAATATCCAGTATGATCTGACCATGAATAAGCCGGAGCCTGAAAATTGCTACACCCACCGGAACGTGATCAGCCATATCATACGGGTTATTAATGAGATTGATTATGAAGATATGCCGAAATATAACCCAAGATTCTTGAACTTTTTATTCAGGCATCAATTCCGGAGCGCCAAGATGATGAAAAATATTTTAGAAGAATCGATTAAACGGATAGAAACTCCTGTCAACGCGGAAAACAAGTTGAAGGAGTTTCTCGCGATTTAAAGAGAGGTTGATAGGTATGATCAATATCTTTAAGAAAAAGCAAAAGTTTGAGCCCCCGAACCAGCCGCAGGAACTGTACTACTCAGTTCCTTTATTATTTGACTATGGGTATATTCAGGAGTTAATAAAGCTCAACAGCCTGAATAAGGCGAAGTATAAAATCCGTTCCGTATATAACAGTCTGCCTGTTACATCTTACGCCAAATCAGGGTATGAACATGGCCGGTCGGTTAATTTGCAGGAAGACAGCGGCAAAATCCGGATACTGGAAGATTTAAGGCCTTATATAAAAATGCTTTCGGATAACGGGATGGCGTTCATTTATCTGATGAATAATATCTCAACCATTTCCCTGTATGACTTTGAAGTCAACATTCCCCAGCTGAAGCAGTTTGTCGGGCATCTGGTGGAGATCGGGGTGCGAAGTATTACGGTTGGGAGCCAGCTTCTTGCTGATTTTTTGAAAGAGGAATTCAGCGGATTGGCCGTAAACGCTTCAACGATGATGGATATCCGGTCAATCAACCAGGCCAAGTATGCCAGCGAAAATCTAGGAATCTCCACTGTCATTCCCGCTTCCGATCTCAATAAGGATTTTACTTTTATCGAATCGTTTAAAACGTTGTTGCCTGATGTTGGTTTGGAATTGATGGCCGATGAAGGCTGCATCTTTTGTTGTCCGACCAAGAATATTCACTATGCCTTGTTCGGCAGGCAGGAAAACATCTATAAATGCAGCCCGTTATTCCGGGAATTCCCTAAATTCATCTGTGATCAGATTACCTTTAAAAGTCCGGCCATTCAAATGGTGCTGAATAGGATTATTTACCCTTGGGAAATCCCCTGCTATGAGAAAGCAGGGGTTAACAGCATCAAGCTGGTTGGCAGGGATCACCCCAAGCCGGAATTGGTCAATAAGATAAAGGCCTATATGCTTGGCGTTACCGATCCGGAATACGCGCTGAATGAATTCTATAATACTTATAATTCACGTTTTATGAACAAGGTTTTCCATCCGTACGGAACACTGAAGATGAAGGAGATATTTGAGTTTTTGCCCAAGCTTGATTATTTCCTGGAGAAAAAGCCGCAATGCGCCGCCCAGTGCGGGGTCACATGCAAGTATTGTTTTTATAAAGCGGAACAGATCGAGGATTATGTTGCGGAGAAAGGGCAGGCGGAGCCATTGTCCTGTGCGGTAGGTGAATGATATGGCAAGAACGTTTTCCAGATTAAAAAAATTGCTGTTTGCCTTTGTTTCATTAAGCGTCCTGCATGCTTCAATAACCCAAGACCTGGTTCTTGACAACAATCATCCGGATGGGCCCAAAGCCAAGGAGGGCAAATACTCCAAGGCTTTGGGCCTTAAGTTTTCCTTGCAGCCCGAAAAGGCTTTTGCTTGGGTGGAATGGTCCTGGCCTAACTCCGGATGGACCAATTATGGAAATTATGGCGCTTATACTGATGTCTACAACAACACTTACGGCAATTATGTAAATTGGAACGCCAATTACTCGAATGCCGGTGTTTGGGAAAACCATACGCAATGGGAAAACCATACCGAAACATGGAGCCAATATTCGAACTGGACTGCTTATTCTAATTACAGCAACTATAGCAACTATGGCGATTGGGGCGCTTACAGCAATTATTCCAATTACAGCGATTGGAATAACTGGACACCGCCCCCCTCGGTTGTAGCAAGTGTACAGGCCGTCGCCTTCCCTAACACCACAATCCAGATTACAGCAACAACGACGGGGAACACCACTTCCGTCACCGCGACCAATTCCTTAAATTCAACAGTAATTGCTTTTACAAATACCGGAGGAAATACATGGGTGGGATCTTTTGCGATTCCCGCCGGGACAACTGTCCAGCCGATAACTTTTTATGTTACTGCCAGCAATAATTCCGGATCGAGCAATGCTGTCGCCATTACAAACGTAAAACACTTTCAAAATGTCATTACCCGCTAGATAAGGCTTCATTGCTATTCTTTTTGCTGTCCAAATGTTATAAAGATATCCCCTTCTCCTTCAAAATTGCGATATGTGCCGCCAGTGACGCGGTGGAATGGAGGTTCCTATGAATATTATGTTAAATAATTACTGCAACTTAAAATGTTCCTATTGCTTTGCCAACTGTGATCCCAAGAACAAGGCCGATATTTCCGATGATAATTATGGCTATATAATCGATTTCTTTAAGAAGTCGGCACATGTTGATTTAAGGCTGCTCGGGGGGGAGCCGACACTGCATCCGAACTTTGAAAAGTGGGTGAATCAAGGAATAGATGATCCATTTTTCCGGAGAATCCAGATTTTCACCAATGCCATTGCTTTAGATCATGCCTTGAGCCGATCCATTGCGGATAATAAGGTTTCCTTCTTGATTAATTTAAATGGGCCGGATGTAATCGGTGAGCATCTATATAATAGGACAATAGATAATGTAGAAAACCTGGTATTCGAATATCGCAGAAAGAATATCGAACCCCAGGTTACGCTCGGCATTAATATATTTGAGCCGGACTTTCAATATCAATATATTATTGAGCAAAGCAAGAGACTAAAATTAAAGACCATCAGGTACAGCATTACCGTACCCTCGGATAATAACCAGAAGGGCAGTCTTGAACATTATGAAAGTTATGTGCCCGGATTAGTTGACTTTTTAGACGATTGCCATAGAAATGGGATTTCTCCTCATGTTGATTGCAATAATCCGCCCAAGTGCATCTTTTCCAACGAGCAGCTTGTGAATTTCATCTACTCGGGTTTTGATCTGATTCACAAGGGAATCTGTTCGCCGGTTATGGATATAAGGCCCGACTTGAGCGTCGCCCGGTGTTTCGTTTTTGAAGATTATCTAAGCGTAAATATAAAAGACTTTAATACCGTTCAAGATGTGAATGATTATTTTCTGCGTGAGATTGACAGTAAAAGATATAGCCATCCTCCGTTTATGGAATGTTCCGGATGCAGGTTTTGGGAAGAAGAGAAATGTATTGGAGGTTGTTTGGGGTATAGTGTCAGGGGAAAGTTATCTGCATGCTATGCCGAATAGCTTTCCTGGCGGTTAGCGTGGAAAAAATACCAGTACTTGCTTTTCAATATTCTTGTATATAAATATCCACAGATAGTCTGGAAATGATTTGTTTTTCTGATATGGCAAGCATCAATAAATCATATATGTTATAATTAACTAAAATTAGAAAATATTACCTAAATATGACGATGGAGGTTAAACTATATCATAAATATGTTTTTTGAGTAATGCTACGTTTTTTGTACTTCACTTGTTGTAAAAACTAAATTATTAACGAAAAGGGCAAACCTGTTGAAAGGCAGGGACGCAAAGCCGCGGGTCTAAGGCATTCTTAAGTGCTATGACAGCCAGGCTGCCGTGGAGGCTTATTGCTTAACCAGCCCTTTTATGTGGCTGTTTTTTGTTTATTAGGACGATAAGGAAGAATCTGTTTGTGAAAGAAAACAGTAGTCAATGGTATTAGTACTTGTGCTGCTTAGATCCTAACAGAGCTTTCACCGTAGCTGTCACAATTCTAAGGTCACGCTCATCACAAAAACTAAGCAGCCGGACTAATTGTTCTCTTTCAGGATTCGTGCATTTATTTTCAGGGAAAAAGATCGTATCCGCGGATATCTCTAGTTCCCGGATGAGCTGAAAAAGGATGGTGTAGCTGGGTTTTTGATTCTCATTTTCAATGGACATGAGGTAACGTGGCGTTATGTGTATCCGTTCCGATAACTGGTCCCGTGTAAGTCTTTTCGCTTTGCGGGCAGCTTTAATAATGCCGCCCAATCTGTCAAAATCATTGTGATCCATTAGTTCACCTCCAATAACAGTTTACAGTTCCTATTTAGATGAGAAAACGAGATAGTGCATCTATATATACAGGAACTGACAGAACACATTATATTTAGAGGTCATATTAATGGATTGCGCACAAGTAAATAGGTTGAGCTTACCCGCTAATAAAAAAAACGTGACTTTGGCGGGGATGTTTTCATGCCTAATTATCGGTACCCCCCTGAATTCACGCTCAGCGGGGTATTTTTTATGCCAAATCAGTATGCTGCAAAAAGGAAACCGCTATTAATGATTAGCGGTTTGGCGTGATGAAGCAGATATCATTATTTGTTTTTGCCTCATCATCAATAACGAATTGTTAAAAAAAGCTTACTCTGCGCAAGGGGAAAGTTTCACCGATATATAGAACTATCAGAACCTAATAATAAGATCCGAAAACTCATAAATGCTTATTTGGACTGTATCCAATGGGGCGTTTTTTGCCGTAAAAGAAAATTTTTTGTCGATTGCCGCTCACCACCCTCTGTTTTGGTTTTTCAAAAAAATCAAAACGGAGGTTTATATGAAAAGGATCAATTTGCGGGATTACTACCCTGTTAATATATCTGATTTTTTTGTTGAAGTGACTGAGGATGTTGCGGATCAATTCAAACAGTTTAACCGAAAGGACCATGCTGACCATGAACGCAGGCGTGTACACAGGGCGTATTATTCTCTTAATGCTGACGACGGTATTGAAAAGGATGTAATCTTACTGGTTTTATCTCCGGAGGAAATCTATGAAAGAAAAATGAGCAATCAGGAGTTGTATGCTGCTATAAACAACTTGCCGGAAAAACAGGCGAAGCGACTTTATGCTCACTTCTTCCTGAATATGAGCATAACACAAATTGCCAGAACTGAAAGGGTTGGAAAAAGCAGAGTAGCTCATTCCATAAATCAGGCGCTGAAAAATATTGAAAAATTTTTAAAAAGCAATTTATAAAGGGATTACAAATTTCTAAAGGCTGTTGATAGAGTGACTTGCTCTAGCCCTTAACTGAATCTAACAGGTCGTTGGTGCGATTCCGGCCATCGGCTCCAATGATATCAAGACCTCCAGGGTTTTTCTCTGGGGGTTATTTTTGTGTGCGAATGCAAGAATATGAATTGATTTAGGTGATTGAATTTGAAAATAATGTTGCTTGAATTATAGAGCTTAATAATATTATCATTATTTAAAGGAATTCTTCATAGTATGGAGAATTTTAGCAATTGTTGTCTTCTTATATATTGAAATTACTGGGAGTGAAATGGGAAAATGTATTCAAGAAGAACTTAGCAGATAGTGTTGGTTTGTTGAAGGCGTTTAGTACAATAGCGGTTGTTAAGTATTAATAAAAATAGATTAGTCTGTAATAGTATTATCCCACAAGAAGTTGGGAGATAACTGGTATGCATTCAAAGAGAATAATGTGATCCTATTGTCCCTATCCGGCTAATTACAATGACTTTTTCACATTCAAGATTACCGAGATTGATGTATGGATACGCTCGAGTGCTCCGGGCAAAGAATTAAAGAATTAGAATGAAGGAGGAGTCCAAGGAGTGGCTGAATTAGACCTCATGAATGTTGCCGTGAATCCTGCTGATGAACAGGTTTCCTTGGCATCCATTTCGAATATGAGAGAAGCGTTTGAAAACTGGATTAATGACGGCAATACAGAGAAGTATTCCCCAGAAGTTGTTTTGTCCTGTTTGGACAGAATTTCGGAATATGCCGTCCGAAAAAAGATTAGTTCCATCAGTATTTGGGGATACACGCAGTTTAGCGCGTTTCAAACTATGTATAATAGACTCTTAGGAGTAAAGTTGCTCCGCGTTACCGACCGAAACACATATAAGGTGTTCGTCGTTGGCGGGCAGTTATATTTACGTTTTCTGAAAGAGAAGCTAGTTGCCCATAAGAAGGATGTTGCCACCGTTACTGAGGACAAAGGGGCGGAACCTGCTATTGTGACTGAACACTCTACGCAGAAAGATATAACCCCCGATGATGTAGTGGCTTGGCTGGTTACACAACCGAACGCTAATGGTACTTTATATTTAGAAAATGTGGTGCGACAGTATATGCGCGCACTTCGCACCGCTCCCGCTAAACTTGAAATCTCTGTTGCAGGCAATGACAGGAACGTTTTTACTTGCCGTACACCCGATGAATTAAATGTAAATTGGGATATTTTTAAAGCCGCACCAAACTATAATCAGGTCAACAGTAGCATGTCCGGAATGTTCTCTGCAGGCATGGGTTGCTACTTGAGATACTTGGAATATCACGATGTCACTTCCGTCGTTCCTATTGTAGAAACGGAAGATAGGAAACTCGTAACGGATAATCGTCAAATTTCATTTGTTAATGCAGTCAGTATCGACAATGACACAAGCGCGGCTATTAACCAAGTGCTTGCGGAGAAATTCACAAATGGTTTCCGCTATTCGAACGGAATCGAAATCGGCCGTTTACGGAGATTTACAAAAGAACGACTTGGCAAAGAAGTAATGCTTGATGATAATGACATTGTTAGTTATGTTAGGGCGCAAGGAACAGAGTTTGCCGGCAAGATTTATGTCATTTCGAAAGACACAAAAGAACATATCTATCAGTTAGCCAAAGACTACTTTCGGTGCGGTGCGGCGGCAATATTTTACGCAGAGTTCTACGCCAGGCATGAATCGTGGCTCTTTGAGGCAAGCATTGTATCGGAGGAAATGTTGATTGAAGTACTTCGCGCGGACTTTAGAAATTTTAGCTTTACTCAAACCTTCTTTGGACAGATTAACGATTCGGTATACAATGTTCTCCAAAACGAAATCCTGCGGGTATGGGGTGATGACATTCTTCTAACCTATGAGATTCTTGCCGAACGTCTGACATACATACCACAGTTTCGAATAGAGCAGCATCTCGGGCAAACCAACGACTTTATTTGGAATGCCAAGGGCGAATTCACTCATATCAGCAAAGTTGACATTGCTGAGCATGAGAAACGTGAAATTGCGCATTACATCGAATCCGAGATCCGCATCCATGGCTACGCATCAATATCTGATGTATCACTCGGCGAGATTTTTGACCGCAATTATGAGCTATCCATTACAGCAATTCATAACGCTGTTTACTTTATATGTCTTGCGGACAAGTATGCCAAGAACGGAAAGATTATAACCCGCAAAGGCGACAATATCGACGCTCTGCACATCATAAAAGAACACTGCAAAACGCTTGACCGCTGCACGCTTGACAACCTGCTGAATTTCGAGCGCGACTTAACTGGCGAATGTCATCGCTGGATTCCTATGCAAGCGGGATACGATGTTTTAGTGCGAACAGACGAAAATGCCTATGTTGCCGAACGATATATTCATTTTGACAAGGCAGCAATCGACATGGCGATAGAATACTTCCTACAGGGTGGTGAATACATCCCTCTTCAATCGGTGACCACATTCGCTATGCTCCCACATTGCGGACAGGCTTGGAACTTGTTCATACTTGAGAGTTACTGCCGTCGCTTTTCAGACAACTTTCGATTTGAGTGCTTGTCGGTCAACAGCAAGAATGCGGGAGCTATCGTCCGTAAAAAGAGTCGCTTGTCATATGCCGACATAATGGCGGATGCAGTTGCGAAATCGGACGTTTCACTGGTTGCGCAACCCGTACTGAACTTCCTGGTAGAAAATGGATATATTTCAGTACGGCGGTATACCAAGGTTACAGAACTTATCAATCAGGCGAAAGCCATAAGAAATAAATAGTAAAGGGGGATGAATTAAGCGATGTACTCTTACACATACTCGGCAAGAACGGGCGGATTGGTACTTAATTCCACCCCGGCAGTTTTTTCGAAAGAGCCACGCCCAGTCTATGCTCCTGAGCTAAACTTGCTTGGGTTTGATAAATACTGGAAATACGACCAGCAGACCGATGCCCCCTGTATGTGGGCAGAGGCGAACCGCTACTACTATCGTGGGCGGCTTGTTGCCTCGCTTTTGGGCGGCGACGTTTACCACGCACCTGTTGTTCAGCTTGCCTACACTTGCCCCGATTGGAGGGAAACGCCAAACGGCAAAGCAACCTCAAAAACCGTCTGCGAGAACCCCGAAGACAAAGGGGAATCATTCACCGACAAGAAAGGAAACCTCTTCGCACTTGATTTACCAGAACCGGGCGGGAAACTCCGGCCCGTTGATATAACAGCAATGATTGATGACAATCGAGAGATTCTCGGATGGCTTGAAGAAACTACCGCTAAGAAGATTCTCGATGTATACGAAAAATATGCTGGCAAGCTCGACATCTTCCATGTTGCGTTTAGCGGTGGCAAAGACAGCTGTGTGCTGTTAGATCTGGTTAAGAGCGTACTACCGCAGGACAGCTTTGTTGTGGTGTTCGGAGACACGGGCATGGAGTTTCCTGACACATACGCCGTTATCGACAAAGTTGAGGCACAGTGCAAGAAAGACAGTGTGAAGTTCTATCGCGCAAGTTCGCATTTTTCACCAGCCGAAAGCTGGGACTTGTTCGCTCCACCGTCCAGGGTGTTGCGTTGGTGCTGTTCCGTACATAAGTCCACGCCACAGACATTGATACTGAGGGAAGTTACGGGCAAACAAAATTATGTCGGGCTTGATTATGTAGGTGTCCGTGCTCAAGAGAGCATTGCACGCTCTGAATACGAATATGAAAACTATGGTAAGAAACAAAAAGGACAATACAGCCATAATTCGATACTCGAATGGACTTCTGCTGAAGTGTGGCTTTATATATACGCACACGATTTGATTATCAACGAAGCCTATAAAAAAGGAAACGGGAGAGCTGGATGCTTGTTCTGCCCGATGTCGGGTGGTATTTCCGACTACATTAGACGGCAGAATTACAAGGTCGAGGTTGATCAGTATATTGACATCATATGTAGGATGAATAACTGGGATTTAGGGAAGAAAAACCTTGAAACTTATGTTACAAATGGTGGATGGGATAATAGGCGTAGTGGTCGCGGAATAACTGGAAATACCCTTCGATATTCCGAAACATGCAAAAACGGAACAATTACAATAACAATTACTAACCCCGCTTCAGATTGGCGTGAATGGATAAAAACAATTGATGACAGCAAAATTAGATATAAAGTTACTGAAGTGAAAGATGGATACAAAATTGCAATATCAGAAGCTGAAATGAAGGCGAGCCCTGCATATGGCAAATTATTTCGACAAGTATTTCGTAAAGCGGCGTACTGTATTGGATGCAAAGTTTGTGAGACAAACTGCAAGAATGGTTGTATAACGTTTGAAAATGGTAAGATAAACATAAAGGATTGTATTCAATGTCATAACTGCATTCACTGCAAAAATATAAACAAATGCAAACGTGAAAAAACAAACATTTGTGAAAACTTTGAGTTTGACGGTATTCATGACTGCCACCAAATAAATAGCGGTTGTTTGATGTACGAAAGCCGTAAAATACCGCAGGAGGAGAAAACTATGAAAACAATTAATTGCTTCGACGACCATGCGCCAATGACTTCTTGGCTTGCATCGTTTTTCAAGGACAAAGACGATTTCTTTGTTTCTAATGACTTAGGCCCGAATCAAGTAAAATGCTTTAGGCGTTTTCTCAAAGATGCAGGCCTACAAGACAAAAATCATTGTTTACCGCTTGCTGAGCTCTTATCCGAAATTGGCTGGGATAGCGACACTTCTATGGGGATAATTTTCACAAACCTTGTTTATGAGAATCCACAAATCGACTGGTATGTTGCTAACCTTGATATAGGACGACTTTACGAACGTAAAACAGTAGAAGACATGCTTCTTGCTCTCGATATGAAAGAAAAAGCAGCACGTTCCGTTGCGAAGGCATATAAGCGGCTAACCGAAACACCTCTTGGTACAAAGCTTAACTTCGGCTATGTTTCCGACGACGGCGACTTAGCAAGGACGGTTTGCTCGCTTAGCGACCCCCGCGTTATCCTCTACGCTCTCTACAAATTTGCTGAGAAGTGCAACGACTATAAGGAATTCACGCTGAATGCTTTACTCTCTGATAATATCGAACGTGACGGGGTTTCACCCACCAGAATTTTTGGGCTTGACCGCGAGGCGATGATACCACTGCTGCTTGGTTTGTCTGGCAAATACCCCGAATTCATCAACGCAACTTTCACTAATGATCTCGATAAAATCTCGCTTAAAGATGACAAAACATCAGAAGATGTTCTCGAATTGTTTTAGGAGGGCAACTGAAAGTGGCTGACAAATACATTGAATATTTCAATATTGACAAGGATTTCTTTCGCTGTATCGACCAAGAAGCAATTTGTATGAATCCAGAATTATGGAAGAAAACTTATCCGCACCCCACATTTGTTGACCTCCTTAAAAATGTGGAGCGTATGCTTGCGGGTAGTAAATCCCCGGTTTGGGTTCATGGTGCTTACGGTACGGGCAAAAGTCAGTGTGCCTATGCCTTAAAGAGAATACTTGAAGCTCCCGAAGTGGAATTGCGTGAATATTGGGATGACGACAGGTATAAACACGTACTTCAAACAAATGCGAACAAAGACCTACTTAGTAGGTTGCTCGGTCACAAAGAACGCAAAATCGTGGTGACGTATCGATATGCCAGCGGTGGCATTAACGGCACTCGTGATTTGCTTCTTGCTGTGCAAGATAGCGTAAAAGCGGCGCTTGTCGAGGCGGGCGTCGCCTACCAAGGTGAGAACACTCTGCGTGACAGCGTTATTGCATGGCTTGAAGATCCGCTGAACAAAAAACACTTTGACGAGTATTTGCAGCTACCAGAATTCTCGAGCCGCTTCTCTCAATCCACAGCCGACGAGGTGCTGAAAGATCTTAATAAGGGCGGCGAGTTAAAAGAATTGATGGAAAACATTTTCTATCTTTCCGATAAGCGCGGTATTACTGCGTTTGAACTCAACACCGATAGGCTAATTGAATGGCTTAAAGACATCATTAAGAAGAACGAGATTAAAATTGTCCTTATTTGGGATGAGTTTTCGTCGTATTTCAAGAACAACCGAAACTCACTCGATGAATTTCAAAAGATTGCAAGCCTTGCCCAAAGTACTGCGTTCTACTTTGTAATCGTTACGCACCAAACATCTAGCGTTATCACAAACTCACAAGATCAAGCATGGAAAGTCGTTCAACAACGTTATGAGTTTACGGAAATTACTCTGCCTGATAGCATAGCGTTTGACCTTATCGGGAGTGCGCTTGAAGTGAATCCTGCTGCCAAAACCACATGGGGCAGCACTTCAAGTAATCTCTATGCACTTGTGCCGGAATCAAGCCGTGCTGTTATGCAGACGGCTGGCATTACAAATACTGAAGTAATCAAAAAAATTATGCCACTCCATCCATATGCAGCAATGGTTCTGAAATATATAGCAACTGCATTTGAGGCGAACCAGCGTAGCATGTTCGACTTTATCAAAACAGCAGACAACGAGGATGTTGAGGCGTTTCAGTGGTTTATCTCCAATACCGCATCAGATGGCGACCGCCCTTTATTGACGGTTGATTTACTGTGGAATTTCTTCTATGAAAAAGGTAGAAATAATCTCACGGCTGATATTCAGTCGATACTTGATACATACCCGCGCCAGCAAAATCTAAGCAAAAAAGAACAATCTGTTTTAAAGACGATTCTTATTATCCAAGCAATCGACCAACGCACGGGCAATCAGATAGAACTGTTCCGTCTTATCGATAAAAATCTGTCGCTTGCCTTTGAAGGCATTTCAGAACTGGAAGGAAATGCTGCAATTTCTATTGCAAAAAAACTTGTCAACGACGGGGTGTTGATTAAACGCAAAATCGGTAACAATCAAGAGGTTTATGCTGTTGTTGCACTTGCGGGCGATCAAGCTAAAATTGAGAAAAACAAAAGCGACCTGCGTTCAAGCTTAACAACTGCTAAACTTATTGCAGAGGGTGATTTGGCAAGTGTGTTGTCATTGACTCCTGCGTTAAAATTACGATTCGACATTGAGCCACCGAATGGTAAACTGCTCACAGCCTCCGCAGGCGCGGACTTTACCAGATTGCTGACTTCCCTTAAAGATAAAGACTACGGTTGGCGTTTCGTTGCCGTTCTTTGCTTTGCTAAAGATGATACGGAAGTACCGTCATTCCGCAAAGCAATCGCGGAAGCCGCTGCAAACGATGATTATAAACATATTATTTTCATTGATGCGCTCTCAACGCCGCTTGGTGCAGATGCCGTTGAGCGGTATGTAGAATTCCAGGCAATGTCGATGTATTACAGCGGCAACGATAAAGACCTTGCGAAGAAGTATGCGAAAGATGCTCGAAACATCCTTGATACCGAATGGAAGAACAGTATTGAAAGAGGAGCATTTATCGTTTACTCCTCTGCGAATCGTGCAGGTGAGCGTCATCCGAATGCAACGGGCGTAATCGGTGCATTGCAAAGCTTTGTTGTCACAAAATATAAGCTAATTATGGACTTCAACAAAGGCTTGACTGAAAGGATGTTGAAACTTTCTCAAGGAAAAGCGAGTGCTAAACACGGTGCATTAGTGACTTCTGGTAATGACGTTGCGAATATTGAGAAATATACATTAGATGTCGCTCCCAATTCTGTATGGAAAGTCGATAGATATTGGGAACAACCTGTCCTATCAGCATTGCCTATTTCAAAGATCAAGATCGCCCTTGAAAAGAAAATTAATGATGCATTTGAAAATAGTGGTGGGCAGGTTTCTATCCGCGACCTATACAATATGCTGGAAGAAGAATTCGGATTTTCGCAGAGCAATCTTTCTGCGTTCCTCGCCGGATTCTTGCTGAAAGAATATTGCAACGATACGTATCGCTTTATTGACAATACTGGTAAGCCGTTTGAAAACGTATCTAAAGAGGAAACGCTTGCCTTTATGCTCAGCGATTACATAGGTAACTCTAACCTTGCTAAATACAAAGACACCTATATCGCAAGGATGACAGCAGATGAAAAGGCGTTCTACTCCCTATCTGAAAAAGCCTTTGATATTTTACCTGACTCCTGTTCAACCGTTGGTATTGCGGCAATATCTGTCGGCAAGAAGATGACTGACCTTGGATTGCCTATTTGGGTACTTTCTGAGATTGACGAGTTTGGCGTTTACGATGTTGTTGAAAAGTATATAGCGCTTGTTCAAAAAGAAGGAGCGGAAGCGCAACAAATCGCCATCGAAATCGGCAAACTTGCCCAGGTTAAGTCCACTTTGGGCGAAAATTTAAAAAGGTTAATCACCAAAGAAAACTGCCAAAATGGTATTCGTGAGTATTTGAAAACTTTTGAAGGCGGAAAAATCCTTGACCTTGCTCGTGATATCAATGCAGAGGCGAATCTCATCGACGACATTCGAAGACTGTTCAGCGTCGAACGTTCTCGCTTATGGATAAAAACAACTGGCGAAGAAGAAATTCGCAAGTTGCTGACTGAGTATGGAGTCGCGCGTGAAACCAACAGCATTCTTTCGGCTAATACAAATTCCCTAAAAACAGCTCTCGCTGCTTGGCGTGATAGGTTGAAATTTGTTCATGTTTCGGCTGAAGGTTTCAAAATAAAGTATCCACACCTCGTAAAGCTCATCGATTTTATGGCAAAAATTTATGGGCAAACCGAACTACTGCACGAGCAATACAAGACGTTCCTTGCCGAGTTGCAGTCTAATGGGACAAAGTTTGCAGAACTCTTAAACGATGAAAAATCGCTGTTTATTGATATCTACTCGCCATATCTTGACGGTCTCGATTTAGTTGATGTGGATGATGTGGGTAAAATAATTGGCACACTTCCTGTTGGTATGTTCTCGATGACCGCAAGCGAGTGTAACATAAAGGTTAGAGATAAGGCGGATGAGTTTCGCAAGGGACAATTGAAAGTAAAGCTGTTTGCTTTATGGAAAGATAGAACAAACACAGCTACACCGAAACAATGGTCATCTAAATACAGCACACCGATATTGGCGCTGGTAGTGGGTGATGACTACGACAAGGCAAAGAAAACATTTGAAACACTAAATCAAACTAATCCGCCTGAATTTGCTATAAAGGATGCGCTTGCATATCTTGATAACGCTTCATTCTTTGAGGATTTACAAAGTGTGGAGAAGCGAGATGAGGCTTTTGTTAAGTACATCATTGGCAGTTATTCTAAAATGCTTACAACGGCAAAAGTGAGAGAGCGCCTTGAACGCTTAACAATAGAAGCATATGACTGGTTCTCTCACCCGGCAGTCCAAGCTGAAGTCAAGAAACTTGCGGAGGCAGAGTATTTTGCAGGCGGTAGCGACACCGCTCTATCAATCCTCGGAAAGATGACGGATAATGAGCGTGATGTATATATCAAACGCCTTGTGAAGGAGAATGCAGCGGTTGGGATAGAGATTATTACACGAGGGGGTATCTGACTTTGAATGAGGTAACAAAGTACTTGTCAAATACAAGTGTTAACGCACCTTTCTTCCTCGTGGTCGGCGATGGCAATTACGAGAGCATAAAAACACAGCTGTCAGAAGCTGGATTAAAGTCCGTCAAAGTCAGCGAGCTATGCAGAAACACTGATAAACGCCCGAACCTGGATAGCCTTATTGGCAATGTGGATTTTGCCGATATTGACGGACAAAGTCCCGATAAAAAAATAGTAATACTCGGACTTGGGGAATATCTTGCGTTATGTGGCGAAGAAGCTGCTTTTGATCGCTTATCTAAAATAAAAGACATGAAAGTCGGCAATGCCCGTGTTGTTATACTTCTTCGAGGAGTTACTAGCGTCGTGCTACGGCTTCAAAATGCTGACCCTACTCGTTTTGACGGGAGGCGCGTTCTGTTCACGGATGACACAAGCTCCGCTCTTAGCGTTGCTTTTATACCTTCAAATCTAAACTTGCACGCAATAGAGGGTATAAAGGCACTGCTGGACGAATTTGAATGCGGGAAAACAAAGATAAGAGCAAAGTCAAACGTTATTTTTGACTGCCCAATGTTTGTGGTAAGCAAGATAAATTCTGCATATGACGCTATAAAACACATTCATCCCACTTTCTCTATTGCTAAAATTTTCGGAACAGACGAGCAGTGGACTGAATTTCTGTCGTCACTAAATGCAGCTAACGGCGAAATAAACGCTCTTATTGAAGAATTTGGCGACAATCCTGAAAATGTGTTTTCCGCTTGGATAAACGGAGTGGGCTATAAGAATTGGCTGTACTTCATTACCTTAAAATTGAAGTTATCAGAAATAAGCAATTCATATTTGAAGTATGTCATTGAAACGACGACTTTATTTGCGGATTTCAAGCGAAATATCATAAATGCAATCATTAATGTACCTCACACAGATCGGCGATTTGATACTTTTTACAACGAGCGAAAAGTTCTTGTAGAGAAATTTGCCGAGTCAGATATCGCCGCTTTTGTTTCGGAAAATAGGCGTGACTTAACAGAAAGTATATATAAACTCACAGATAGGACATTGACTGAGCGCGAGGAATTTATTGCACTTTTTTCAAGCGTCGATAAAGAAACTCTATTGAAACGTGCTGAAATTGTGTATTCAGCACTGGTTGATTACTTGCGAAAATACATTTTCGTTGACCCAAAAGTGAACGGAGAACTCAATACACTGCTGACAGAATATTTTGAAAGCTACAAAAGTCAAAAGATCAGCAACGCCATTAAAGACGATTTCTTGACGCAAGTTGAAACGCTGGCTATCGAGCGGAAATATAACAGCTTGCGTACGCGTAGTGAAGTCTTGACCGCACTTAATTTAAACGACACTTATCTTTACTGGATAGACGCACTTAGCGTGGAATTTCTCAGCTACATTCAAAAATTGTGTGAAAACAAAGGCTTATCGCTTCGCATTCACATTGCACAGGCTGAATTGCCTACAATAACATCAATGAACAACGAATTTTATTTTGAATGGAGAGGCCAAAAGGAAAAAGAACAAAGGCTTGATGAATTAAAGCATAAAGAAAGCGGTGGCTATATTCATCAGCCAGGTAATCCTCCGATTCATCTTGCTAAAGAGTTGGATATTATTTCTGAAGTTCTCGAAAAAGCGGCAACAAAACTCGCATTACATCACTGCAAGAAAGTTCTAATCGCCAGCGATCATGGTGCGAGCCGTCTTGCTGTCATAAATGAGCAAGAAGAAAAATACGACACCGATACCAAAGGTGAGCACAGTGGACGTTGTCGTAAGAAACCCGCGGATTATTCGCCAACATTGTATGATTTGCCTTTTGCTACCGAAAGTCCTGACGGGCAATTCTTGGTACTTGCTAATTACGGGCGATTCAAAGGAAGTCGCAGGGCAAATGTCGAAGTTCACGGTGGAGCGTCTTTGGAAGAAGTCGTTATCCCGATTATTGAAATTACACTCGCAAATCCTGACACTTCTGTCGAGGTTGTAGATAATGACAGGCTTATTGCAAGTTTCAGAAAGCCATTAGAATTTATGCTGTTTTCAAAAACTGAATTGCAGCGAGTGAGTGTGGTTATCAAGGGTATTTTAACCCCGTTCGTAGCTAAGAAAATTGACAAGAACCATTATCGCATTCGAACTGAAATTAAACGCCCGGGCAAATACCTTGCTGATGTATTTGACAGCGATAATTTAATCGGCAAAATCAATCTCGACGTTCTTAGCGAAACGCAAAAAAAGAGCGGCGACGATGATTTTGACAGTATGTTTTAGGAGGTCGTGCTATGATAGAAACACTACGCAACTGTTTTGATGAGATGGTTGTCTATAAGGATTTGAGAAAGACAAATTTCTTCTCAGCATTAAACTTGCCGTCATTTATGCGCGACTGGCTTTTGAAGAAGTTTGAAGACGAAAATGGAGAATACGACACAGAAGAAGTTTTGAAATTCGTGCAGACCTATTTGCCGCGCAAAGATGACTGGAGTGCAATAAAAGACCGTGTTGTTATGGGCAATGAAAAAGTTCGTTTTCTTGCTAAAATTACCACAGAAATTAGCGTAGAAAAAAAGCAGGTTTATTTTGCTTTACCGGATTATGGGTTGACCTTCAAAGACACAATAATCGAAGAAGATGTATGGGATGACTGTAAAGATGATTTGCTTCACGGCGAAACATGGGGTATGGTCGAAATTGGCTATCGTTCTCCAGAAGATGCAGATATTTTGTTTGCACCTGAAACAAAGAGCGGTTCATCTGCAAAAGGTGCGAATAAAGGCAAAATAAAGCTTACTGCGTTCAAGCCATTTTGTCCATATACGGTTGATGTTGAATACTACAAAGATGCACGAAAAGAATTTTCAACGGCTGAATGGATTGATGTTTTACTTGGCGCAGTGGATTACAATGCGGGTGGATACTCAGACGAAGAAACGAAACTCACCATGCTCACGCGACTACTTCCATTTGTCGAAAAACGGCTCAACCTTATTGAACTTGCACCTAAAGGCACAGGTAAATCGTATCTCTTTGGTCGTGTGAGCCGTTTTGGAGCTTTACCAACTGATAGTAAAATAAGCCGCGCCACCCTCTTTTATCATAAGACACGTCATACCGAGGGCTTAGTAGCCACGAGCGACTTCGTTGTGCTCGACGAAATTCAAACAATTCAATTCGGTGATGTTGATGAAATGCGCACCGTATTGAAAGCATACCTTGAATCAGGAATTATTAAGATTGATTCTTATGAACGTGCCGCGGATGCCGGATTCGTTCTTTGCGGCAATATCAGCAAAGAAATAATGGATGACGGTGGGTTCAGTAATATGTTTAGTGAACTGCCTAAGTCTTTCCATGAATCGGCACTTATTGACCGTTTTCATGGATTCATCAAAGGATGGCATATCCCTAGAATGAATGAAGATTTGAAGATATCGGGTTGGGCATTAAACTCGGAATACTTCTGTTCCATTTTACACGAACTTCGAGACGATATGAGTTATCGTGCAATTGTTGACGAGCTTGTAGAAGTGCCTGATAAATCAGACACCCGTGATACCGAGGCTGTAAAGCGTATTGCCACAGCATACTTAAAATTACTGTTTCCGAATGTTCGCACTGCACGAGATATTTCTGCTTCAGATTTCAAGCGTTATTGTTTACAACGAGCATATCGTATGCGCGACATAATCAAAACTCAATTGGGACTTCTCGACAATGAGTACAAGGGAAAAGATGTACCTGTATTCGGAATAAGAGAGGTATAACTATATGAAGGGTAAAATCTGTTATGTTTGCGGAAAAGAAGACTTGAACAAAAACGAGATGGGTCTCAATAAAAAGCTTTTGAATAAGGGTGCCAAGACCTTTTATTGTCTTGATTGCCTTTCTGAGTATTTGGAGGTTGACGCTGAGTTTCTGCTCGCTAAGGTTGAAGAATTTAAGGAGCAAGGATGTACTTTATTTTAGGGGGGTGAAAACGTGATTTACGCTGATAATGCCGCAACAACAAAAATATCCGAATTGGCTCTTGCCAAAATGCTACCTTTCTTACAGGAGCAGTACGGCAATGCGTCTAGCCTATATTCAATTGGTGTAAAAGCAAAACGCGCAGTCGAACAGGCTCGACTTCAGGTTGCCACTGCGATTAATTCGATGCCGTCTGAAATCACGTTTACCTCCGGCGGTTCGGAATCCAATTCGTGGGTTTTGCATGGGTTAGCCGATTTTAATGGTGAAGCTTTTCATATTATTACGTCGTCTATAGAACATCACTCGGTTTTGAACGCTTGCCATGCTCTTGAAGAAAAAGGAGTTGAAGTCACCTATTTACCGATTAATAGCAAGGGCTTCATTGAAATCGAGAGAGTTAAAGCGGCAATCAAACTCAATACAAAACTGGTTTCGATTATGTTTGCCAACAATGAAATTGGAACAGTACAGCCGATTGCAGAGATAGGCCAACTTTTGAAAGGCAAAGGTATCCTGTTTCATACCGATGCAGTGCAAGCAGTCGGACATATCCCTGTCGATGTTAAGTCTTTGAATGTAGATTTCTTAACTGCGTCTGCCCATAAATTTAATGGAGCAAAAGGCACGGGAATTTTATATAAGCGGTCAGGATTAGAATTATCGCCGTTGGTTTTCGGCGGTGAACAAGAACGCGGGATCCGTGCCGGAACAGAGAATGTTGCCGGAATAGTCGCGGCGGGTTACGCTATTGAGGAAAGCGTCGGCGAAATGGCCGAAAGAGTAAAGCTCTTAAGGGCTATGGTTGAGAAAACAGTGAAGGGAATAAAAGAAAGAATCCCATTTGTGAGGATTAATGGAGATTGTGAGAACCGACTACCAGGAACAGTCAATCTAGGCTTTGATAATATTTCTGGAGAATCGCTTTTGCATCTTCTTGATTTGAAAGGGGTATGTGTATCCACAAGTTCTGCTTGTAATTCCGGTAAAGATGAACCGTCGCATGTGTTGCTTGCGCTGGGGCTATCCGAGCAACAGGCAAAGTCGGCTATTCGCATTTCATACGGCAAATACAACTGTATAGATGAAGTTGAAACCGTTGTAACGGCTGTTTGCGATGCTTACGCTAAGATAATCGCTAATCGCTAATCGCTAATCGCCATTATATATATCGAATTGTTCCCAAGAACTGATTAAGACTGCTGAATTGTTCCACAAACGGATAACACACATAAAAGCCACTATCGACCTATTCCCGAGAACGGAAGAATAACAAATTACAGTCAAGGCATCAATCTGATGCTATCGTTCCATCGAGTGGATGGAAAAACATCCATATTGACCTCTCAACTTATAAACGTGGACATATTACCGCGAACGAGCAAAACGTATAAAGTGAAGAAACAGCTTCGAGGATAGCTCAAATATGAGGTGACCATATGCCCTTTACCATAGTCCGGCAGGACATTACGAAAATGAAGGTTGACGCAATCATCAATGCTGCAAACACCGCGCTTCAAATGGGTGGAGGCGTTTGCGGGGCCATATTCAAGGCGGCGGGCGCTTCCGAACTGCAAGCGGCCTGCAAAAAACTCGGGCCGATTCAAACTGGCGACGCAGTCATTACACCGGGGTTCGGGCTGCCCGCCAAGTTTGTTGTCCACACAGCGGGACCAGTTTACCGTGACGGCAAGAATGGTGAGGAAGAGCAACTACGCCTATGCTACATAAACAGTCTGAAACGAGCGGTAGAGAACAAATGCGAAAGCATAGCATTTCCGCTGATTTCGAGCGGTATTTATGGTTACCCGAAAGACGAAGCCCTGCAAGTTGCCACGGGAGCTATCCAAGACTTCCTCGGAGAACACGAATTGGAAGTGTATCTCGCCGTATTTGATAAGGCGGCGTTCACGGTCAGTGAGAAGCTTATCGGTGAAGTCGAGAGCTATATTGATGAGCATTACGTCGCAGAACACAAGTATACTCGGCAAGAGTTGCTTGATGTCGAGCGTGAAGTCCTTGAGGAAGCTGATTTTATCAGGTATAACGTGCCGTCACCCACGCAAGCCCCGACTGTTGGCACTGGTATTGACGAGCTGATAGGCAGCCTGGACGAGCCATTCTCGGAGACACTCCTGCGGTTGATTGATGCCAAGGGCAAGACGGACGTGGAAATCTACAAACGCGCCAACCTTGACCGAAAGCTGTTTTCCAAAATCAGAACCGGAAAAGGTTATACACCGAGCAAGCGCACTGCCGTTGCCCTTGCAGTGGCGTTGGAGCTGTCACTCGATGAAACGGATGACCTTTTGGAGCGGGCTGGCTATGCCCTGTCCCACAGCCAGAAGTTCGACGTTATTGTCGAATACTTTATTGTCAGCAGGAAGTACGACATTTTTGAGATTAATGAAGTACTGTTCAAATACGACCAGCCGTTGCTGGGAGGGTGAAATCATGGATTATTTTCTGGTAATAATACTATCTATAATAATCGTTGCTTTGATTGCTGCCTTGGTAATTAAATCAAGGAGAAAAGCTAATTCTTACAGCAAAGATGTTTTAGACACTGTAAATTCTGCCCCAATTACTTCTGAGGCACTTGAGGCAGAATGTGTTCAAGAAAGCGGAATAACCATACCAATAGAGCGACTGCCGGTGACAACCGAATTTGATGAAAAAAGTCTATTTGAAATTACAGACCGTACGGTTATTGCCCGAATCTCAGAGACTATTCCGGCTGCAGCGGAAATCGCAGCAAAAACAATTACAAAAAAAGCTCTTAAAAGTGTTGAGTTATATAAAGCGGTAATTCCAAGTGGAGCAACCCTTACAAAATCTAAACAAATGGAAGGTGCTGTAAGAGGTATTTATCGCGGAACAAAAAGAATTAAAGGACAAGCAAATTTTGTTAAAGTAGACCCTACAAAAATTTCTAAGGCTACTTTGGTAGCTAACGGTGTTGCAAATGTCATAAATGTTGGTTCTTTGGTTGTCGGGCAATATTATATGTCGGAGATAAATTCCAAGCTAGAGACTATGACAAAGAGCATAGACAAAATAAGCGACTTTCAAGAGATGGAATTAAAGAGTAGGATTTTATCTTTACTTTCTCGCGTTAGGGAGATTTCTCAATTCAGTTCTGAAATTATGGAAAATGACGAACAAAGGAAAATCAAACTAACAACTTTAGAAAATTTAAAAGGTATTACTACTGAACTACTTGGACAAGTGAATATAACGATAACCGACATTTCTCAAAAGAGTCCTAATCTCGATTATAAAAAGTATCAGAAAAAAATTGATGTATTTAATATTCTTGTTGAATATCAGAATATATTAGTTACCGTTCTTGAGGAAATCAGCAAATTGACATATTTATTTGGGAAAGGCGGCATATCAAGTGATATGAGCTATTCCTTATTTAACAAGTATTTAGAGCAATCGGTACAAACCAGAAATTTGCTAGAGCAATGGCACGATAGACAGGTTAAATCACTATGTATTGATTTGGATAAAAATCGTATTTCAAAGACCGGAGTTGATAGATTGTTTTCGGCAATACCAGGTTTTGTAGATGAAAAGTGGAAATACAAGGAATTAAAACAAGGATTGGTTCAAAAGATTAACACTCAAACCAAACCTAAGCCGAAAGCTTTAAATAAACCAGAAGAAGTATATGATGAAGGTGTTCAGATTATTATTAAAGATGGTAAGTACTACTTCTTGCATGAAGCATCCGTGGTGGGATAGTAATGATAAACAAGGAGTAAAATCAAAAGCAATTTTGTAAGATGTCACTTCCGAAGCGACCACCCGTCCCGCCGAAACTATTATCCTTAAGTCGTAATGAAACTTAAGGAGGACATGAAAAATGAAAAAAGGATTAACAGAACTTGTTTTTATACTCGACAAGAGCGGTTCAATGGGCGGCTTGGAAAGCGACACAATTGGTGGTTACAACTCGATGCTCGAAAAGCAAAAGTCGGTAGACGGAGAATGCCACATTACGACTGTGCTGTTCGACAACAACTATGAACTGCTCCACGACCGTATCGACATCAAGGCGGTTAGCTCAATTACCAAGAAGGAATATGCTGTTGGCGGTTCAACGGCACTGCTTGATGCTATTGGCAGGACAATCCACAAAATTGGCAACGCTCAAAAACACACAGCCGACGATTACCGTGCTGAGAAGGTAATGTTTATTATTATCACGGACGGCGAGGAGAATTCCAGCCGTGAATATTCGGCTGATAAGGTCAAGGCGCAGATCGAGCGGCAAAAGAAAAATTATGGGTGGGAGTTTATCTTTCTCGGTGCAAATATCGACGCTGTTGAAACAGCTGGACGATTTGGGATTCCCGCAGACCGCGCCCAGAACTATCACGCAGACAAAGA
The DNA here is from genome assembly GCA_009910795.1 of Dehalobacter sp. CP. Next base: position 25,348 of record VMEE01000095.1, on the reverse strand, counting down.
AGGTGTTGAATTGAATTTTCGTGTGATGAGTGAGGCCGTTGCTTCATTCCGCGAATGCTCCGCAATGCCAGAAGGCTGGAACGACGAAATTCAAAAGGATTATAAGAATCGCGGAGGACGGAAATGAATCTAAGACTTGTTTTCGATAACGGATAAAAAGCTGAAATGATACTGTTTTGCTCAATGAAATTTGACATCGCAAGATTGCGGTGTCTTTTCTTTTCTAAACATTATTGGATGTACAAAAGCTAGCGGAATAAAAGTAGGGAGTTAAGTTAAGCCGACTCGATCAATTCCGTTAAAAAATTTCCTAAAAATTTCAAAAGGGGGGGTATAAACGACCAAAAAATCTGCTGATTAATAGAGGGACTTTTATCTACCCCCTCGGAGGTTCTTTGAAAATTGAATATGTGTTTTATCCGGTACTTTCCCCGTATGTCCTAGAAAAGGAAAGCCATATTGCAGGTACGCCATGATCACCTTGAGGTGGAAGCGACAAATACCCGTGCAATAAATAAATGCTGGTAGCATTTATGGCCATGACACATACGGCGGGATAATGATACTTGCGTGCAGTCGAGGTTAAGTCCCAGAGTACGCCTCGGTCGCTGACGGGGAGGTGTAATTCCTATGAGACGGTCAACCGCCGTCTGCCGGATAAAACCAATAACCTTAGTAAACCAAAACAGAAGCGGTAAGGGTATGCCAATTTAAATCTATAAGTGGTTCTAAAATAAGGCATACCCTTACCGCTGCAGATTCATTAGGATAATGAGGAGGAGACATAATGTCCAGCGAAAGCAAACTGAGAATTACTGTAATTGCGAATAAACCATCTAACCAAGCACTTAGACAATTTCAAAAGAAGCTGTACCAACTTCAGGAAAACAACGAGTTGAATATACTGATCCGCCCAGTTCATAATTGTAAAGCTTAAAATTACAATAATCCTCTGTATTCCGTACCTTTGACGTTACTTATTCGCAAATTGATAATATTCACAAAGGCAAGTGTTTTTCATTTATTTAAGTGTGATGCTTTATTTTTGTTTGGAGGTGAGCATATTGGGTATTGAGGATAAAAAATTCATTATCCGATATGTAGCTATATATATTAGAAAATCCCGTGCGGAGGGCATGGAGGATTTGGAAAAGCATCGCATGGTTCTTATTGACCTATGCAAAAGAAACAATTTTAAATATGTGGAGTACATGGAAGTCGGAACATCAGACAGCATCGATCTGCGCCCGAAGATTTGTAAGCTTTTGAAAGAAGTCGAGGAAGGGGTATACGATGCTGTCTGTGTTGTTGAATATGACAGGTTAGGCAGGGGAGATCTGGGAGAGCAAGACCGGCTCAAAAAGGCGTTTCAAAAATCAAATACGCTCATTATCACTCCGGATAAAATTTACGACCTGAATGATGATATTGATGATACATATGCCGATTTAAAGGGATTTTTTGCCCGGCAGGAATACAAGATGATAACCAAGAGGCTGCGCCAAGGAAAGAAAATTGGGGCAAGACGGGGACAATGGACAAACGGCATCCCGCCGTTTCCTTATGTCTATCAGCGTTATAAAGATAAGTACAATCCCAAAGGAATTGTCATCCATGACGAAAGATATATAATTTACAGAAATATGATTGAGGAAGCTATAAAAGGAATACCTCCGCAGAAAATAGCTGAAAATTTTAACAGAAAAGGTATCCTTACGGTTAAGTCGAATTACTGGAGAGGAGAAACTGTTCAAAGGTTGTTGACAGACGAAACCCATTTAGGGAAAATTATCAGCAATAAGACCCAGGGAGATGGTCATAAACAGAAACGCCCAAACGCCAAGGCTTTGAAAGTCTTTCCTAAAAGCGAATGGGTAGTGGTCGAAAACTGTCACGAGCCAGCTAAAACGCAGGAAGAACATGATAGAATTGTAGAGTTGATAGGAAACAGGAAGCTGATCGGTACCAAGGCTCGCCATCAAACATATGCTTTTTCCGGGCTGATTAAATGCGCAAAATGCGGTCATTCCCATACTTACTACGTAAAGCGGAATGAAGTATTTATGAAGCCGTGCTGGTATATTAACCCCGTGGGGGAAAAATGCCGTAATGAAGGTATAAGAATATCTTTCATTGAGAAAATGGTGCTTGAGGAAATAAAGAAATACAAGGTTGACTTTATTGCAAATGAAACTGAGGCTGAAAATGATACACTAAACAGCATTAATGAAATGATCATAGAATGTGACGCTAATCTTCAAAGGCAGAAGCGGGCATTGGAAGTTGTCAATGACGCTTATGAATATGGGGATTATTGCCGAAGTGAATGGCTTAGAAGAAAAAAGAAGTGGGAAGATGAAATTTATCATACAAGCAATACGCTTTATGAACTAAAGAAAAAAGCTAAGTCTACCGCTAAAATAACAAATGCAGACCGGCAAAAGATGTTGGACGCTTTTCTTGAAAACATTACTGAGACAACCGATAATGCGGCTCGTAATGATCTCTACCGTACTATTATTGAAAGCATAGTCTGGCAGAAAAACGGAGACGATATAAAAGTAATTGTCAACTTCAAATAAATTGAAAGTGCATATGGGGTGTACATTCATAAAAAAAGGAGGTGGTCATGTGGACAATCAAAATAAAATACCCAATAGATTAGCGAATGAAAAGTCGCCTTATCTGCTTCAGCACGCTTACAACCCAGTGGATTGGTTCCCTTGGGGTGATGAAGCCTTTACCAAAGCAAAATCAGAGGATAAGCCGGTTTTCCTTTCTATTGGGTATAGCTGACTTGTCTACTATGATGAACTTGTCACTGGTGCCATGTCATGGAACGGGAATCATTCGAGGATGAAGAAGTCGCCGCAATTCTGAACCGCAGTTATATTCCGGTTAAGGTGGACCGGGAAGAAAGACCGGATATTGACCAACTGTACATGACCTATTGTCAGGTGATGACCGGAGCAGGGGGCTGGCCGCTGACAGTGCTGATGACGCCGGATAAACAGCCTTTCTTTGCCGGAACTTATTTCCCAAAACACAGCCATTACGGACGTCCTGGTCTCATGGATATTTTGAGTCAGGTAGGTGAGTTGTGGCAGACAGAGAAAGATAAAGTCATCCAAACGGCAGCGGAACTTTACGAAACAGTTACCAGGCATTATCGAGGGGATAAAAACGCCACGTCTGCCGTGCCAAAGAACAAGCAGACCCTGCCATTTACAGAGAAAGAAAAAGACAGCGGTGATATAGCGATCTGGGGTAAAACCCTACTGGGCAAAGGATATGAACTGCTGGAAAACAAGTTTGATTCAAAATACGGGGGATTCGGCAGTGCTCCCAAATTCCCGGCTCCCCATAACCTGGGTTTTTTACTGCGGTATTCAATGGAAGAGCCACAGAGCAAAGCATTGGCGATGGTTGAAAAAACATTGGACAGCATGGCTGACGGAGGGATCTTCGATCATATCGGGTTTGGCTTTGCACGCTATAGCACAGACCGTTACTGGCTGGTCCCTCATTTTGAAAAAATGCTTTACGACAACGCCGGTTTGGCGCGTGTCTATTTAGAAGCTTTTCAGCGGACGAAAAACCAAAAATACCGCCGGGTTGCACAGAATATTTTCCGGTACATTCTGCGCGATATGACTTCTGCGGAAGGAGGCTTTTACAGTGCGGAAGATGCCGACTCTGAAGGGGAGGAGGGCAAATACTATCTTTGGTCCAAAGATGAGATTAGAAAAACACTCCAGGATGGAATTGAATCCCTTCAAAAAGAAAGAGAGCTTAAAAACGGATTTAAACCTCTTTCTAAGCAAAAAGAAGAAGTGGCGGATATCTATTGTGATGCGTATGGCATAACGGATGAAGGTAATTATGAAGGAAAAAATATTCCTTCACGCATCTTTCATGTCGGTGTTGGGGACCTCACTTCCCGCTATAGTCTGACTGGAGACGAACTGGACGAGATGTTGGACATTTGTAATACCATTCTGTTTTCAGCAAGAGAAAAAAGAGTCCACCCGGCTAAAGATGATAAGATCCTGGTTTCCTGGAATGGTTTGATGATTGGAGCTTTAGCCAAAGGAGTGCAGGTGCTCTCAGGTGATCTCTCTTGGGAAAATGATAAAAAGAGTCTTCTTCTAACCTCAGAAAATGCCGCAGGTTTTATCAGAGACAGGATGTTTGATTCCCGCGGCAGACTGCTCGCCCGGTACAGGGATGGTGAGGCAGGTATACCTGGTTATCTCGATGATTATGCTTTTCTAGTCCACGGGTTGCTGGAACTCTATACGGCGTGCGGAAAAACAGAATACCTGGAGCAGGCGATATTTCTTCAGGAAGAGCAGGAAAAACTGTTCCGGGATGAAACGAACGGGGGATATTATTTTACCGGTTGTGATGCTGAGGAACTGCTACTCAGGCCTAAGGAGATCTATGACGGTGCAATGCCTTCCGGGAACTCAATGAGCGCCTGCAATCTAGTGAGGCTGTGGAGACTTACCGGACTGTCAAAATGGCAAGAACGGGCTGAAAAACAAATCAATTCATTCCGGACGACTGTTGAGGACTATCCTCCGGGATACACAGCTTTCCTTCAGGCGATCCAATACGCCTTAAATCAAGGCGAGGAACTGGTATTGTCGGGATCTTCCGCTAATCAAACGCTAGAAAAAATGCAGACCGTCATTTTTAAGGATTTTCATCCATATGCTGCAGTGGCCTACAATGACGGTTCGTTAGGACAGTTAATCCCAAGAATGGATGATTACCCTGTCGGTAGGGACCTATCGGTTTACGTCTGCAGGGATTTTACTTGCAGGGAGCCTGTAAATACCCCCGAAGAATTAGCAAAAATCCTCTCAGAATAACCCAGGCATACACATCCAGGTATCATTATATGGGTATGTCCTTGAGCTTGTTTACCGTTTACCTTTCTGAATATCTGTTTGTGAGTATAACGAAAGCATCAAGTTTACGGTGAACCCGCTCAAAGAGAAGGCCGCCGATAAACCATACCGGGGCATAGCTGAGTGTAATGAGTCCGTTTATCGCCAGCGGATCCGTATACCGCCAAGGATAGACCCCCAGAATTTTAAGTAGAAACAGACCGCTAAAATATTCTATCCCCCAGATTGCTGTGAGCCAAACGAGTCCCCTCAAAGGCCACCTCCATCCTGAAATTAAATCGTGTAAAGGTTCAAGAATAGCAGCGGAACCATATATAAAAAACATCCAAAGGTTGGTAAAGCCCATTAGCCGAAAATCCCCGTGAATAAGAGAATCAAGTCCTGTCCAGATTATTTCGAGGCTCCAGCCCATCAGCCCGTAAATTAAATATCGTTTTAGCATGATCATAGTTTGTGACAGGGAGGGATATTTTACTTATTGTAAAATATCCCTTAATAATCAGTATCACGGTTAACCCTAAATTTAATTATTTTTAGATTAAAGTGAATAGTTCGGAAAGCGCACCGAATACAGGGACTCCTTCTTTGTGAATTAGTCCTGGGAAAGGATTTTCTTTTCCGGTGTGTTCGATTGCTTTTGTGATCACTTCAAGACTCATCGGGGCGATAGGTAAATTACGACAATCTTCGAGCGAGTAGAAACCGGCCTGGATTACCTCGACCGGATCATGTTTTAATTGACCGCCCAGACCGCGAAGAAAGAAGACAATATAAATATTGTGTTTCACGTTCGGGATATCTTCAGGGTAATCGCGGACTGCCAGAATGCTTACAGGCTTCGATAGGATGCCGGTTTCCTCGCGGACTTCCCTGACAACCGCTTGGGCAATTTTTTCATTCTGTTCTACATAGCCGCCGGGAATGGTCCATCTTCCTTTACCGGGGTTATGCGCTCTTTGGACGAGGAGTACTTTGTCGTCTTGAAGCAAAAGACCACCTACGCCCAGGGAGTATTCCCCCCAGTGGATATAGTCACAGGCCGGGCAGCTTTGCCTCTTTTTGTCTTCAATTAGTTTATACTCCAGTGCGGCAGAACACACGGGACAAAACTTAAATTCCGGATAAAGAGACGGCATAGGGTTCCTTCTTTCTCTAATCAAAGTTATTAATCCTATTTTATCCTGAAAAAGATAAGATGCAAATTTTATCTGAATTGAGAAATACGGCACGAAGGATAAACAATTTCTTTGTAGAACTACTAAATAATACTTTATAATACTTTACTCGACTGAATTTTCAACCTGTGGGGGAAATATTAGAATGAAAAATGATAAGAAAAAAGAGATTTGGCTTGATCCTGAGGAACTCCGGCAGTTGTTGGAGGGAGGCTTGTATTGGAAAGATATAGAGCCCAAACTGTCCGAGGAAAATGCGGAAAGCATCAGAAGGCAGTTTAGTCTTGAAGATGAGGCTGATATTAATGACAGTGCTATGGACGAGTATGACCAGAACACCGGGGAATTTGACCAGACCAACGGAGAATATGGCCGGACGGCCGGGAAGTCTCCGGAAGAGGATCAAGCGGAAGCAGGGCCTGTTTTTGCCGGAGATTCGGATGAAGACAATGAGGAGATCAGAACAATTCTGCTTGGTGATCAAAATTCGGGGCAGGATGAACTGCAAAGACTGTTTATCTCCCAAGCGGCTTCCCTGGAAGATGATTTTAATGGAATAGAGGGTATAAGCGAAATCAATGATCCGGCGGAAACAAGTCCGAACAGCTTCAGCCCGCTTGCTGATACTGAGGCAGTGGATGATTTGAATAAAGCTGATGAAGCCTACAACGCAGAAGATACCGCTATGATCCCGAAAAGACCGACTGATCTGGGTACTCTGGAGGAAACAGAAGTAGGGGCGGAAGAAAGAAGCCGCTTTTCTGATTTAAATAGTTATATCATGAACAGTAAAAATGACCCGAGTGCAGACGATGACGATGACCTAGATTTTGAGTTCGAACAGAAAAGCGGCTTTGGTGGACTAAAGCTTGTTATTCTGGTTGTGATTGTCGCAGCGGTCACCTTCGGTTTGTGGTATTTGTTTATCAGCGATTGAGGACTTTTCGTTAAGTACAGCAATGTTAAATTTTTTGTAGTCAGCGAGTATAAAAACCTATCTTCGGATAGGTTTTTTTAAATAAAATAGTTTTCAAAATGATCAAAAAGGGTTAAAATAGTTACAAAGGTCAAGAAAGGTCATAAAGTCAGCAAAGGTCAACATTGAAATAAGGATGGATGACGATGAGTAATTTGGCGGACAGAATCGAGGAGTACCTCAAAAAGATTATAGAGCAGGCCGAAGTTGGGTACATTGTCCTGCAAAGAGGTTATCTTGCTGATTTCTTTTCATGTGCTCCTTCCCAGATTAACTATGTTCTTACAACGAGGTTTACTGCAGAACGCGGCTATCTTGTTGAAAGCAGAAGAGGCGGCGGCGGTTATTTAAGGATTGTTAGGCTGGGACTTGATCCTGAGGGTAAATTCCAGAGACTCATGTCGGAACTCATCGGGGATGACCTTTCCCAGGATCGGGCCAACAATCTTGTGGACAGACTCAGAGAAGAAGATCTGTTCACCAAAAGAGAAGCAATCTTGGTAAAAACGATTTTTTCCGACCGGCTTTTGGTTGGAGTGACGAATTTGCCTTCTACGCTTAGGGCCCGTATGATGAAAGAAATACTGGCGAATATGTGCCGGGACGATGTTAATGATTGATCGGGGGGATAGCAATGCTTTGTCAGAACTGTCAACAACGGGAGGCTGTGGTTCATCTGACCAAAATCATTAATGGACAGGCGGCGCAGCTTCATCTTTGCCAGGAATGTGCGCAGAAAGCGCCTGGTACCGGCTTCAATCTCTACCCTGGAATGGTATCGGATTTTTTACAGGCATTATTTGGGGTAAATCCGGCAGGACAGTATGATCAGACGATCGTAGACAGCCAGCCCGGAAAATGTCCCGGGTGCGGAAGAACTTTTTCCCAGATACAGCAAGCCGGGAAAATGGGCTGTAGCAGATGTTACGATGAATTCGAGCCCCAAATGGAAATGCTCCTGCGCCGGATCCATGGAAGAGGGATGCATGTCGGGAAAGTGCCGGTAAGACGAGGCGCTTCGTTCCGAAACAAACAGGAAATAGTCAAATTGAAAGAACAACTCTTGGAGCTAGTAAAAGCAGAAAAGTTTGAAGAGGCAGCTATATTAAGAGACCGGATTAAAGAAATGGAGAATACTGTCGGAGGTGAGAGCAAATGACTTATCGGGAACTGCTTGCCAAAGACAGCTTCTGGATGAAGGATACGCCGGACATTCCGATTGTATTGAGTTCCAGAATCAGATTGGCCAGAAATATCGCGGACAATCCTTTCCCTCACGTCATGTCCCACGATGATGCCGAAAAAATTGAAGCACAGATTTCCAGCGTTCTGGACGGTTTTACCGCTGAAGGGGAAAAGCTTGTTTATATTCCATTGAAAATGCTTATTCCGGTGGAGAAGAAGGTACTGATTGAAAAGCATCTGGTCAGCCCGGGTTTTAACGAGACTGAATATGCACGCGGTCTGGCCTTGTCCGAAAGCCATAAAATTGCAGTCATGGTCAATGAAGAAGATCACCTGAGAATTCAGGTGCTGATGCCGGGGAACAGCCTCAGGGAAGCTTGGCATCTTGCAGGATTGGTCGATGATTATCTGGAAGCGCATCTGGATATTGCTTATAAAGAAAAGCTTGGCTATTTGACGACTTGTCCCACCAACGTTGGAACCGGCCTGAGAGTATCCGTAATGGTTCACTTGCCGGCCCTGGTGCTAACCAATCAGGTCCAGCAGGTTCTGGGTGCCCTGACTTCGCTTGGGTTGGCAGTACGCGGCCTGTACGGTGAAGGCTCCAGGCCCTTCGGAAATATCTTTCAGATATCCAACCAGGTTACGTTAGGTAAGAGTGAAGAGGACACCTTGGCACATCTTGATGCGGTGACGCGGCAGCTGATGGAACGGGAAGTCCAGATGCGGGAAGTTGTTCGCAAAGAATCTCCGCTTATCGTCGAAGACAAAGTATGGAGGGCCCGGGGGACTTTGGAAAATGTCAGGATCCTTGAAACGGAAGAGATCTATTCACTTCTATCGGAGGACCGGCTGGGCATTGATATGGGCATTTTGTCTAGAGTTTCTGCAGGTTTCGTGTCTGTCTTGATCAACTCAATGCAGGGATGTCTGCAATATAATCTCAATAAGCAGCTGGATGCTTATCATATTAACGCAGAAAGAGCTAATTTTGTGCGTGGAATCTACCATCACAAAATGAGTGAGAATGTAAATTAAACGCCGATAAGTTTGGAAAGGAAGGATCAGAATGTCAAGAAAATTTACGCAAAAGGCAGAAAAAGTATTTATGCTTGCTGAGGCGATTGCCAAACGCATGGGCCATAAGATTATAGGGACTGAGCATATTCTTTTGGCTTTGATTGAAGAAGGAGAAGGAGTTGCCGCGAAGGCGCTGACCGGGATTGGATTGGCTCCTGACAAGGTAAGCGCAAAGATTACCCAGATCATTGGCGTAGGAACCCCTATCAGTGGAGAGGTCGGATTGTCTCCGCGAGTGAAGCGCGTGATTCAGCTTGCCACCGAAGAGGCTCAACGCCAGGGGGTCAATTATATCGGAACCGAGCACATTCTGCTTGGCCTGATCATTGAGGGAGAAGGAATTGCTGCGAGAGTCCTGGCGGATCTTAAGATCAGTCCGGAAAAAATATGGGAGCAGGTTGTAGAGCTCCTGGGAGGAGAAACCGAAGGCACATCAATGCCCGGAAGTGCCGCCGCGAATAACAGCAAACCCGGACAGGCAGGCGGAACACCGACTTTAAACGAGTTCGGACGGGACTTGACGGTTATGGCCGCTGAAGGGAAGCTTGACCCCGTCGTCGGCCGGGGAAATGAAATTGAAAGAGTCATTCAGGTGCTGAGCCGCCGGACGAAGAATAACCCTGTATTGATTGGAGAACCCGGGGTCGGAAAAACGGCCATCGCCGAGGGTTTGGCCCAAAGGATTGTCAACAACCAAGTGCCGGAGATCCTTGCCGATAAACGGGTTGTGACACTCGATCTTTCTTCGATGGTAGCAGGGACAAAATATCGCGGTGAATTTGAAGAGCGAATGAAAAAAGTCATGGAAGAAATCCGGCTGGCGGGCAACGTGGTCGTCTTCATCGACGAACTCCATACGCTGATCGGAGCGGGGGCTGCCGAAGGAGCCATTGACGCAGCCAATATTCTGAAACCGGCCCTGGCCAGAGGAGAAATGCAATGTATCGGAGCAACGACGCTCGATGAATACCGTAAGCATATTGAACGTGATCCAGCCTTGGAAAGACGTTTTCAACCGATTAAGGTAGGAGAGCCTACAGTTGAGGAAACCGTGGCCATTCTGAAGGGCTTAAGGGACAAGTATGAAGCCCATCACAGGGTGAAGATATCCGATGAGGCGATTGATGTGGCAGCGCGCTTGTCCGACAGGTATATTTCCGACAGATTTTTGCCCGATAAAGCCATCGATTTAATTGATGAGGCTGCATCCAAAGTTCGCATTCACAGTTTTACGGCACCGTCGGATTTGAAAGAGCTGGAGGAAGAAATCGAAAATCTGAAGAAAGAAAAAGAAGCAGCCGTAAAAAGGCAGGAATTCGAAAAAGCCGCCGAAATCAGAGACGAAGAGCAAAAGAAACGCGAAAAGCTCAGCGAGATTCGTAAGAACTGGGAGGAAAGCCGAGACAAGGACCGGATGGTCGTGGGGCCAGAGGATATCTCCGGAATCGTATCGAGCTGGACAGGAGTCCCAGTGAATAAACTTGAAGAAGGAGAAAGCTTCAGACTTTTGAAACTGGAATCCCTTCTGCATGAGAGCGTGATCGGACAGGATGAGGCGGTCACGGCTGTTGCCCGTTCGATCAGACGGGCCAGGGCGGGACTCAAAGACCCTAAGCGGCCCATTGGTTCGTTTATCTTCCTCGGACCGACAGGAGTCGGAAAAACCCAGCTGGCGAGGTCCTTGGCTGAATCTCTGTTTGGGGATGAAAATTCGCTGATCAGAGTTGATATGTCCGAATATATGGAAAAGCATGCCGTATCCAGGATGGTAGGTTCGCCTCCGGGATATGTCGGTCATGATGAAGGTGGTCAGCTTACGGAGGCGGTCCGCAGGAAACCATACAGCGTCATTCTGTTTGACGAAATAGAGAAGGCCCATCCTGAAGTGTTTAATATTCTGCTGCAGGTACTGGAAGACGGCAGGCTCACGGACTCTAAGGGAAGGCTTGTGGATTTCCGCAACTGCGTATTGATTATGACGTCCAACGTCGGAGCTTCTTTCCTCAAAAAAGAATCTCTGGGTTTTGTCTCCGGAAGAAACGAAGAAAGCGAATATAAATCCATGAGTTCCAGGATCATGGAGGAACTTAAGAAGACTTTTCGTCCGGAATTTTTGAACAGAGTGGATGAAATGGTGGTATTCCATCCGCTCAAGCAAGACGATCTTGTGAAGATTACAAAAATCCTGATCAAGGATGTCAGCAAACGACTAAAAGAGCAGGAGCTTGAACTGGTCCTGGATGATGAGGTTCTGGAGCATCTGGCAGAAGAGGGTAATGATCCGACTTATGGGGCGCGTCCTTTACGGAGGGCCATCCAAAAAATGATTGAGGATCCCTTGTCTGAAAAGATTCTTGAAGGAACTTATAACGCAGGCGATACGATTAAGGTCGAACTTTCCGACAAAGAAGTCGTTTTTGTGAAACCCGCTGCCGTCAAGAAAAAGGGCAGAAAGAAACTGGAAAAGGTCTAAGGGGGAAGGAATTTTGGCAGGCCCAAAGACGAAGTTCTATTGCCGGGAATGCGGGCAGGAAAGCGCGAGATGGCTCGGAAGGTGTCCCGGATGCGGTGAATGGAATACACTGATTGAGGAACGCGTAGAAAAATCCAAACCTACAGAAAACAGAGGGATCGTTCAGGCGATCCCTCTGACTGAAATCCAAACGATGGAAGGGCAGAGACTTGATACCGGAAGTCAGGAACTTAACCGGGTTTTTGGGGGAGGGGTTGTCGAAGGATCTTTTGTTCTTTTAAGCGGAGAGCCTGGAATCGGCAAATCCACGCTGTTTCTGCAAATGGCAGAATATCTTTCCCGGAAGGAAAATGTGCTTTATGTGTCGGGAGAGGAGTCTGCCCGGCAAATCAAACTCAGGGCTGACAGAATGGAACTTTCTTCTTCCCGGGTACATATACTCGCCGATAATTCCCTGGAAGCAGTACGTTCGGAGGTACTGAACAAAGGCTATAAAGTCATTTTTATTGATTCAATTCAGACGATGCTACTCGAAGACGTCCAGTCTGCACCCGGAAGCGTCAGCCAGGTCAGAGAAGGGGCTTCTTTCTTGTTGAAACTGGCCAAAGAAAATGAGATTACAGTTTTCCTGGCCGGCCATATTACAAAGGAGGGTGCGATTGCCGGGCCCAGGGTTCTGGAGCACATGGTCGATACGGTCCTGTATTTTGAAGGAGATCAGCACCATATTTTCCGTCTGCTGCGGGCAGTTAAAAACCGTTTCGGTCCGGCCAACGAAATTGGGGTATTTGAGATGAGAGGCTGCGGTCTAGCTGATGTTACAAATCCCTCCATGTTTTTTATGGGCGATCATACACAGGTATCCGCTGGTTCCGGGGTGGCTGTCGTAATGGAAGGAACAAGGCCGCTCTTAGTGGAGGTCCAGGCTTTGGTAACATCGTCCATCTTCACGCCGCCGAGAAGAACCGTAAACGGGATGGATTACCACCGCCTGCTGATGCTTCTGGCAGTTCTGGACAAACGGGCCGGATACGCTTTTGGCGCCCGGGATGTTTTTGTCAATATTGCCGGGGGTCTCGATGTGGATGAACCGGCAGCGGATCTTGCCGTCATCGCCTCTGTGATGTCGGGAATTAAAGATCAGCCGCTTGGAAATATGGCCTTAATCGGGGAACTCGGTCTGACCGGAGAAATTAGAGGGGTTTCTCATATTGAGCAGCGGATCAGAGAAGCGGAAAAATTTGGTTTCCGAAATTGCCTGGTACCAGAAGTCAATGCAGACAGTATCGGGAGGACCGATTGCCGGATCATTCCGGTTAAGAACATTGAGGAAGTGCTGGATTTTCTTTTTTAGATAATTTTGATACCAAAATAAAAAAGGATGTCAAAAGACATCCGCGGCAGTCATTCCAAGGCATCACTGATATGGCATTAGTAACTGATATACAAATATACAAAATGACAGAAAATATCTCCGCATTCTTTAATCTTCTTTTAAGCTCGGCTATCTAAAATTAAAAACTGTAAGTGTTTTGAGTCTGCTTTCTTCCTTTTCCAGGATTCCGTTTACAGACAAGCCCAGAATATTGGCAAGAGCTGAGATGTAAAAAAGCTGATTTCCCAGTTCGGTTTCGACAACTTCACGGCAGTTGGAACAAAGGTTTCCTTCCAGATGACTGTTCAGGAGAAACTTAAGATCTGATATGGTAGCATTTTCCGGAATTAGACTTTTGTGGGCATCCACTGAGACACAGCCGCAAGAAGTTACAGCCTTCGTGATAGCCCTGTTTACCCGGGAAGAAGCCTCTTGTCCTTTTGATAAAATATCCAAGATGCTTTGGTGTCGAATTAGCATAGCATCAACCGTTTCTTGAAAATCATTATTGATTGGACTCATAGTACATACACTTCCTTTCTGCCAATTTCATTATAGACAGCATCAGAAGCTGTTGTCAATTTCATCAAATCGGGAAATATTTCTTGAATTAAGATATATTGAAATAATTTGTCGTTTACTTTGAAAGAGAAATACAACCTGATATAATGATGAGATACAGGGGAAAATACCGCTAAACAATTTCATAGGGACAGATTAGGAAAATTTCAGGCTCCTGGTATAAACAGAATTGTTTTTAGCCAAAATATAGAAAAAGGGAGGTGAATTTGATGCTTAGCAAAATTGTTCGCGGCATCATTACGCTGCTGTTCGGTGCAGCAGGAATTTACGTAGATTACTTGTTATTAAAGGTTGTCGATATTCGTCAGCTTAGTCAGACATTAGGTTTTGAGATTCACTTATACTGGACTTATATTATTATTTTTATTGTGTTATCTGCTTTTGGTTTCTTTCTCGCCCCTGTATGTATGAAAGTCTTTATTGGCCTTGTCAAATGGCTGGAAAGCAGACTTACCCGCATGCCGATTCACGATCTGGTCGGAGGTTCACTTGGGGGTATTGTCGGTTTGCTGATTGCCCGCCTGATTTGCATTACTTTTGTGGGTATTCCATTTCTCGGCCCAATTCTGTCTGTCGTCGTCAGCTTGTTACTTGGCTACGTCGGCTTGATTATTGGGATCACGCGCAAGGATGATATTCTTGGATTTTTCAACTTTTTACCCAAACTGAAAGGGGAACGTGCTGAAAAAGAAAAGAATAAAGATAAGGGGCACGGGAAGCAGTCCGCTGCTGCAGGCTATAAAGTGCTTGATACCAGTGTGATTATTGACGGCAGAATTGCGGATATTGTCAAAACGAGCTTTATAGATGGGGTTCTTCTGGTTCCTGGTTTTGTTCTGGAAGAGCTCAGACATATTGCCGATTCTTCAGACGCCCTGAAAAGAAACCGGGGTCGGAGAGGACTTGATATCTTGAATCAGATTTCCAAGGAATCGGTCATCAAGGTCGAGATCTACGAAGGTGATTTTGAAGACATCGCTGAAGTGGACAGTAAACTTGTCAAACTGGCGAATATTCTGGACGCACCGATATTGACCAATGATTATAACCTGAACAAAGTGGCCGAGCTTCAGGGGATAAAAGTCTTAAATATCAATGAATTGGCCAATGCTGTGAAACCAGTTGTCCTTCCGGGCGAAGAGATGTATATTCAGATTATGAAGGAAGGAAAAGAGGCTGGACAGGGCGTAGCTTATCTGGATGACGGAACGATGGTTGTCGTTGACGGAGGACGCAGGTACATTGGGCAACAGACCACCGTGCTGGTTACGACTGTTCTGCAAACTGCCGCGGGTAGGATGATCTTTGCTAAACCCAAAGGGATGCAGGAAAAATCATCTGAGGAGTTTTCCCATGAGTTTAATGCATTCGGCTAATATTGCGGCTATTGTACCTGCCGCCGGGCGGGGAAAAAGGATGGGGGGTCAAGGCAACAAGCTTCTGCTTGAACTTGCCGGGACCCCTATCCTTGTTTTTACTCTAAAAACGCTGGAACTTTGTCCGCTAATTAAAGAAATCATTATTCCTGCGGCAAGGGTAGATATTTTGACAATTAAAAAATTGATGGAAGAATACAACCTGAAAAAGGTGACGGCAGTGGTTGAGGGAGGCGCCGAAAGGCAGGAATCCGTTTACCGGGCGCTTCAGTCCTTAAGTCCTGAAGTGGACAGCGTGATCGTCCATGACGGTGCCCGACCCTTATTAACACTGGATGATCTGAACCGTTTTCTTGAAAAAACGGCTGACTCTGAAGCGGCTGTCATGGCTGTACCTTTGAAAGATACTGTGAAAAAGGTGGATACTCAGGGCCAAGTTATGGAAACACCCCCGCGGGAACAGCTTCGGGCGATTCAGACACCGCAGATTTTTAACCGGAACCTTTTAGAAAAAGTACACAAACTTGCCTTTGAACAGCAGTACCTGGCCACGGACGATGCTTCTCTGTTTGAGTGGCAGGGCTTACCGGTCAGGGTTGTTGAAGGCAGTTACGAGAATATCAAGGTGACCACGCCTGAAGATATGCTTTGGGCGGAGTCCATCCTGCACAGAAGAAGAGAGGTGCCTCAAATGAAGATGGGACTGGGCTACGATGTCCATGCACTGGTTGAGGGACGGACGTTGATTCTGGGCGGAGTAGAAATTCCCCATGACAAAGGACTTTTGGGGCATTCTGATGCGGATGTTCTGACGCATGCCGTAATGGATGCGATTCTCGGGGCTTGTGCGCTTGGTGATATTGGCAAACATTTTCCCGACAGCGATGCCCGGTACAAGGGCATTTCCAGTCTGGCATTGCTGGCTGAAGTTGTAAAGCTTGCGCAAGGCGAAGGCTACAGGCTTGGGAATCTGGATAGTATTATTGTTACTCAAAAACCGAAAGTATTGCCTTATATTGCGCAGATGAGAAGGAATCTTGCTGAGATTCTGAACGCAAGTCCGGACTGTATATCGATCAAAGCAACGACGACGGAGTACCTGGGCTTCGAGGGCAGAGAAGAAGGAATCAGTTCCCAGGCAATCGTTTGTCTTTTGCCTGTATGACCTGATATAATATTAAACGCTATTATTTTTATTTTTTTATATCTTGTATTTTATTAATACTTGATGAAGACAAGCAGTACGAAGTAGAAATGAGGTTATGTCGATTATGACGGTGAAAGTAAGGTTTGCTCCAAGCCCGACCGGTCCCCTGCATATCGGAGGAGCAAGGTCAGCTCTTTTTAATTATTTGTTTACAAGAGGCAAAGGTGGGACCTTTGTCTTTAGGATAGAGGATACCGACCTGGAACGGTCGAGCCGGGAATCGGAACAGGATATCATGAAAGCGCTGCACTGGCTGGGGATCACCTGGGACGAGGGGATAGACGCCGGCGGAGATTCCGGCCCTTACAGGCAGACGGAAAGGCTCGATACATACCGTGAATACACGGATAAGCTTCTTCAGAGCGGACATGCTTACCTGTGCTACTGTTCGGAAGAAGAACTGGAACAGGAGCGTCAGGAGCTGAGTGCCCGTGGGGAGACCCCGCGCTATCTCGGAAAATGCCGGACGCTGACCGCAGAACAACGCCAGGCTTATGAAGCGGAAGGAAGGAAACCTGTTGTCCGCTTCCGAGTGCCGGAAGGCCAGGATATCGTGATCAATGACCTGGTCAGAGGGAAAGTCGTTTTTGAAAGTAATGGCATCGGGGATTATATCATTGTCAAATCAGATGGAATCCCAACATACAATTATGCCGTGGTCATCGACGATGTCCTGATGGGCATCACGCATGTCGTCAGAGGAGAAGAACATCTATCCAATACACCGCGTCAGGTCTTAATTTATGAGGCCATTGGAATGAAAGTACCGGATTTTGCCCATATCTCCTTGATTTTGAATACTGAAGGGCGGAAGATGAGCAAACGGGACGGGGATACTGCTGTCATGGATTATTTCCATAAAGGGTATTTGCCGGAGGCCGTCGTGAACTTTATCGCGCTTTTAGGCTGGTCGCCTTCCGGTGAGCAGGAATTTTTTACGATCGAAGAACTCAAGAAAGAATTTTCATTGGAAAAAGTATCAAAGAGCCCGGCAGTTTTTGATTTGAATAAACTGAACTACATCAATGCGCACTACCTGAAACAGACTTCTTCGGCAGACCTTGCCCGGTTGGTGCTGCCGTTTTTGAGAGAAAAAGGACTTTTTCCGAATGAGCTTTCTTTGGCCGAACAGCAGTGGGTGACCGGCTTTATTGACGCCGTCAAGGAAAAAATCAACTGCTTAAGCGAGGTTAAGTCCTATATTCATTATTTTATTGGAACAGAAATTGATGTGCTGACGGAGGAAGCTGAAGCGATTATGAAGGCAGATACCGTACCGGCAGTGCTGAAGCTTTTTGCAGCCAAGGTCCGGGAAGCCGCGCTGCTCGACGCACCGGCAGCCAAGAGCATATTAAAAGAGATCACCAAAGAACTTAACCTGAAAGGCAAGGATGTATTTATGCCGGTTAGGATTGCGCTTACGGGGCAGATGCATGGCCCGGATCTCGACCGGATCATGGAACTGCTGGGTAAAGAAAATATTTACGGGCGATTGGAGAAAACGGCTGCTTACTCGAAGTAAGTACAAGGAGGAAATCGTGATGGCGATTAGACTATATAATACACTTACACGCCGCAAAGAAGCGTTTGTTCCGAGAGAACCGGGAAAGGCTTCAATGTACGCCTGCGGCCCTACGACGTATAATTATTTCCATTTGGGAAATGCCCGGATGCTGGTAGTATTCGATATGATCAGGCGCTACCTGATCCATAAAGGGTTTGACGTTACGTATATCCAGAATTTTACCGACGTCGATGATAAGATTATTAACCGGGCAGCTGAAGAAGACTGTGACCCGATAGCGCTGGCCGGCAAATATATTAATGAGTACTTTACGGATGCCAAGGCTTTGAATATTCTTCCTGCCGATATCCACCCGAAAGCCACGGAACATATCCCGGAGATGATTGACATTATCCGCAGGTTGGAGGAAAAGGGCTTAGCCTATAATATTGACGGGGATGTCTATTTTGCTGTCGACAAATTCCCTGGATACGGCAAGCTGTCCGGCCGGACGCTTGAAGATATGCAGGCCGGAGCACGTGTAGAGGTGGATGACAAGAAGCATAACCCAATGGATTTTGCGCTATGGAAAAAAGCCAAAGCGGGAGAACCTTTCTGGGAGAGCCCCTGGGGTAAAGGAAGGCCCGGCTGGCATATTGAATGTTCAGCGATGTCCTTGAAATACCTCGGGCCTGGGTTTGATATTCATGGGGGCGGAGGCGACCTGGTTTTTCCGCATCATGAGAATGAAATTGCGCAGTCCGAAGGCTGTCTGGAGGGCCAGCAGTTTGCGCGGTACTGGATGCATAATGCGTTTATTACTATTAATCAGGAGAAAATGTCCAAATCGCTGGGGAATTTCTTTCTGGTCAGAGATGTTACCGAAAAATTCCCGGGAGATGTTATCCGTTTTTATCTGCTCGGAACACACTACCGCAGTCCGCTGGATTTTGATGATGAGAAGCTGGTCATGGCCTCAAAAGGACTGGACCGCCTGAAAAACAGCGTGCGTCTGGCCAAAGAAGCCCTGGGCAAAGCACAGGGTAAAGAGGGTATGACGTTCGGTATCATTGCTGTGAACCGGAACCAGAAGGCGGATGATGAAATGGCTAAGGCCAGTCTGGAGGCCAGGAATGCTTTCGAACAGGCTATGGACGATGATTTTAATTCGGCCCAGGCTTATGCAGCCTTATTCGAGCTGGCCAAAGGAATCAATACGTACCTTGCCAAAGTTTCTATTAAGACTGAACCTTTGGCTGAAGCAGCACAGACTTTGATAGAGCTGGCTGGGATACTTGGATTTGATCTGGAAGCAGAGGCTGAAGTTTTACAGGAGGATTCCGGAAAACTGGCCCAGGTCATGGAGCTTGTGATGGAGATCAGGGCCAATGCCCGTAAGAACAAGGACTGGACGACTGCGGATCTCATCAGGGACAGGATTAAAGAAATTGGGATTGTGATTGAAGATACCCCTGAGGGTGCCCGCTGGTATTTGAAATAGTTAAGGGATGATAACATTTGCCTAAGCAAAACGAACCTGAACAGGATAACGGCATGCCGGATATTTGGTCGGTACAAATCAATAAACGGTGGCAGGATATTAATATCCTGCTGCTTGCCTATATAGGTGACGCCGTTTACGAATTATGGGTACGCAAGCATCTTCTGGAGCAGGACATTGCCAAGGTACAACTCATGCATAAGCGGGCTATTTTCTATGTACAGGCCAAAACGCAAGCAGGTATTCTGAGGCATCTCATGAACGAACTGGATGAAACGGAAACAGAGGTTGTTCTGAGGGGTCGGAATGCGAAGGGCCACTATCCACGTAGTGTTGATGTTGTCACCTACAGGCATTCTACAGCCTTCGAAGCGCTTATCGGCTACTGGCATATTACTGGCAAAAATACTCGGATGGGCGCGGTTCTAAACAACATAGACGGGATTCTTGAGACAATGGCGACAGAAAATAGCAAGAAAACAGAAAGAGGTACTTTACCCGAAGAAACCGGGAAACGGGGGGAGTCGAAACATGAAGATCACGAACTTTGAACATACCGGACTGGACCGAGTCGCAGCCTGGATTAAACGGAGTCATTTAAGCGGGATATCCGCCACGGAACTAAAGAAAGTTCTGAAAACGGCCAATATATTCTTTGTTGCCGAAGGTATCAACCGGGTTCAGAGCATGCTGCTCTGTGAGCTGAAAGCATCCTATGTCCAACAAAGTCAAAGATATGTGGCGCTTGATCAGGACGCGTTTGCTTTTCCTGACCTACCGCCTGAAGATTGCCACAGAGCCTTGGAGCTCGGGCAGCAAGCATTGGATCTGTATACCAGAATGTGTGCACTAAAGGAAGGCGGGTTTAAAGGGAGACCTAAGCCTGAGCATTACCTTTACGCGATTCCGATTGAAGATGCCCGCTATATACTGCCGCTCGCGGCAAAGACGAATCTATCCGTTTCGATGTCCGGGGACAAACTATGGGAGTTCTTTCTTTTATTCAATGACAGGAAATATGAAGGGATATTCGAGACCCTGAAAAATGAGCTGGAAGCCTTCCTTCCGGCTGAATTACGCGTGCTGTTCCCCGATGACTATGACAGTACGGCAGAATTAACAATCATTGAGGACTTCTATCGGACAGATTTGGCGAGAATTAATCCCGAAGATGACCTCATCTTATTATCCAGTTGTCAGGATCCGGACATTAAGGCTGGTCTGGGCGCTCTGACCAGCACCAAAAGCAGGGCGTCTTCCGAGGTTTTGCTGTCCTGGGGGGAGGAAGCTCCAGTTAAGGCGAAAGAAATTGTCCAGAGAGTGCTTGGTTACGGTCATGAAAGTATTGCCGAACAGGTCCGGACCACTTTTGGGATGATGTGTTCCTTGGTGACGTATCACCAGCAGGTCCGTCATCGTCTGCCGGAAATGTTCCGGGAAGACTTCAGTAACCTTTTCAGCGACACAGAAAGACCGGTAATCGTTCCGGACAGCATTCGCGATTCTCCGTTTTTGGAGGAGTTCTTAAATCTGACGGAAGCCTATCGGACATTTTCCAGGGAGATTTATCAAAAATTGGGGCTGGGCAAAGCTATGCCGTTTATCCTGAACTGCCAGCTTTTAAAAATGATTATGTCCACAAATGCGAGGATAGACAATCAGATGCTCTCGGAAAGGACCTGCCTAAACGCCCAGTGGGAAATCAGAAAGCTCGCTGTCAAGAAACTGAAGATCCTCAGAGAATTATCCGGTGTACTCTATGAAAAAGCACTGCCGCCCTGTCTGGTCAGCAAATGCCATGAAGGGAAGATGACCTGCGGCAAACAGCAGGAAGTAAGAGATCTGTTCTGTTTCAGGCAAAAGTAACGGCTGCGATTCACATGCAGCATTTTATTATCCACAGATGATTTGTTGCGTCGTTCTGGAAATTTTTTAGGGGGCTAAGGAATGAAAGCAATCGTTTCGGTAGATCAAAACTGGGGTATTGGCTATAAAGGAGACCTGCTGCTGAGAATTCCGGAAGATATGAAGTTTTTTAAGCAGATGACCGTCGGCAAGGTTGCGGTCATGGGCAGAGGGACTTATGAATCATTGCCAGGGAAAGAACCTTTGAAGGACAGAACCAATATCGTCCTGAGTACAAACAGGGATTTTCAGGACGACAGAGTTATAATCTGCCATTCGCTGGAGGACCTGCTTCAGGAGCTGAAAAAATACCCTTCGGACGATATCTGTGTGATTGGCGGAGAATCACTTTTTCAGCTGCTCATGCCCTATCTGAATGAACTGTATGTGACAAAAATCAGGCACACATTCCCTGCGGATAAGCATCTTAGGAATGTCGATGAAGATGACAATTGGAGAGTTGAGTCCGAGGGTGAATTGCAAACTTATAATGACATTCAGTACAGTGTTGTAAAATATGTAAGAAAGTGAACGTCGTAATATACAAATTTTAGAGGTTAGTATGCTACGACAAACTTTCGAAAGGAGAAACCGGCTTTGGAAGAAAATATTGTGTGCGGGCGCAACGCTGTGACCGAACTGATCAAATCCGGGAATCCGGTAAATAAAGTGCTGGTCAAAAATGAAAAGGGGCAGGGAAGAAATTCGGACATCCTGCATCTGCTTAAAACGCGTGGCATACCGTACCAATTTGTGGAGAATACTGTCCTGGACAAATATACTGCCGGAGAAAAGCATCAGGGAGTGGTGGCATTTACTGCTGCCAAAGAATATGCAGAACCATCCGATATTATGGAGATAGCAAGGCAAAAAGGGGAAGATCCATTTATCCTTGTTCTGGATGAGATCGAGGATCCGCATAATCTAGGAGCTCTTCTTCGGACTGCCGATGCAGCGGGTGTTCATGGGGTGATCATTCCAAAAAGAAGAAGTGCCGCACTCACACCTGCTGTCGGCAGAACGTCGGCCGGAGCTGTGGAATATGTGCCTGTGGCCAGAGTAAGCAATCTTGTCCAGACACTGAAATATCTCAAAGAAGAGGGCTGCTGGGTATCCGGTGCGGAAGCCGGCGGCAAAGATATCTATCAGGCGGGACTGAAAGGGCCAAGGGTCATCGTCATTGGCGGAGAGGATAAGGGACTCGGTAGACTGATCCGGGAAACCTGTGATGAAATTATATCCTTACCAATGTGTGGCAGAATTTCATCTTTGAATGCCAGCGTAGCCGGATCCATCATCATGTATGAGGTACGGAGACAGAGAAATCAGACTTAATCTGCCATATCCCGCCAATCTTCATCTTGACGCTATTTGTGCATTTCAGGTATAATTGTTTTGTTATAAGCATATAATGGAGGCTTCAGCGTTACCTTCGTGAATCGGTTTCGGGAGGGATGGACTTGACTTACAGTATCCAGACAGAGATTCCAGAAGAATTCGAGGCTAATGAGTACATAGCAGATGAGGAACTAGTTGAGTTAGCAAAGATCGGTGACGCAGAAGCTCAGGAGTACTTGATCAATAAGTACAAGAATTTTGTCAGAGCAAAAGCCAGATCGTATTTCTTGATCGGTGCGGATAGGGAAGATATCATTCAAGAAGGCATGATTGGGCTGTATAAAGCAATTCGTGACTTTCGTGGGGACAAGCTCTCCTCTTTCAGAGCATTTGCCGAGTTATGCATAACTCGGCAGATTATTACAGCGATCAAGACGGCTACCAGACAAAAGCATATTCCGCTCAATTCGTACGTATCGCTGAACAAACCTATTTATGATGAGGATTCCGACAGGACGCTCTTGGATGTTATTTCTGGAAATAAGATCACGGATCCCGAGGAACTGATCATCAGCAGGGAAGAATTTGACGATATTGAAGAAAAGATGGGCGAAATTTTAAGTTCGCTCGAATGGGAAGTGCTGATGTCCTATCTTGAAGGCAAATCTTATCAGGAGATTGCCGTAGATCTCGACAGGCATGTCAAATCCATTGACAATGCACTGCAGCGGGTCAAGCGAAAGTTGGAAAGGTATCTGGAGCACAGAGGGGCCTAAAATTCCATACAATATGAATAAAATTAGACACTCTGTTTTGTAAATTCTTCCAGAAAAAAAATGACTTTTATTGTTGACAAGTGGCCGTAATCTTTGATACAATACGTTGGTGTCCAATGCCGATGTAGCTCAATTGGTAGAGCAGCTGATTTGTAATCAGCAGGTTGCGGGTTCGAGTCCCATCGTCGGCTCCAATTGAAATGGGTAGGTGGCCGAGTGGTTAAAGGCGGCAGACTGTAAATCTGTTCCGAAAGGTACGGTGGTTCGAATCCATCCCTGCCCACCATTCTATAATTGGAGATATCGAGCTGGAACGTTTATTTAACATCGCGGGGTGGAGCAGTGGTAGCTCGTCGGGCTCATAACCCGAAGGTCGTCGGTTCAAATCCGGCCCCCGCAACCAAGCATGTTTACGCCCCCAGTAATGATAATTTCATTATTGTGGGCTTTAATTTTTGTAACATAGGTTTTTACAAGACGTGGAATATCATCAGCAGTGATGTTTTCCACGTCTTTTTTCAATTTATCAATAATCATTTCACGAGTAATAACTATATCGCTAGATGTGGAAATAGCTTTCTTCAATGCTCCAATGCGTGTCTGAATAGATTCAATTTCACTTTTTAATTCAGGGTATATCAATCCATTTTTAATGGCATTGGTGCAGTTCTGAAGTTCCTTCTGAAGCTTATCTAATTCCTTGCGTTCTTCAGAATGGTTGCTTTTCGTGCTTTCATAGGCTTTCAGTGTTTCATCAGCAATAATTCCAAAGTCAGTTGTTTGTAGATAATTTTTTAATTGTGCCACAACGGCAGTTTCAATTTCATCAGCATTGATGTTTTTCGCATTGCAGGAATGATTGCGGTATTTATTTCCACAAACATAATACCTGGTTGCATAACCTTTGCTGTTGGTGTTGGTTTTTCCAGTATAAGTTCCACCACATTCACCGCATTCAATCAAACCAGAAAGCAAATATGTGTTTTTAGCAGAATTGGAAGCGTTCCTTCTGTTATTATTCATTCTTTGTTGCACCCTTTCCCATGTTTCCTTATCAATTATCGGAGTGATAGAGTTTTCAAGTTTAACCATATCGGGGTTCAAGGTTCCCCCTATCCATTTTCCCATATACTTGTTTTTATGCTTGTTCCAGGTATAAACACCAATGTATCTTTCGTTTTGGAGAATGGCATTCAACGAATTCTTCCCTAAGGGTTGTCCACGCTTGCCTTTGTAGCCTTTCTTAGCAAGTTCTTGGATAATATGATTATAAGATTTCCCGATGCCATACAGGGCAAATATAAGCTTCACAGAACCTGCTTCCCATTGATTAACAACATAGCTTCCGTTCACAATATCATAACCAAGGGGAGCAATACCACCAAGGAACACACCTTGCTTTGCCCTTTGTGCGACACCTGCCATTGATTTTTGACGGGTCTGAAGAACCATGTGCTGCCCCAATCCAACATTGATTAGTTCAACAAGAAAATCATTGGGGTTGGACATATCACCCAGCTTTTCAGTTGCAGATATAACCTTGATGTTAAGCTGCTGCATTTCTTTCCTGAAGTTGAACCAGTCACCAACATCCCTTGAACCTCTTGAAATATCATATATTACAACACATTCAAATTGATGTTTCTTTGCACCTTCCAATAAATTTATAAATCCTGGTCGGTTAATGTTTGTCCCTGTTGTGGCTTCATCAATGAATGTGGCGGTAATGGTGTGATTGTTAACTTGACAATATTTAATGATAGCATCAAGTTGTGATTCAATGGAATTTTCGTTTTGTTTATCGGTTGAATATCGTGCATAAGCTGCTGCGTTCATTGGTAAGCGTCAAACAGATTCAGACGTGAGCTACATTAAATCAGGCTCATCCACTCCAAGAAGATCGCAAAGAGCATTGTTAACCATTATCCTAAAATCATCATCAGATATGTTGTTAGCTTGAGCATATTCGAAGACATCAT
>VMEE01000094.1 GCA_009910795.1 Dehalobacter sp. CP | reverse complement strand
ATGTTTCGTGCGGTGTTGACGAGGAAATTCTTAAGCATAGCCGGATGATTTTTTTACACTTTTAGGTCACCTGAAAGACGGCAAAAGGTTTAATGCGCTGCATGACCTGACGGTTAACTTAAGGGAGGAAAGAAACTAAAAGGCTCCGTCGGATTCCGGAGGGGGTAAATATAATGCGGCCTGGAGGATACTGCAGACAGGAAAAAAATAGCGGCCCGCCGGATAGGGCAGACCGCTGTAATATCAGTTTAAATCCCGGTTAACCGGATTGCTGCTATTCACATTTCATGTTAGTCCTCTGAGCCTTGGCAGCTTCGGCAAAAGGACCATACTGTGCATTTTTAAAGGATTCGCATGCTGCGGCTGTATTACCCTGGCCGGCCTGTGCAACAGCAAGCTGATAGTAGAACATTGCTTTTGCTTCTGCGTCTCCTGTTTCAAGGTCAAGGCCCTTCTGGGCATAGGCAGCACCTTCGGTGAAATTGCTCTTCTTGTTGTAAACATCAGCAAAGAAGTAAAAGAGGGTCTTGTCATCGCCGTATTTTGCTGCTTTGGTAAGAAGAGTCAGGGCTTCATCAAGGTTGTTTGCACTGTTGGCCTTCGATCCGGCCGCACGGAAATACTCAAGAGCGGCGCCTTTGGCCTGTGTGGCTTTATCAGCATCCTTCTCAGGGTCAAGCTTGCTCAGGAAGAGGTCAACTGTCTGCTCATAGGAATCAGCCTCATCGCGATTCCTGTAGATCAAAGCCTTGTTGTAAATTGAGGCTATATGGTCAGAATTGAGTGCAAGAACACTGTCAAAAGCCAGCATGGCATTGTCATAATCGTTTGCCGAGAAATAATCCGTGGCAAGCTTATAATATCCATTTACAAGGATTTTCTTTGAATTCTCGCCATGGGTTTTGCTTTCATATTTTTCTGCCATGGCAGCAGCGAGTTTGGAGGCTGCAATTATTTCTGCTGCAGGCTTTTTCTCATTATAGGCTGTGGCTGCGAGCTTGTAATAAAGCCCGGGCAATACCTGTACGGCCTTTTGCTTCAGATCATTGGCGGTCTCACCAACCTGATCGGAAAGTGTAATAACCTTTTCAAACGCCGCGATGGCAGCCGGTACATCGGTCTGTATGGCCTTGGCTCCTTCGTTGTAAACGGCAATCACCTCATTGCGGTCCTGTGCATTGAGACTGACGCTGTTGATGGCGAAAAGTGCTGCAATACAAGCTATTGATACCAGAATCTTCATTTTCATTTCCTGTTTTTTACGGTTTAGTCACTAGTTATTTCTGTCATCAGGCCGTAAATATAAAAATTATGATCAATTTATCAGGCCTGATGTAATTTTCACAATAAAAATCATGCCGAAGTATTTGCATTTTAATGTGCTGGTATTTTAGTCACTGACAGTATAATAAAATCGAATGCCTGGTCGGAGAGGGTGATCAGAATCCTGTATAACTGAATTTCTGCTATTTTAGGACTTTGATGAAACAGAGTAAAATACGGAAATAATAAAATGACTGAAGAGGATTATGTCATTAAGGTAGCCTGGACAGCGCACAGGGGAGCCCTTGAAACGGCTCCGGCAGAGGCAGAGGCGTACATGCGGCGGCTATTGCCCGGCAAAAATTATGCTATGACGGACAGCAGTCCTGATATAATTCTGTTCCTGAGCGGAGGTTCAGAGAGAAGGGCTATTGAGATTGCAGACCCGGACAGGCCGGTATTGTTGCTGAGTATGCGTGGCAATAACGCCTATGCAGCAGCAACGGAAGTGATGGCCTGGAATGTGAACCACAACAGGATTGCGGTGTTGTCTGATGCTGCTGATGCGGCAGAATCAGGTCTGCTGGAAAGATGGGCAAAGACAACCGGTGCGTGGGAAAAACTTAAAGGCACCAGGGCCGGTCTGATCGGCACGGTCTCAGAGTGGCTTGTGGCATCTGATGTCACGGCTGAAACGTTGCGTCAGCGATTTGGTGTGGAGCTTACCGGAATACCGTGGAGAGTGTTGCCTGACTACAGCAATGAGGAGCCGGATACTGACTTGCTTAACCGGTTCAGAATTCAGAACCCGGAAGGTATCATTGATGCTGCCCGTGTGCTGACTCTTCTGCGAAAGGTTATCTCAGAGAACAGGCTGGATGCAATAGGAGTGGAGTGTTTCAGTCTTGTCCAGGAGCGGAAGGTGACAGCATGCATGGCTTTGGCCCAGCTTAATACTGAAGGAACCGTGGCCGCCTGTGAGGGAGACCTTGCCTCCATGGCGGGGATGATAGCAGGTAAAGCCCTGACAGGAAAGGTTCCCTGGATGGCCAACACCACACGCCTGACAGATAGAACTCTGATTCTGTCGCACTGCACTGCCCCCTTTGATTTTGTCAGCGATGTGGAGCTGCCATCACACTATGAGACTGGCTGGTCCCTGGCTGTCGATGGCACCATTACAGCAAAGGAAGTGACCCTCTTCCGGTTTTCAGACACTCTTGACCGTGCGTTCATAGCGGAGGGAAGAGTGATCAGCAGACCACGCCTGGCTGATGCCTGCCGTACACAGGTGGAAATTGAGTTGCCCGGGGAATCAATAATCGCATTGAAGGAAAGACCACTTGGCAATCACCTTCTCGTGCTGGCCGGAAATCACTCTGAATTCCTGCGGCTGGCCTGCAGGTACCGTGGTATTGAAATTGTCAGACAGGCGTGACGTTACGGCAGACCCTGTGACGGATACTTTTAGCCTCTATTTTTGTAACTTGCCGTTAAAACGGGAGGAGATATATGATAGTCACGTGTGTTCATGTCTTTGTGTTGCCCGAAAAGGTGAATGATTTCATTGAGGCAATTACCGAAAACCGAAAGGGTACAATCACGGAACCAGGCAATATCAGGTTTGACATTCTGCAACAGGCTGATGACCCCTGCCGCTTCATGATCTATGAGGTCTTTGATTCAGAGGAGGCTGTCAATCTGCACAAGCAGACTTCACACTATCTGAAGTGGAGGGACACCGTGCAGGAGTGGATGGCCGAGCCACGCAGGGGTATAAGGTATGATGTGGTTGAACCTTCTGACAGATCATTATGGTGAAACCGTTCCGGCTGGCCAGGGTGCCACAGATAATACTCAGGAATGGTGCACTGGCCGATCTCCCTTCAATTGCTGCAAGCTATGGCCGGAACATCCTCCTTGTCACCGGGGCAAAATCATTTTTTGCTGCACCCGGGGCGAACATTCTTCCGGAAAAGTTTTTGGCCAATGGATTGACAATATTTCATGTTACAGTACCCGGAGAGCCTTCTCCTGCTGCAATAAATGAAGCAACCGCCAGGTTCCGGGAGGCAGTGGTTGATCTCGTTGTCAGCATTGGTGGCGGAAGCGTCATGGATGCCGGGAAGGCCATCTCGGCCATGCTGACAGCGGAGGGATCAGTGACTGACTACCTTGAGGTGGTCGGGAAGCATGATCACCCTGGAACAAAAGTGCCTTTCATTGCCATTCCGACAACCTCAGGAACCGGCAGCGAAGCCACAAAGAATGCGGTTATCTCGCAGGTGGGGAAGGATGGCTTCAAACGTTCGCTGCGTCATGAAAACTTTGTCCCTGACCTGGCACTGATTGACCCGGAACTTACCCTGAACTGCCCGCCGGAGATAACCGCCGCAGCCGGGATGGATTGCTTCACCCAGCTGGCGGAGGCATATCTTTCAACAAAGGCAAATGAGTTTACCGATGCCCTTGCGCTCAGGGGAATCGAAGCAATTAGCAGGTCACTTGTCAGATCATATACTGACGGAGATGACATAGATGCAAGGTCTGATATGTCATTTGCAGCCCTCATGTCAGGCATCTGCCTTGCCAATGCGGGTCTGGGAGCCGTGCATGGGCTGGCAGGAACCATCGGGGCGCTTCATGGGATTCCGCACGGGGTTGTCTGCGGTACCCTGATGGCTGCCGCCAATAAATTAAATGTCAGGGAGCTGCGCAGGTTAAGCAGGGCCGGGTCCCCAACTGGAGAATTTTCAGCTTCAGGGATATCAGCATGCCTTGAAAAATATGCAATCCTTGGAAGAATATTTGCTGATACCTCAGGCAGGAATGACGACTGGTATATCGATTTCTTCATTGACTACCTCCATGCTGTCACTTATCGGCTCAGTATCCCCCGTCTTGGCAGTTACGGTCTTGAAAAGGAGGATCTGCAGGAGATAGTGAATCAGTCAGACGTTAAAAACAACCCGGTAAAGCTGGCTGACGATCATCTGACAGAAATATTGAATGACAGGTTATAATAATGGACTGATGGGCCCCGATGAGACAGATACTGCACCCGGTTTCATTCTTGACGTACACCTGGGCAGGCTTGCAAAATATCTCAGGCTTTGTGGTTTTGACACTCTCTTCAGCGCTTTTTATGAAGACCGGGAAATAATTGAAACAGCTCGCCAGGAAAACCGGATTATACTGACGCGAGACAGACTCCTGCTGAAGGCTGCGGGGGAAGCGAGGGGGTACCAGGTGAAATCACAGTACCACGATGAACAGCTGAGGGAGGTGTTTGAAAGATTTAACCTGAAAGAGTATGTAAACCTCTTCAGCAGATGTATATCCTGCAACACCCGCCTGGAGGAGGTTGAGAAGGAGGTGATTGCTGACCGTCTGCTTGCTGATACCCGCAGGTACTTTTCAAGTTTCAAGAGGTGTCCTCAATGTGACAGGATCTACTGGGAAGGATCACATTATGACAATATGAAGAAAAGCCTTGCCCCGCTTCTGTAAGCGGATCGCAGGAGGCTTCGGATACCTCACAAGGCCTCTCTGACGCGACTCAGTATCCCGATAGAGCCTCGCCGGGCCTCGTGTGAGTGTCTCCTGGCTCTTCTTACCCCTCTCAGGGCCTCTCGTACCTCTCTCCGGGCTCTTCTTATCCCTCTCCGGCCTCTATTATTAAGCGCCGGAAGAAGGACAGCTCAAGATGTTTCTATGATGCCGCATAAATATTTTCTAATTTTGTCACCCTGATGTGCAGGACAGGTATCCTTGCCTTGCCTGCAACGGCGGGGCAAAGCAGCCTGCCTGAAAACGGCGGGGCAAAGCAGTCTGCCTGAAAACGGCCGGGCAAAGCGGCCTGCCTGAGACCATCCGGACAGGGAATGGCTTTATGCATTATCTGATTTAATGAGAACCGACTTTATGTAATCATATGGCAGAATTCTACAACAAAGATGCGGGAGACCTCATCAGGGAACTGGGTACCAATGAATCATCAGGACTGACCACGGCTGAGGTAAAAAAAAGGCTGGAGCAGTACGGTTACAACCAGATAGAATCAGAATCAGGAAAAAGTTTTGTCCGGATGTTTCTTGAGCAGTTCAGGAGTTTCATGATCATTGTACTGCTTGTTGCAGCAGCCGTTTCAGGAGTGGTGGGAGTTATGGAAGGCGAAGGCCTCCTCGATACGTACATTATCATGGGCATTCTTATTGTCAATGCCCTCATCGGTGCAGTACAGGAGAAAAGGGCTGAGACCTCGCTTGAGGCTCTGAAGGAACTGGCGGCTCCCCTTTCCAGGGTGCTGCGCAACGGCTCCGTAACCGAGGCAAGCACCAGGGAGCTTGTTCCCGGTGACATAGTTATCCTCGAGACCGGGGCTGTAATCCCCGCTGATATAAGGCTGACAGAGGCAGTTAATCTGAAAATACAGGAGTCGTCTCTTACAGGTGAGAGCGTCCCGGTTGACAAGACTTCGGAAACTCTCGGAGGAACGGACATACCATTGGGCGACAGGAAGAACATGTCTTTCTCGAGTGGAATGGTCACCTATGGCCGGGGCCGGGGGGTGGTGGTAACCACCGGCATGCAGACCCAGGTTGGCCGGATCGCTGACATGCTGCAGCATGCCGGTGACACTGAGACTCCCATGAGCAGGAGGCTCAACCAGCTGGGGAGAATGCTTGGCATAGTGGCCCTGGCTATCTGCGCGCTGATATTCGGAGTTGGCGTGCTTTACGGCAACTCGGTAATGAGTATGTTCATGACGGCAGTGAGCCTGGCAGTAGCCGCCATCCCTGAAGGACTTCCGGCAGTATCAACGATTGTCCTGGCAATTGGCGTTCAGCGGATGGTTAAGCGCAACGCCATCATCCGCACTCTTCCTTCAGTGGAAACTCTTGGCAGCGCTACAGTCATATGCTCCGACAAGACCGGAACGCTCACCCAGAACAGGATGACGGTGGTGGAGGCATATGTAAACCATAAGCATGATGTAATTAACAGGAGCGCACCGGGCAGTGCGCTCAATGATGAGGAGATGAAACTTCTCTCTGTCTCGGTTCTTTGTGCTGATGCCACCATGAGAGTCAACGAGGATGGCAAGTTCACCTTTACCGGGGATCCTACCGAGACGGCATTGCTCGACTTCGGGGTACTTTACAATTATTACAAGGACGAAGCAGAAAAAAGCTATCCAAGGGTGGCTGAGATCCCTTTTGACTCTGACCGCAAACGGATGACTACCGTCAACAGGATGGGGGAGAAGGAGACCAGGGTCAATGTTAAGGGAGGCCTTGATGAGGTGCTCAGCGTCTGTGACCGGATAATCATTCAGGGCGAGGTAAGGAAAATCAGCAATGATGACCTGGAAAAGATCCGTGATGCCAATGAAACGATGGCCAACTCGGCTCTCAGGGTTCTGGCCATGGCATACAAGGATTGTCATGAAGCGCCCCAGCAGGTCACTATCGGGCAGATTGAAAATGACCTGATATTTACCGGCCTGCTTGGAATGATTGACCCGGCCAGACCGGAAGTTGTTGATGCAGTGGCAAAGTGCAATACAGCCGGTATCCGGCCTGTCATGATAACCGGTGATCACAAGTCCACCGCGCTGGCCATAGCCCGTGAGATAGGTATTTACCGGGATGGAGATGTGGCAATAACAGGAGCAGAACTGGAGAAGCTGAGTAATGAGGAACTGGCGGAATCAGTCGGACGGTTCTCCGTCTATGCCAGGGTGGCACCGGAACACAAGGTTCGCATTGTGAAGGCATGGCAGAGCCATGGTGAAGTTGTGGCTATGACAGGTGACGGTGTCAACGATGCACCTGCTCTCAAACAGGCAGACATAGGGGCTGCCATGGGTATTGTTGGTACCGATGTGGCCAAGGGGGCTTCAGATATGATACTTACCGATGACAATTTTGCAACAATTGTATCGGCTGTGGAAGAGGGTAGAAGGATCTATGACAACATACTGAAGGTCATACAGTACCTGCTATCGACCAATGTAGGAGAGATATTCCTGATACTGGTTACCTCCTTATTCAATATGGGTATGCCTCTGCTGCCAATCCATATCCTCTGGATAAATCTGGTCACTGACAGCCTCCCTGCGCTGGCTCTGAGTGTTGATCCTCCTGAAGATGGAATCATGAAGCGCAAACCCCGAAGCACCAAAAAGGGGTTTATGACAAAGGGAATGGTCTGGCGCGTGGTATACCAGGGACTTATGATAGGCTGTATTCCACTGGTTTCATATATTATCGGGCTGCGGGACGGTGGAGAGGTACTGGGCCGCACCATGGCGTTTGCCACACTGATGTTCGCACAGCTTGTCCATGTCCGGAACCTGCACTCCAATGAAAAATCATCTTTCCTTTTCAACCCGCTGAGGAACAAACCTCTGATTGGAGCTATTTTCGCATCTGCCCTCATCGGTCTCATGGTACTGCTGGTACCTCCGGTGCGTGAGGCATTCAGCCTTGCAATCATGGACCGTGAGCACTGGATCATAGTAATAGTAATGGCACTGGCCCCAATTCCTGTGGTGGAACTTTTCAAGCTGCTGAAGATAAACGGAGTTAAGGGCGACCAGGATTGAAAGGGCTGCCGGGTTAAGATGATATGAAAGGAAAAACTCATTCAGAGTCATCCGGGAAGCCGGGGGGAGCCGGGCAAAAGGTCTTCGGGTTTGACAGGAATATTCTCTTTACCGGGATTACCAGTTTTCTCACTGATACTTCGGTAAAGATGATCTATTCGGTCATGCCCATGTTCCTGATGTCAATAGGGGCATCCAAGGCAAGCCTGGGACTTATCGAAGGTGTAGCCGAGAGCACTGCCTCGCTCATCAAAGCACTTTCAGGTTTCTGGAGTGACAGGATTGGCAAAAACAAACCCTTTATGCTTGCAGGGTATGCCCTCTCTGCACTCATTCTTCCGCTCTATGCTTTTGTCATCTCCCCGATGCAGGTTCTTGTTCTCAGGTTTGCAGAGAGGTTCGGTAAGGGTATCCGGACGGCACCGCGTGACAGTCTCATAGCCGGATCTGTTACCAACAATGAGACCGGAAAGAGCTTCGGCTTTCAGAAGGCAATGGATAACAGCGGTGCCATAGCCGGCCCGCTGATTGCATTTACTCTCCTGAGCCTCTTCCCTGACAACTTCAGGCTCATCTTCATTATTGCCGGAATACCTGCCCTGGCAGGAATCTTCGTAATAATATTCGGAATAAAGGAAGCCAGGAAGAGCAGGACTGATCTGATAAAGAAATTCCGCTTCAGGGATTTTTCAAAGCGGTACTGGTTCTTTCTGGGAATAATATTCATTTTTACCCTTGGCAACTCAACCGATGCCCTTCTTCTTGTCAAGGCCAACGAGGCAGGAATAAAGGTCGCTTTCATACCGCTTGTCTATCTCATCACCAACCTTGTGTCAGTTGTAGCAGCAATCCCGGCAGGATCACTTTCTGACAGGATCGGGAAGGAGAAGCTTCTTATAGCGGGATTCCTGATTTACACGGTTGTTTATCTCTTTTTCGGGATGAATGTGGACAAAATCGCACTCTTTATTCTCTTTGCACTTTACGGATTGTATTCAGCAGCCACTGACGGGGTACAGAAGGCCTTTGTTGCAGATATGACTGACAGGAACAAGAAGGGAACAGCCCTTGGTATTTACAATGCCCTGCTCGGCATAACCCTTCTTCCTGCAAGTATTATTGCCGGAGTTCTCTATGACAGGGTCAATTCAAGTGTGCCATTCCGGTTTGGGGCAGCGATGTCGGCCCTTGCTGCCGTACTTATGATACTATTCTGTCTGACAAAAAGATCCGCCAGGCAAAGTTGATTTGCATCCCCTCTCCTGCATTTCCATGTGCAGCATGTCAGAATCTTGTTCGTCTTTACCCTGAACCCAAAAGGCAAGATTTATGATCCGCAATTTCTTCCTTGTAACCTTCCGGAACATCTCCCGGCAGAAAGCCTACACGTTTATCAACATAACCGGTCTGGCTATTGGCCTTGCGGCCTCACTGCTTATCCTGCTCTGGGTTCAGGATGAACTCAGCTATGACAGATTTCATGAAAAGGGAGACCTGATCTACAGGGTGGAGCAGGATCAGTCATATTCGGGACAAATGTATCACGTCTACGTTACTCCACATCCCAGCGGCCCGGTCTGGAAGGAAAATATCCCTGAGATAACAGACCAGGCACGTGTGAACCGGCTGCCACGGGTCCTTTTCCGGAGGGATGACAAAGTGTTTTTTGAATCTTCATTAATTGCTTCTGACTCAGGACTATTCAGGATGTTTACCTTTCCGTTGGTGCTGGGTGATCCTGAGAACCTCCTCAACTCACCTTATTCGATTGTACTCACAGAGAAACTTGCAAAAAAATATTTTGGAGATGAGAATCCGCTGGGGAAGACTATTACTGCGGAGAACAGGTACCAGTTAATGGTCACCGGCGTGATGAAGGATATCCCGGGAAACTCAATTTTCACATTTGAAGGAGTAATCCCGT
>VMEE01000093.1 GCA_009910795.1 Dehalobacter sp. CP | reverse complement strand
ATGTCTTCGAATATGCTCAAGCTAACAACATATCTGATGATGATTTTAGGATAATGGTTAACAATGCTCTTTGCGATCTTCTTGGAGTGGATGAGCCTGATTTAATGTAGCTCACGTCTGAATCTGTTTGACGCTTACAATTCAACTAATAAATTCCATTACTTATATGCAGTGATACCTTTAGTAAGCCAAGCAGTAGGCCAGCTCAACCGGGTATTTCAGAATGAGCTGCGCCAGACCACCTGTTCACAGATTTGAGAGTGGAATTTATTTGTTCATATCTCTCTTTCCACCAACCTTCTTCTTATACTATTTCCATTCTGGAAACTGTTGCTTTCACAGTTCGTTACGAACATATGTTCTATTGGTATTTTATACCATTGGCGATAGTTTAGCAAGAGAATTATGAACAATTATTTGTCTACCCCAAATAAACATTTTGATTATGCCACTCCAGATAATAGGGATCGGGCAGCTGATCCTTCCGCTCCGGCAAAGCAAGCAACTTACTGCCATGATGGGCATATCTCGTTTCCTGCCGGTTAAATTAATTTTTCCATTTGAGTATAAGCCACTTATTCTTTATGCTCTGAACTTATCACATCATCTTCCCTCGCTAACAGAATCATTTTTGGTTCGGAGCTTTCTATGTATATGCGCTCTGTTTGCCGCTGAACCTCCTGCAGCTGCTCAATAATAACGGTTACTACCTTATTGAACAGTTCCATATACATCTTCTTGTAGTCCGCCATTTTGTATCACCTTAATAATTGAATATTTTTCAGATTCTTGCGGTCCCTTGGGATCAGACCCCTTTGGTTCGGTTATTAATAATTCTCGTACGATACCATTCGGTATCTATTTTACTTTTTCTTCCTGATAAAATCAATAAAAAAGGATACTATATAGTATCGTAACAGGAGGAGCGTGCAATGCAAAAATTATTACAAGATGTACACATTGGCG
This sequence comes from Dehalobacter sp. CP, assembly GCA_009910795.1. Next base: position 216,792 of record VMEE01000093.1, on the reverse strand, counting down.
TGAATATTCAACGTTTGAGAAAAAGCCGGAACTATTCACAAACTGATATGATAACCAAGCTGCAATTATTAGGCCGTTCCATGTCAAGAGCCAATTATGCCCATATTGAGCAAGGAGTCAGGAACATCTATGTCAGCGACCTTATTTTATTAAAAGAGATTCTCAATGTTGATTATGAGGAATTTTTCAAGGGCTTAACCGTATGAAGAAGTACGTTCTGGGCCGCTCAAATATGGTATAGATAACTTAATCTTTGCTCCTCAGTCATCAGGTTCAATTTCGCCAAAATCAGTATCTTCATCCAAGATAGCTTATATCTTTTTATCTCGAAGCAGTTCAAATGGATCAGCAGACTTTTTAGGCATTCATTCCCCCCGATTTATTTACTCACGCCGCCTGTGCATTTTTGTTGATGCTTTCAATAACAGTCCGCAGGTTGATGAACACCGCCACATCATCAAACAATTCGCTGATACTTCCCATATCTGTGAATGGGCTTTCCTGCAGCACCGACAGGTCTTTCATCATGCCGTTTTTCACGATGTAATTAACAACCTGCCGTACAAAATACATCTGTCTACTGTCCAACCCAGCTTCATTTAGGAAGCCGGAAAAGGCTTCGTTGGCGGCTTTCTGGCTAAGCCCCACAATGGATCGCACCAACTCGCCAAGTGGGGCTTTTCCATACTGGGCGTCATACTGTTCTTTTGTACCCAACTCGTTCCACAGGATGCATTCGAGCACCTGTACATCATCCGAAGTCAACGGCTGGTTGCTCTTGAGCTTGGCAATAGCCGGAATATCCTGATGCTGAAGGATATAGTAGTTGACCTTTTTCTTGTAGTTTGCCAAATCATCGTTGTCCAATTGGGATTCTTTCCATTCCATGGATAAAACATCATCCGTGAAGTCGGTATCATAACGTACCCGGACCCTTTCCGGTATGAACTTTATCAAATCCCGCAGCTTCAGCCTGATATCCTCATAGTCCGAAATACCCGCGCGATCCAAATAATCGTTATGTATGATTTGCTCAATTAGCTCCTGCTGCTGGGCAATGGCCGGAATCGTACCGTATTTTGATAGTTCCGCCGCTTTGTGAACCACATCGTTTTTTGCCCGTTTGCAGCTTTTTTCAGACAACATAGCCAGCTCAATCTGATAGATGAGCATGTCAAACCGCGCCGCCGCAATATCGTCGGCTGTAGGCAGTACAAGCGGAGCAATATGCTCGGCAATCTGCAGGGTGTTTTCATAAGTCAGGGTATCAAAATCATCCTCGGACTGGTATTTATCAATAATGCGCAGGTGTTGTTTTACGGCAAAGTTGTCCCGCGGCAAGGCCTTCACCTGCGCCGCCAGATCCTGCACAAGCTCTTTACGGTATGCTTTAAGCGCATCTGTCTGGTAAGGGAGTTCTTGCAGCTTGTACACCAGCTCGAGCTTTATATTGAACATACGCTCCTGGAGCGTGCTGACCGTCCCTGCCTCGCGCCCTTTGACATGCAGACGGAAAAATTCAAAGTTTCTGCACAGGTCAAAAATATAAAACAGGCGTTTGTCCCCACTGTCGATAAGCCCTGCGCATGTACGGGTACCACGTCCGATCATTTGCCAGAACTTAGCCCGGCTCATGACCTTTTTAAAAAAGACAAGGTTGAGAATTTCCGGTACATCGATACCGGTATCCAGCATGTCCACAGAGATAGATATTTGCGGCATTTTGTTTTTATCCGAAAAGTCGTCAATAATGCTCTGGGCGTAATTAGTATAGTTATCGATCACCCGCACGTAATGGTTGGGATAATCGGGGAACTCCCGATTCCACACCTCCAGAATTTTTTCGGCATGATTATGATTCTTAGCAAAGATGATGGTCTTGCCAATTTTTTCGCCAAACTCCACCCGCTGTCCATGTTGCATCAGAATATGCAGCGCCTTTTTGATGGTGTCGCTGTTAAAAATCCACTCGTTGAGGGCGCTGGAATCGATGGTGGCAGGCAGATTGCCTTCTTCATCGGCAAAGGTGTTCTCATACTCTTCCTTTTCTTCCGGCGAAAGATCCTCATAAGTGATGCCTTCGCTCATAAATTTCAGCTCGGTTTCGATGGAGACAAAGTCTACCAGATAACCATCCTGTACCGCCTGGGAAAGTTCATAGCCATAAGTAGGCACGCCGCTTTCTAAATCAAAAATCCCATAGGTGTTTTTGTCTATTTCATCCTTTGGCGTGGCCGTCAACCCTACCAGCAGCGCATCAAAATAAGTAAAGATATCCTTGTATTTGTTATAGATACTGCGATGGGCCTCATCGACGATAATCAGGTCAAAATGCCCCGGCGTAAACAATCGGTTATCGTTCTCATCCCGGGTAGCGTCGATACAGTTCATCATCGTCTGATAGGTGGAAAACACCGCACGTGCGCTGGCCTCCTCCTTTCCCTCGGTGAGGTTACACAGCGAAAGGTTTGGCATAAGATTATGGAAGGTACGTTTAGCCTGGGTTACCAATGCATTGCGGTCGGCCAGAAACAGCAGATTTTTCACCCATCCATGGCGGATGAGTACATCTACAAGGGAAATAACTGTCCTCGTCTTACCGCTACCGGTAGCCATGACAAGCAGCGCTTTACGGCGGTTACGTTCGTCAAATGCATCGCAGATTGCTTGTACGGCCTCTTTCTGATAGTAACGGTTTGATAGTTCATCACTGATCCGTACCGCCCTTAGAGCAGTACGGCTTTTCATTTTATTAAACTCTTTTTCCAAATCCCGCTTGGAATAGATACCTGAGACTGGACGCTCAGGATAATATTTGTCACTCCAGATGCGGGTTTCGTAGCCATTGGTCATAAAGATGACCGGCCGCTGGCCGTGTTTCTTTTCCAGAAAGTCAGCATATAATACAGCCTGCTGACGTCCCTTTTCCACATTGACACTGGTGCGCTTGGCCTCAATGACTGCCAACGGCAGGCCGTTATCTCCAAGAAGAACATAGTCGGCGGAACCCTTGCCAGATTTATTTGGCATCTCATCGATGGGATACTCGTCAATCCAATTAGGGCCGCGCTGCCAGCCGGTATCCTGAAGCATGACATCGATATATGCCTTGCGGGTCTGCGCTTCCGTCATATCCATGGGTTTGACGGTATAGCCCTGCTTGAGCTGTTGCACACGCTTGGCAGTGAGCTTTTCGCGTTTGGGGAAGTTCTCATCCAACAGGGTCTGGAAGTCCACCTCATCAGCATCTGGCGGCATTACTGTGACGACTGCCGGTTCCGGTTTTGCTTCCAATAAGGCTTTGTCAAACGTAACCTCGGTGTACTTTGTTCCGTAACAGTAGGCAACGAAATCCAGAAAGCTGTGCAAATTCTGCAAAGCAAGTACCGCCTGGTCGCGGCTGACGCTCTTGGCATTGTGAGTGGCGTTATTGCCAACTTTGCGCAGATAGTCCAACTTGGCAAGCATACCTGGGGGAATTAAATCCTTGAAATCCTCGGTGCTGATCAGGGTAACCAGCTTATCCTCATAGGGCTTTTGAAGTGACCCATCCACACTGTAGACCCACTTGACCGCAAATTCCAAGGCCGTCCGGCACGCGGTAGCGCACAATGCTGGCGAAATGGGCAGCACCCGCTCCGCCGAGACGGCTGCCTCGGCAAAGGGTTTAAATTGTGGATCATTTAATAGGAAATCAAAGTTGGTGCGCATGGCGGGTCACCTCATTATAATTTGCGTCGCATAGAATCCAGATGGTATGAAATGTTCCTCAACGCATTTGCTTCATCGCTAAGATTGCTCTGCTTGTTGTCCGTATACCCCATTTGATGAGCATATTGTAATGTCAGCATATATTTTTCACTGTATTGCTTTCCTCTTCCGTCAACAGATGTATACTGAATACTGACCGCGTAATCATTTTTTAAAGTTTCATCTTTTTTCTCTAATACAATGAACTCAAGTGTTTGAGATGGAGCTAAAATAACATTTTTAAGGAAGTTCTCTGGCAATGCCCCATCACACAATTTGAGATTTGGCGTTATCGAGACATTATCAAACTTTGCACCACTTTTCCCATAGTTCCTAATACGTAAATAAAAGCATAAGTCTCTGGGGTCTTTATCTAAATAAACAAAAACATATGGCCGAGACTCCGCCTCTCTGCTTTCCTTCATTTCTTTGATAGTTTTACGATTATATAAAACAATGATCACTGTAGCAATAACGTATATTAATGTTAGCAGGGACATTACAAATCCTTGATTTGTGTTTAACCAATTGATCATAATCAGAAAACCTCCCCTCTAAAGCACTTTTGCATTAGGGATTTGTAGTTGAGTCTCATCTTTTTGAGGGATTTTTGGAGCAGAGATTTTTGCGCTTCGGTTTTTTCTACAAAAGCTTTAAATTCATTCTGCAGAGAAATAGGCGTTATTGGGATTTTAATATTTTGTAATTCCTGTGCATTTATATTGGCCTGACCAACAATTGCTTTACACATATCATAAAGCAATTCTTTGCCATATCTCGAATTTAGAAATGCGGAGATATACTCAGGATTAGCTTTTTCATTTGTTCTAACACGAATAATATACCCAGCAATAATCATAGGAGTATTTTCTTTGAAAATCGCGGTTTTACCAACTAATTCTTTACTATTAGTTCGGTTAAACAACAAATCGCCTTTACGAATAACATATTTCTCATATTCCTTCTCATCAACATTGATATATTTCAAATCGGTTAAGTCAATACCACCACTATAGGTGATATTGTTCATCCGTAAATAGACGTATACCCCATCTGCTTCTGCGGGCTTACTTGTGCCATACTTCACATCCCTTACCAGATCTCGAATCGCCCCAATCTCCCACCCCTTCGGGTTGGTCGCCGGGTCGCCGAACATCTCGATAAATTGCGATTTTATGAGCAAATCCAGCTTGTCCAGTTGAGCCTTGCGCAGTTCAATAAGCGCGGAGGCTTTGTTCAGCACATCAGCTATCTTTTGTTGGACATCCAGCGGTGGCACAGGGATAGGAAACTCTAGCAATTGATTCTTTGATAACTCGATTTGATTTGTTGAGCCATTAACACACTTTTTGTATAATTCTCGTTGTGTCTCGTCCATCATAAAATAATAACGAACAAACAAAGAATTGATATGATCATAAGGTCTTAACAGCGTTACATGGCTATCTATTGAATAAATAAAAGCATCTTCTATATTAAAGACATTACATCTTCCTAAAGTACCAGTACCTGTTGAATTAATCAACACATCTTGTGGTTGCAGAAAAACAACTTTATCTGCATTATTCTCGTTTTGATACTTCACATTATCTATCCTAATACCATCCCAGTACACACAGGCTTGATTTATCACTCTTATTCTAGATTCTGGCACATAGGTAGGGGATTTTCCGCGCATTACACATGAAAAACAATTTCTAACTTTAGATATATCCCACCTACCCATGGAGCATCTCCTCCAGCTCCGCAAGCCCAGCGGTAATCTCCATTTCCAGCTCGTTAATCTCCGTCATGATCTCCAGAGGATGGAGGTACTCCTCCTCCACATAGGCGCTCTGCTTATATTTGTTGATGGAAAGATCATAATCGTTACTTACAATTTCGTCCTTGGGCACAAGGAAACTCTGCTCGGTGCGCGCTCTGCCTTCTTCTTGATCCAGCGCATGAAAACGCGCCACGATATCAAGGATATCGCTCTGCTCGATCGGCGTACGCTTGTCATCCAGGCTGTAGCCGTCGGACTGCATATCGTAAAACCACACCTTGTCGGTACCGCCGCCCATCTTGGTAAAGATGATGACGGCAGTGCTCACTCCGGCATAGGGCTTGAACACACCGGAGGGCATGGAGATAATCGCCTCCAGCCTGTGGTTTTCAACGATTTCCTTACGGATGGCCTTATGCGCCGTAGATGAACCAAACAGCACGCCGTCCGGCACGATGGAGGCGCAACGTCCGCCGTTTCTAAGCATCCTGAGAAACAGCGCCAGAAATAAAAGCTCAGTCTTTTTTGTTTTTGTCACTTTAATAAGGTCGTTAGATACAATATCATAATCCAAGCTGCCCTTAAAGGGCGGATTAGTCAGGATCTTTGTATATATTCCAGTATCGTTGTTCTGGTCAGAAAGGCTGTCCTTATACACGATCTGCGGATTGGAAATGCCGTGGGTCATCATGTTCATGGCACCGATGCGCAGCATGGTGCGGTCCATGTCGTAGCCGGTGAACATGGTACTATCGTAATGGGTCTTGGCTTCTTTGTTATAGAAAATTTCGTTCAGATAATGTTCTTTCAGATATTCGCCCGCTGCAACCAAAAAGCCGCTTGTACCGCAGGCCGGGTCGCAGATGATATCAATCGGTTTCAGGTCAAGAAGCTCCACCATCATGCGGATAATATGCCGCGGTGTACGGAACTGACCATTGGTGCCCGCTGTGGAGAGCTTGGAGAGCATGTATTCATACAGGTCGCCCCGAGCATCCCGCTTATCCGGCAACTTGTCAATCAGAGCATACATCTCATCAAGAGCTGTTACGATTTTCTCAAGCAACTGCGGAGTAGGCACCTTGAAAATCGCATCGGCCATGTATTTGGCGTAAGTCCCGCTATTTCCGTTTAATTCCTTTATAAACGGGAACACTTCGGCCTGCATTGTCTGATACATGGATTCTGCAGGCTTATCCCGCAGGACAGTCCATTTCAGATGTTCTTTTCCGGCAAACATGCTGGTATAAGGAATACCCAGCATACTGACTTCTTTCTGACGAGTATTATCGGTTTGATCGAGGTCACGGATAAACATTAGGTATGTAATCTGTTCAATGACGTCCAACGGGTTCGTCAGTCCCCCTGTCCAAAACATCTCCCAGAGTTTGTCTACTTTGTTTTTCGGTTCGCCTGTTATCATGCTTGTGCTCTCCAATTCGTATGTTAGTCCTGTTGTAATATTTGTTTTAGTATATCGCAGAAGCGAAATGTAGACAATCGTTGACGTACCTCCTTTTAAGTGCAAAACTGATTTAGAGATAAGCCAACTTTTTTCGTCGGATAATTTTTCCTCCTACAAATGGTGATTAAGCATCAGGCCTTTCTGGACTCCGTTAGGGTACAAATAAATTAGCTTCTTTCGGTTAAATACCGGATTGGTCTATGAATAATACTGTGATGATTAGGGCAAACGATGAGCTGGTTATTCGCGTCATTGTTAAGGCTCTGGACAAAATAATCAATGTGATGCGCTTCGGCAACTTTTGCACCATATTCTGCGCCGACATACTGCCCACAGATTTGGCACCTGTAACCATAGAGCAGTTTTAAGTTCTCTCCGATTTTCCGGTTTAGCTTGCGAAATTTTACTATTCTTTCATCTTCAAGAATGCTCGCGGTTTTATCTTCTATGTCATAATTAAATTTTGCTTCCATGACCAATTCGGACTGGTTTTGGACTGCTTTCTTAATTGAGATAATATCTTCGGCTTCGATAGTCTCCAATATATAGGAACTTCTTATTATTAGCCTATTGGTATAAAAGACTATTAAGTAATATACTTGATTATTTCTTCTTGTGTTGTAACGCTATAGCATCTTCGTGTGTTTGAAATTTTCTTTGAAAACAGCGATAGAACCAGTTGGGAATGAGCACAGCTTTCTTTCGATGATCAAAAATAAAAGATTGTAGAGTTTCGAGTTGGGCATATAATTCTGAATCAGAATAATTTACTTTATTGTTTAGAATCAATTCATACTCATTTTTCAGCTCTTTTAACGTACCTAAATCACAATAAATATCTTTGCACTGATTTAAGAAAAACTGCCATATAGGGATAGCCCATGCCAACATTGCAAAGAACTGGAATAAGCTTGATTTCGCCAGAATAGCAATTAGTAAAATTGCAACTGACAATATCATGCAAGCCGCAATATTAAACCATAAATAATTTTTACGAAGTTTGCCGTCCCATCTGATATTCTCTTGCTGGCAGTGAAATATCTGTTCTGAGATTGAAAGGCTATAATAATCACTATACCAATTTTCAACTTTTTTTAAATCTAGAGAAGCATAGTCAGCTGTTACATTGGCAATATCATCTCTATTGAGTATCCCAAAATTCATATGCATACCATATAATTTAACATCAAAAGTCTGCTGGATTTTGGCACCAATTTCTTTCAAATTATTCGAGATAATTCCACAACAAAAATTGACTGCCAACAAAATCATAGAAAACAAAATAGATAAAGCATTTACTGTATCTGAAGAACATTTAGTTGTGAGAACCGCAAACGCTGCAGTTCCGATAGTACTTAGTATTATACCTATATACAATATTTTTTTTGCCTTGTTGTAAAATTCTTGCTGTGCCATAAGTAGCAATAGCATATCTCGTTTATTCTGTTGTTTATAAATAAATTTTTTATCCATAGGCCGGAAAATCACTCCCAAACACTTCTCCCCAAAGATTTATAGCCTTTTTTTGATCCTTTTCTGTTAATTCTGCATATGAAGCTTTGCATGCCTTATCATAATCTGTAAGCGCTTTATTACTTATTACTACTCTATCTGCATATGAAAGGGCATTGATATCTCCCTGAATATTCTTCATATCATAAATAGGATTGTAAATATGCTGAGATACATAAGGCAAGGCATCTCTGAAGCGCAGATCAATATATTCTGAGAGACTTGAAACTGTTTGACAATAATCTATTAAAAGCGTTTCTAATAGATATGAAGGCAATGTTGTGGCATTTTTTACCTTGTTCCACTTCTTAAACAGTCGTATGAGTTCTAATACTCGTTCATCTTTATTTTGATTTGTGCTTGTGACTTTTTCCTTATCAATAGTAGGATCAGTTTTTTTCCAATTTCCCTTACTATTTGGAATTAAGTAATATGCGCGTCCGTCACTCTCAGTAACTGTATGAAAACATGGTATAATATCAAACGACCAATCTTTGGATCTTAGATTTAGAACTATAGCTTCACCGCTTCGTTTAACTTCTGATCTTGAATATTCTCGAACATTTTCAAGTTGTTTCTTGAATTTGTTAACAACTTGCGTGCTGTTTAATGTTTTATCATCTCTTGTACAATCTTTTTGCGCCTGATTAGTAGTACTAGCTGTAATTCTAACATTATCCCAATTATCATAAGAATTGTAAGTAGCTCCATTGGCTGCAATACCAACCATGAGATCAATATCGTTAAGTTCTCTACATTTTGTATGTCTGGCAAATGACCCAAAATGGATATTAAATGATTCGCATAAATCAAAAAAGCCATCAATGTTATCAAACTCTGCTATATTTGAAAGCAGATTGTCCCGACTTTGTCTAGCATTGGTAGTCACGTTTGGGTCGAGGTTTACTATATCTCTCATAAATTCCGAAAAAGCAGAATTAACTGTTATTGCCATTTGTTACCCTCCCATTCCTTTGCAATATCTTGATGTTTCCATTTTATTCTTTTATACGAATCCAATTTTGGTGCGCATTATAGACATACTCCTACTTCCCTTTAAGGACTAATCGTATCATTCTTGCACCTTCCCCAACCTCTCCGCTACCTCGACATCTGCCGGACAAAACGCATACTGTCCCAACTCCTCCGCCCTAACCCACCGAATATCCCGGTGAACCTTTCTTTGCAACTCCCCCTCAACAATCCGTCCCTCAAAGAAAGTAAAGCTCATCTCTTTATCCCCATATGTATGCCGAGTCTCCGCGAACACCTCTTCGACCTGTATCGTCACTCCCAGTTCCTCCCGGCATTCCCGAACCAGACATTCCGCCAAGCTCTCCCCTTCCTCCAGCTTTCCGCCCGGGAATTCCCAAAGCAGTGGACAGCTACCGCTGTTGTCTCGCTGACAGATTAAGATTTTCCCATCCTGCCGTAGAATTGCCGCAGTAACCTGCGTTATTTTCTTCTCTTCCATCGTCTCAACCCACAATCAATTGATTGGTTTTCTTAATAAATTTAAATTCCTCAATAAGCAAACGAAGCCCGCTCCATTTAATAAAGGAGACGAGCATATCGATCCGGTCGCAGGATAAGATTTCTCTTTTTAGTTCAGCGAACATGCTGGGCTCATGCCCTACTCCGGTGAATAAGGAGCTTGCCGCCAGGGAAGTCACCGGACGCACGACCTCCGCTTTATCATTTAACTTTAAGGCATAGATACTGTTTTCTTTATCGAGCAAAACAAGTAACAGCTCTGCTTTCTCATCAACAGATAATGCTGTGAGTCTGTCTTCGGGAAGATCATTAGCCAGAAGGTCAATCATCCGGTTGGCCAGTGCCGCTTGGTCTTTAATACCGCCGCCATTGTCCTTAACATTGGACAAGGCTGTTTCCAGGACTTCAGCCAGATATTTGGAGAGTATTCTCGGAGCTTCTTCCTGGTCGATTGCTGATGTTTTAATCAGCTTTTCATTGGAGGCGGAAAGTTCTTGACGAAGAAGCTTATTAATCAGTTGTTCATAGAGACCGGTTTTTAGCATAGGTTGTCTCCTGTATATTGAAACAAACATAATATGGGTAAATTCACCATATACGTTATTATTCTCCCTAAATCTTTCATATCCTGTTAATTTTTTCAAAAATAAACTAAAAAACGAAAGAAAAAAACACAGTTTATGACTATGTTTTTTTCTTTCGTTCCATAAAAAGAAATTAACCGCCCACTCAGATGAATAACGGTCTATTCCGTTACAACAGCCGACCGCCCTTAAAGCAACTGTTGCGGGGAATCATGTCTCCAGCACGATTCCTCTATTTGTATTATATACCATATTAAAGTAAAAATAAAGAGTAATTGTAAATTTGTGTTAATATATGGTTTATTATGGTAATTTATGTTATAATAACCCTGCAACAGATGGCGTGCAGGGCGGTCGGCATTCCCTCCGGAAAGGAGGTGATGCCATGGAAGTATATCAAACATTAACACTGATGATATCCTTCGGGACATTGGTGGTTTTGATACTTTCTTTCCACAAACGGAAATAGACCGCCACACTGCAAAGTAAACGGTCTATTTCGTTTACCAAAGCCGACCGCCCTTAAAGCGGCTGTTGTGAGGAATCATGTCTTCAGCATGATTCCTCTTTGCTTATATTATATACCATATTTAAGTTAAAATACATAGTTATATGTAAAATTTTGTTAACCACAGGCTTTCCTCTACATTAATTATACCAAAAACATTTCTCTAATAACATTCTTATATTTATCCTATATTTTGTGTAAGATAGAGATTATCATACTTATGCCAAACTTAGGGGGTAAACTTTTGGAACGGAACGGCCTTGATCAAGATTTTGAAGTCAGGCGCCTGGAGCAGGTGCTGGCTATTGCCCGGGAACAATTAGACTGTGCCCTGCAAAAGAGCGAAGAAAATAAAGACGCCATTATTGCGGCTAAATTAGATATGTGGGAAGATACTTCCCGCTCCATCTCCGGCCTTTGGAATATGGATAATTTTCATGAGCTTGTCGAGTTGAGCCAGTACGCCAATCCGGTGTCGGAACGGGTGTCGGATTATGAACGGGATGCCGCTAAGATCCTGGCTTTAAAAAGATTGCTCTATTCCCCCTACTTTGCGCGGATCGATTTTCAGTTCGAGGGCGAGGAACTGTTTGAGCCTGTCTATATCGGGCGGTCTTCGCTTCAAGACGGCCTTACCCGGGATATAATCGTCTATGACTGGAGATCTCCCATCGCCAGTGTCTTTTACCGCTTCGGCCCGGGGAAAGCGTTCTATGAGTCGCCGGGCGGCAAAATAACGGGAGAGGTTCATTTAAAACGCCAATACGAGATCAAAAACGGCGAGCTGCAATATTTCTTCGATGCGGATATCCAGATCATTGACGAATTCCTGCGCGAACTGCTTTCCCGGAATGCTTCCCCTAAAATGAAAACTATCGTCGAAACCATCCAGAAAGACCAGGATATGGTGATCCGCGATCTGGAAATGGATTTGCTGATGGTCCAGGGAGCTGCGGGAAGCGGCAAAACTTCGGTGGCGCTGCACCGCGCGGCTTATCTGATGTATCAGGGGCTGGCGGCCAAGCTGGCTTCCAATGAGATTGTGATTATTTCTCCCAACACGCTGTTTGAACAATACATCGCCAATGTCTTGCCTGAGCTGGGCGAAAAGAATGTCCATTCGCTCGTCTTTGAAGAAATATTCGGCAAGGTTTTGCAGACTGATTCTATCCAAAGCAGGAATCAATATTGGGAAGGCCTGCTCTCCGTAGGCCTTAGCGGCAGGAGTATCGCCAAAAGCAGCATGGCCTTCAAGGGCTCGGGTGTATTCGCTGAAATTTTAAAACGTTTCATTCAGGACTTGCCTTACCGCTGGCTTCCGTTTGCTGATATTTACTATGACGGAAAGGTTGTTGCCGGCCGGCAATTGCTGAAAGCGAAAATCCTGAGGGGCGGTCAGGAATTCCTGCTGAGTGTGCGGTTAAAGCAATTGGAAGCGTCGATTCTGCAAATCGTCCATGAGCTGCGTCCCAGCCGTCTGGAAAAGTTAAAAAAGTTTATTCAGGCCAAGCCCGAGCATGAATTCGAAGCGGAAGAAGTTACCCGGCGGTTATCCATTCTGGAAAGCGCCGCCTTGCTGAAGAAGATACGAAGGTTTACCGAGCTGGATTGTGCGGAGCTTTACCGGAAGCTGTTCAGTGATAAAAGCTATTTTTATCATTTAGCCGAAGGTCTGGAGCTGCCTGATTGTATGGAAGAGATTATTGACTACACCAGGGAAAACCTGCAAAAGGATGATTTGCTCTATGATGACGCCCTGGCCCTTACTTTTCTCCATTTAAAAACATTCGGGTATACCGCTTACCGGGATATCAAGCAGGTTGTGGTCGATGAAGCCCAGGATTATGATCCCCTGCATTTCGAAATACTCCACGGTCTGTTTCCCAAAGCGCATTATACCATCCTGGGCGACATTCATCAGACCATAGGAAAACGTGTTGATCCAGCACGCTATGAACAGATTGGCAAAATATTCGCCAGACCTAAATCGACGCTGGTGACTTTGGACAAAAGCTTTCGCTCCACCAATGAGATCTTGACGTACAGCGCCAGGTTTCTTGACCAAAGCGTTAAGCTCCATAGTTTCGGAAGATCGGGAGATGTGCCTGCCGTGTTTACGGCGCCAGACCGGGCGGCTCTGACTGCTCTCCTGCTTGCGGAAATTAAAACCTGCCGGGAAAAGGGTTACCAATCGGTCGGATTAATCTGTAAAACGGAACACGACGCCCTTTCCTTATATGCGCAGCTCAAGGACCAAAGCGATATTCAGCTGCTAAAAGGTGACGTTCAATTTGATTTAAGCGGTGTATTCCTGATCCCGGTCTATCTGGCCAAAGGCCTGGAATTTGACGCCGTACTCATCTGTGAAGCCGATCAAGCGCATTATCACAGCGCTGATGATAAAAACCTTTTATATATTGCCTGTACGCGGGCGCTGCATAGACTGAACCTGTTTTATACCGGGGAGATCAGCCCGTTTTTATAATACCGCTAACCAAGGAATTCAATCGTATTGCGGTTTTGCATTCAGCTTTGAATTATAAACCCTGTTCGTTCCGGATTAGTGTCCGATAATATGGATTAGTGGCTTGAATCTTTTAAAGCTTAAGATTGCAAAAAGGAAAAAGATGCTGCAAGTTTAATGTGCAGCATCTTCTTTTGTTAGTATATGGTTTAATCTGGTAATTTATGTTATAATAGCCCTGCAACAGATGGCGTGCAGGGCGGTCGGCATTCCCTCCGGAAAGGAGGTGATGCCATGGAAGTATATCAAACACTAACACTGATGATATCCTTTGGAACATTGGTGGTTTTAATACTTTCATTCCATAAAAGGAAATAGACCGCCACTCTGCAATGGATAACGGTCTATTCCGTTTTTCAAAAGCCGACCGCCCTTAAAGCGGCTGTTGTTGTGGGGAATCATGTTAGCTGCATGATTCCTTTACTTATATTATATACCATATTTAAGTTAAAATACATAGATATATGTAAAATTTTGTTAATCATGCGAATACTCCCTTTCCATTAATTATGCCAAGAACATTTCTTTAATAGTATTCTTATAATTTATTTTTTGGGCTTAATACTGCCTTGGCAATGGCTGCACCGCCATCGGGTTCGATTTGGAAGAATACAACGAGACATTGATTATTTTCAATATCAAGGGTTACAGAATATAAAGAGGTTCCTATTTCTGGCCGGGGGAAATAGATTTTAGCCGGTTTATCCTCAGTACAGTTTTTTAACGCCAAGAACGCTCCAGCCCCATATTCGTTTTTGTCCCCGCCCTCGGTGTTAACCATGATCTCATCTGCAAGTTCTCTGCTGCAAAGGGCTTTAAGATTATCATATTTTTGTTTTTGGGAAGCAATATAGCTCTTAACTGCCCAGCTCATGATTATCTCCTCCTGCCGGGGGGAAATACATTCCAGCAGCTTGGTTGCCTCAGCTTCCGTAGGTTTTTGATAACCTATTTTTGTTCCCATGATTTCTACCAAGCCATCAGAAAAACAGACAATATCATCATACCAATAAAGGCCGTCTTCTGTTAAACTGGAATATCCTGTTACGGTCCAGATACCGCCTTCCCCTTTTTTCTCAGGTTGGACAAGGTTTATAAATACCGCATTATGATCATCCCATGCATAAAGAAATGAAGAAGTCCCATCCGGTCCATGATACAGATTCTCGGCTTGCCCTCCGGAAAGGTTTAACATTCGAATGGCGCTTGTGTCTGGAACCAGGAGAAAGCCTGCCTTTCCGTTATCGGCTTGTTTTTGCAGCGCCGCTGTTTCTTCCCGGGAAAGAGAAGGAATCACCTTTTGATAAGCCTGAGCAAATTTTGCCGGCGAATCAATTTGAGTAGTAGAAAATACGGGAACTTGATTCGCAGGCTCCGATTGGACCTGTGAATTTTTGATTGCTGAACTGCAGCCTGATATGGATCCAAAAATAAAGATCAAAGCAAGCATTACGCTCACTCTGTATATATCGTTGTATATATTGTTGTTTATCCTGAACATCCGGTCCCCTCACCTTACTGCCTAATTCCAATCCATTATATCACTTTTAAGGATTTATTTGTCTATTTGGCCTGTATAAGGTTCGATTATTTTCAATATAATCATAGAGATTATGTTACAATAAATGGTAGGATAAATTATTTCAATCATTCCTGCGCAAACAGCAGACAGCCTCCGCTTATTCAATCACGCATCCGGATCTTCTTCTTCGTTTTTTCCTTCTTTGCCTATATTATACTCAAAGATTAGCGGGAAACAAAACAAAAAGCCGGAACAAAACGAATCGCTCCAGCTTGAATTCCCGCCTTGTGAAACCTATTTTTTCAATTCCCTGACTGGCCTGGCCTCGATATACCCTCTGTAGCCCATGGGCGCCAGCTGGAATCGCGGGCCGTCCTCGTCCGCCCACTGAAAACCATAGATTTCCGGATTGTAACTTTTCATGACTTCCCATAATTCTTCGATCGCCTCGCCAAATTTCGAATCATCAAAAGGCTGACCCTGAAAAACCATCATCTTGCACGGCGACAGGTTCATGCTCTCGTAACCATCCGGAATTTCCCCCGTATAATCCGCCGGAACCTCAACCCCTTGGGCATAAAGCGACGTATCCGGCCGGCGCAAATTGTCCGGCAGCCACATCCCAATGGGTTCATAGATGGCTTCTTTAATTGCGGAGAGCTGTTCCCAGACAGCACACCCTACTTCTTCGCAGTATTCAAAATAATGGGTCGCTTTTAAGCCGCTTTTGAAGATCAGTTTCCGGGCGGAACGTTCCACCACTTGTACAAAGACCGTGTTTAACTGAGAATGATCAGACATATTGCTCTCTCCTTTTTGTTTCGTCAGGTAATAATCACGGACATAGCCGGGTATGAAAAGTTTAAGAGATGCCGTTTCTTTGTTTTGGCTGTACGTTTTCGGCGTAATTCCGAATTCTTTGGAAAAGGCCCGGGTGAATCCTTCATGGGAATCAAAGACGAAGTCGAAAGCAACATCAATGATTTTCCGATCCCTGTCCTTCAGTGTAACAGCTGCCTGGGATAACCTCAAAGCCCGGATGTATTCAAACGGTGCTTTTCCGATCAGATCCTTAAACATTCTGGCTGAATGCCAGGGCGAATACCCCGCCGCCCGGGCCAGAGAATGCAGGGTAATGGGTTCGGTCAAATGTTCATCGATATACTCCTGCATCCGCTGTACTGCTTTAATTTTTTCCCAGTTTTCCATGTTCTCACCTGCCAGTTCAAAGGATAACAAATATGCTTATTTTTTTCTTGACTTCTTTTGCGATTGTGAAGCACCGCCCTGTTTTAAAGATTGATTTCCCATAGTTCCTGACCCCAAAAAAGCTGCACATTTGTACAGCTTTTGTAACGATGGTTTATTTTACCGGAATATGCTTTAACTCTAAAAGTATAACGGTCTAGAATTTGATCCTCGGTATGTCCGCTTCCTTAAGATTGTCTCCCCAGGTCCAGAAATGGGCTTCCCCGTTGACTACCCGGAAAAGAATAAAGTTCGGATTATTCGGGGTATCAAAACCAAGGGCCTTGAGAAAAGGTCTTTCTTCCAGGGCCTTTTCCCTTAAAGCGGAATCCTCAACAAACTCCACATCGCCCATTATCCGTAAATGCTTGATGGGCTGCAAGGTGACAAAACAAAGTTCCACCTTGGAATTGGCACGCAGTTGTTTATACAAATCCTTAGAAGCAGCAGTCGTAAAATAGATTCCGTCATCTTTCACCCACAAAGGAACCATTCCCCTACCCCGGGGCTGGTCTCCCTCAATCGTACATAGGGTACAGGTCGCCTGACTCTCCGTAATAAATTGCATACAATCCTTAAAATCCATTTCAGTACCTCCTTTAGATTTTTCATTTTTTAAAGATAACTTATATTTATCGTATTTTTAGTAAATAGGAAGGGCTGTCCTTCTAGATTATCCTATAAAAATTATCCTGATTGCTGTAATTTGACTTCTTCTATATCCCCGTCAATATCTAATCGTAAACTGGGGTTCTTTCTCTTATAATTTTGATAACTTTCATTATCATGCAAAAAGATATTTTTTTGCTAATCATCGACACTCCTGCCATAGAAGCCCTTTAATTTTGCCTTGTGTGTATACATAGCTTTATCAGCTTGAGTAAATGTAGAATATATACTTTCATTTTCATTTTTAATATAAAAAGAATATCCATAAGCAAGAACAATTTTAATGTCGCGTTTTTCATTAATTGCAAATAAGAAGTGATCTAAATTCGTTAAGGCGCTATCCACTTGTTCCCTCGAAGTCTCCTTGCAAATAATACAAAATTCATCACCGCCAATCCGAAATGCTTTACCAATGCCCGAAAAACTTTCCTGTATGATTTTTGCGGCATGGTAAATTATTTCATCTCCGACTTTATGCCCGTATTTATCATTAATACTTTTTAAGTTATTGATGTCAACCACAACAATTGCTGCATCTTTATCCCCCTTAAGAAATTGATCCATCTCTTTTTCAAATGCTGAGCGATTATTAAGTTCAGTTTGAACATCATGTTTAAATTGTGACTCCCGTAAAAAAATATAATATATCAGTAAAGAAATAGAGACACTTCCCCAAATAACTAGTATTTCTTTAAATAAAATTTGAATAATGATCCCAATTATAGGAATAAAACAGATCAAAGATAAAATAATTTTATCATTCTTTTCAAATTCTGCACTTTTTTCAATGACTGTAATGACCATTAATACGAAATAAAAGATACTAATTATAGTTGGCAGTAGAAATAAATTCCCCCGTGTATATTGATTTTGAGCATCGACGAAAAAAATCCAGCCTGTTTTGTAACTTGAAATGCATACAAAAGCATTAAAATATAAGGGCAAGGCCAAAATACGATTAGCGAAAATCCCTTTTTCCCTTTTGCTATTAAAGAATAATAGAATGTATGGAACTACTGGGCACAAAGAAAAACCTATAATGTTAGCTATGCGGTGAGGTATTACGAGGTGTTTGTTGCTTGATAGTTCCATTAAAATAGTCGTTATTTCTAATAGAAGCAAAATAATTGTAATCAATGACACAAATATATAAATTTTATTCTTATAATTATTAACAACAATGTTCCGCTTAGCCAAATATATTGCGAAGCAAAGAATGATGATTGCTAGAACATCCGTACTGATTGATGTTGTCATATTCGATTCGCTCATTTCATTCGTAAAGATACTATTTAGAATTAAGTATACTATAGAAATGGAAATGTAAATGTAAATAATTTTGGGCAAATAAATTTCTTTGCATTACATTCATATATCTCAGATTTTGGTAATACAGCCTAAGACGCCATGGACGGCGTCTCCCAGAAATCTTTAAGTATTAGAATATTTGATAAAACAATATTGATTTAGTCCGATACGGCTATCTTCCATAGTTTTAATTAGTTGAAATCCCATATGTTCGTACATTGGAATATGATTGGAATTATCTGTTTCTAAGATAATTGGAATACCTTTTTCTTGGCAATTCTCAACAATTGGGGTAATCAATGCCCTTAATTTGCCTTTACCCCGTTCTTCATGGGCAACAGCAACAACATTTATATGATAATAGTTCTTTTTAATAAATTGTTTATGCCAGTTTAAATTAATAGCTTTTGAAACTGATCTGACGTTATTTGCGTATAATTCAAAATCCTCTTTACTAACTTGTTTCCTTATTTTTTGTGTTGCCTGTATACTAAGTATAATTTGCTTTAACATTTTTAATTTCTTTTTTTCATAGCCTATTATTACTGAATTAGACTTATCATCTAACGAGTAAACATCTCTTGTTTTTACAAAAACACCTAATTGAATCTGGAAGAGCTTTGTAAGAAATTCTTCCTGATAAATTATTCCTTTTATCTGTAATACAGTTAAGGGGTCATCAATAAAACACTCTGTCAGAAGCTTAGCAACTGGTTCAATTTGATTTTCAGTTATCCTTATCATATTAACTAACCCCCAGCGAAAATCTTCTACTACTATTCGCACATGGATGTACGGCTATTGCATCCTATTACGTATAACTATGGAATTTCCGAACATTTATTCGGGAATTTCCACTTGGCTAAAATACCCAATTTTGTTTAATTCTCTTTTATTTTTCTATTTCCTTTTCTTTTTTACAATAATTTGCAATAAAACTCTAAGGTATGGACTTTTCCCAATCGCTCCTAAAACAATTCGGACTGACAATTGCGGCACGATTTAAGATCACGGGTCTTTACCACATCATTTTCGCCGACACTGCCAAACAGCAATGGAGATTCCGGATTATGCGCAGCATCATTTTTCTGTGTAACCGGCGAGCTTTGCTGCAAGCGACTTAAAAAACTTAAGATGATACGCCGTTGTATAATCCGCATTGAACAGAATCGGGTCGTACCGCCAAATCACCTTGTCCTTGCCAATTCTTCTAGACAGTTCTTGAAATGTTGGAATCACAATATCATTTTTTGACGGTACATTCGGTTCAATATCTTTTCCGTAGGCATTAAGGGTAAACTGAAAATAATAGGTGTAGGCTCTCAGCTCGTCCAACCGTTCAAGCATCGGCGCCGGATTTTTCGTCCAGAAAACAATACCGTCAACGACATCCGGCGAAAGGTCAATTTTACTGATGTGATGAATATTCATCGGGTTACGGACAAGAACAGACTTTTCCTTTAGGCGATTATAAAACCATTTTGCATAATATGCCGGGATATCTGTTCGCCTGCTTACACTTATTATCATTGTCGTTTTTCCTTTTTAAAATTGGAGAACAAGTTGTAGGCCCGGATAAAAAGAGTTGACGCCAGAGCCCCCAATCATGGAATAACGATGTCTACCTTATACATAAAAAGCATTTAAACAGAGAAACATTAATAACAAATTTTAATACTATGGGGGTATCCAAAAATGAAAGACTCTATTGGAGCTGCTACCATTGCAGGTATTATTGGCACAATGATCATGGACGTCTTATCCTATATAATTATCGCTTTGGGAATTCCGATGACATCTCCATGGAATATAGCCGCAGATGTTTTTCTAAATTGGAGTGAAGTTAATTCACCCATCGGGATATTTTTAGGAATAGTCGGAACAATGGCCTTGGGTATTGGCACAACCATAATATTAGTTATCGTCATGAAAATGACCGGTAAGGATTTTGCCATTTTAAAAGGCATCATCGTGAGCAACGCCGTTGGGTTTGCTTCGATGGGATTGTTTATGCCCTTATTGAATATTGCCCCTCAAATACAATTGGAACCTCTCACCAATCTGTTTGCGCTAATCATTTTAACGATTTTTGGCGTTATTATATCTTTCATCCTTAAAAAATACGGTACATTTGAGATTTAACCCGTTATTTTATTTTCAGCGTTCGCAGGTACGCCTTTGCTTTGTCGCTGATCCGGTAGCTCTCAATCGCTTTCTGGATCGCTTTGTTATGCGTCCACTTCTCCAGACGCTGTTCCTGAATGTACGGTAAAGCCGCTTCGTACTGTTTAGCCAATGCTGTTGCGAAATACCAGGCAATCATCATGTTGACATAATATTCCTCCGACCGGATACCCGCCACCAGATCAAGCATCTCCGGCCGGAAATCGTCATCGAGATAGAAGCTCATCAGCATTCCCATCCCGAAACGCACTGTATAGGTCCGGTTGGATATCAGCCAGACTTTGATTTTTGCGTAGAGCTCTGGTAAATGCTTTTTAAATATCTTCGGTGAAATCAGATCACAGGTTGCCCAGTTGTCGATGTACGGCAGAAAGGCGTCAACGGCGCGAGCTGCGGTCTCATAATCCTTGATCGTTTCAATCAGGAAACCGTGCAGATTATTTTCTTCATAATAGGCGTGCGGCAGGATTTGGAGAAACTCCGAAGCCTCCGGCGTTTTGGCAAATTCCCGGGCGAGCTTCCGCAGATCCGGTGTGCGGACGCCGATCACGGTTTCCGGGTTCACTGTAGGCATAAGTTTGCACGCAAACTCTTTGTATTTCAAATCCTGCAGTTCGAATAGCCGGCGCTGTATCTCTTGTTCTATGCCACTCATCGTTTACCCTTTCATTGATAGAAATCTCGAATTTCCATTTATTTGTATAATAAAATCATCAATCATACCACAGATAATCGGCAGTCTCTTCGAATACCCAAGTAGTCGTTTAACCCCAGATTTAGAATCGTATCCATCTTACCCGAGATTTTTTTGTTTTTTTGAAGGATATTCCATTTATAGAAAGAATTATTTAACTATTGATTGATAAATAAATAATAGGGGGTGTTATTATGGAATTTTCGGGTGCTGCTCTTGGCTTGTATTTTATTTTCATGATTGGAATTATTGTCAGTTATGTTTTTACAATCATCGCAATTTGGAAATTATCGAAAGCCCATCAATCACTCGCAGAAACAGTAAAAGTAATCGCTGAGAACATTAAACCAAAACAGGAATAATAAAGACAAAAATAAGCAGAACACCGATCAAACTGATATGCTCCCCTTGTGTAGACAGTTTAAATAACAAAAACTGTTTATTACAAGGAGGGGCTTTTTTTGGCTCGCGAGTCTAACTCAACGTTAGGAGGAAGTAACGCAAATCCCTTTTTCCGCCGGATTGAATTGGTACCAGAAAACGATCTCCATTTATTCCAATAAAATATCCAGCATTTTTTTCGTGTTATTCAAGAAAGAACGCGTGATTTGATAGTGCTCCGTCTCTTCATAGCGTACCTGCTCAAATCCGTCACGAATCTGATAGATCAAGGCATCCGGGTAGGCCATGATGATCGGGGAATGCGTGGCAATGATAAACTGAGACCCTTCGTTGATCAATTCATGCATCCTTGTCAGCATCGACATTTGCCGTGAAGGAGATAACGCCGCCTCCGGTTCATCCAGAATAAAGATACTCTCCCGGCAAAACCGATTCTGAAAAACCGCAAAAAATGACTCGCCATGCGACTGTTCATGCAGCGATCTTCCGCCATAAGCCCCTTCCAACATTAAATCTTCAACATTGGAGGCAAAATTATAAAAGCTCTCTGCTCTGAAGAAGAAACCATCTCTGGGCCTTTTGGCTCCTTTGATAATTTTGATATATTGATTCAAGTCTGAATGCGTCGCTCTGGAAGTAAAATTGAAATTCTTTGTCCCGCCTTCCGCATTAAAACCAAACGCAACCGCGATTGATTCTAAAATAGTTGATTTCCCCGAACCATTTTCCCCGACGATGAACGTTACTTTGGGGTGAAAAGACAACCTGTCTAAGTTCTTGATGGCAGGTAAATGAAAGGGGTATTCCGCAAAGGAGGGGACACGCTCCCTGTCTAATTCAATATAGCGTATGTACTGGTTAAGGCTGTTGAATTCCATTATCCTACCCCCTTAACGATTTGATCCTAACCGCTCATTGATTGTGAATTCAATAAGGCTCTTGCTTTACCCCGGAAGAATCTTTACCAAAAAAGTCCGTTCTCTGGGACCATCAAATTCACAAAAGTAGATTCCCTGCCATCGGCCAAGGAGGAGCTTGCCATTTTGAATCATCACGGTTTGGGAGGGGCCTACCGTACTGCTTTTTAGATGGGCGGCAGAGTTCCCTTCATAATGCCTGTCTTCAGGATCATGCTGCGGGTAGATCTTATCCAGCCTGCGCAAGAAGTCCGCTTGTACATCCGGGTCAGCGTTTTCATTAATCGTGATCCCTGCTGTGGTATGGACCGAAAAGACAACGGCAATCCCTTCCTGGATGTTTTCCTGCACCAGATATTTTTCAATCTGAGCCGTAATATCCAACATTTCTTCCTTTTTATTCGTTTTTAAATGGATTTCATAGAGCATGATGATTCCTCCGTAAATATGATAGAAGCCAATCACTTATTCCATTTGGTAGTAATATTCATAATTATACCATTATTTATAGTTATTTCTTTTTTCTTTGGTTTTGAGAATATTTTTCTTAGGGCTATTATATTTTCACTTCATGCACCTTGCCCATAAATAGAATCGTCCCCGTTTCATCATCCGCAATGATGAACAGAAATGGCCGGTCGGCGATGAAAGCCAAAGGTTCGCTAAACCCTTCGTCATTTCCACAGCAGTCGCTGCGGCGGCTTCACTGCCCTCTTCGTTGACCTCGATGACCGCTTTATGAAGTACCCGGCTGATACAAATGTCACTTTGGATACCGGAAAAGTCAGCTTTCTCCGTAAAGGCTTCGCCCATCCCCAAAGCGGTCAGGCTGTCGTTTAAATTTTTGATTCGTATTCCAGTTTAAAACGCGGCAGCTGCACCAGCACATTATCCCGTTCTGAGATGCTTTCTTTTATTGCTTTCCACTTACTGGCGTTCAGTGACGCGATAAAATCCCGGAGGGTTTCGTCTTCGCCCGGCAAAATGCAGTACATTGCTGCTTTGCCTTTTCCGTACGGAAGCCGGACAGCGTGAAAATTTTCTCCCTGGCCGTATCCCACCTTCCCCGTTCTGCTCATCATCATCTCGTCCGTCGTGCCGTCTGCCGCATGAAACTCTCGAAAAACATAATAAAAAGAGTTGTTGAAATACATTTTAAAGCATGTTACCGTTCAAATATGTTAATGAAAAAGGAGTGGTGACAATGGCTTATCAGCTTCAAGAAATGCCGGCAAACCGCATAGCATATATGCGGCGGGTTGGCCCCTATGGTGTACAGAATTATACGCTTATGGAGAAATTCAAGGTATGGGTCAAGGCCAATGGTCTGTTTACAAAATCTGCAATCATTTTGGGAATTTCACGGGATAATCCCGAAACAACACCGTCTGAAAGTTGCCGTTATGATGTCTGCATTGTTGTCGCCGATGACTATACAATAACGGATGCTGGTGTAAACGAAGCGAAACTGCCCGGCGGTAGATACGCCGTTTTTACGGTTGCTCACACCGCCGAAGCAGTTCAGGAAGCGTGGAGTGAAATCTTTTCCGAGCTATCAGCCAAAGGCCAGCAGCCGGACGTTTCCAGACCTATCCTTGAAAGATACATACCTGCCATGATTGACAATCACCTGTGCGAGATTTGCGTACCCATCTAGACCGTTCCCCGTATCGCAGCCGCTAAATATTTTATTTTCTTTTAATAAGCTCTGACATCATGCTCAAGAAAAACAATTTCATTTGTCTTCTCATTGAGATAGAATTTAAAACGCTCCGTACTGACCTTGTTAAGTTTAGCCGTATCGCCCTCGTTGATCATTTCCCGGATTGCTTGCCAGACCTTTAGCTTACCGCTTTTAATCTTTTCACCTTTTTTCTCCAGCACATATTGCATAGGTTTGGTTAAAGTTTGTTTGTCATCCGGGGCGAGAAGCTGATAGTCATAGATGGAGACGTAAGCAAATTCATCAAAGCCATATTGTTCCACGACCACATCATAGATCGTTTTGCCGTTCTGCTTGAACGATCGGACTTGCTGTAAGCCGTAGATCGGCTCGAGTCTATAGCTGCCGGGCTTAACCGTATAGACCTTGCCGTCAAAATTCCAGTCTCGGTCTGAAGACTGATGAATGACTTTCTTCACTGGAAAATGGGATGTGATCACATCCTCCACGTATTGCTTGGTAAGATAATTGTGACCCGCTTTCCATTCGTTAATGTCAAAAAGAATGAAGGCATAATACAAGTAATCCGGGCTTTCGGCAGGAGCCTTCCCTTCTTCAAATTCGGGAACATAATCGAACCGGTTGGCGATTGCCAGATCAAATAACCAGGCACTGTCTTTCTTTGCAACAGGTACCTGAAAGCTTACACCGATTATTTTCCATTGCGCTGCCCCACCGGAAGCGGATGTATCGGAAATGCGGTTCAGCTGCATGATCATTTCATTTTGCTTTTGCACCCCGAAACGAACGGTTGCCGTGTATTCGTATTCCGGCGGTGCTCCCTCGTCCAATTCAAAATCTTTGCTGGTTTTCACGACCGGATCAAATGTTTCCAGCTGGTACTGTTCAAACTTAAGTTCACTTCCATTTTCCGGCGGCGTACCTTGCTCATAAAGTGCAATCATCTCCTGAACCGGCTTCAAAAGCTGTTGTTTATCCAGGGTGTCGGGATCGGCTGGAATCACCCCAAAGGCTGAGAGGAGAATTTCTTGATAGGCTTTGGCCTTCAGTTCGCTAATGGCGACATAGGGCTTTTCCGCATAGTACTTGCCGCCCTTCTCATAGAGGTAATAGATATTTTGCGGGGACAGTATGACCTTGACATAACTTTTGGCATCGGGGACAACGTTGATACTCTGCATCTTGGTGGGAGAAGCATCGGTTAACAAGGTAGAAATCCGCTCAACCAATTCCTTGTTGCTTTGCGGAATCGCCACCGTATTTTTGACTTCGGCATTGCGGTACTTGAGAAGTTTGATGTCTGTTGCGTATGCTTCCAGTTGGCCTCTCTGACAAAAGCTTTGCAACAGAAGGGGAATTTCGCTTTGGAGCTGCAGATAGTCGTTTTTCAAGGTGTCATCGCCGGGATCATATTGCCTATCAGTCGGGGTCCGGACAAAATAAATCCAGTCTTTGCCGTCTACTTTTTTTTGAGCGAACGGGATCATGTTTGTTCCCCATTCGCCGCCATCCCATCCGTAGCCTCTCAGCTCATCCTCGGGGATCTGCAGAATGCTGAACAGAAAGCCGAAGTCAGGTCTGTATTCTTTGTATTTATCGTGATTACTTTTACTGTAGACTTGAATAAACGTTCGATCGTCATATTCGTGGATCGGCGCGGTGACATATTTACCCTGCCAGCTTTCCGGAAAAACAAGGCTGCCGCCAGTAACAGAATTCGTATAAACATCCAACGTTTTATCCTGTCCCGACTCCATCGCCGGTGATGCCTGATTGCAGGCTGTGAGCCCTCCGATCAGACAAACTGCTGCTAAGAAAACGCCAAAGACACCCAAACACCTGCGCCTTTTATTGGCGTTTATACAATTGGCAAAGCGTTCCTTCATTCTGTTTTTCCCCCTTAGCGAACAGTTATCCTTCTTCTTTTTAACATCAATAATGATACTATTATTGAGACTTTTGCATGCGATATCGACGAGTCTCTTTCGAGTACTCTTTTATGAATTTACTTCCACCTTGGCTTGGCGATGACTACACTACCATTGGGTTCTGCCTATTCCTGAAACGGCCAGCGGCTGACTTCCCCGATTTGCAGATTGATCCGGGCAAAAGTAGGGGGCTGGGCATTTTCGTCTTCCTCAATATAATAGCCATAGCCGTCCAAATAAAAAAGATATCCGTCGACGAGATACTCGGCTTCATAATCATCGCAAGGCCATTTTACCCGGTATGTCCCCCTTTGACCGGTGGGCCCGCCATCCATCGTGTAAAAATAGAGCCAATCACCATACACATAGCTCATGCTATCGAGTCCAAACCGGTCCATTTTCAGGAAAGCAAGTTTCACGGCTTTTCCTGCTTTTTGATCGACCCGGAAGACCGACCAGCCTGCGGAAGAAGGAATACCATCCGGACCCCGCTCTTCAGTCACAATGTAGAATTGGCCGTTATAACGGGAGCCTCCTCCAAACTGTCCAAGGATAATATTTTCACCGGTCCGGTTATTCAGCAAATGCTGCGTTTCACTGTCTTCGTAATCCGTATAAATCAGATAGTCATTGTCGGCAGCAGTGATATAGGTGCGCCCTTCGGCCAGCAATTCACTGCGGCTCCCGTCCAAGGCCGCCCGGTAAAGGTCCCTGTTATTCATGTGGGTGTAATAAATCCATTCGTCCTGGATGGAAAAGTAATTGCCGACATTCTTGATCAAGATCTGGATGTTGGTGCCGTCTTTATTCATCGTACACAAATTTCCGCGCGGGGTCTGGTTAATATCGTCAAAACCGATCTGATCGGTAAAATAGATCTTATCTTCTGTCAGCCACAATTGCAGCGAAGAGTTCGTACAGATCTTTTCTGTGTTTCCCTTAAGGTCAACCCGGTAAATACCCCGTCCCAGATAATAGTAGGGCACATAGTAGACATAGGTGCCGTCAAAGTAGAGCTTATGCACGGAGTGGGTCTTTACCAGTCGCCGTACTGTATTCTTTACGGTATCCACCATATAAATCCCGTCCTGCAGCTCGGCATAATAAATCAGGATGTTGCCGTTCTTGGCGAAAAACTTCCCGCTGTGCATGCTGTCACTTTTTTCATCCGAGATAGCTGCACTATTCTCACTTGAAGCTCCGGTCTCCTGTAGCCCCGGCGCTGTGTCTCCTTGGCTGCCGGTGTTTTCAGTTGCCGGAGATGGTTCAGCAGCACCGGCAGGACCCGTGGCAGACTCAGGCTGCGCAGCGCAGCCTGACACCAGCAAAAGGATTAGCGCAAGGCAAACCCACCCATATTTCATTTTTTTCATCCGGTGCACATTCATCTTATCTCCCCAAAACCTATTATTTTTTATATTTACTCACCTTCGTTGCTGGCTGCCGTAATCGTTACCAATAAATACCTGATTACCGCTTTCATAAACAGGCAAACTATAAGATAAACTCATTTTCATAGGAAGGATATGATCTTATGGCTTTACTTGGAAATCCATTTGTAGCCAATGTCCCTAAGCAAATGTCCAATGAGGAGTTGGCCCAGGCCCTTCGGGTTGATATTGCAGGGGAGTACGAAGCAATTATCGGCTATGAATCGCATGCTATGGCAACAAATGATGAGAGAGCAAAAAAGGTTCTCCACCATATTGCTGATGAAGAAAGACAACACGTCGGAGAATTAGAACAGCTGCTATCCATGATTAGTCCAAAGGACTTGACGTCTATAGAAAAGGGAAGACAAGCCGTACAACAACAGCAATCTCAAAATTTTCAGGCCCCTATGCAATAAGGACTTCATTTTAGTAAAATTCTCCAAATAAATTCGTTCTCCTTTATTTTCCCCATGCTATCAGCGCTTGTCATAAAAAAACAGCCTTGTCCCAAGGCTGTCACTTCTTCATATTTCCTCACGTTTTAACTGCTCAATTTTCCACTGGCATTTCCACACGATCTTTAACATCGCTAAAGCAATGATCCCAAGTAACACTGTAAAAGCCCCAAAGAGAACCTCACCGCTATCAATGGCTGCCATCAACTCCACCAAGAAACAGATGATTTCTATGGCCAAAAAAACGGTGAAAAAACGCTTGATCTTACTGTATTGCATGATTTTAGATTGGGCATCCGTATACATCTCAAAGGGCCCGTCTGCAGCCTTTTTCCGCAAAAAGACCCATCTCCACCACTGACCGATGACTTCTACGCCCGTATCCGTCATGAAAGATGCATAATCAGCCTTGTCGCCGTTCCAATTATCCAGTAAATCTATCTGATAATTGTATTCACCGGGTTCACAAGGCACAAACGTATAAAATCCAAGGAAAAATCTTTTCAAAGCCCATCCTTCTAAAGACATTTTTTGAAGCCAATCCTGTTCGGCATCTTTGTCATAATACATTCTGAATTTTAACATCTTTTAGTTCCGCCCCTCATCCATCTTTTTTGCATTCTTAACAAGTTCATTCAGCCTTTGAACTTCGTGCTGAAAGACTTCCACACCCCGGCCCGTTAGAAGGTACTCTTTTTTCTTTCTGGATTCCTTATCCTCACTGTATAAACGGATCCACCCTTTTGAAAGCATGGAATTAATCGCCCCGTATAAGGTCCCCGGTCCTAATGTGACTCTTCCGCCGGTCATTTCGCTGATATCCTGAATAATCCCGTAGCCATGATTCGGTGTGCGAACTGCCAATAAGATATAAAACAAGGCTTCTGTCAAAGGTGTATGATTATCCAAACCAATCATCCTCCGATATATCTTTTAACGATATATAATATATCATCTGACGATATATGTGTCAATGGTTCCTCCTTGTCTTGACAAAAAAATTCCGTGGAACACCTTTCCACGGAAACAGCAGCATTTTTATTAAGCCGCCTGCTTAAAACTGTTTTGCAAAGCGAACAGGCCTATAAACCTCGCTTCTTCTAATTATTGATAATCGTCCCGCCGTTGATATGCAGGATTTGGCCTGACATATAGGCGGAATCGGCATCGGCCAGAAAAAGGTAGGCGGGAGCAAGCTCCACCGGCTGGCCGGCACGCTGCATCGGGTTCGTACTGCCGAAGGTATGAACTTCCTCGGCACTGAAAGAAGCGGGAATAAGCGGAGTCCAGATCGGGCCGGGTGCTACGCCGTTGACCCTGATTCCCTGTTTGGCTAAGGATTCGGACAGAGACCGCGTAAAAGATACGACTGCACCTTTCGAAGAAGCATAATCGATTAAACGGACTTCACCTTGATAGGCGGTAATTGAAGCCGTATTGATAATCGCAGCGCCTTTTTGGAGATGAGGCAGTGCGGCGCGGGTCAGGTAAAACATGGCAAAGATGTTTGTCCTGAATGTTCTTTCCAGCTGTTCGGAAGTGATATCCAGAATAGAGTTCTGGGGATGCTGCTCCCCGGCATTATTGACCAGAATATCCAGATGACCAAAGGTTTGGATCGTTTCCCGGACGGCCTGATTGCAGAACATCTCGTCGCCGACATCCCCTGCGATCAGCAGGCAGCGACGGCCAAGCTGTTCTATTCTTGCCTTGGTCATTTCTGCATCCTGATGTTCATTGAAATAGATAATTGCCAGGTCGGCGCCTTCTTTGGCATAGAGAATCGCAACGGCCCTGCCGATCCCGCTGTCCCCTCCGCTGATCAGGGCAATTTTCCCCCGGAGTTTGCCTCCCGGCTGATAGTTGGGATCCTCAAAGGCAGGGCTCGGGTTCATTAATGTTTCCAGTCCGGGCTGAAAATCCTGGTGCTGCGCAGGGAAAGTCGGCTGCGGAATGATTGCTTCTGTCATAACGGTTCTCCTTTGGTTTTTCCTTCATTTTCTCCCAAAAAAGCAGTATTCATTCCGCAAACGATCATTCATCATCAGGGTGCGCCTAATCAAGCTAATGTCCTTTATTCATAAGTTTTGTGACTTACAGGAACGACAATTTATGACCGTTTTCCAGCTGCTGGATCTGCTGTTCCCCTTTTTCAGCTAGTTCCTTGAACTGATTGATCGTATCCCGCATTCTGGGAAGGGCTTCTTGCTTATAGGTACTGATGGAATCCAGAGCGGACAAAGCATCTGCAAAGGCGCTTTTCAGGGTATCGACGGAAATATTTGCTTCCATCGCCTGCTTATGGATCTCCATTCCCTGTTCTTTGAGCATTTTGGAAGTACTGCTGATGATATTATTGGTGGTTTCGTTTAAGAGCTGGATCTTTTTCAAGACGATCTTCTGGTTATAAAGAGCGCTCGCGATCGTTACCGAGATTCGCAGAGCAGAAATTGTAACGTTTTTAGCCCGGTCGACACCCCGGATCAGCTCTTTATTGTTGCGGATCACAATTTCAATAGCCATGATGCCCTGCTGGTTTACGACGATCATCTGCTGCAGATCCATCAGCCGCTGCCGGAGAGGGAAGAGCACTTCTTCCGTAATAAATTTGATTTTTTCCGGGTCTTCGTTATTGGCCTTCGCTATTTCTGCTTGCTTCTCAATCGCCTGGTCCATCAGTGTTCCGAGCTCAATTTCTTTGCGGAGTTTCTTGGTCAGATCCCGCATGGATTGCTGCTCAATCTCCAGTGTTGTATTGTCATTCTTTAAGGTCGTCTTTCCTTTTTCCAAAGAAACGACAATATCGGCAATGGCTGAATCCGCCTTCTCATATTTATCAAAATAGGCTCTGATCGGGTTAAAAATTTTACCGAGGAATCCTGTTTTCGTAAAATCAATGATACTCGGGTCCAGGTCCTTTAATTCCCGGTGAAGTTCCATCAATCCCTGAGCGACGACGCCGCCTTCGTCTCCGTCTTTGGCTAAATTGCCCACAGTGATCTGGAGCAGGGAATTCTTCTCAGATGAGTTTTTCATGGTGGCCGTCCCGAAAGAATCCAGAGACTGCAGGATCTGCCGTCTGCTCTCCAGCGATGCGACGTCCAAAGACATGATTTCCGCGACGTTAGTATTGGCTAAAGTTTGCAGCTGGGCCACCTCTTCAGGCACCGGCTGAACCTGTTCGATCACTTCCTGTTTAATGGCCGCTTCATTGGCGACTTCCATCGAAAAAGACATTTCCTTGTCCTCCCTTATTTATCCGTCCTATATTATAGTATCTTGGCGTTTTTTACATTTGTGCATTGAAAAGGTTGCCGAGCTGATAGACGACATTATCGGTATCGGCGTTGATACTCGCAGCCTCGTTAATACTGGAGATGCTTTGCAGCGCCTCAATTTTGGCATTATAGCCGATCGTGTAAATCGGAATTTGATACGTTTCGAGCACACTTCGGATTTCATCCAGGCTATGGCCTCTATTGGTTGCCCCGTCACTCAGGACAAAGATCATTGGTTTCAGATCCGGATTGGATGCCGTCTGTTCCTGAATCATCTGAGTGGCAACTGCGATCGCATCAAATGTTGCCGTATTACCATTGGCTTCCAGACTATTGACAGCCCCTACAAAATAAGAACGCTGGGTGATATCAAACGGTTGGATCGGAAGATTAATCGTGACATTGTTGGAATAAGAAATCAAACCTACCCGATTGTCTTTGCCGATAAAGTTTGCTCCCTGCAGCAAGGACTGTTTCAGCTTGTTCAAAGGCTCCCCGGCCATGCTTCCGGAAACATCGGCGATGAAAACGGCACAAATATTTTTGGTACCGTTCTTCTTTTCTTTCCACAATTCCTGGGCTTTGCTGATGACGCTTCCGTTAACCGGTCCCAGCTCGGACTTATACTCATTCAAATGATTGAATCCATACTTGGTGGCCAATTTCTGGTATTTGTCCTGCTTGGCAAAATCAATAAAGGTTTTCAGGATATTTGTTTTTTCTGAAGATAAATTGCCAATGGCATAAACCGGGCTGTCATGTCTTACCCCAAACGGTGTGAAGACGTAATCCGATTGCAGCTCCGGCGAATTGGCATATGTCTGATATTCCAGCATGAATCCGTCCAGTACACCGGACTTGGCAGAATCTCTCATCTGCAGGGTGGTATAGGCTACGAACGGAATATTGTTCTGGAACGTTTCAAAGCCCTTTTTTGCTTTATCACTTAACAAATTGCTGCTGTCAAATGTATCCAAGGCCGTTATCAGGAAATTCAATCCTGTCGAGCTGGCAAAAGGATTGGTATATCCCATGGCCAGTTCATTGGCCGAGACTGCATCTGTAACTGTTTTGATATTAATGGCGCCGTATTTTTTGATCAGTTCCTCGTTTTTCGACTTGGAGATCAGGATTCCGGCTACATTTCCGGCCAGCTTCTTCTCTACCAGCTGGGTCTGTACGCCCTCAGACTTTATCATTTCACCCCAAAGTTCATTGGAAGGTGAAAACGCATCCGGCACATACTTGCCGGAAGTAATGTAGTCGGCAGCCACACCGGAGGCAATCCCCCGGATCCTGACCGATACCGGTTTTCCGTCCACCATGATTCCAGCGTTATTAAAGTCTGTGGCGACTTCCGTTAACCAGCCGTCCGTACCGCTGCCCGCTTTTTCCGTGGAAGAGAATATTTCCACATAGGCATCCGTCGTCTTGTCTACCTGCGCGGGATATTTGGAGATATTCGGCAGGGAATCTTTCAGTTTAGCCGCATCCAGGTTCACTTGTCCCTTGACGAGATCAGTCTGATTCACTTTGATGTCTTGGACGATGCTTTCCAGGGTCTTTCCTGCTTTTTCAGCATTTACCTGGACATCATCTTTCCCTAAGTTCTTCGTCAGCGAAATACCGAAGTAGACAACAGTGAAGACAAAAACCGCAGCACCCAGCAGAATCAGGAGCTTTTTTGGAGAACCTACTCTTGCCATTCTTTTGATCCCTTCCCTTTACCGATAATATTTGACTTGTTGAATCAGGTTATTAATTTCTTCCATGCCTGGCATATTTTCAATTTCACTGCTTTCCAGACTGGTTAATTTGGATATTTCAAGCAGCAGCTTATCCAGTTTCAGCAAGATTTGTTCGTTTTGCTGTGCCGCATTGCTGACAAATGCCATATGCTCATGATAGACACTGAGTTTTTCTTTCCTGAATTCTTCCGAAAGCGATTTTCCTGCTTTGCGCGTGATAAATATGTAATCTTCTTCATCAAAGGCATTGAGCCGATTGATAATGCTTTTGATATTAATATAGAAAACTTCTCCCACTTCGGTGACCACTGCCTGAAACTTTTGGAAGCTCATTTCTGACGGGCTGAATTTCTGCTGCAGGACATCTATAATAGTTTCCTGTTTCTTTTCAATTCTCTCAATTTGTCCGGTCAGCAGATCGATGGTTTCGGCAAACGTCTTTTTATGGCGATGAAGCCGTAAGGCTGCTGCATATTCCTCCGGAGAATCAAGCTCTTTGGTCTGAACCATTTTTACTTTTTCCATCAACATTTTGTAATTGCCATAAAGAAACAGGACTGCACAGATAAATAAGATCGTACAGCTCAAAGCGGTGACAAATGCGCCGGATCCCCCTATTTTTAATCCGACAATTCCCGGGGAAAAGATAACAATCAGCACGGCGGCTATGCCAATATTCAGCCCAAGCAGCTTGAGGATTTTATTCATTCCCAATGTCCATCAACGCTCCTAAAAGGATCGGTTATTCCCTATTTCTACAAAATCATACGAAAATAACCTTAAATCCACATTAAAAATAATAAAAGATCATTCTTCCTATAATTATAACATTCTTCATCGGTCTGTGCATTCCTTTTAAGTATTCGGACAATCCATATCCAGATGTAAATCTTGGTTTTATTCTATGATTGATCAATTGAATAAGTTAACATTTGTAGTCAGGTGAGCTTGAACAGTTGCCATACGATCGAAGAGGCAGTCTCGTTGTTCCAGGCAAAAGAAAAGATCCGGTAAGCTGAATAACAGAAACCCTTCAGGATATATTCCCGAAGGGCTACGCTGCATCAAACAAAATTCGACATCTCTGTTCAGGCAGGCGGTTTTGTCCGCTCTTTTTCTTATACGATCTTTATCTTTTCTTTTCTTTTAAATCTTTGACCAGCCAATTACACAGCGAAACAATGAGGGAGGTCACAAAGGCTGCGAAGAACCCGTGAATCCCCAGACCGGGCATCAAGGCTGCCGTCAGCATGACCATCCAGGTATTGACGATCAGGATGAATAATCCGAAAGTCAGTAAGCTGAAAGGAATGGTCAGCAGCAGGATCACAGGCCGTATAAGCAGGTTGATTACGCCGAGCAGCAGTCCGGCCCCCAGCAGTGCTAGCGGATTACTTACCGCAATCCCCGGTACGATATAAGAAGCGATGATCAATGCCAAAACATTGATTAAACATGTCAGGACCCATTTGTGCATGTTCTGTTCCCCTTATTAAAATAAATCCACATAAATTTGAATGGCCTTGTCTTCAACCTCAATCATCCTGAATCTGCCGCAGGTGCGCAACTCCCGGATGATGCCGCTTACGGCTTGAAGCACGGCGCTCACAGGCATCCCTATGATATATTGGCGCCATTGGCTGTCAGCGCGTTTATCCCTGTCGGCTTGTTTATTCTCATCGTGCTTTCCCGAAAGCTTCAGAATCCGCTCCCCTACCCAGGCGATATCCTGTACGGCCTCGAATGTATCTTCCACTACCCAAACCGGAATAGGAATCAGCCATTTCCTGCGGTTTTTGTTTCTGATGCTGACCACGATCAGAAAAGCTTTTCGCGGCCGCTTAGTCCACAAATACCTCAACTTTCATCCTTCCTTCGTGCGGATCATCGACATCGACATCTACCAGTTTACCGCCGGAAGATCCTTGTTCTAATTCCTGGATAAGTTCATTCAGAAGGTATTCAAGGTCGATTCCTCTTTTGTCGATTTCACTTTTTGCTTCCGGCGGGATGAAGGCCATCGCCGCATTGGCCAGCTTTGTCACCGATTTAACCAGGTTCATCGGAATATTGACGTTGACTTTCGGCGCTTTCTCCCCTTCTACCCGGACTCGTAAAAAACGGTTCGCAAAAACCGACACGGCAGGACTGACTTCAGGCGCACTTTCCTCGATGGCTTTCAGAAGCTCCATCCCTTCGGCAGCAGTAATTTTACCCTCTTGGATCATTTCCAGGACTTTTAACCTTTCGCTGCTCATGACACCATTCCCTTTCTTATTTCCACTCTTCTTATTTTCCAGCCTTTTTCAGGCGGCTGGCGGCTTCCTGCGAAGTGATTTCTCCGCGATCCAGGGCGTCCAGAATTTCCTTGCGGTTTTCTCTTTCCTCCTGCAGATCCGAACCATCCACTTTATATCCCAATGCTTGAATGGCGCTGTCCAGGCGTCCCCTGACGGTAGGGTAAGAAATTCCCAGTTCCTTTTCCACATCTTTGATGTTACCCCGGCACTTAATAAAGACTTCAATAAATTCAAGCTGGTCGGGAGGGAGCTGACAAAATTTACATGGGATAAACTGCCCTTCCAGGGTAGTGTTGCAGTTCATACAGTTCAGTTTGCTGACATACAGGCTATGTCCGCAAATCGGACACAAACCCGGCGCTTTGTATTGAATCATTTTCACCCCCAAATTGGAACCACTCTAAGGTTTTACAAATTAAGAATAGCAACAAATATTAATTTTGTCAACTAGTGTGTTAACTATATTAATATAATAATTAATTATATTAATATAGTTGATTATTGTCCTATAATTTATAATCCTTTATAAATTAAGAAATTATAGAAATTGCTTAAGGCGAGAAAAAGCCGCGATGAAGGATCGTATACCCACTTCATCAGCGGCCTGTAGTTAGTCTTTAACCTCTTTGTAAAACCGATTACCGGTTTCCGGTTCATAATAGACTTTAAGTTTCTTCCCGTTAACTGGGTCGATAAAAACCTCATCCGTAGCCATATACCCTTTGGGTATATCGTTTCCCTGATTTTTTCGATAACGTTTATCCCAAAGAAACCAGGAAAGGAAGGCAATGATAAGAAATATACCAACTTCCAATAATATATAGATTTCAGCCGCTATTCTCATCTTAAACTTCTTTCTCCACCACAACCGCAGTCCCAAAGGCGACAATTTCACTCATGGTCTGTCCAATTTCGCTGGAATCAAACCGCATCATCACAACAGCGTTTGCTCCCATAGCCTGGGCATTCTTAACCATACGGTCTATCGCCTGTTTACGGGTATCTTCAAGCAGGGCGGTGTATTCATGGATTTCTCCACCGATAAGACTGCGCAGCCCAGCTATGATATTCCCGCCTAATCCCCGGCTGCGAACAACGAGACCGAACACCTGGCCTTTAACATCCGTTACTTTGTAACCTTTGATATTTTCGGTCGTGACGATTAACATGCTATCGCTCCCTTTTTATTCTTATTTTACAAATCTTTTAGCCAGCTTACAATTACTTTCTGCAATTCCGGATGAATGTGTTGAGAACCGGTATGTAATCCTGATTGGTACGAGAACTATACACATAAATTGTGTCAGAAGTGGACAATGTTCATATGATGTACCAGGGAAAAGTCTGTCCTAATTTTTGGAGGGTGATTAAGTGTTCAATAAATATGGTTTCCAAAAAATAACTCCCCTAAACGGTTTTGATACAAACCCCAACAACGCCATGCAAAACAACTATGCCTGGTCAATGGCTGAGATGGGAGAATATCTCTATGTAGGAACCGGAAGAAATATTCTCTATAACATTCTCCTGACGATTAAGAATGCAGGAATATTGGGGGATTTCGAAATCCCGAAGGAGCTAACCCCTGAGGTTGTCGATAACAGAGCAGAAATCTGGCGTTATAACAAAGCACTTCCCCATGCCGGTTGGGAGAAAGTTTTTAAAGCTCCAGCTGATTTCAATATCATCCAAGGTTTTCGGTATATGATCCGTTATACCGACCTAAACGGTCAAACGGCTCTTTATGTCGGTGGATATTGTCAGAGTAAGGTAAGGACATTTAGGTCAACAGATGGATTGTCCTGGCTTGAAATACCCAATGATAATCTTAACGGTACTTCCACAAGGGCGATGGTGATTCATACCAACCAAAAACTCTATATGTCAACTGTAGATGAGATCTCTCAAACTCTAACTGCTCTGATTTATGAATATATCCCTCCTGCCGTTCACTTTCCAAATGGCAGATGGGAGCAGGTTACTGGGGATCCAGGCAATCCCGGATTTATCCAAGGTAAAAACCCAAGCGGGCAAGTGATGATGATGGCAAGCTTTAAAGGACACCTTTATGCCGCTACCTCTAATCAGGTGGAAGGATTTGAACTTTGGAGAACTGAAGGCACAGGACCAATTATTAATGAATGGAAATTGGTGATTGATAAGGGGGCCGGTGATGCACTTAATATTATTCCCTTAACACTTGGAGCGTTTCAAGATCATTTATATGTTGGCGCCATTATGTTCCCCCTTCTTGCTCAACAGCCGATGAATCTCTCTGCATTTAAACCCTTTGATCTGGTAAGGATAGACGCGCAGGATCATTGGCAGCTGGTAATCGGGAGTAAGGCTAAAAAGCCTACCAATCCCACCACGGGCACACGCGGCAAAGCTTTGAGCCATAAACCCTCGGGTTTAGGAAATCCCTTTAATTTATACTGCTGGCAGCTGGAAGAATACAATGGGGAGTTCTTCCTGGGCACATTTGACTGGTCTGTACTCCTTAAACCGCTCGTTCCCGCTATCATTCCTGCAATTCTAAATTTGCCGGGATTTTTAGAAGAACTTCTGCGAATCATTCTTACAGTGCTGCTTACAGTAGGCGATGCAATCTATCCATTTAATGGATTTGATTTGTTTAAGTCTAAGGATGGCATTCATTGGTCTCCCATTACCTTAAACGGCCTGGGAAATCCTCATAACTACGGCGCAAGGATCTTGTTTAAAACAGCAAACGGGCACTTGAATTTAGGAACAGCCAACCCATTTGATGGTTGTGAAGTTTGGTTCCGCTAAACCAGCGCCTCCTTTGTCACCATTATTAAACAATCAACTATAAGAAAATATTTTTGCTCAAATGGTTATAAATGGTAAAGTTAGTTCTTGTAGAAGTATTCGCATGGTGATATGATAGATCCTAGAAGCAGGGGGATGAGCGTATGGATAAATCGGATTTAATTCTGGAAAAGCTAAACTCCATGGAAAAGGCTTTACGAACAGAGATTAAAATGCTGAGCGACAAGCAAAATGAATTTACTGAAAGACAAAATGAATTTACCAAAAAACAAAATGAATTTTCCGAAAAACAAGATATGACTTGGCAAGCTATCAGGGAAATGAGAGATGAACTGACAAATAATAGCTTAAAAATAAAAATTATTGACAACAAGGTAAAGGCTTTATAGCCTTTATTTTTTTGACATAAAGTTGAACATTCATTTGCATTATAAGGCAATTCTGTAAAATAGTTGATGCTTTCTGAAAAATGATGAAGGAAAATGTAGTTAAAAGTAGAATAATTTGTTGAATAGCCATTGATTACTTTATTGAAAATGATGTAAATCTGATCTTAGCAGTATTTTCATCAGAGAAGGGAAATATGGAATCATCACATTTCTTTTCAGTTTTATTTTTCTTTTCTTGTGTAATGAGCAGCTTTCTTGGGGCCTATACACTTTATCTTGACCCGAAAGCCGGATTGAACAAAGCTTTTTTTGCGCTGTGCATTTCCTTGAGTCTATGGGCTTTCGGGTTTTCCATTTGCGTTTCTGCCCAGACTCAAGAACTTAGCTTAATCTGGCGCAGGATCTCAGTCGTTGGTTGGGGTTCGTTTTTCAGCATCCTGCTTCATTTCAGTATCATTCTAACCGAGAAAAAAAATTTGCTAAACAAATGGTGGCTGTACCTTCTGCTTTATTTCCCCTCGGTCCTGACAATGTATATTTATGGGCTCTCCGGTTCCGCGGAATCGAAGTATAAATTAATCCATACAGCCAATGGCTGGATTAATGTTCCGAATAGCGGCTTTAATTCTTTTTTCAATTATTATTATATTATTTTCTGCATCGTTTCCGCAGGAATGATCTGGTTATGGGGGAGAAAAGCTTCTTCCTGGAATAGTAAGAAAAAGGCAAGGCTCATTCTATCTTGGATTATTGCGACTTTAATCTTTGCATCCTTTACGGATATTGTCGCCAGTACTTTTTGGAAAATGCCGCTTCCCCAATTGGCTCCTTTTATTATCTCGATGTCGCTCATCGTCATTTACTACGCAATTAAAAAATATGGACTGATGAAGCCGGAAAAGATCATCACTGATGAAGAAACCATCTTAAATGAATCCACCCGCGGCAATATTATCAGCTATATGGCCTATGCTATGTTTGCCTGCGGCTTTATTAATTTTGTTTCGTTTTTTCTTTTTGACATGACGAACGATTTGACGCCCGTCATATTGACAAGTATCGCTGTCCTTTTTTTAGGACTTATCATTTTGTTCGTGAAGTGGATGCCTATAGCGGAAGATAAAAAAGATATTACTTATTTTGTGGCGAGTGTTCTCTCCATTCCAATTTTCACTTTAAGGTTTATTGAATCCGGAAGTATTACGGTTTGGGCGTTTCCAATTATTTTTGTAATTATTGCCCTGGTGTTCAATCAACGCATTATCTTAGCTTCATTGGCAATTTCCATCATATCTACCCAGATTCTGGGCTGGTTCATAGCGCCAAAGGTTA
Source organism: Dehalobacter sp. CP (assembly GCA_009910795.1). Next base: position 176,906 of record VMEE01000093.1, on the reverse strand, counting down.
ACGTTGAGATCAATGCTCAAGACTATTTGGCAAGAATCTTGTTTTTCCTTGTCGTTCTTGGGTTGGCTCTCTATGTCAACAAACTGTACATTCGCAGACTGAAAGAAAACGCTGAGCAGATGAAGCTGCAGAAATTAATCTCGAAGATTTCTTCGGATTTCATTACAGCAAATCAAATGAATTTAGAGCAGAAAATCAGTCAGGCGCTTGAGGAATGCGGACGGTTTTTTGAGATGGACAGGGCATGGATTTATTTACTGGACCGGGAGCTACATCGCGTTACCCTTCCGTTTGCTTGGTACCGGCATGATCGTGTTATCAGAGAAGCGATAGAATGCCCGGGAGCGGAAGACTCGATCCTCATGAATCAGATATCAGAGGGCAAAATGATTCATACAAAATCAGTCATTTGCCTGCCCATTGCTGGAAACGGTCAGATATTAGGCTCATTCGGGATTGACTCCCGCAGAACCCCTAAAAAATGGCGTGAAGACCAGATTGATTTACTCAAGGTCATTGCAAATATTTTGGGAGACGCTCTGACGAAAGTCCAGGCGGAAAAAGAAATTAAACAACTAGCCTACTATGATCATTTGACAAAGCTACCCAACCGGGTGTTGTTCCAGGACAGGGTCACGCAAGCGATCCACCAAGCCGGCCGGATTCAAAAGATGCTCGCGGTGATTTTCCTGGATCTTGATTCTTTCAAAACGGTTAATGATACTTTGGGCCATGAAGGCGGGGACGAACTGATCACTAAAGTCGGGCAGAAATTATTGGAATGCACCCGCAAAACCGACACGGTATCCCGTTTTGGCGGCGATGAATTTCTGATTTTGCTGAATAATATTTCCGACTATCAAGATGTTATGATCATTGCCGATAAAATCATGGGTTTATTCAAAGAACCGGCGGTATTAAGAGGTAAGGAATTCTTTGTTACAGCAAGTGCAGGGATTGCGCTATATCCTATCGATGGACAAGATACGGAAACGTTGATTATAAACTCAGATATTGCGATGTATCAGGCCAAAGAAAAAGGGAAAAACCAGTATGCCCTCTGTTCTTCCGAGATGAAAGAGGACATTCGGAATAAAATGATACTGAAAAACAGTCTGTTCCGAGCTTTAGAACGCGAAGAATTGCTGGTGTATTACCAGCCTCAGGTCCATCTTCCGGAAGCAAAAATCATCGGAATGGAAGCTTTGTTAAGATGGAAGCATCCGGAGTTGGGAATGGTATCCCCGGCAGTATTTATCCCGATTGCCGAGCAAAGCGGGATCATTAACACGATCGGAGAATGGGTACTTAAAACAGCTTGCCGGCAAAATAAGATCTGGCAGGAAAAAGGTTATCCTCCGGTGCGGATGTCTGTTAATATTTCGGTAAATCAACTTCGTGACCCGAATATTGTTGAGCAGATCGCAAATGTCCTTCAAGAAACCGGACTTCAACCCAAGTATCTGGAATTGGAAATTACAGAAGGTTCTGCGATAAATGAAACAAATATTGTTCAGGTTTTAAACGATTTTAAGAAATTAGGGATTACCATCTCTATCGATGACTTTGGCACAGAATACTCCTCTTTAAACAGGCTAAAGAATTTGCCGATCGATCGTTTGAAGATGGATATGCATTTTGTTCATGGTATTGAAAAAGATGAAAAAGACAGAGCAATCACCAAAGTCATCATAAATCTTGCTAAAAATCTAGACCTGGAGGTTATTGCCGAAGGGGTGGAAACCGAGAAACAAGTACAATTCTTAAGCCGGAACATGTGCAACGAGGTTCAGGGTTATTATTTCTACCGACCAATGCCTGCTGAGGAAATCGAAGGATTATTAAGAAAACCATGCGCCAATATCCTATAGATACATAGATTCTCTACAAAATCAGCTCCAACCACCTGTCGTCTTCGCCGTAAATTCCGCATGTACTTTCTTCAGCAAGACCGGGATATTCAGCGCCTGCGGACAATGTTCCTCACAGCTTCCGCAAGAGATACACTGATCAGCACCGGAACCGGAGGGGAGCAAGTTTTCCCTGTACATCCCTTTGTCCACCCAATGCGTTTTCATAAGCTGGTGGCTGTTGTAGAGTCTGAATATTTCAGGAATGCTTACGCCTTGGGGACAGGGCATACAATAGCGGCAGCTTGTACAGCCGATGCTGTTATTGGACTCGAAAGCTTCCCGGATTTTTTTGATCAGGTTTTGGTCAGCCTCGGACATTACGTTGACTGCAGATTCATCAAAGATCCGCAAATTATCCTTCAACTGCTCCAGCGTGCTGGCCCCACTAAGAATTACGGAAACCTCAGGCATATTATAAAGCCAGCGGAAACACCACGCGACCAAGGATCTCTTTTCCGGATATTGATGAACCAAATCAACGACTGCTTCAGGAACGTTCGCCAGCATGTAGCCGCCCCTTAGCGGTTCCATGATAACGACCGCCAGGCCCTTGCCTGCCGCATATCTCAACCCCTCGATCCCGGCCTGCTGATTTTCATCCAGAATATTCAGCTGAATTTGCGCCATTTCCCAGTCAAAGGTATCCACAATCTGTTTGAATGCCGGCAGTGTCCCATGAAAAGAAAAACTCTTGTGCAGTATTTTACCCTTTTGGATCATTTTATCAAGAAAAGTAAGGCCATCAAAATGATTGACTTTCTCCCAATTGTCATGATTCATGTTGTGAAGAAGATACATGTCGATATGATCGGTTCCCAAGCGTTCCAGCTCTTCATCCAAGTATTTCTCAAAGTCTTTGTGACTGCCGATTTTCCATATAGGGCTTTTGGTGGCGATCAACGCCTTATTCCGATAGCCCCCTTGAAGCGCTTTCCCGGTAATTATTTCACTGTTTGGATACATGTAAGCGGTGTCCAGGTAATTGACTCCGTGATCCACCGCATACCGCACCATTTCTATCGCTTCTTTTTCACTTTTCGGGAACCGCATACAGCCAAGCCCCAGCCTTGAAACTTGGAGTCCTGTTTTTCCTAGTATCGTATATTGCATGATATTACGCTCCATTTTATCTTCATTCTTTGTTATACCCTATTGCGTTATTTACTAAACATCCCTTTAATTTTCTTCCACAGTCCGGTGCCAACCATATGATCGGCAACTTTTATGATTTCCTGGACTTTAATCAGGATATCGCCCTCGCCGGCCCAGTGCCTGCGGACAACTTCCGGGTTCGTGTTATTAATAATGGTGTTCAGGACATAAGCAGCCACGGATATATCGTCAACAAATCCTACCGGGCCTACAAAGAGCTCAGGGATTAAATCAATCGGTGAAACAAAATAAGCAATCGCAATCGCCAGTTTTGCTTTATCGTCTACGTTGACTTCCTTGTCTACAGTCAATTTGCACAGAAGATGAAATAAGTCGGGGGCAATCAGGATATACTCTGCATACTTATTCGTTTTACCTTCTTCGCTTGTGAAGTAGTCCTTGATCTTTTTCCTTAGAGATTGATAAAAATCATCATGGTCGTTCTCATGGTCGTTCCTCATTTGGTCACTCATGATCTAACCTCTTTTCGTTATTTTTCGTTATTTTATGTACAACAGAATATTTTATAGGCTTCGTCTTTTATTGCTTTTATTGTATCTTCTTTCTCTAACAATTGCACCAAGGTTTGTCTATTAAAATTGGTGGGCTAAGCTTCATTCAAAGGGTATTCTCTTATCCATGACGAATATCTTCTTAACCGACAATAACCTATTACGTTTGGAGAAGGTAAATCATGAAAATTACTGACAAGAAGCTTCTTACGATTACCGTCCTATTGCTCATAAGTACCTTGATCCTTTCCGCTTGCAGCTTTAAAAACAATTCTTCTGCTCCTTCGGCTGCAATCTCCTCCGCTGGAACCGATGACACCAGTGATCAGGAAGTGGTTTCAAACTTAATTATGAAAGGTACAGGTCTCAGAGAGATTTCTTATCATCTTGTAACAACGAATGCGGGAGTATCTTCCGAAAGCAGCGTTTGGTTCCAAGATACCAAAATGAAAACGGATACGATTACGGATGGGCAAAGAACGATCTCCATCTTCGATTTAGAAAAGGGAGAAATCGTTTCCTACCGGCCAGGACAAAATGTGGCTGCTAAGATAAATATTACCGAATATAAAGGGAATGACAATATTACCCCCATGGACTATTTAGCGGCATTAGATACAGATGAAAACGCTGATGTAAGTTACCAAATCATCGGGACACAAACGCTTAACGGATTGGAATGCAAAATACTTTCTGTAACCAGCGCCCAAGGGAATTATAAAGATTGGTTAAGTACAAAATACGGAATCGTCATTAAGTTTGAACTGGTTCAGGATGGGCAGACCAACACCTCAGAATATACAGACATTAACGTCGGTGCAGGTTCTATCCCCGAAGGTACATTCGACTTACCGAAAGAGATTCTTATTCAATAAATCCATGAGGATATCTATGACTTCTTCCAGATACTTTTAGGAATTTTTTACCGGCATAATGATGTAAATTTTAAGGCATCCTATTTAAGGTTAAAGAAGAGGGAACCGTATTCTCTCACGGTTCCCTTCCGGCTTATCATTTGCTCTCGAAAATCAGTTTTTGTTAACGCATACCAAGGCTTTCAAAAGTCTTCTTCACCATGTATCCACCTACGGAACCATTCTGTCTAGCGGATGTATCAGGGCCTAAGCTTACACCCATTACACTAGCTGCCTGACTCTTGTCTACGGGAAGTCTATATTTTGCCATTACTTTTTCCCTCCTTTCCTTTTGGAATGTACACTTATTATTAACATATTTACCTTTTCTACACTGGCAGTTTTTGTTATCGATTATATAGTCGAAAGAAGACCGGCACTCTTGATACTGCCCCCTGAATATATTGACATTAAACGAAGATGCTTTTGGGCGGGTGGTATCCTATGAACGCTGTGGATCGTATATCCAAAGCTTTTCAATCTGCTGAAGAAATCCCTATTGACGATTCCTCAAAGATGATCTTAATGAGCGATGTCCATAGGGGTGACGGCAGCTGGGCTGATGATTTTTCCGGGAATGAGAATCTGTATTTTGCAGCGTTAACGCATTATTATAAGGAACAGTACACGTATATCGAGCTTGGTGACGGTGACGAACTGTGGAAGTATAAAAACATGTCGGACATCGTGCCTGTTCATAAGGACACACTTTCACTCCTGCAAAAATTTTATAATGAAGGCCGCGTTTATTTCATTTACGGAAACCATGACATGGTGAAAAACAACGATCATTTTGTACGGAAATGCTTTAACCGGTACTATGATGCCGAGGAGAAGCGTCACGTTCCTTTATTTGAGAATGTTAAATTTCGCGAAGGGCTCGTTTTACGGTATAAGGATTCAGAGCGGAAAATTCTTTTGATCCACGGGCACCAAGGCAGTATGTTGGATTATACGTTTTGGGGGTTACGAAGATTTTTGGTCAGATATGTATGGAAGAAACTTGAGTTGTTCGGTTTTAAAGACCCCACCAGTACAGCTAAAAATTATCATAAGAAAGATTCTATAGAACAAAACCTTACTGAATGGGTCAACCAGGAAAAGCACATGCTGATTGCCGGTCACACCCATAGGCCCATGTTCCCTGATGCGGGGAAACCGCTTTATTTTAATGACGGCAGTTGTGTTCATCCCCGTTCGATCACGGGGATAGAGATCGCGGAAGGCAATATTACACTGGTTAAATGGCATGTCAAAACCAAGGATGACGGTACCTTGTATATAGGCCGGGAAGTTCTCGCAGGACCCAGAGGCTTAAAGGAATACCTTTAAGTCTCTGGTCTTTCCTATTATTTTGTATCGTCAGCAGTGTCGCTTTTGGCCTGCTTGCGAAAAGCCTTGAGGGGTCAGGCGTGTTCAGCTATCTTTTGATGATATTGATATTTACAAGCTCCGCATTTGCGCCGACCGAAACCATGCCGGCCGCACTGCGCCATTTTGCGGAGGTTCAACCCATGACGCCGATCATTGATAGTGTCCGCTCCTTATTGATGACTGGGACTGTAAGTAATGCCTTCACAATCAAAAGAGGCTGTCGGAGCTATCAGAGCATCTTTCTGATGCTTTCCGCCATATGCCGCTGAAAATTGAAATCCCGGAATGTCTCTTGACGCGACGCTCCGAGCGCAGATCCAGCTGATTGATCAATGGCTGCTTTAAGATCCGCCTTCAGGCTCTGATCCGTTGTTTCCTGGTATAAGGTGTAGATATACGGGACTGCTGCCTCAGACAGGCTGGACAAAGCCTGCACATCGAGATTCTCCAGTGTTCCGTTACTGTACCTGTCAATATTATAGGCAGCTATTCGTCCGTCGATGTTTCCGTAGCTCAGGACCATGAAAAGCACTACAAATCCGACCAGCATGATCCTGGCTGCGTTAAATTTTTTAAACTGTCTGACAGCGATCACCGCGAATAGAAAGAGCAGCACAAGCATAAACCAGGTCGTATAGACACGCAGCGGGGTCAAACCAAAATAATTAATGTACATCACCATCTTGCTGATGGCCGTGATGATCAACATCAAGGTAAAAAGACATAAAATGGCTGTTTCTATTTGCAGGATCTTGACCTTGTCCCTTTTCACAATAAGATGGGCCACCGTAATCACGACCATATTGATTCCGGCTACCGCACAAAGTTCAAAAAAGCCTCTACGGGCATACTCCGCATGCGTCATGAGTTCCGGGAGACGGTCATTGAATGCCGAGAAAAGATAGGTGACCTGAGAAAGAAAAAAGACCATAAAGACAAGATTCAATGCTGTCAAGGCGGTGTATACGGTCACTCCCGGGGAAAAACGGAAAGCGGCGGCCGTTTTGTCAACAGTCTCGACGGTGACATATCCCGTATTCCTCCCATGCCGGTCGCCGTAAATCAAGCCGTACAGATAACAAGCGACGGGAATTCCCATCAATATCTGGACAATAATATTCATCGATACCGAAAACTGCAGATTGGCGATCACCCCTGCGAAAACAGCATCAGCTCGTGTCAATAGGTTGATGACTGCGGCCAGAATCGGAATCATCACAAGAATACCAACCGCGCCGGCCAGAAGAGATTTTCCCTTTTGATTTCTGCCAAACAGTCCCTTGACCGCACCAAAGCAGCAGGCCAAATTGCAAAATGGGATGACCAAAACTTGATTAAAAAAATCGCCCAGGATATAAACGGAAATCCTTTTCTCCAGGTTTCTGCCCGTAGACAGGCTGATCCAATAGATGACAGCGGCTGTAAGAAAGATAAAATTCAGTCCTTTGATCAGGATATTGTCAAAAAGCAAGAAAACCAGGGCCGACATGACAATAATGATGAAGCATAACAAGCTCGTTCCTGTTTGACGGAACTCACCTGATTTCAGATATAGGACGGTACACAGACAGAATACCGCTGCAAATAAGGTAACCCCTGCGCCAAGCCCGGCAGCCGGGATCAAGTTCCAATATAAGAAGCCGCAGACCAGCATGGCCAATGCGAAAACAATATCACTCCTTGTATAGGTTGCCGTATCCGTACTGTTATTCATCTCCCTGTTATTCATTTTCCTGTTCTCCTTTCCGGTACTCTAATAAATCTCCGGGCTGGCAATTCAGAACCTTGCAAACTTCTTCCAGGGTCGAAAAGCGGATAGCCTTGGCCTTGTTGTTTTTTAGAATTGAAAGATTAGCCGGAGTGATTCCGATTTTATCCGCCAGCTCACCGGCAGAAATTTTTCTTTTTGCCATCATAACGTCGAGATTAACGACAATCAATGAGAATCCCTCCCCCTAAATCGTAAAATCATTTTCTCTTTTAATAACAATCGCCTGTTCAAAAACATTTTTGATCACTCTCAGGATCAGCCCTAAAAAAGCGGCACAAACGGCTATAATCACAAAAAGAATATAATAAAATCCTGAGATGAACAAAATGGCGGAGACGACAAAACTGCACCATGACAACGCCCGCAGGAGCTTGACATTTTTTTCTACAAATACTTCTTCCCGCCTGATGTTGGAAAGAAGCCTGCCAAGGCAGATCAAGGATAACATCCCCGGCAGAACACAGGCATAGACCGTTAGGAGCAAGGAATGAATGATTTCAGGATTTTTTCCTGTGTAGTTTACATATGTAGGGATTAAATTCGGCATAGCAAAAGCTGCGCAAATGACCAGGACAATGGCGATCTTGGTACAAATGGAAGATAGTCTTACGGACTTACTTGGATTCCACATTGTATCATACCCTTTCTATCTATTTTGGTTCTATTGTAAATGGCATATTATTGTAAGTCAATATTAATTTATCATTTATCGATATATTTATGTTGTTTATAGATAAACTCAGATTGAGTCGGATTGAAGCGCAATTCCTGACGGTAATGAAAGAAAGATATTAAACAGATCATGAAAGCAAAATATTAATCGAAAAAAATAACCTTGGAATGACTTGAAGTTCCAAGGTTATTCTTTTTAGTTCTTACCGTTTATAAGTACTACTATTATATCAAACTTATTTGTTTTTAATTATAAGCGGATACAGAGCTCAAATTCATGATGGCAGCAAGGGCACTTTACTGTATGTTTGCCTTTTCGCCGCGGCAGCCGAAGTACTCTTTTACAGTGCGGACATCTGCGGAAACGATGGGTTTTAATTTCTTTGATTCGGCGTATCGTCAAAGAACCTTCAGCCTTAATCCTATTCCACATTTTCATGAATTTATCGTTTTCCTGGCGTCTTTTATAGATGTTCCGGGATAAGGTTCTGAAGATCATTCCAGCCAGAACGGCCCCCATCAAAATACTGATGATACCGGAACGGATAAACGTATTGGCGATCAGTAATACAAACCAGACTCCAAGTAAAGCATAATACAACTGATCAATGCCGTACCGGCCAATCATCAAACGTGTCAGCTTATTTTTCAAATTACCCATTGCACACACTCCTTACGCAATTCTCATCAACAGAACGGACAGCAAAGGTCCGCGATACATAAGCCAAAACAGAGTTTGTCCAGCGTGTCATTCGGCATGCCGAAGCCGCGTCTTTGTTGCTGATAAACGCGTCCGCCGCGTTGCAGCATATTTAAGATGCGTTGGTATTCCGGATTGCCGGGACTCATGCGTACGGCTGTTTCGGCGTGGTTCAGCGCAATGATGATGTTGCCGATACCGGCATTGGCGACGGCACTGCAATAGTACCATTCGGCACTTCGGTCACTCATCCTGGCCAGAATATTCAGTGCCTCGCGAAAATAGCCCAGATTGATATAGTGTTTTACCGAATCATACGCTGAGGAAGCATATTCTCTGGAAGCGTTGCTCCCGTTGTAATAGGTGTTTGGGTAGGGGGTTCCGCTTTTGATCTGTTCGTAAGCGGCATTGATTTCACTCATTTTCTTAGCCGCTTCCGCATTGCCGGGATTCAGGTCAGGGTGGTATTTTTTGGCCAGTTTGCGATAGGCTTTTTTTATTTCACCATCCGCAGCCGTCTGAGGAACACCAAGTACTTGATAAGGATCGGATATCATTCTTTCTTATCTCCCCTTTGCTTTCTTATTCGCTGCTTCATACCTTGTCCAAACGCCTGAATAGAGAATGTTTTCAATAAGGTTTTGATCGCGTTTGATTGGCAGTTGCCGGTATTTTTCCATACAGTCGGCCATGAGCAGGTTTAATATTTGCGGAAAATGATCTGTTGACAACGCCGTCAGCGGATTATAGCATTCCTTTTGGATGTCCTTTTTGAGATCAAGACAGGCATCCATAATGTAAATGAATTTGCCAAGCGCTTCTCCAAAGTTACGTAAGTCTTGGGCATCGTCATCTTCTTGGAAAACGAAGACCTCACCCATGAGCCTGCCGAAGCAACCTGCAGGAAGATCCGGTTTCAGTTCCCCTGATTTTTCAATGTCGGAAAGGGTACTCAAGCACTCACTGATGACAGCACATTGCCGGGGATAGCGAATAGCAGCCTGCCTGTATTTCTTTTCGAACAGCTTGGCTTCACCCAGCGACAGGATCTTCCGTTCGTCCTTCCAATCATCGAGAAATTTGAAATAAGTCAGGACAATACTCATATCGGCGGTATAGTCTGAGATCTCGTTATGCCAATAGCCGTGAGGTTTGCGGGGATGCATGATGCACCGCCCAGTTTGAATGGTGGTATCTTTCTGATAAAGCGCTGAAAGAAACAGTACGAGGAAAGTCATGTCATAGTTTAGGGTGATACGGCTGAGGGTGCCGTGACGCTCTCCCAGCGTTCGGCATAAACCGCAGTAGCACGACCGATAGTGTAGTTTTTCTTCGGCAGTTAGCTTCTCAATATTGGCGACGACATAACCGAACATATTTTTCACCTGACTTCATTCATATCTTATTTAAATATAAATAAAAAAACCTTCACCCCCAAGGGCAAAGGTCTCGCTTACAATGGTCAATTGCAATAAAGCCGGGATCGAAATCCGTCTTGACGACTTTATTATCCAGCTACTCCCCTTTGATTTACGAACAAGGCTATTATATCAGAAGGAAAATTTTGATGCAACTACGAATATTTTGTACGAATATTCTGTATTGCAAAAAATTACTGCTAAAATAACATAAAAAAAACCGGCTGTGATACAATAGGTCTAACTTAAGGAAAGTATTATGTTCATTCAAAAATGATGTGTGTATCCTTAACAGACAAGGAGGAGGCAACATTAATGACTGTCATTCAAACGAAGAATCTCACGAAAAGTTACAACAAGGCAAGAGGCATCGTTGACGTGAATCTTGATGTCACGGAAGGCGAGATCTTTGGGTTTATCGGGCCGAACGGCGCCGGCAAATCGACGACCATCCGAACGTTGCTCGGGCTTATCTACCCCACCGGGGGAAGCGCCGAAATCTTCGGTAAAAATTGCAGTGAGTTCCCGGAAATACGCAAAGAAGTGGGCTATCTGCCAAGTGAGGTATTTTATTACGATAACATGAAGGTTATCGATCTACTCAAATATTCCGCGAGCTTTTACAAAAAGGACTGTATGAAGAGAATCAAGGAGCTTGCGGAGATCATGGATCTCGACCTTAAGAAAAAGATCGACGATCTCTCTTTTGGCAACAAAAAAAAGGTTGGCATTGTCCAGGGGCTGCTCCACGAGCCTAAGCTGATCATACTCGACGAGCCAACCAGTGGCTTAGACCCGCTGATGCAGCAAAAATTCTTCGACATTATCGCGCAGGAGAATCAAAAGGGTGCGACCGTATTCTTTTCATCGCATATTCTCGGCGAAGTTCAGAGGATGTGCGACAGGGTAGCGTTCATCAAAGACGGTAAAATCATAAAACTTGAAAAAATGAGCACGCTTCAGGCAGATAGCTATAAGAGTTTTAAAATTGAAGCAAAATCTCCCATAGCCGGAGAGATCTTCAATATCAGTGGTGTAAGCCGGCTTGAAATCAAAGAGAATACGGCTGATTTTATTTTCAAAGGCAACATTAATTCTATGATGAAAAAAATTGCGGAGCTTGAGCTTGTCAACATATCCATTTACGAACCTGACCTTGAAGAGATCTTCATGCATTATTATGCCAAGGAGGGTTGATCGTTATGAATATGTTCTGGCACGAGCTTAACTCCCTGCGAAAATCGACGATTCTATGGACATGCACTTTGATTGCGCTCGCTGGGATTTACTTTTCTGTCTATCCAGCAATTGCGAATGATGCGGCAGATTTTAAAAGGCTGCTGGGCGGCTACCCGGCGTCGGTGAGGGCAATACTCGGTATTTCGCTTGACAGCATCACCTCTCTTTTGGGCTTTTATTCGATGATATTCTCCTTCATCACATTGTGCGGTGCCATTCAGGCCATGAATCTCGGCGTCTCCATTCTTTCCAAAGAAACGAGGGAAAGGACAGCGGATTTCCTTCTCGTCAAGCCTGTTTCGCGTTCGGCTATTGTCAGCTCCAAGCTTCTGGCTGCACTAACCATGCTCATAATCACGAACTTAATTTATTATGCGGCTGCCTCCATCCTTGCCACCATGGTTAAGACAGCTGATTTCAGCGTTATGCTGCTTTTTATGATCAATCTCACGCTACTTTTCATTCAGCTCATTTTTTTCTCGATCGGGGCTGCGGTCACGGTGATCATTCCAAAGTTAAAATCCGTACTTCCGGTTTCACTCGGGGTCGTTTTTGGATTTTTCTTTATCGGAGCGTTTTTAGCCACCGGTGAAAATGATGCCGCACGCTTTCTCTCACCATTTAAATATTTTAATCCTTCTTACATTATCAGAAATTCAAACTATGAAGCTCCCTACCTTATCACAGGCGCTGTTATTGTTATTATCGCAACGGTAACAGCCTATATCATTTATGCCAAAAAAGATATCCATGCCGTGAGCTGATTAACTTTGGGTTTCACTAAAAGGGAGGTCGGATCATGAATATTTTTTTAAGAGAATTAAAAGCCAACAAAAAAGCGTTGATCATATGGTGCGTTTGTATGTTTTTGGGGGTTCTAAGCGGCATGGGCAAATATACCGCCTATTCGGCAGGCGGACAGTACAACAAAATTTTTGACAATATACCCTACTCCATCAAAGCACTGTTGGGAATGGGCTCATTTGATGTAACCACGATGTCCGGGTATTTTGCAATGTTGTTTCTTTACATTGAGATTGCAGCTGCCATCCATGCTGTTTTGCTCGGAGCCGGTATCGTTGCCAAAGAGGAACGAGACAAGACAACCGAATTCCTGATGATCAAACCCGTCTCAAGAGATACCATTATCACTTCCAAGCTTCTTGCGGCCTTTGTGAATGTGGTTATTCTGAATATTGTAACGCTTGTTTCTTCCCTTGTTATGGTCGCTGCTTACAATAAGGGAAATGACATTTCAAGTGAAATCGTAATGTTCATGTTGAGCATGTTTATCGTTCAGCTTATCTTCCTTTCGCTTGGAACAGCACTGTCAGCTTTCCTCAAGAATCCAAAAACTTCCGGTTCCCTTGCCGCGGGGATACTCTTCGCTGCATTCGTGATATCCAAAATAACCGACATAACAGACAAGCTGAACGCTCTTAACCTGCTCTCTCCTTTTAAATATTTTAGTTATGTTGATTTGGCAGAGGGCAATGGGCTCAACCTAACGGCTGTCATACTCTCGCTTGGGCTTGTTTCTATCTTTTGCATCTCCACCTATATCTTTTACCGAAAAAGGGATCTGCACGTTTAACCCTTCGGCCGGGTATCTTCATCTTCACTTGATCCCTTTCGATAAGGTCTGTCGCAGGTCATTGCATCCTATGAATCTGCAACCGTAATAGGGACCGTATTCGTGTATTCCCTGCATTCTTTCCTGTCAATGCGATCCTCTTTAAATCAATTCATTCCAAAAACTCATAAAAGCATTGCTGTCTACTTTAAAGAATAAATCAACACCGTTGTAGTAAACATATCCCTCTTTAAAAAGCCTTAGTTGGACTTTACTGCCGTCATTCAAGGTTACGTATATAAATTTTTGACTGGTTTCACCTTGATCTTCAAATAAGTCGGGTAAACTCTCCCGCGTATTGGGAACAGCGTTTTCCAGAGCAGCAAGAAAGTGATTGACGCCATCCGGATTCGTCAGAGATTGAACTTCATTCTTACCATTGTTCCAGCTGCCGAAATTTTCATATTTCACTGATTCAATATTGTTTTCCATTTTAAATTTTTCAAAAATATCATTTCCGGTTTTAACTGTCAACCCGTTCAAACACTCATAAAAAAACGCATAAGTTTCACCGTTGATTTTTTCACAGGTCATGATTCTATAACTTTTATCATAGCCTTTAACCGTATAAACTGCTTGTACCCCTACCGTCGAGGCCAATTCGACAGCGTAATCATCCTGCTTGCTCCATTCGGTTATATTGGCCTTGGTCATACCCAGCTTTTCTCCAATCAGTTTCTCCGCATTGTTCGCATCAATTTGCAAGGCGCTTTGCGTATATATTCTGCCTTGATAGACGATTAGCCCGATCATTTTGGCTTTTACTTCCGTGTTCTCAGATATTTGTACCTGCGGGATATAAATTCCAACTTTATTTTGATCAACTTTGCCGAAATTAGAATTAACAAAAGTCCCAGCCCCAATCATGATAACAAGTGCGGCAGCGATGGCAGCAGCAGGTTTTATACTAACTCTCCGCTTCGGCTTTTTTACTAGTTTTTCTGATATTCTATCCGCCATTTCCCGGTCAGGTTCAAGCTTGGCAATCACACGTTTAATATCATTTCCATTCATCTTTCATTCTCCCTTTAATTCAATTCGAAGGATTTCACGACCGCGATGTAAGCGCATCTTTATTGCTGATTCCTTTATCTTAAGAATTTCTGATATTTGCTTAATCGAATAATCTTCAACGTAAAACAGATAGATCACTGCTTTTAATTTTACAGGGAGTTTAAGAATCTCCTTCATGACATCACTGTCAATAGGATCTTCATAGTACTCTTCTATCGCCTCCATTTTTATAACGCGTTTGTGCCATACACTCCGAAGCCTATCTTTGCAAAGATTTACAGTAATTTTGATCAGCCAGGCCTTTTCGTGTTGATCATCGTTAAACCCAGGTGAGTTGTACAAGAGTTTACAAAATGCGTCTTGCATGACTTCTTCCGCATCTTCTTTACTTCCAAGATGAACCATGGCGATTTTAAAAAGCATCTCGCCATAACTACTGTATTTTGTTGAAAAAGTGTTAGTAAGCCGCGGTGACAATTCTTGCATAGGGTAAATTCTCCTTTCATCCATAAAACGAGTGAGCTCTGGAAAAAGTCACATTCTTTTCCAGAGAGTCCCAACCTTACCCTAGACGAACTTTGCACCCTCTTTCTGATATTCAGACTTATATAAAAAAAAACGGATGAACATGTCATTGTTCACCGGTTTTTTCGTAACAGAAGGGAAATATCAATCGTAGCCTGAAACATCTTGTCCCAAAAAGCATATGATGTACAAACTCGAATTTTCAGTTACAGTCATTAATTTTGAGAGAAGGTATGAAAATGGCTACGTTAACCCTGAATATACCCGATACGACTTTCGTATCATCTTACCTGCCCGACATGAATTTTTCATCCTACCCACTGGTTTATTCCGGTACAGATCCTTCATTTCAAAACTGCATCAGTTTCCTGCAAATTGTTTTGCCTGTGTTACCGGTCACTTCCGTTGACAGCGCCTTGCTCGAATTATCTGTGATTGTTAAAAGCGGTGCTGCTCCAAGTCCGCTTGTTGTCAACAGAGTAACCGATCCATTTAGTACAGCCACCGTGACTTACAATACACGTCCTGCTTTCACCGCAACACCATCCGGGATTGATATTACAACAGAAGATTTATATACCACTGTCCAAATTGATGTCACAACGCTGATCAATGATTGGCTGAACGGAGCTTATTCCAACAACGGCATCGCACTGACAAATTCTGACGGCACTTCTGTCGTTGCCGTTGCCACGAATAGCATCAACTACGAACCATTTGATCCAAGATTAGTTTTAACTTACACCCCGGTGAAACCGGATACCGCGCTTTGCTTCAGCTATGCGCAGTTGGCGCACCTTATTGAGCAGCTGATCACCTTGTATCCGACAAATACCATGTCCGTTTTTTTAACAGGTTTTAGTCCTTCCGCGATCACCGGAACTCCGTATCAACTGTATGTATCCCCCGAAGGAACCTATGGAATGATTTTTATTTTGCTTGATAACGGACAGCAAGAAGCGATTCCGCTCAATGCCATTGCCGCAATTTATACAGGCGATGGAACGGTATACGATCCTTCGATCACCTACCTGCCCCCGCCACAGTTCCCAGACGGTTGTGACAAAAACCTGATTACTGCTTATCACGACTATGTGCCGGTTTCAACAGATGTCCAAATGTATTTGGGGTCTATCGTTCAGGCTTCAGGACTGGTTTATAAAAATGAATATGGCATCTTGGTCCTGTCTGATGCAGATGGCAATACGCCTGTCTTTATCCCGGTTATGAATATAACCTCCATTTTCCCGGTAACTCAGAATAGCAGCGGACAAAAGACCGCTCTCCCCCGAATCACCATTACAAACAAAACGTGACCAAAACCGTTCCGCCGTACGCAGTATTCTGCCTTTGAAATCAGGATCTCTTCAATCCGACTTCAAAGGCAGTTTTGTTGGAAGTTCTTCAATTTCTTTCTGAATTACATGTTTAATCGGTTTATTTCAAAATACTTTATGAACATAAGCACCGCTATTTTAGCAAAATTCACACTGAAAAGGACAACCCCGGCTGGTTAATACGGTATTGGTATACGGCATCATCGTAGAAACACCGCTGTTATGACCCCTGATCCGGCCGCATTTGTCGCTGTTGCGCCCGGTACTGTGAAATAGTTTGCGCCAATGCCTTCCAAGGTATATCCTTCTTTCGGAACCAGTGTGATGGTCGCTGTGTATTGCTGGCCTTCCACAAAGAGGGCGTCGGCCGGTGTCCAGGTGACCGACCCCGTATACTGCTCCGTTTCGGTGATCGCTGTCACAGGTGCCGCTCCCGGTGCGGGCGGTGTAACCCCGGCTATTCCCGAAATGTCGATGGTGGCTGCTGACGCTATAGGTGATGACGCCGGGAACACCGCCGTAATGACCCCGGATCCTGCAGCATTATGCGCTGTTGCTCCCGGTACGGTAAAGAAGTTCGCACCGACGCCTTTTAAGGTATACCCTGCTTTAGGAATGAGCGTAATCGTCGCTGTATATTCCTGACCTGCAACAAAGGTACTGTCGGCAGGCGACCAGGTGATTGTCCCCGAATACTGCTCCGTTTGGATCGTCGTCACGGGTATCGCTCCCGGTTCAGGTGCAGTTACGCCGGGTATTTCCGGTATATCAATCCCAGCTGCCGTAGATGGGGCCGCAAGGTGGGATTTAACTTCCGGATCCAAGGAGGCAAGGACCGTACTGTCCCAGACTTTATCGGTGGTTTTACCCAAAAGAAGGTTCTGAGCGACTTCTTTGGCTGCGTCTCTGTTTACCTCCCAGTAGCTTAACCCGTCAAGATTAATCGCATCGCCGGGCAGTGTTTGGGTCACGATCGTTGCATCTTCAAAGGACTTGGCCGCCCCGGCGAGTTTTAGGAGATCTTTCAGAGACAAGTCTGTTTCCACAGCCTTCATTAATTCCGGAATTAGCTCGGGCAATTTTAATATGGTGGCAGGCTGAAGCATTTTTTTACCTACAGCGGTCAGTACTTTCTGCTGCCTGGCGGTTCTCCCGATATCGGCGGTTGCGTCATGACGGAAACGGGCATATTGGAGCGCTTTTGTCCCGTCTAATTCCTGTACCCCGGCTTTTAGGTTGATATAGCCGTCCTCTTTATCCCCGGTCTCATACTTCATGTCTTTTTCCACGTCAATGGTGATCCCGTCCAGCGTATCGATCATGTCCTTGAACCCATTAAAATTCGTCAGGACATACCCGTCCAGCTCAATACCGGTCAGTTCGGTAACCTGTTTTTCCAGCTCCGGAATCCCTTTTAACATGGGAACGGCATTGATCTTACAATAGCTTTTTGATCCGGGGAGCGTTACCCGGGTGTCTCTCGGAATGGACAGTAAGGAAATAAGTTTCGTCTTCGGGTCAAAGCTGGCTACAATAATCGAGTCCGAATTGTAAGAACTTGCCCCTGGCCTTTTATCCGTCCCTATCAAAAGAATACTGACCCGATCGTTCAAATTCACACTGTCGCCGGGCAGATTGCCTCCCTTCGCGAAATAGAAGGCAAATGCTGCCGTCCCGGCAACAATGCCTGCGATTACCAGTGCTATGATCATAAAAACTTTTTTCAGTTTTTTCTTCTTTCTCTTTTTTTCAACCATTACATTCACCCCATTTTGATTTTGTGCCATAAAAAACATACCACTTATTACCGCGGGTATCAATACCAATTTTTTGTTATTCTGCCAACTAAGCAATAAATTTTATCGCAGTATCCAACATTTCTTGCTTAGTGAAATCAATTTGATCTGATTTATGAGATAGTGCCATTATTCTCGGCATGCAATTTGAAAGATAATTGGCAAATAATTTTTATAAAACCAGAGAAAACTAATGAATACTTACTCTTCTAAATGAATACTTACTCTTCTATAGGAGATTTAAAATGGATGAAAAACGAACAGCAAAATTAAAAAGGATCTACGAGTTGGAGAACCTTCAGATCCATTATTATCAGTCCCAATTGTCTGAAAACGACGACCCGGTATTTAACAAAGCTCTATTCAAAATCGTTGAAGCTGATAAAAAGCATGCCAAATTTTTTACTGAGCTTTTTCGTGAACATAACGTAGACATCCCGCTAATCACAGCAAGTATTGCCGACATTGCCGGGAGCATTATCGGGGAGGCGATTGAATTAGCCGGGCAGGAAAATATCTGTAAGATTGGGTTTGCTTTAGAAAATCAGATATTGGAAATATACGCCGACTTAGTAGAAGAAAATCTAAATTCAGATTTATTAGATAAGCTCCTAGACTTTAAGATTGATAAGGAATTTCATGCCTTATGGCTGCAACACTATGCTCATTATCTAAAACACCAAAAATCCCAAAAATCCTATAGTAATAATCTCATCCAAGATTCCATTGAAGATCATCCAACCGTGAATATGAATGTACGTTTGATCTAATAATTTTGACAAAACCATTTACGCTATCCAATGTGAATAATAAATGAATACTAGATTGAAACTAATCTTTAAAAGAAACTGATGAACAAGTCATTGTCCACCAGTTTTTTCATAACAGAAGGAAAATATTTGATGTCAGATGAAGATGGCAATACGCCTGTTTTTATCCCAGTTATGAATATAAGCATGAGCTCGGACATTCCGATACCCATTCTTTTTTTGTGAATCTAAACTAGGACATACTGCTAATATTAAGTAATAAAGCAATAAGAATGATTATATTTACTATGGAAACAAGAACAAGGTATAACTTATCCTGTCGACTCATCCCGGAAATCTTTTGGGGACAAGAAGCATTGTCACAATGATTACAATTTGCATTTTCCCTAATCTCTATTTTCTTTCTCTTTAATTTCCGTTGAAGGCGCGCCATAAAATCCAGCATCAAACCTACTGGACAAAAACTATGGCACCAGAAACGAAACAAAGCAATTGACATCAACAGGATGATCGACATGATGATCCATTGAGCAATATTCCCACTGCCGTCAAAGCAAACAGAGAACGGTTCGTAGCTGGCAATCCCGGCATTATTAAAAATTAACGCGGTCATGGCCGCTACCCACAACATCCACCAGCGATATTTACCGACTTTTGATTGGATGTTTTGAGAAGGGGAAAACTTAAACAGGTTTAGACTGCGATATATTCCCTCCTGAACCGCACCAAAAGGACAAAGCCAACTGCAATAAAAATTCTCCCCCCGGAACAGCGTAATAATCAGGATACCGGGTACCATCAGGTACCAAATCGGGCGTTCTACAAATGACGGCAGGTTACCCGAGAAAAGACTGACAAAGTTACTGAAAGTTAAAGAATTATTTAAAATAAATCCAATGAAAATTACGGATAAAAATAACAGCCATGGGCGTAACTTTTTAATCTTTCTGGCAGAGCAAATGATTGCCGTCAAAACTAAGGCTAGGGCCGCCATATCCTTCCAGGTTGGATTAACGCCATCATCGTTGGGAATTTTCATACCCAGTTGCTCATTCGCTATTTGGACCGAACCCTTTTGCACCGCAGCAATAATCGCTTCCGAAGTTATGGTTGCTCCGGACACCGCATTGATATCCCCAAATCCTTGCTCAGGATTTCTTCCAAGAATCTTTTGCAAAAATCCAGTGGCTAGGACTTTATTCAAGTACAAAGGCGTTTCACTATTTTCGGTTAGAGAAACCTTGGTGATTTGTCCTGCCGGATTCAAGACACTGAGTACTGAGAGTTTGCCGCCATAACCAGAAGCACCGGCAATTACACCGTATCCCAAAAAGTTTTCTTGGGCATCCCATAATTTATAGCTGGGATAGTTTCCACCTGCATTTTCAAAACGTGCTGCCGCCGGTTCTCCCTGTCTTAGAACCGACAAGGTATCTTTTTCGTTAGCAAAATGTTGATAAATGACAGCAAAAATGAGTAGCAATACCGTAATACCTATGAGCTTTTTGTCTCTTTGCTTCTCCTTATTCACTTAACTCCCACCATCTAAAGTAATAGTTTTCTGTATTTTTCTTTAATCTCATCATCAATAGCGGTTTCTTCCCGGCACCAATAACATAAATGCCTGGTATTATCAAAGGTAATACTCGTGCATCGCCGGCATTTTATAGCAGCCGCACTGAAGAGTGTAGTTGCTTCAAAGGGTTTCTCAACTTTTTCCCTGTCTCTGCTTATAGCCTCTCTCGGACAAAACAATTGGCAAATCCGGCAGTCCAAACACAACCCACTGGTAAAATAGCGCGTACAGATACCGCCTTCTACAGTATTTTTCAAGGTCTTTGAGGGACAAAAATTAGTACACATTCCACAATTTACGCATTTGTCATTTATTTGAATTGTTGGCCAATAAGCTGGAGAAGCGCCTTTAATCCTGTTATTAGGATACACTTCAGCCAGACGTTTCTGCCAATCAGGCAAATAACTATTTCGTCGTTCTTGATCACGTTCCTTAGAGAAAGATTTTGTATTGTTACGTATGTTTTCGCTTATCTGCCTGCCTTTGCCTATCACAGACAAAAACAAATCCCGTCGTGAAGTAACTTTGAGTCCGGTTTCGATCGCTTTAAGATTTTTTTTGGTTTTACCCTTACTACTCTGGTGTATATAGCTGATTTCCGGTGTACACCCTGAAGCCTCCAACCATTCAGCCGCTGTCCCTACATTGAAGTCCAACCGGGATAAAGTGCAAGACATAGAACACCCCTCACACTGGTCCAAATGGAGTTCAATTGCTGTTTTTAAGCCGAATTCATACCAAGCTCCCTTAGAAATCATACTTAGACAAGCCGGTAATTGTACTGCTCCCATTTTCCACGTCTTGTCTTTATTAAAAGGAGACGAATGTTTACCACAAAAAAACTCTGTAGCTTTCCATTTCTGTTCCTCTACTTCTTCCACTATTGAGGTCTCATCCCATAGACTGGAGCTAAAGACCTGGGTTGGACAATCATTAAAACATAACCCACAACCACAACATAAGTCTTTATTCAGATAAACGCTATGTTCATGTAATAAAATAGCCTTTGAGGGACAATTCTCTATGCAATGATTGCATTCTACTGCATGATGAGTCTGGTTTAAACATCTATTCTCGGCTATCTTAATCGAAAAACCTTTTTCGAATCTCATGCAAACACCCCTATTTCTTAGGAGAAATTTTTAATAGTTTTTAACCAGCATTTCTCGCATAAAAGCGCTTCCTATTTCTCCGAGAGTACGGTAAACCTCGCTGTTACTTAAGGTAATGCAATGATTAAAGAACTGTTTTGCCCATTTCTTCAAATGTACTTCTGAAAATTCTTGGATTTCCGCCTCTCTCCTATCAAGTTTTTCTTGATTGTTTTCCTGTAAGGCTCTGGCCTTTTCCAGATAAAGATACATCATGAATTCCATCTCAGTGGACATATGGTCACCAGGTTCGTTGACCTCCTTAGTCATCATTAGTCCAGCCTTCTTATAACAACGCTCTGCATCAAGAGCCGCCGGGCTAATGAAAAGACTGGGGCTTCCTTCATTCTTTTCGGGATTAAAGCAAAACAATGTTTCATAGATATCCATTGCCGGTTTTTTCGGATTGGTAAACAATCGTGTATACTCTTGGCGTATCTCTGTAAGAAGCTCTTCCTTTGTCTTTTCATCATTCTGGAACGTTGTAAATTTGGTTTTAATGTGTTGAATCTCTTCTATTGAGAAATTCAGCTCGCAGTAAATAGCTATAACATCTTCCGCTAGACTTCCGTTTAACAAGGCAGTAGCCATTTCCACTGTGGGTAGGCGAAAAAACATAGACAACAATTGATACATATCGGATGCTGCCAAAGATCTTCGAATTTCTTGTTCTTGCGTGTTTACTTCTTGCGTGTTTACCATTTTTTCTCTCCTATCCATTTTCTATATTGAAGATTTTACCGCTTAATTATTAATTGCTTTACCGGCAGGCTGAAACCAATCAGCCTGCCGGTTTGCCGAAAAAAGAGATATTCTCTGACTAAGCCTGCTCAGATCTCGCGCCAAGCCTATGTTTATCCAGGCTTTGATTAGTGTTCGCACCGAGATCAAGCTTATTGAGACCGATCATGACCAGTAGACAACCCAAGGCAATAATACCTACTGCTAGTCCGATTTCAATTATTGAAGGTAGGTAGATTCCCTGACCGCTAACGTAACCTTCAGGACCGGGATAAGAAAGCAGTGGATTAAGTAATTGGGCCTGTAAAAGTGTGTATTTAATCATGAAGATCGCAAGAATCCCGACCCCCGCTCCTGCGACGAGCGTTCCCTTGTTGAGCAGGAGAACCACACCTGTTGCAATAGCAATTAGTTCTATCCAGAAGAGTGGTGCCCCTTTACCGAGTACCAACCAGTTAAGGATCTTATATTCATCTCCAGCACCGGCATACAAACCGATCGCTGCTTCACCGAAGACTACCATCAATTCGACCGCGAGAAATGCTCCGGCCAGCTTGCCCAGTTTAGATAGTTTTTCGTTGCTTATCTCTATATAACCGCTCTTATTAAGTATCGCAAAGAGGATAATCAGCAATGCCAACGCTGCCACTAGGGCTGCCGCCAAAAATGACAGCGGTTCTACCGGGTTATTCCACAAGGGTCTGGCTACCTGCATCGAGAAGGCGAAGGAGGTAACCGTCACGAATAAACCCGCAATAAAGGCTACCAGAGAAATGCCGTACAAGGCCTTCTCCTCTTTTTCGCCCTGTTCCGCCATAATTAACTGACGTGTAAATACAATGCCGATGACAACATAGGCTGCTAAAATCACAGTATCCCAAAACATCGGGGATTCAATATTAGCGCTAAGAATAATATTCCAGACTCTTTCCGGATTGCCGATATCCACAATGATGAAGAGTCCGGCGGCAACTACACTGCCGATAGCCCCGACGAAGGCCGCTATCCTTGTAAAAGGCTTATATTCCGCCATCCCTTTGAAAAGGTAGGCGGAGGAGGAAAAGATCAGAGAACCTGCTGCTATACCTGTGAAAAGCATGAACCCGATAATATAAAGTCCCCAGCAATTATTGTTATCCAAATTGGTCAGCTGCAAACCCTTGGTCAGCTGCAAAACCCAGCAAGCCAGGCCAATCACTGACAGAAGGGCGAAAATAATCAACCAAAGTTTTGAACCACCTTGCTTCGCCACTTTTGCATTCATTTTATTAGCCCCTTTCTTAAGTTAAATAGTACACGGACGGGCCGGTACCTTTTTCTTCAAGCATCTTGACATAGTTGCGGCCTTGGATCGCTTTGCTGACTTCACTGTTCGGATCGTCCAAATCTCCCCAGTAGCGGGCACGACCGATACAAAGCTCCATACACGCCGGCTCTGCACCTCTGGCAATCCGGTTCACGCAAAAAGTACACTTTTCCACCACATTATACTGATGCACCGGGGCATCGATATCACCCAGCGTATGCTCTAAATAATACTCCGGCTTGCTCCAATTAAAGCTGCGGGCACTGTAAGGGCAGGCCACCATGCACATCCTGCAGCCAATACATTTATCATAATCCTGAATGACAATTCCGTCCTCATCCCGTTTGTAGGTAGCTCCTACAGGACAAGCCTTGACACAAGCAGGATTTTCACAGTGCTGACAGTTCATCGGTACATACTGTATTTTTGCATTAGGGTATGTGCCCGATGCCGTATCCATTCCCTCTCCGCCAACGGTCAATACCTTGTTCCACCAAATATGATTAGGCAAGTTGTTATTGGACTTACAGGCCACCGAACAGGCATGACAACCAATACAACGTTTTAAATCTATCGCCATTCCATAACGCATTGTTTATTCCCCCTTTACATTTTTTTAACTTCGCACAAGACATCATAGTAGGCATTATTGGGGACCGCAGGATTAAACGCTCTGGAGGTTAAATCACCTTCGTCTCCATCAATAAACTGATCATGCTCAAACCCATGGTTGAGAACTATCATTCCAGGGCGAACAGCTGCAGTCACAAATGCTTTCAAAACCATATGACCCCGATCATTAATAACCTTTATTGTATCTCCTTGGACAATCCCACGCGCAGCCGCATCCTGAGGATTGATCTTGGCAAAAGGTTCTGGCATTATTTCTAATAACCACTGAACATGGGTAAAACCGGTATTTGCTTTTAATCTACTCCGTTCTGTGGCGAAGATTAAAGGATATTTGGAAGACAACGGATTATCTTGCCAAGCTTCTATTGGCGGTTCCCAATAAGGCAAACTCTCTTTTTTCTGATCAATTTTTTGACCATAATCGAGATAGGGTTTAAAGGCTTCCTGATAGAATTGGGCACGTCCGGTAGCAGTCGGGAAAGAACCATTTCCCGAGTGAGCTTCTGCACCAGTCATAAATGCGGCTCCGCCACCTGACCTGGCATATGCTCCATGAATATAGTCATCCGGCATATAGCGCATTGTCTTTTCCTTTTTCAAATTCTCCCAACTAATGCCGACCGCCTTACAGGCATCGTTATCCATAAGTTTTGTGTAAAACTCATCTCTGGTAACTACGAACTCATCCCCAAGACCCATACCTTTTCCTAGTAAATTGATGATTTCCAAATCTGGTTTGCTCTCATAAAGAGGGTCTATTGCCTTTTCAGTCATTTTAGCAAATGGGTTAAACATAGTGAGTACGCTTTCATATTCAAAGTATCCGCATACAGGTAAAACGATATCTGCATATTTGGCGGTATCGCTCATATATTGATCGGCAATAACAACCAAGTCCAGCTTTTTGAATGCTTCAATCCCAGCTTTTCTCTCGGACTGAGCCCGAAGAAAGTTTGAAGTGCTAAGATATAAACTTTTTAACGTTAAAGGAGTATCACCAATTTTGCCTTCATTCAAAACATCAAGTAACTTAAGTGAAGGAACAACTGGCCCGGGAACTTTCCCCGGCGGGTAGATAATACTTGAACAATCGAATATCGTTCCTAAAGCCATGGACTCATCACCATTAAGTCCTGCTCCAGGCTTCGCCACTTGACCTGTTATCATAGCCAAAGCATACATTGCCATATATGCTGGTGCTCCATTACCCGTATGGTCAATCCCATTAGAGGTATATATGGTAGTAGGACCGGCAGCAAACATACGAGCAAGTTCATAGATGGTCTCCACGGGAATGTCGCAAAGCTCAGAGGCTTTTTCAGGCGTCCATTCGGCTGTTCTTTCCAACAGCAAATCATAAGCGGTGGTTACTTTAACGCCATTAATCTCAAACGTACCATTAATAACGGGGTTGAGAATTTCTGAAGGCAAACCGACTTTCCCGTCGGCTCCTCTGACAACAATCGCGTTATTTTCAGCATTGGCTGCTCCTCCGAGATCACTCTGGCGCAAATATAAACCATCGCTTTCTTTTACTAAGAAGGGGCCAACGGTATTTTGAGCAATAAATTCCTTATCTGTTAAACCTTCCTTAACAACAATATTAATCATTGCCATAGCTAGCGCAGCGTCGGTCGCCATCCGAATCGGTACAAACTGGGTTCCCTTAGATGCGGTAGTTGTGTAATTTGGGTCAATAACGATCAACTTTGACCCGTTTTCAACCGCTTCCTGTACAAAATGCCAATTTTGCTTGTACGACGAGGTAGGATTGGTCCCCCACATAAAGATGTATTTGGCGTTTATTATATCAGGAATAGCATTCCCGAAGAACCAAGGTCCGTAGCCAAATGATCTACCCCCAGAGTCCACTGCCGCCATATCAAACATATGAAAAAGAAAGGTGCCCCCCATCCAATTAAACAGCCTCTTATAATAATTGTTTACGCATACTGTTGAATTTCCTCCACCAAAGGAATAGGCAATACTGGAATTACCAAACTCCTG
This sequence comes from Dehalobacter sp. CP, assembly GCA_009910795.1. The sequence goes on along the minus strand of VMEE01000093.1, from coordinate 150,752 downwards.
TTGATAACCTTTCCACTTTTCACAAATATATCGAATGGCTTCATCCCATGAAAGCTGCTCCCATTTGCCTTCACCACGTTCCCCGACTCTACGCATCGGATATTTCAGGCGCCTTTCTTCATAGGTTCGTTGTGCGTGTGAAAGACCTTTCCCACAAATACGATTCCATTTCTTATCTGGAAAATCCCGCTTAGATGTTTTAACGATTTTCCCATTCCTGACATGTACATTGAGGCTACAGCCGCCAAGACAACAGGCTGGGCAGGCACCCGCGAAAATTTGCTCCTCTAGGCTAGTAGTTTGCGCGTCATCACCTGCAGCCAAAGCCTGCAGTACCGTACTTCCCGGAGACGCCGCAACCGCGCCAGCCATCGCTGCCGCAGCCGCCGTGCCTTTAAGGAAGGTTCTTCTGCCAAAATTTCTCCTGAGAATGTTTCCATCTTCTTTTCCCATCAAATTTACCTCCTTTTCGTTTAAAAGCATTTGTTGTTTTTGCAAGGCTTGGTGAAGGGCAGGCAAAAGCATTTTGTCCGCTTTTTCCTTTTCAACAATGAAACAAGCGTCGATGCTTTCTGAATAATGAGCATAGACTGACTCGTCCCTGGAAAGGAGAAGAACAATTGCAAGCGTGGGGTTTTCCGTTTTGAGGCGGGCTATGGTATCTGGACAGCTTTCCTTATAGGCGAAAATGTCAATAATTAAGATACCGCCGGATTTTTTTTTCACCCTTTCATATAATTCCGTCATGCTTTTGACGTGAATATACCCTTTCCTCATCAAGAAAAGCAAATCGACAATCGGTAGCCGCAGCCAGACATTAGGAACAGCTACGATTATTTCAGCTTCCTTTGTTCCTTTGTTTTCCTTCATCCATCTCACCAAAAACAACTCCTTTAAATCGTACGCGCATACAATTTGACTTTAGTTTACAAAAAAGAGATTTATCTGTCTGTCATGAAGAACCATCGATCTTCTTTCCCTATTTGGTCACGTATTCCATGACAACTGCTACATATCTTCAAATATTTTATGACGGATGGTGTATTCCACTAAATCCGCTTTCTTAAATAATTTTAGTTTTTCACTGATACGCCGTTTGTAAGTTTCAACGGTACTGGCGGATAAAAAAAGTATCTCACCGATTTCCCGACTGCTATAACCATGGGAAAGCAGACCAAGTACCTGTCTTTCTCTGTAAGATAGAACTTCAGGGGATATTTCCTTCTGGGGTACTGCCGATGGAATTGAACTCTGAACCCTGTATTGGCCGGCTATTACCTGCACACCATCTGTGCTTAAGAAAACCTCACCCCGCTGAACTTGCTCAATTGCCTTAAGCAGATCCCGGTCAGCCGCAGATTTATGAAGATACCCCATCCCGCCGGCTTCGAGAAACTTTAGCAAATAAAGCTGTTCCGGATGCATGGTAACAGCAATCACTTTAATATTTGGCAGACCTTTGATAATTCGGGCCGTGGCTTCTACTCCATCAAAATCAGGCAGAGAAATATCCATCAGTACCAAATCCGGCTGCAAATAGAGTACTTCCGCAACCGCATCGGCTCCATTGCCTGCCTCGCCAACCACCCGAATATTCGCTTTACTTTCCAGGAACATCCGCAGGGTGTCCCGCAACAGTTTATGGTCGTCTACCAAATAAATTGTTGTCTGCTTTTCCATGCTAACCTCCTACTTGCTTAAACCAAGGGCAGTAAGATATTGAGAGTTAATCCCTGATCCTTTTGATTAAGCAACCAGAATTTACCCTTAGCCAGCTTCACCCGCTCCTCTATCCCCAAAAGACCGAGGCCACTGCTTTTTCTTTCTTCCATGCCTTTACCATTATCTGCAATTTGCAGCAGAAGTTTGTTGCTTTTTACCGTCAAATTAATCATAACGGAACTGGCTCCGGCATGGCGGGCGACATTGGTCAGTCCTTCCTGCACCGCCCGGTAAACGATGATCTCCACATCATCGGGTAAGCGTTCCTCCAGATTATGGTGCCTAAACTCCACCGCAATTCCCGTGGAATCTGTGTATTCCTTAATATGAGATTCCAACGCCGCCTGTAAACCTAAATTTTCTAATAGAGCAGGCCGCAAATTATGGGAAATACGCCGGACTTCCTCAAGGGTTTGCTGCGTAATATGAGAAAGACCACCAAGACGCCCTTTCACATAGTCCAAATCCTCTGATTGTTGCAGAATATTCAATTGAAGCAATATTGAGGTCAGCACTTGTCCCACCTCATCATGAAGGGCTAGAGATACCTGTCTGCGACCGTTTTCCAGCTCTTGTTCAGCTTTCTGATAAAGGATGGACAGGGATTTTTCTCTCTCTTTCAGGGCAGTGATCAGATGCGTGGTGCAATAGATATCTGATAAAAGCTGGGATATAGGCTGCAATAGCCGTAGCTCTTCCTGTAATAAACCGTCTAAAGGAGAGGCCCCCGCCCAGCCTGCCAGCAAAACTCCCTCAATCTTATCTTCTCTTAGCAAAGGCAACAACAGGCATCTCTGCCAGATTCCGCCCTGAAAATAGCGACCGGCTGTTTCTGGAGCGTCAATATATACAGCAGCAGTCGATAAATTCCATCCTATCTGCTGCCAGAAAGAAGCAAAGTGAGAAGAAACCGAAGCAGAATATTGTTTATGTAAAATATAGTTATTAATCTTTTGCTCATAAATCGCACAACCATCTGCCTTGATAACTTCGCAAAACAACTTTGGCAGTTCTTCTTGGATCTGCGGTTGCCCATAATTCGACAGGGCTTCACTTAACTCCAGTAAAAATGACAATAATAGTTTATTCTCCGACACGATATCCCTCCTTTTTTATATCTTTATCTTATTATAAAATATAATTCAGATCATTTCTGTCGTGAAAAACGTTACAAACCTTGACAAACTGAGCTTTTCGTGAACATAACATAGACATCCCGGTAATCACAGCGAGTATTGCCGACATTACCGGGAGCATTATCGGGGAAGTAAGTGAATTTAAGATTGATTTTAAAATAAGCTCATATCAAAGGGCTCGAGCCGTTTTCATTACACTAGAAACACTATAAAATGTACTTATATCTTTGTCCAAAGGCAAAAACGAAAATATTTTGCACAAACATATGTTCCCTTATATTCCATTATATGGTATAATAAGGATGTCTCAGGAAGTAAAATTACTGAAAGGAGGTAAAACAGATGGATAACGATCAATTTCAGGAACTGGTACTGGATCAATTGGGTTCTCTTGGGAATAGAATGGAACGACTTGATAGCCGACAGGATCGATTCGAAGAAGGGCTACAACAACTTCAGTCTAACCAACAAGAAATTCGGTCTGGCTTACAGCATCTTCAGTCTGACCAGCAAGAGTTCAAGGCCGGCCAGCAGCAAATCTGGACGAGTATAGATACAATTGCTGTTAGCCAGGAGCAGATGCAGCAGGACATCCAAACGATTAAGGCGGACATTATCAACATTCGCCAAAGCCAAGCGCGTGTGGAGCATGATCTTTCTGGAAAAGTCAATGCTTTATTCGATTTCCGCGAGAGCCAGATCGAAACCAATCAACGTGTTTCTGAAAGACTAGAACGGCTTGAAGCTAAACGATAAATATTTTTTGGATTGTTAGACGAGGAATTTTACATAACGGTTTTATTTACGTTGATGAAGATAAAATTTCCCCGTTAAAATAAATCAGATCTCCTTCCGGATAATGCCAGACTGCCTTTAAAATGGTCGGTTTGAAGATACCGTTCTCATTCCTCTCATAACCTTCATATACCGCAGACCAGGGGATGCTTTGCTTACTGCCGTCAAAACTTACAGCCATTCGGTCATTGGTGGTAAATTCAAGTATTTCTCCTGCTTCATTGAAGGTAAAGATGCCACTCGCGCTTATGCCGAAGGAAGTAATCGACGCTTTGGCATGCATATCGTCAATCGCTTCCCAAGTGATGTAGTCTTGTAAGGCAATGTTTGGTACATACAAACTCTCTGCGAGCACCGTTGCCAGACAGGCCTTATCCATTTCGACACCCTTTTGGTCAAACAGCGTAAAGGCTTTGGCGATCACGCCTTTCATAGAGCCCACGCCTTGATTGTAGCTATCGAAGCCCTGAAAAGGGATTCCGTACATCGCACTGTCGATGAAAGCCAAGCGGTTCGGCGTTTCAACAAAGTTATACTGCATATAGTCAATGGTAAGCGTTGCCTTATCCACGCCGGTGGAAAAAGGTACGTCTTTAAATTTGGTTTTCATCCAGGACATTTTGGAAGTACCGATATAGCCGCAGTGAATAAAATATTTTCGGACAGGCTCAGGCAAACGGGCAATATCCTGCTGCGAAAACATTTTTGTTTCCGGTTGGGTCTCAGAAATAAGTTGGGCAGCCGTCTTATTAAAGTCTGATTTTAAAGACGAATAAGGTTGGCTAAAGTAGACGACGGCCAGCAGAATAATCGATGCAAGAATACCTGTAACAACACCTAACGTTATCATTTTTTTACTCCTTAATCTCTTCATTTTCAGTCTCCATCATTTCAATATTGTGGCCGAGCTTGACTAAACCTTGATAAAATCCATCCGTTAATTCAGGGTCAAATCCGTTAAAAAGCTTCTGCATGAATACCAATTCTCTCTGTCTCCGTTCCCCAAAATAGGTGTTGAATTTTGGGGTGAGTGCAATTCTCAAAGCTCTGGCATCTTTTTTATCTTTTGAGATGATTATAAATCCGCTTTCTTCGAGCGTCGCTGCCAAGCGTTTGGCATTCTGCCTGGAATAACCGATGTAATCAGCCGCTTCACTAACCGTCGGCGGCTCTTCAAAATGGACCACACTGACCAGAAAAAGCCACTGCTTAATGGTAATATTCTTATCAAAAGCATCCCCAAGTACCTGCAGCCTGTTTGACAATACAAAGATGGTTCCGAAAATATCAGCCTGTTGTTCCAGTTCGTTCATCATTTTTCGCCTCCATAAACAGAAGGTAACATGTTACGTTGTTATTATACGTAACATGTTACCTTCTGTCAATAACCAATATGTGAAATAACATTCAATTTTCATAAACAAAGTATGTAAGCGAAGTCAACCTATAAGCCGAGTTCTGTACCTCTTGCGAGGTGATGATCATCTATCTAGGACTGCCGTTACCGACAGCCTCAAGCGACCTTACCCGGGAACAGAGCGGGCAGCTCCATCGTTCCTCTATTTGGTCTTGCTCCAGGTGGGGTTTGCAGGGCCAGCCAGTTACCTGACTGCCGGTGAGCTCTTACCTCACCTTTCCACCCTTACCGCTTGGCAGCGGCGGTATATCTCTGTTGCACTTTCCTCGAAGGGATTCTCCCCCCGCCGGGCGTTACCCGGCACCCTGCCCTGTGGAGCTCGGACTTTCCTCAGAGACGACCTTTCGGCACTTGTCCCCGCGACCATCCGGTTGACTTCGCTATCCAATCTTACTAGATTATCTGTTTTTGGTCAAATAATTCTTAAACGTATCTAAAGTAAATCGCCGTAATCAATTTGTTGCTTATTTCATAAGCGTATATCAGGAGTGCAATGATTTGTTTCGACATTAGTTGCTTCGACAAATTACGGCGTAATCACAGTATATCATCCCAAAAACAAAATTCAAGCTACAATTTATAACACTATAATCAAATTTTCCCTATAATTTTGTAATTATTTTAATTCTTAGTTATGCACAAGTTGTGAACAAATTGTGCATAACTTTTGAGCTCTTATGATCATGCGTCCAAAAATAACCAGGACGCTATTGGAGCCAACTATAAATTTATCTTTTAGACAATTCAGTCATGTTGATAACTTTATCCACGTTTCAACCACGGTATTTTGCTCGCCGCGCTGATAACCAGTTCTACGTCATTCATTGTTCGATCGGCTCTAATATAATCGTAAAGCGCATGGATCATTGGGATTTCGCTAAGAAAATGCCCGAGCTCACCGACGGCCATACCTGATTCGAGACAATCCAGCACGTTATGGTAGCCGATTTCCCCTGTGATATATAAATCAGCGCCTTTAAAGGCAGCCTTCGCCACAAAACTGCTTCCGCTGCCGTTTAATATGGCAATTTTTTTGATCTTTCTGTCAGGATCTCCGGCCAATCGCACCGAAGAACAGTCATGGCCATACTTCTCCGTAAGCTGTTTCAGAAATCCTTCCCACAAATCGGGCAGTCTGACAGGTTTCGGTAATGTCCCGACCACCCCGTATCCTCTAGGTTTTCCGGTATTCCGGAGTGGTATCAGGTCGTAAGCGGGTTCTTCATATGGATGTGCCTTATGCAAAGCCTTGACCGCCCTGCCAAGGCTGTGCTCTTCGACAATGCTCTCGAGCCGGATCTCGGGTACTCTGGTCAGCTCTCCGACTTTTCCTATCGTTGGCTCGGCTCCATCCAGCGCCCGGAACATGCCTTCACCGTTCGTCTGGAAGAAACATTCGCTGTAGGCATCACTGTGCTCGCCATCGGTAATTCCACTGCCGACGCCTTCGGCGGTTAGAGCCTTCCGGACAGTCTCGACGTGTTCTTCCGGAACAAAAGTGACGATCTTAATCAGTTTCTCAGCAGAGGTGGTTTCCAGGAACTCTGTTTTCTGCAATCCGAGCATTTTAGCAAACATCAGGCTCGACGACAGATACGACTGGTCCAGATTCGTGTGGGCAGCATAAAATGAGATCCCATTGCGGAAAAGCGATAGGGGGACCAACGCCGCCTGATTGTCCATTCGGAGATTCTTCAGCGATTTAAACAGCAGCGGGTGGTGGGAAACAATCAGTTCAGCTTTTTCCGAAACAGCTTCTTCGACGGCTTCCATGGTTCCGTCCAGCGTCAATAGAATCTTATTGACTCGCTGCGCGCTGCTGCCGACCAGGAGTCCGGGATTGTCCCAGTCTTCTGCCCAGGAACGCGGCGCTATCTTTTCGATGAGTTGTTCAACCTGGCCTACTGATACAGCCATTTTTTTATTACCTCCATCATGGCGATTTCCTGCCTCATCTGTTCTGCTTTCTGGGAAACTGTAACCCTGTTTGTGCGCATCATTTCCAGAACGACTCTTCTGAGATTACTCGTGGTGTCGGCAATGATGTTGTTTAAGCGGGGTTCTTTGCGTTCGATGATCAGCGGTCCGAGCTGCCAGATAAAATTACGCAGCGTCTGTTCCAGATCCTTTGCTGCTTCCAACGCAGGCATTCCGGTACAGTCCGCGGCAATATCCTGAATGATCTGCTTCATCCGCTGTTCGACTTCTTCTCTATCCAGGCCTTCTAAGCGGGACAGGCAAATGACGGTATACAGCCTGCCGTCCTCTTCAGTCAGACATTCTTCGCTCAGCCTCCAACCCTCGGAAAGCAGCTCCAATCTGACTCTATTCTCAGCGCCCTGCGGCTGAAGGATCAGTGTCTGGACGTTCTGCAGCACTTCCGGCTTCGTGGCGAGTATTTCCAGGATCGTCACACCGCCCATACCGGCAATGACCAATGTATCGACTTCCCCAGACTCCAGCGGAGTCAGTCCGTCTCCGTGCCGGATCTGGATTTTGTCCTGTAGTCCATAGGCTTTAACATTTTCGACAGCAGATTCATAAGGCCCGCTGTGAACATCTACCCCGACAGCCTGGCAAATCACTCCGGCCTGTACCAGATAGACAGGCAGATAGGCGTGGTCCGTACCGATATCCCCGACCCTGGCGCCGGCGGGCACCAGTGACGCAATTGTCTCCAGGCGGGAGCCAAGCTTTATGGCCGTTTTATTTTCCAGCTTATTATCTTGCTGTTCTGAAACCATTGTATTCCTCAATGTTATCATCCCTATAACAATAAACTCCGGCTTGCACCAGAGTTTTGTTTTTGATTTCAAATTCATTATTTTTGGTGGTGGGCCCACCTGGGATCGAACCAGGGACCAACCGGTTATGAGCCGGCCGCTCTACCGCTGAGCTATAGGCCCAAAAAATATGGCTCCCCGAGCTGGATTCGAACCAGCAACCTATCGGTTAACAGCCGATTGCTCTACCGTTGAGCTATCGAGGAAAGCCTGCGACGTTTATTATACGGAATTATTGCGCGACGGTCAAGCATGTTTTATCAATTTTATCTTGCGTTATCTGGATTTATCTCAACTTTTCTTAATCCTTTTTAGTCTTATTTATCGTCTTTAACATAAGAAAAATTTTTAAGAAAGTCCTGATTTTAGTCTAAATAATCCTTCAATTTTTTGCTGCGGCTTGGATGGCGGAGCTTGCGCAGCGCCTTGGCCTCGATCTGCCTGATTCTTTCTCTGGTTACGCCGAATTCCTGGCCAACTTCCTCCAAGGTCCTGGTGCGTCCGTCATCGAGTCCGAAACGCAGTCTGAGGACTTTCTCTTCTCTCGGGGTGAGCGTCTCAAGGACCTCTTCAAGCTGTTCCTTGAGCAGGATGAATGACGCGGCTTCAGAGGGAGCCGGAGCATCCTCGTCGGGAATAAAATCTCCGAGGTGGGAATCTTCCTCTTCCCCGATCGGTGTTTCCAAAGAAACAGGTTCCTGAGCGATCTTCAAGATCTCCCGCACACGTTCTTCCGGTATCTCCATGACCTTGGCTGTTTCATCCGGGGTTGGATCGCGGCCCAGTTCCTGCAGGAGCTGTCTGTTGACCCGGATCAGTTTATTAATCGTTTCGACCATATGGACCGGTATGCGGATCGTTCTGGCCTGGTCGGCGATCGCGCGCGTGATGGCCTGTCTGATCCACCAGGTTGCATACGTACTGAATTTAAAGCCTTTGCGGTAATCAAATTTTTCCACAGCTTTAATCAGACCAAGATTGCCCTCTTGGATCAGGTCCAGGAAAAGCATGCCGCGGCCCACATAGCGCTTGGCAATACTGACCACCAGACGCAGGTTTGCTTCCGCCAGACGGCGCTTGGCCATTTCATCCCCGGCCTCCATCTTGAGAGCCAGTTCAATCTCATCTTCCGCTGTCAGCAAAGGAACCCGGCCGATCTCCTTCAGGTACATCCTGACGGGATCGTCTATCCCCACACCTTCAGGAATGGAAAGGTCAATGTCTGTCTCATTAGCGATCTCGTCGGCAAGATCTTTTGTTTCTTTGTCGATGACCACTTCGACGCTGTCATCAACAACATCAATGCCGAGCCCGCTCAGCTGGTCATAGATCTCCTCAATCTGATCCTCAGAAAGGTCGACCTTCTGCAAAGCATTGGCAATCTCATCATAGGTAAGATTACCCTTGGTTTTGCCCAGCTCAATTAAAGTCGAGACATTTTCCTTCTTCATTTCATCTACGGTCACGGAATTCTCCCCTTCCAGCGGATAATTCGCAACAAATTGTTTCTTATTATTTTTCGCCACGTTTCAACCGCTCTCCTATCTCCTGGAGCAGGGCAAACGCCCCAGTCATATCCCCAGTTTTTTCCAATAAAATCATTTTGGCCTGCAAATCTTCGATCGTCTCTTTCTTCTTTGTCTCCTTAATCAAAGCAATGCAGTCCTTAAGGAGCATATCGGCTTTATCGAAATCGATGGACAATTCATATATTTCGGCAAGACGCCTTTGAACCTTCTCATACCAGCTATCATTATTGATAAGATTCAAACTGTTTTCCGGGAAATTCTCGAAGATATATCTATGTTCCTGCAGCCTCCAAAATTCCTTATCCAGGTTGTCAGCTACTTGATTTTTATAATTGGGATTCTCCAGGATGATTCTGAGAATGGTCTGTTCGGCCCGGAAAACTCCTAAATGGACATAAGATTCCTGAGAACTGTCAATGTCCGTCCCTTCTATAGTATTTCTTTTTTTTACAGAAATATCCTGTTGTTGCGAAAAATTTTTGAAATTGCCCCTGTTTTCTCTGGTTTTCTTCGTCAAGCTGTCGATCTCGTGCTGAACTGCTTCGAGCGTGAGACCGAGCTCCAGACTTAGATATCTTTCATATCCTTCTTTCTCAACAACGCTTGAAACTTTAAGGATATCGGGAGCAAGCTTTCTGATCAGCTCTGCTTTATCCGGTATGGTCCGCAGGGGGGTGTCCCGGATCAGCATTTTATATTTAAACTCGATAAAAGTGATGGTATTTTCGAGTTTTTTGCGGAATTCAGCGACGGTGTGCTTTTTCAGGAATTCATCGGGATCCTTGGCATCCTCAAACAGCAGCACCTGAATGTTCAGACCTTCATCAAGAAGGATCTCACCGGCCCGCAGGGCTGCCTGAATCCCTGCCTTATCCGAGTCATAGCCAATTACGATCTTGCCTGAATATTTTTTAAGCAGCCTGGACTGATCCTTAGTCAGGGCGGTTCCGAGTGAGGCGACAGCATTTGTGAAGCCTGCTCTCTGCGCTGCGATTGTATCCATATACCCTTCAAGGAGTAAAGAATACCCTGCCTCCCTGATTCCCCGGGAAGCCAGATGAATGCCGTAAAGATTGCGTCCTTTATGAAAAAATTTTGTTTCCGGTGAATTCAAATATTTAGGTGTAGAATCATCGAGCACCCTTCCGCCAAAAGCAATCGGAGCCCCTTTGACATCGAGGATGGTATAAATCACTCTGTTGCGGAATCTGTCGTAATAACTGATTTCCTGCTCACTGGTTTCCCTGCGGACAGCGAGCCCAAATTCAGCCAGTTCTTCCGGTGCGACTCCTTTGTCTGCAAGCTCCCTGATCAAGCCATCCCACCTGTCCGGCGCAAACCCAAGACGGAAATCCTGGATGACTTCGGGGCCAATCCCTCTGTGTTCAAAGTAAGCCAGTCCATCCTGTCCTTCGGGACGATGCAGAAGCACGTCGTGGTAGTAGCAGGCAGCCCACTCATGAATCTCCCGCCAGCGGCTGCGCTGGGCTTCGTTCTTCCTTTCCTCCGAAGAAAGCTCTCTTTCCGGCAGCTCCATCCCATACTTCCCGGCTACCTTCTTCAAAGCTTCGATGAAGGCTAAGCCTTCTTTCTTCATCAGGAAAGAAAAAATATTTCCGCCGGTGTGGCAGCCAAAACAGTAGAACATCTGACGATCGGGATTTACATTGAAACTCGGCGTCTTTTCAGAATGAAACGGACAAAGCCCTTGATAGTTTTTGCCCGTACGTTTCAGCACCACATGTTCAGAGATAATTTCAACAATGTCAGCTTGGCGGCGTACTTCTTCGATAAAATCCTCAGATATTTTATGATCCATACCAGCACGCCCTTCATGGATTTACGTTTTTCTGACAAGCCTTTATCTTTTTCGATAAACTTTTTATTTTTCCTTCTTATTTTGAGACAATTTTTTGCACTTTTTGTTTAGTACCTTATTTCCCTGCTACTCTTTAGGAATAAAAAGATGTTTGAAGATGCTGATGGCATAGTTGTCTGTCAGACCCGCAACATAGTCAGTGATGGCTTGTTTCAGATCTCCCCCTGTCCATCTCAGATAGTCTTCAGGCAGAATTTCCGGATGATGCAGGTAGTAATCGAAAAGAATTCCCAAAATCAATCGGCTTTTGCTGCGTTCCTCCTGCAGTGAGCTGCTGTAATATACTCTCTCAAACATGAAGTCGCGGAATTCTTTCATGATTGCAGAGATTTCTGCGGACTGACAAATCGTGTCCTTGCCTTCGGAAGCCTGAATCATATCGAGGACCATGGTCGTGATCATTTCGCTGGTGCTGGAGCCGATCTCTTTTCTGATCGTGGCCGGAAGGTCGTTCACGGACAGAATCTCAGCGCGCAAAGCATCGTCAAAATCGTGGCAGAGATAGGCAATCCTGTCTCCAATCCTTACAATCTGCCCCTCCAATGTATTAGGCATCCCAGGACCGGTATGGTGTAGAATTCCGTCCAGAACCTGCTCCGTGAGGTTTAGACCCTCGCCGTTTCCGGTAAGGACAGTGTAAATCCTGACCGACTGTTCATTGTGTTCAAAATGGCCGATCAGGGAGGCCAGCGTTTCTTCTCCGACGTGTCCAAAAGGTGTATGACCGACATCGTGACCCAGGGAAATTGCCTCAATCAGATCTTCGTTTAAGCTCAGCGCCCGGCCGATAGTCCGGCAGATCTGTGCGACTTCCAGGCTGTGCGTCATCCTGGTCCGATAGTGATCTCCGACAGGAGCAATATAGACCTGCGTTTTGTGTTTCAGGCGGCGAAAAGGCTTGCTGTGCAAAATTCTGTCCCTGTCTCGTTGAAACCTGGTTCGAACGCTGCATTCGACTTCTTCTCTCGCTCTCCTTGCTTCGGCGCTTTTCGCTGCCAGAGGCGAGAGCCGCTGAAATTCATGTTCCTCCGTTCTTAACCTGATCGACTGGGACATCTACAACCACCTTCTTCACAAGAATCAAAAGGGATCAGACGTGAAAACAAAAGAAATAGCACCTGAGGCCACAATTCCGCCACTTTCTGGCGGAATAAGCTAAGATTCTGTACTTCGTCTTTTATTTTTCACAAAAATCCTTCAGACGTTCTTTCAATTCTTTAACTGTTTAATTCAACATTAAGTTTAAAAATCCTGCTTAAAGCATTAAATTGTATCATAAAATAAAATATTTACAAAATACTGTAAAAGTCATCTTTCACGTTAAATTGTCAGTTAACTGCGCTCTGAGGCTGATTACTTACCGCATTACGTAAATACATTATACTGACAAGACCTCTCAATATTCGGGTAGGTAGGTATGGGTATCACAATACAGCCTACAACTACAACCACCCAAACAAAAAAAATGACGCCTCAATGTTGTTGATGACGTCATTCCCATGGGTCTAGGTTTTGATATCGTGCAGTGCCGCTTAAGCGCGATTCTTTAAGGCAGCCTGCGCAGCGCCTAGGCGGGCAATTGGTACGCGGAAGGGTGAACAGGAGACATAGTCCAGGTTGATTTCCTGGCAAAATTCGATCGAGGAAGGATCTCCGCCGTGTTCACCGCAGATTCCGATTTTGATGCCCGGATTTGCTTTACGTCCGAGATCGACGCAGATCTTCATAATCTTGCCGACGCCGTCCCGGTCTAAGACTGCAAATGGGTTATTGGCCAAGATATTCTGGTTCAGATAGTCGGGCAGGAATTTGCCTTCGGCGTCGTCACGGGAAAAGCCTAAAACGGTCTGGGTAAGGTCGTTGGTCCCAAACGAGAAAAACTCGGCGAACGGTGCAATTTCGTCTGCGGTAAGCGCCGCTCTCGGCACTTCGATCATCGTTCCGATTTGGTAGTTGATCTTGACGCCTTCGGCTTTGATGATCTCCTGGGCGATTTCCTCGGTCTGCTTGCGCAGAATCTCGAGTTCTTTATGATGAATGACGAGCGGGATCTTGACATGCGGACGCACGTCAACTCCTTCTTTCACGAGTCTAGCTGCAGCTTTAAAAATAGCTCTGGACTGCATCGCGTAGATTTCCGGATACGAGATTCCAAGACGGCAGCCGCGATGGCCGAGCATCGGATTCATCTCCTGGAGACCGCGGACTTTCTTCAGCAGAACCTCTTTAGCCTTGATTTCCTTTTGGACTTTTTCATCCTGCAGGTTGGCCGTGAGTTTTAATTCCTGAATCTCGAGAGCAAGTTCTTCGCCATTTGGCAGGAATTCATGGAGAGGCGGGTCCAGCAGACGGATCGTCACCGGCAGTCCGTGCATGGCCTTCAAGATGCCGTAAAAATCGCCTTCCTGCATCGGCAGAAGTTCAGCCAAGGCAGCTTCTCTTTCGGGGAGCGTCTGAGCCAGAATCATCTTCTGGACAATCGGGATACGGGCAGGATCCATAAACATGTGTTCCGTCCGGCAAAGTCCGATGCCCTGGGCTCCGAATTCTCTTGCTTTGGCGGCATCAGGCGGATTATCGGCATTGGCCATAACCTGAAGCTTTCTGATTCCATCGGACCACTCCAGAATTTTTTGGAATTCACCGCTTAAGTCAGGATCCTTCATCGGAACAGTTCCCCTGATGACCCGGCCTGTTGCGCCGTCGATCGTAATCTCGGTACCTTCGGGATAAGCATCATCGCCGATCATAAAGATCTTGTCGGCAAGGTTAATTTTCAAAGCATCACAACCGCAGACTGCAGGTTTGCCCATATGTCTGGCTACAACAGCAGCGTGGCTGGTCATGCCTCCCCTGCTGGTCAGAATCCCTTGGGCTGCAAGCATGCCGTGAATATCGTCCGGGGTGGTTTCCGTACCAACGAGGATGACTTTTTCTCCGGTCTGGCCAAGCTTTTCAGCTTCATCCGCACTGAAGATAATCTTGCCGGAAGCTGCTCCCGGTGAGGCAGGCAGTCCTGTCGCTACAACATCGAGCTTCGCGGCATCATCGATTCTGCGGTGCAGCAGTTTTTCCAGCTGATGCGGATCAATTCTCTCGACTGCTTCTTCTTTGGTGATGAGGCCTTCCTGACAAAGTTCAACAGCAATGCGGATTGCAGCAGAAATCGTACATTTTCCGTTACGGGTCTGGAGTATGTAGAGTCTGCCTTTCTCAATCGTGAACTCGATATCCTGCATGTTTTTATAATGGTTTTCCAGATTCTTGGCGATCTCGCTGAACTGGCGGTAAATTTCCGGATTGTCATTTTGCAGGCTGTCGATCGAAAGCGGTGTACGGATACCTGCAACGACGTCTTCACCCTGGGCATTCATCAAATATTCCCCATACAAGTGTTTTTCACCGGTTGACGGGTTCCGGGTAAAGGCCACGCCTGTGCCGGAGTCATTACCCATGTTGCCGAATACCATCGACTGGACGTTGACAGCGGTGCCATAGCTGTCCGGAATACCGTTGGCTTTCCGGTACACGATCGCCCGGTGGTTGTTCCAGGATTTGAAAACGGCGGTGATCGCTTCCTTAAGCTGTTCATACGGATCATCAGGGAATGGTACGCCGGTCTCCTGCTTAACAAGCGCTTTAAACTTGACCACAAGTCCTTTCAGACTTTCCGGAGAAAGCTCGGAATCGAACGTTACACCCTGCTTTTCTTTGACTTCTTCCAGGATATTCTCAAATTTGTGGCTGGCTATTCCAAGTACGACATCGCCAAACATCTGGATAAAGCGTCTATAGCAGTCAAAAGCAAATCTCTCATTGCCTGTTGCCTTGCTGACGCCGCTGGCTGTACCTTCGTTCAGACCAAGGTTCAGGATTGTATCCATCATCCCGGGCATGGAAACCCTCGCACCGGAACGGACCGAAACCAGAAGCGGGTTTTCGGGATCGCCAAATTTCTTGCCGCTTGCTTTCTCGACATCCTGGATCGCGGGAAGGATCTGTTCCCATAATCCTCCGGGCAGCTGCTCGCCGCAGTCATAGTATTCGAGACAGGCTTCCGTGGTAATCGTAAAGCCTTGCGGGACATTCAGTCCGATGTTGGTCATTTCAGCCAGGTTTGCTCCCTTGCCTCCAAGAAGGTTTTTCATGTCGGCACTGCCTTCACGAAACAAGTACACATATTTTTTGTCAACCATCTTTTCTCAACTCCCCGTTTATTGTTACTTTCTGCAGAATCACACTTGCGGTTTCTTCGACCGCTTTATTGGTGGTATCTATGATTACACAGCCAATCTTCTTCATGATCTGTTTGGCATAGTCGAGCTCTTCCATAATCCTGTTCAGATTGGCATAATCGGCAGATGCTCCAAGTCCCAGCGTTTTCAGCCGTTCACTGCGTATTTGGTTCAGCTTTTCCGGGCCTAAGATCAGCCCGAAGACCTTATTTCGGGGAACTTCATACAGTTCCCGGGGCGGTGTCACTTCCGGCACCAGCGGGATATTCGCAGCCTTAATCCCTTTATGGGCAAGGTACATGCTTAGCGGTGTTTTTGAGGTCCGGGACACGCCTATTAGGACGACATCAGCATACAGCAGCCCTCGCGGGTCCTTGCCATCGTCATATTTAACTGCAAACTCCACAGCCTCTACCTTCCGGAAGTACTGTTCATCCAGTCGGTGCGTAACATTGGGTATATTTTTGGGATCAAGTCCGGTTTTATCAGCCAATGCCGAAATCAGCGGACTCAAAATATCGATAGTGATTAGATTTTTTTCCTTGGCCCGTCGTTCTATGTAGAGCCTCAAATTTGTCAGGACCAGCGTGTAAACGAGAATTGCCTGTTCCTCTACCGCTTCTTCCAAGATGTCATCGATATGCGTTTCATCCAGAACATAAGGCACCCGGCGAATTTTTGTCTTTATTCCGTTAAACTGTGCTGCTGCCGCTCTGCTGACAAACTCTGCCGTCTCTCCCAGCGCATCGGAAATTACATAAATTACCGGGATTTGATCGGTCACCAAAACACCCCCTCGCTTTCTCCTCTAAAACCACTTTGCGGTATTTGGAAATTTATCCTGTCCCAGTTCTACAAACAGGCTGGTTACATTGGTCTTTGTAAATCTGCCAACTACCTCAAAACTTTCGCGGCCTCCCTCATTGATATAGCTTTCGACGACCGGAAGCGTATCAATTTGGTGCTGTACCAGCTTTTTGGCGGCCTCGAGTACAGATTCATCGGATGCAGCCATGATAATATTCGGCATCCTGGTCATGATGACACTGATCGGCATCCCGTGCAGATCCATATTGCCAAGTGAAGCCTTCAGGATATCCTTGCGGGAAACCATCCCCTTAAGCTCACGTTCATCATTAATCACGATCAGACTGCCGACATTGTTGGTAAACATGGATACGACTGCATCGTAAATCGAGACGCTCTCCTTGACAGCAGCTGCAATCGATTTGAAATCACCGACTCTGAGCTGCCTGACCCTTTGGGCGATAGGTGAAGGTCCCGCATTTCCATTATAAAAATAGCCGACTCGGGGACGCGCCTCCAATACACCCGCCATGGTCAGAATTGTCAGATCAGGTCTTAAGGTCGCCCTGTTCAAATTCAGTTGACTGGCTATTTGTTCTCCCGTCATCGGGCTGGATTTTTTCACAAGTTCGAGGATCTTCTCCTGGCGCTCGGAAAGCTGCATTTTTCTCACCCTCCGGAAAATAGAAACTAAAGTTCAAATATCGTAGCACATTGACGGTAATCCAATGATATAGTATGTCATATTTCTATATTATATAACATATTCGAAAAAAGGAAAGCCTTATCATTAAAAAGAAAAACAAAATATACATTTTAAGAAAATATCCAAAATGCCTCCAGAAATAATCTAAATCAACCCTCAGAAGAATCAGACATACAGAGACGTACAGAGACGTAAAGGGGATCAATGTCATCCCTTTGAAAAATGAGGCTGAACCTACGCTAGAAGTGTCAGGTCTCCGAGACAGCCCAGGGCTTCCACACAGCTCTTCAACAATCCTAAACGAGCATTTCTGAGCTTTTCATCTTCGACCATGATCATGACGTCTTCAAACAGTTTTTCGATCAATGGCACAATCTCAACAGCAAATGCGTAGGCTTTCCTGAAATCCACATCGTTCACAGCCCTCCGGATCAGTGGAGCTTTTTCGTGCAGACATTCGGCGAGCGCCAACTCCGAGCTTACTTGTAAATCGGAAACCTGCCATGCCACGGCAGCTGCTTTCTTACCGAGGTTCACACAACGGACATAGGCATTACTGTAGGAGACAAAGTCAGCTTCATCCCTGACTTGGGCGAGAACCACGGCCTTTTTCATCAGATGAGCAGGCTTTTCTGTTCCGTGGGCCATGACAGCGTCAATCGTATCATAGCGCAGTCCGGATTCCTGGAGCAGGTAGCGGACCCTTTGGACGAAGAAGTCCAGAAGGGCCGGTCTGATCTTCTCTAACGGCTCCAACGTAATTCGCTGTGTGCTGAAGATGCTGTAAGACGCTTCGATTAGCCGTAGAAGAGACAGGTCCAGTTCATCTTGAACCATCAGGCCGACGATTCCAAGCGCCTGACGCCTTAGCGCATACGGGTCCTGCGAACCAGTCGGCTGGATGCCGATCCCGAAAGAACCGACGATCGCATCAAGTTTATCAGCGAGACTAACCACTTTCCCGGTTACAGAGGAAGGGAACGCGTCTCCGGCATGACGCGGCCGGTAATGTTCAAGGATTCCGGCACAAACCGCCGGGTCTTCGCCATTGCTTCCGGCATAGTACGCACCCATGATTCCCTGAAGTTCAGGAAAATCGTAAACCATATGCGACACAAGGTCTGCTTTGGCCAGATAGGCCGTCCGATTGACCCGTTCTGTTTCTTTTGTATCCAGACCCATTTCGTTCGCAATCACGACGGCCAGTTTCTGAAGCCGGTCGACCCTTTGCCCGACTGTGCCGAGCTTTTCATGATACACGACCCTGTCAAGCTTTGAAACAAAGGTATGCAGCGGACTTTTCAGATCTTCCCGGTAATAGAAAGCGGCATCTTCCAGACGGGCTTTGAGCACTTTCTTATTGCCTTCTTTCACGATATCGAGCGAGGTTCTGTCGCCGTTCCGTACCGTAATGAAGTACGGCAGCAATTTGCCGTCCTCCGCCCTGACCGGAAAATAACGCTGATGTTCCTTCATCGGCGTGGTAATGACTTCTCCCGGCAGGACCATATATTTGACATCAACTTCGCCCAAAAGTGCGGTCGGATATTCCACCAGATGACAGATCTCAGTCAGCAGGTCCTCGTCCTGGTCGACTTCGCCGCCGACCTTAGCGGCCAACAGCTGGATCTGGCTCCAGATATTCTGTTTTCTTTTCTCCTGGTCAGCCAGCACAAAGACCGATTCCAACGCGTTCAGATATTCAGCCGGCTGAACAATCCGGATATAGCTGCCAAGCGTACGGTGTCCGCGCGAAGTTCTTCCGGCCTGAACCCCGGCATAGCTGAAAGGAATCACCTCGTCACCAAACAGCGAGATCAGCCAGCGGATCGGGCGTGCAAAGCGGATCTCATAATCTCCCCAGCGCATCGGTTTCGGAAAGTTGAGGCTCGTAACCAGATTCAGCGAGACCTGTGGCAGCAGCTTTTCGGTTTCTTCGCCTTTTTGGGATTTTACAGCATACACATAGGGCACACCATTGATTTCTTTCAGAAAAAAGTCTTCGGTCTTGACGCCCTGTCCGCGCGCAAATCCTTCAGCCGCTTTGGTCGGTTTGCCTTCAGCATCAAATGCTGCCTTCTGGGCAGGTCCTTTGACTTCTTCACTGATATCCTGCTGTTTCTCAGCCAGAGCTTCTACATAGAGCGCCAGACGCCTCGGTGTCACGTAGCACTGCAGATTCTTATACGCTAAACGCAGTTCCGCCAGCATTTTTCGGGCATTGTTCTCCAGCTGGGCCACTGCACCTGGTGCAAATTTGGCGGGCATTTCTTCCATGCCGATTTCCAGTAAAAAGTCCTTGCTCATTTTTATTCCCCCCTTTTTTTCAGTAAAGGAAACCCGAGTGTTTCTCGCTGGGTGACATAGGCCTGGGCACACAGACGGGCCAGGTGTCTTACTCTGGCAATGTACCCGGTTCTTTCCGTCACACTGATCGCCCCCCGGGCTTCCAGAAGGTTAAACGCGTGAGAGCATTTCAGTACATAATCGTAGGCCGGCACGACCAGGCCTGCCTGGACGGTCCGCTCTGATTCCTTCTCGTACATATCAAACCACTGCCGCAGCGCATCAATGTCAGCCACTTCAAAGTTGTAGCGTGAAAAATCAATTTCATTCTGCAGATAAATATCACCGTAGCTAATGTCTCCGACCCACTCAATATCAAAAACGCTCTCCTTGCCCTGAATAAAGGTCGCCAGCCTTTCTATCCCATACGTAATTTCTGCGCAGACGGGTTTGCAGTCAATACCGCCGCACTGCTGAAAGTAGGTGAACTGGGTGACTTCCATGCCGTCCAGCCAAACTTCCCAACCAAGGCCCCAGGCCCCCAGTGTAGGGGATTCCCAGTTGTCTTCCACAAACCGGATATCATGGTCGGCCGGATTGATTCCGAGCCGCTCCAGGCTTTCCAGATAAAGCTCCTGGACATTATCCGGCGAAGGCTTCAGAATGACCTGATACTGAAAATAGTGCTGCAGACGGTTCGGATTTTCACCGTATCTGCCGTCGGTCGGACGCCTGGACGGCTCCACATAAGCCACATTCCAGGGTTCCGGTCCCAGTGCCCGTAAAAAAGTGGCCGGGTTCATCGTTCCTGCGCCTTTTTCAATATCGTAGGGCTGAGCAATAATACATCCCTGCTCCCCCCAAAACTGGTTAAGGGCCAGAATAAGATCTTGAAATTTCATATGATTTCCTCCGTTCAAAAATAAAAACCCCCATCCATACAGCAAATAATTGCTGCAGGGACGAGAGCATTTCCCGCGGTTCCACCCTGCTTGATTCCAATATACTTACGTAACTTTGTCACGTAACTTGGAATCCTCTTTGAACCTGGTCCGCTCCAGACTGCCCAACCTGTTTTCACCTGTCCGGCTCTCACCCTCCCGGACTCTCTTAGCGGCTATCGCAGGCATCTTTTCCATCTATGCGGACAAAATATTTTCCTAAAAAGAAAGCTGCTTACATGCAGTATAACCTTTATCTGAGATATTATATGCCAATAAAGCTTCACTGTCAATCTTCCAGAACTCACCGAACTCACCTTCCAGAACTCACTTGTTCCAGAACTCACTGCCTTGTCTCCAGGCCAGGAGTTTGCGTTCAAATTTTTGTTCACAGTAATGGCAAAGGCTTTCGAGGATTTCCTGCCGCATTTTTTTGTTCCAGCGCAGTCGATCAATCTTCACGAGATCGGCCTGGTACAACTGGCGCATCAGGGCCAGGCTTCCCGGGTTCAGCGCTCTGACGATCCGGTTGTTTTTACAGGCCGCGCAAAGAAAACCTCCGGCCTCCGCACTCAAATAGACCTGCTCGCCGGAAAGGTCTCCGCCACATTCGGTACAACCCTCCATCGACGGCAGATAACCCTGCAGGTGCATGAGCCTGAGCGCATAAGCAGCCTGAGCCATATACGGGTCAAGATGTTTGAGCAAAAAAAGAAAGCTTAAGGTAAGAGTGAACAGTTCCGGATCAGGCTGTTCCCTGACAGTAGAAATATCCAGCAGCTCGACCATTGCCGACGCGGTGATCGTCCGGTCAAAATCGTCCCAGAGATGGATGAAGTTCTCCCGGGGCTGAGCCTGATTCACCGTATCCAGTGTCTTCCCCCTGTACAACAAAAAATCGGCATACGTAAAAAGCTGCGTCCCGCCCCTCTGGGTGCTTTTGGGTTTTCGAACCCCCTTGGCCACAGCCTCTAGCTTTCCTTTTTCCCTTGAAAAAAGCGTGATAAGCCTGTCCGACTCACCATACTCCCTGCTGCGGATCACAATCGCATCCGCCTGATAGACCGCCATCTCCCAACATCATCCCCGGTCGTGTCTTTATTCCCTATTATATTTTCAATAGATGCTATCTATTTGGATAGCATTCCTATTTATGTAATTTCTATTGACTAAACAGTTAATACATCTAAGAACTAGATACTACTGGATTATTACGATCCCGGAGCTGGTTCCGAGTCTGTCGGCACCTGCCTTGATCAGTTCCAAAGCAAACTCTTTCGTCTTGATTCCGCCGGATGCTTTGACTTTAACAACAGGGCCTGCCCAGTTTTTCAGGTTTTTGACGTCTTCAACTGTTGCGCCGCCAAAATAGCCCGTCGATGTTTTGATATAGTTTGCTCCAGCTTCCCGGATAATTTCAGCCGCCTTCCGCTTTTCGTCCTCGTCCAAAAGCCCCGTTTCAATAATCATTTTTATTTTTAGACCGCAGCCCTGGGCCGTCTGAACCATCAAATTCACGTCACGCTGCACGGCTTTCCAATCGCCGGATTTGGCTTTGCCGATGCACATCACGGCATCAACTTCCCTCGCGCCATGGGCTTTCGCTGCCAGAATCTCCTGCATCTTTATTTCGGTAAACTCAGCTCCAAGCGGAAAACCTATGACCGTGCACGGTATGACACTCGTTCCGTGCAGCAGGCGTGCGGCGGTACAGATATATATGGGGTTTACACAAACGGAAGCAAAACCGTGTTTGACAGCCTCATGGCAAAGACCGACGATATCCTTCTCCGTAGCTTCAGATTTCAGAAGCGTATGGTCAATTTTTCCGGCGATATTCATAAGTCTACCTTCCCTTCAGCGTTCTTTTATACTTTCCCGTACCGCTAATATGATAAGATACCTTATTTTTTAATAACCCTAATGTACCCCGCGGCATTTATTCTTTCAGGTCCTTCAGATTATATCCCAGATCCCTGAGCTGGTTATTCTGGTTGCGCCAGTCCTTCTTGACTTTGACCCAAAGTTCAAGGAATACCTTGCTGCCCAGCAGCGTTTCAATTTCTTCCCGGGCAAGCCTTCCGACTTCTTTTAAGACACTTCCTTCCTTGCCAATCACAATTCCTTTCTGGGAATCACGCTCGACGAGGATCACAGCCTCTATCTTAATCAGGGATTTTTTCTCTTCCATCTTATCGACCACGACCGCGACCGAGTGCGGAACTTCTTCTCTGGTCAGGTTCATCAGCTTTTCTCTGATCAGCTCTGCAACGACAAACTTCTCCGGCTGGTCTATGACGACATCATCCGGAAAATACATTGGGCCAGGCAGAAGCGCTTCAAAAATCAGATCCATTAACTTCGTGGTATTCTCGGACTGTAAAGCTGAAATTGGAACGATTTCTTTAAAATCTGCTATTTTGGCAAAGCCGGCTATTTTCTCCAGCAACTGATCCTTGGAAATCAGGTCAATTTTATTTAAGGCCAAAATGCACGGAGCTCCGCTGTCCTTAATGACCTGAAGCACGTATTCATCCCCCGATCCAAACGGTACGGAGGCATCGACGACGCATATCGCAAAATCGACGCCCTGCAAAGTGCTTTTGGCGGCCGCGACCATATATTCGCCCAGGCGGTGCTTCGGTTTATGAATACCGGGCGTATCAAAAAAGATGACCTGCCCGCGCTCTTCGGTAAGGATACACCGGATTCTGTTTCTGGTTGCCTGCGGCTTATCGGATATAATCAGCACTTTCTGACCCAAAAGCGTATTCAGCAAGGTCGATTTCCCGGCATTGGGCCGTCCGATCACCGCAACAAAACCCGATCGAAAACCTTTTTTCTCCTGTTTGTTCAAATGCTTTACCTTCCTTGTATCATAAAATCTTGTATCATAAAATTGTGTATCCTATCGTTGTATATCCTATAGCTGTATATCATGTGGTCTCTTATCCTAAATGCTTTTTAAAAACTCCGGGCCAAACGAATCAGGGAGAAGATCCTTCAAACAAATTTTCCTGATTTCTCCGCTGCCATTGCTGAGCAAAACAAGGCAGTCCGAGGCGAACTCCCGGATCACCTGCCGGCAGGCACCACATGGGGACGGCATCTCCTCGAGCGGAACTGCGATAGCAACCGCTTTGATCCGCCTTTCCCCCAATCCGATCCCATGGAACACGGCATTGCGTTCCGCACAGACACTCAGGCCATAGGAAGCATTTTCGACATTGACACCGGAAGTAATCCTTCCGGATTCCCAGAGAACGGCGGCGCCAACCTTGTAGCAGGAGTAAGGGGCATAAGCCTCTTCACAAGCCTGATGCGCCTGGCGAATCAGCTCCGTAGCCTGATTGATATCCACAGCCTGTTCGTTCTTCATCTCATTCCGCCCCCCGTCTTAGATAATAACAACGCTACGACTTGCAGACCTCCTTAAACAATCCTAAGATCAGTCTGTGGGCTACAGTTCCGCCGTGAGCGGAGCATGGAGTGCGAAGCG
The DNA here is from genome assembly GCA_009910795.1 of Dehalobacter sp. CP. The sequence continues at coordinate 127,017 of VMEE01000093.1, read as the reverse complement.
CGGCCTTTTGACGGCCACGGATGGCCTAATGTCGCGATGCCATGGATGGCAATGGCAAGAAGCGACGCGTCAAGGAGGACGCAACAACCGAAAGGTGGTATTGTCGCCCACAGACCTACCCTAAAAAATCTTTATCAAATAAGATCCAAAAATAATGATCCCAATAACGACAGCCTGGATAGCGGCAACCAGTACGGCACCGGAAGCAACATCCTTGCCGAGGCCGGCAAGGGGATGGTACCCGGGTTCAGCCAGATTAATCGCCCTTTCCAGCGCGGTATTGAACAACTCCGCCACCAGAACGCTGCCAATGGCATAAATAATAAACAGCCAGTGAACGCCTGAAAGACGAAAGTAAGCGCCTGCCAGAACAACAACCGCAGCGGCAAAAAAATGAAATCTGAGGTGTTTTTCTGTTCTCAGCGAGTAAGCAATCCCGTGCAAAGCCCCTCTGCAGCTGCCGATAAAACCAGCAGGCTTACGGATATCCGGCATTATTCTTCCCCCTTGTCAGCGCAGCAGGCTCAGCTGATCCATAACCTGTTCCTCCAGACGCCGCATGACACTGGAATCCTCCTCACTGCCATGATCGTACCCCAGAAGGTGCAGTGTTCCGTGCACTGCCAGGTAAACAATCTCTCTGGCAAAGGAATGCCCATACTCAATGGCCTGAGAACGGGCTCTTTCGACAGAAATCACGATATCACCGAGAGTCGTATCGCAGTAGCTGAAATCATCGTCATCCTCTTCGTACTCCTCAAAATTATCTTCTTCGTATTCGTCAATATTTTCATCTTCTTCGTCAATAATTTCTTCGAGAGAATACTCAAGCCATTCTTTCTTATCTTTGTCCGACTGAGGATTATAATAAATCTCCGGCTCCCCTTCCCCCTTTTCCCGAAGGGCAAAAGACAGGACGTCCGTAGGGCTGTCAATTCCGCGGTACGTCTTATTCAGGAGATGAATGGATTCATCATCGGTCAGGACAAGTCCGATCTCAGCGTCATCCGGGCCGCCTCCCTCAAGAAGCGCTTTCTGAATGCCCGTACGAAGCAGTTCTGCTATTTTATTTTGTTCATCTTCTGCAACAGAATCCTCTTCCCAACTGATATCTAGTTCCATTTCCCAGAAAAGACCTGCCTTTAAAGAGCAAGTCTTTTTCTCCCCCCTATCCGTGAGAATTATTTTTTTCAGATGACGAACCAGGCTCGCTGTCCTGCTTAGTCGGAGACTCATTCTCTTTTTGCGTTTTGGGTTCCTCCTGTTTCTGACCCGTGCCCGCTTCCTCTGCCACTTTGGTCTTGGCGGACGGCAATTCAGGGTACTCGATCCTGGAATGGAATATTCCGCTTAGAACCTTAACAAATGCTATAGATATCTTATCCAGATCCTTAAAGGTTAAGTCACATTGGTCAAGCAGACCCTCATCAAATTTCTCCTTGATAATCTTACGCACCAATCCTTCAATTTTTCCCGGCGAACTGTCCTTCTGGGAACGAACGGCTGCTTCAACATTATCCGCCAGAAGAACCAGCGCCGCCTCTTTAGACTGGGGACGCTGCCCGTCATACCTGAAAGCTTCTTCCGAAATATCTGGATTCTCTTCGAGTGCTTTATGGTAAAAGAACGATGCCGTGCTGTCCCCGTGATGCTGCGCAATAATATCCTGAATATTGGATGGAAGCTTATGCTCTTTGGCCATTTCTAGTCCGTCTTTGATATGGGAAATGATAATTAGGGAACTAAGCGTCGGGGCAATCTTTTCGTGGGGATTATCCTTGGAAAACTGGTTTTCTATAAAGAAGTACGGTCTTTTCAGCTTGCCGATATCATGATAGAGCGCACCGACTCTGACCAGCACAGGGTCAGCTTTAATTTCTTCAGCGGCAGTTTCAGCCAGATTCCCAACCAGGACGCTGTGATGGTAGGTCCCTGGAGCTTCGATCAATAAGCTTTTCAACAGCGGCGCATTCGGGTTGGATAATTCCAACAGCCTTACCGCCGATGTAATGTTAAAGCCCTGTTCCAGCCAAGGCAAAACACCCATGGTAAGAACAGACGTCAGAAATCCGTTGGCAACGCTCAGCATGCATCCGATCAGCCAATCGGTCGGACTAATCTGAAGGATCAAGGCAACACCGCTTACAAGGGCAATGTTTACCAAAGCCACAAACAATCCTGCCCTGGCCAGCTCAGAACGACGGTCCAGTTTAGCAACACCCTGTATTCCGACGATGCCGCTAAGCAAAGAAAATAAGGCTGCCAGCGAACCTGCTGCTCCCATATTCCCTGGATCTGCCATCATCCCGGTGAAAATAGCCAGAATGACGCCTACCAGAACTGCGATCTTAACGCCAAGCAGGAGTGTAACCGTCATCGTAACCCAGGCCGCAGGTATCAGGATAGCCGTCAAAGTGTTTAAATCATTGTCCCCAAGACTGATCGCCATAAAGGCTTTACCCATGGCCAGCGCAACAATCATCAGAAGTCCGATCAGCACCATCCTTTGCCAGTGGGTAAACGTGTCGGGGCTGAACTGGTAGGCGAAAAAAATCAAAATAATCATCGAAACCAAGACAATCATTGCAATACCGGAAGCCGGCTTCCATGGAGATTCTACTTTGATCAATCCGTACGCCTGCAGGGCCTGATAAATCTGATCATCAACAATTTCCCCCGGTCCTATAATTTTTTCATTTTCTCGATAGGTCCGGATGGATGGTTTAACCTTAGAAATGGCAATATCCTGCATTTTCTTTGTCGCTTCTTCATCGATGGTCAGTGTCGGTTTGATCACACACTGTTCAATAAATTCATTGATAAGTTCTTTCACAGGTTCAGTTACATTGGATTGATTGATCTGTTCACTCATTCGGTCCTGTAAAAGTGATACTTCTGCCTGATATCTCGCTCCGGTCTCGGCATCGCTTGCTATCCCAAGGATGACAACTGAACTAGTTCCGGAGGCAGATACAATCTCGTGATCAGACAAATTCAGCAGCGCTTCAAGCGTGCTGTTCGACAATTCGCTATAAGGGACTTTCTTGCGGAGCTCGTCCATTTTTTCTGTAAGACTGTCCTTAGAATCTTTCTGATCCGCCAGAATCTCAAATGTCCGATCCAAATCTTTTGACAAGTTGGAAATTTGATCGTCATCGGCCATATAAACAGGTCCGACTGCATTCGCTGCTGCTTTTTGTTCCTCCTGGAACTTGGCAAGATCCGTCACTTTCTTTTCATAAGGTGCCGTGATCAATTCCGGACTGGGCTCACCGGATTCAATATTTAATTTGGACTGAAAAAGATCCGAGGCCAATATCGCGGTTAAAAGAATAAAGAACAGCAGAAATAATGCTATCTGGTATTTTGTCATAGCATTCTTGGTCTTTTTAGGCAAAAGCATTGTTTTCAATTTTTTATTCAAGTCCCATCAATCCTTACCGGACTGCTTGTCCTCTTTTATATCTTGCGCATCGTAAGCGTGAATAATGCTTTGTACAAGCGGGTTACGTACAATATCGTCCAAAGTAAAGTAATGGAAGGAAATATCTCCGATACCTTTCAGGATATGTTGTACTTCAATCAGCCCTGAATAATTACCGCGGGGAAGGTCAACCTGAGTAATGTCACCGGTAACCACTGCTTTGGAGGCAAATCCGAGCCTGGTCAGAAACATTTTCATTTGCTCCGGAGATGTATTTTGGGCCTCATCCAGAATAATAAATGAATCGTCTAGCGTACGCCCGCGCATATAGGCCAACGGAGCAATCTCAATCGTGCCTTTCTCAATATACCGTGCGGTCGTTTCCGGTCCAAGAAGATCATAGAGCGCATCATAGAGCGGCCTGAGGTACGGATTGACCTTCTCCTGCAAATCCCCGGGCAAAAAACCGAGTTTTTCTCCGGCTTCCACCGCAGGCCGGGTGAGAACAATCCTGTTCACCTCTTTGGCCCTCAGCGCCTTGACCGCCATGACCACCGCCAGATAGGTCTTTCCTGTCCCGGCGGGTCCGATGCCAAAGACGAGTGAATCCTTGGCAATGGCTTTAACATACTTGGCCTGTCCGAGCGTCTTGGGTTTAATCGGCCGCCCCCTTTGCGTCGTCGCGATGATATGGGTGAGGTTTTGAGCCATATCCTTCACGCTGCCCTCTTCCACCTGGGAAACAACATAAGTTACATCGGCCAGAGTCAGTGTATTGCCTTTCCGAATTAAGTCCAGAAGCTGTTTGAGGACTGCTTCGGCAAGCTTGACCTGTTGTTCTTCACCTGAAATCGTCATCTCTTCACTGCGAAAAACAATCTGACAACCAAGACGCTCTTCCAGAAATCTTAAGTTGACATCCTCGAGACCGAACAGGTTTAATGCTTCATCTTTGTCTTTCAGGTTTAGTTTCGATTCATTACGCAAATGTGAGTTCCTCCAAATGCAAGGATATTTGCTTATTTTTTATATACCGCGATATCTTCAAAGGTCTCAATTTCAACCCTGACATGTTCCGTTCCTTTTTTGGATGAAAGGATCCGGACTTTATCGTGCAGTACTTTGACCCCTGAAGGCAGTTTTTGTTTCAATTCCTCCCTGGCCAGGGTCTCGGCAAGCTTCTTTGCTTCTGCTGCTGTACGGCTTACATGTGCTTTTTGAGTTTCTTCATAATGTACTTTTAACAATTCGACAGGAAAACGCCAATTCCTCCAACCGGGCAATGCATATGTGCAGGTTTCTTGGATCGAATCTGAATAGGGGCTGTCCTGATTCATTATCATTATTACACGATTATTTATTTTTATTCCCCAGCCATTGGTCCTATTTGCTGTCTTTTCCGTCCTATCTTCTTCCATGGGAATAATCTTGTCCGCGCTGTACCAGACCCTTGCCCGGACAAAGCCTTTGGCCGCCGGAGCATCGGTCGCGTTTTGTTTGGCTCTGTTCTGACCAGATACATCAAAGCTGTATTCCGTCATTCCTCCTGCAGCCTTGATCAAAACCTGTCCGGCAGTAACCAGCTGTCCTTCAGCAATTAGCGCCTGCCCCTGAATGACGATCACATCTTCCACATAGCCTGTTTTGGCTGCCAGAAGATCTCCCTGGAATAAAACAGTTTGCGGCAGGGTTTTTTCGACGACTCTGATTTTGATATTCGTTCCGCGCTCTTCCATCGTCATCCAGACCAGGTCAGGTATGCTCTCTTGAACTTGTTTGCTCATCTGATCAAGGTCAAGGGAACTTTTCAGCACCCATTTATTTAAGCCGGCTTTCCCGGCTTCAGCAATAATCTGATCCGCTGAAACTCTGCTGTTTCCTTCCACACTAATGGAAAGTACATACTGAGAAAGAACCGTGAGTGCTGCAATGATGATAAAAACACCAAAAATCAGACCCTTGCGTTTTTGCCAGCGTAGCGCTACAAACGGAAACCCGTATCTGTTCCGGATGTTGATTTTGATTCCTGCTTTTTTGGCTGCCTTGCGCAAACGTCTGAAATCTGCGGCATTGATCTCGGCCAAAAAGCTATCCGTCAATTTTTTTCCATTATAAAATTCAATCCTGTCTTTAAGCGCCTCATTAATAAATCCAGCTAAATTCTTACCCTGCGCTTGAATGGTTACCCTTCCGTGCAGGTATCTGCCAAATTTTCCGAACACCTTCAGCCCTCCCCAAAGCTTAGTCCGGTTAACCGGCCGCGGATACTGATCTCATGATCCTGCACAGCGGTAAGAATAAATTTATCTCCGTTAAGGCAGAGTTTACCCTCGGAAGTCCGCAAAGTAATTTCCTGATCCGAAAATCCGACCACTTCATCAAAATATTCTATGATGATCTCACTGCGTCCGATAATGGTTATTTTAGGTCCGTTATCCAGGACATCCGTCGGAAACTCCAGGATCTCACCAGCATGTTTCTGAAGCCTTTTCAGCACGCTTACCACTCCCTTCATAGCATGTCTATGCACCAGGAGCAGAGAATAGTCCAAGCAGTTAGCGGGAGACCCAGAGGAACAGGGGAGAGCAAAGGAAAATGAAAGAGCAGATGCTCGCTCATTTTTAATATGATAGCTTAATGGACGCAAAATTTAACGTCAGATTTAACGTCATGTAGCCTATTCTCGGCCAAGCGGAGCACGCGGCGGCACTGAATGTGCCTAGGGTCGAATGCGTCATGGACGACATGGCATTCGATAAGAAGCGCGGCTTTTCAACGTCCATGGCACAATAGACGAAGAGCGGTTAGGGTTATGGCTTAAACCCAGAGTATACCAATTAAAACAAAAAAACTGCCGCTTATGTTTTAGCGGCAGTTTTTCACTACTCTTTTTTAGGAACCCAAGAGTCCTCTCACGACTTGATTCACAAGCTTCCCTTCGGCTCTTCCTTTTATCTTCGGCGTAATAATTCCCATGACTTTCCCCAGATCTTTGGGGCCTTGGGCACCGGTTTCAGCGATGATTTCTTTAGCTATTTCGCGGATTTCCCCTTCAGTGAGCTGCTGAGGTAAGTATTCCATTAGGATGGCGACTTCCTCTTCGAGCTCCTGAACTTTGTCGGGCCTGTTCGCGTTGGCAAACTGTTCCATCGCATCCCGCCGCATTTTTAACTCGCGGGCAAGAACCTCGATAACCTGATTATCATCGTTGAACTCCATTTTCTTGTCTATCTCAGCGTATTTGATGGCAGCCCGTACCATTCGGATAACAGAAAGTCTAACCTTCCCCTCCTCTTTGGCCTTCATAGCTGTCTTCATATCCTCAACCAGACGATCCTTCAGGGACAATTGGAGCCAACTCCCTTATTTGAATTTACGTTTCCGCGCAGCCTCAGATTTCTTTTTTCTCTTAACGCTTGGCTTCTCGTAATGCTCGTGTTTGCGAGCTTCCGATAATACCCCCGAACGTTGACAATTTCGCTTGAACCGGCGGAGTGCGGAATCCAGGGATTCATTTTTACCGACTCTGACTTCACTCATTTTTTATCCCTCCCTCCACTGGTAAATGATACGAAATAATTATAAAGGATGAATATGGACACGTCAAGCTGGAAGGAGCCTGCTTTTTTGGCATATCAAAACACAACTCAGTCCTAATCTGACGGTTTTTCCAAAAGATGTTTAGCCGATTTTCTTGCCCAGCGGCTTGCCGCCGATCAGATGATAGTGCAGATGTCCGACTTCCTGACCTCCGTCAGGCCCGCAGTTTACAACAACTCTGTAGCCCGATTCCGCGACCCCGAATTCTACTGCAAGCTGCTTGATCAGGACAAAAATCCTGCCGGTCACAGCCATGTCATCTTCTGTCAGATCATTCAGACTGGTCAGGTGTTTTTTCGGAATAACCAGAATGTGAACAGGCGCCACGGGGTTAATATCCTTAAAACACAGGATATCTTCGTTTTCAAAGACGATTGCTAAAGGAATTTCCTTGTTCACGATTTTGCAAAAAATACAATTGTCCATAGGCCGAACCTCCAATTTTTTATCCTGGCGGCCTTTGCTGCCGGGTTATTCGCTTTTCGCAATGACTGTCTTGCTGAGAATATTCTGGTCACATTGCTCCAGCGTCTCTGCAAAAGGAGTAAAGATATACAAAAGGACTGTACTGTCAAACTCCTCAAAATATCTCACATAAATTCTTGTACGGGATGCAATCAGCGGGAAATCCTCCAGGCTGGTTTTTTTGAGCGGATTGCCGTACTGAATGTAAGCGCGACGGCTGCCTTCATATTTGTGGGCCGGACTGTTTACCAGGATGATTGCATCGATTTGTTCCCAGCCCTCATAACCCGCATATGCGACTCTGCTCTTGACCTCGGAGGAAAGAACATCCATTTTTTGCTGCTCGACAGGGCAGCCCAGGCTGTCCAGGACCAGCTTCTTATAATCATATTCCGTTACAGCCGTTATTTCACTGATATTCAGCTTTCCATCTGCAGAAAAACCATACTTGCTTTGCCCAGAGTTGTCCTTGATCAGATATCCGCCATAAAAGCTCGCATAATAAGGCGAATCATCCTTGTAAAGCGTGGACGAACCGTAATTCCAGCTGAACGCGCCAAAATTATAGATCATCGACAGGGAAAGGTCTCTTCCGGTGTACTGCGAAAAACCTTCATTATCGTTAAATACCATGACAAACGGGTACCAGTCTTTTGCTTCCGTACTGGAACCGCCCGGGATCTGAACAGAGACTTGCTGTTTATCCATCAGGCTCTTGGAATTTTCATATTTGGTGTAAGCCCACATCACCGCATAGCTTCGGACTTGTGCGTACAATGGTGCTTTTAATAATAATACACCCAGCGCAATGACTACAATTAAAACAATAATAAGGGGCTTCTTCCAATTCCCGATCTTCTTCATTGTAGCTCCTTGTATTTTGAGGATCATTTGTTAATTATTATATTATAAAATATTAGAAGATTAAACACCATTTGACAAATTGTGCTTTATTCAGCTTCATTGATTTCTCGGCTAGCAGCGTTTCCCGGGACAGAAACCAGATCCTCCTCGCGGACAGTATAAGTGATGAGATCACTCTCAGCCAGGCTGGACGGAATTCGAAGTTCCAGATAATTTTGGGTATGTCCGCGGGCTCTTCCGTCTTGATCCACATTTTCCAAAATTACTTCAAGCTGTTTTCCGATAAATTTTCTCTCGTATTTTCTTCGGCTCTTTTGACCGATCTGAATCAGTTCCCTGACCCTGGCTGTTTTGATACGGTTGGGTATCTGCTCCGGCATATCCGCCGAGGGCGTACCGGGCCTCCGGGAATAAGGGAAAACATGAATACCGGAAAATTCGCAGCTCTCAACAAAACGCAGGCTGTCCTGATAATCCTGATCTGTTTCTCCGGGAAAGCCGACCATAATATCGGAGGCGATTGCCGCGTCTGGAACTCTGGCCCTTATCTGCTTCAGCAAAGCAGCATAATCCTCTGTCGTATAAGGTCTGTTCATTTTTTTCAGGATCTTGTCGGAACCGCTCTGAAGCGGAATATGGAAATGGGGACATACTGCTGCATTGACAGCAATAACCTCCAGCAATTCCAGCGAAAACTCCATCGGTTCAATCGAACCAAGCCGGAGTCTCTTCATCCCCGGAAGCTTCACCAGCTCACTGACCAGAAGTCCCAGATTCATATTCTTATGGGCAAAGTCCCTGCCAAAGGCGCCGATATGAATACCGGTCAGTACAATTTCCTTGTATCCTGCCTTCAGAAGTTCCCTGGCCTCCCGGTAGACATTTTCAGGATCACGGCTGCGTGACGGCCCCCTGGTATAAGGTACGATGCAGTATGTACAAAACTGGCTGCAGCCATCCTGAATCTTCAGCATGGCCCGTGTCCTGTTCTCATTTTTGATCAGCGGAAGCTCCTCATATTTTACGCTTTCCTCAAAGCTTTTGACCTTTCGGAGAGGTCTTAAAGATTCGATCGGCCTCTTTGCTGAAGCATCGACAGCACGTTCGTCCTGAATATCGCGTAAAAACTGAAGCAGGGAACTCCGGTCCTGAGTTCCCATGATCAGACCGACTCCATCGATCCCTGCAACCTCATCAGGACTTAGCTGGGCATAGCAGCCCATGACAGCAATGATCGCCTCCGGATGATCCTTGACCATCTTGCGGATGAGCTTACGGGATTTCATGCTCCCTGTACCGGTTACGGTGCAGGTATTAATAATGATCACGTCGGCAGAATCAGCCTCCTGGACGGTCTTATAACCTTCACCGGCCAGCAGCTGAGAAAGTGCTTCGCTTTCAGTCTGGTTGACCTTGCAGCCAAGCGTCAGAAAACTTACCTTCAAGCCTTTCAGGGTTTTTGAGCCCTCCGGGCCTTCAAAGCTCCCTGCACTTCCTATGCTATCAAAGTTCTCCGAACTCGCCTTACTCCCGGTTATTTTTTGATTATTTTTGTTATTCATACGCTTGGCTTCTTTCCCTCGCAACAAATACAACCTTCTTCAAATAACTGCCTGTATAGAAAACATAAGAATTATTTCCGGCTTATAGACTGACATAAACGACCATATGATCAGGCTGGGGGGCAATTCCGCTGTGATTGGAGCACGGCTTTTGAATGGATTATGCCATCCATGGCACGCGGATATTATGTCCTACAAACTTACCCCAGATTTACCCGAGATCATCGAAGTAAGCGAGCGTCATCACAAGAGCTGCCAGAGCCGCCGTCTCTGTCCGCAGAATACGCGGTCCCAAAGAGACACTCCTGGCCTGAAGTTTTTCCTCGGCCCAGGCCACCTCTTCCGGCGCAAAGCCCCCTTCGGCCCCGATAAGTACAGCAATCGGGTATCTGGGTTCATATCCCTGAAGCACTTCCTTTAAGGAGTGCGTCTTTTCATCTTCATAAGGAATCAGCCACTGCGTCTCTGCCGGCAGCAGTCCCTTCAGTTGCGTCCAATCGGCTACTTCCATAATTTCCGGTTCGATGACCCGGTGAGATTGTTTCACAGCCTCAGCCGCGATTCTTTGCCAGCGGACTACCCTGTCCCGTGCTTTAGTTCCTTCCAGTTGCAGGACAGACCGTTTCATCCTTAAAGGGATAAATCCGGCCATTCCGAGCTCAGTCCCTTTTTGGATGACCCACTCCATCTTTTCTCCCTTGGCCAGTCCCATGACAAGGTATACCCTTGCCTCTGCTTCCACGTCAGGGAATTCCTCTTCAACAACTCTGCAGCGAGCTGAGTCCCTGGCTAGTTCTTCAATGACCCCGACCCACTGACCGCCGGAATTATCAAAGCCCATGACTTTAGCGCCGCATTCAAGCCGCACCACATGCGTCAGGTGATGAAGTTCTTCTCCGGTTATGTTAAAAGTGTCCTTTTCGCGGGACGAGATTTTAAAACGGTGCATAGGATTCCCTCTCTCAATACACTCAAGCAAACGTAGCTTTCAGCAGTACCCAGCCTGCATCTTCAAGCCTTCCGATACAGCGGAGACCTGCCGCATTCATTTTTTCCAGAACATTGTCTTCCCGGGTATCAATGATGCCGGAAGCAAGAAGGATACCCTCCGGTTTCATCAGCTGAGGCAGGGAAGGCAGGAGTTCAATGATTACATCCGCGATGATATTGGCGATGACGACATCAGCTTTCCCCGTAAAGACCTCACCGAGGTTTCCCGTTTCGACCTTAATTTTATCTTCCATGTGATTCAGCGCTGCATTTTGCCGCGCAATCCGCACAGCCAGGCGGTCAATGTCTCCGGCCTGGACGTTTGCGCCAAGCTTGGCGGCCGCCACAGCCAGGATCCCGGAGCCGGTGCCAATATCAAAGACGTCCGAACCTTCCTGAATATGGTCTTCCAGCTCCTCCAGGCAGAGAGCGGTTGTCGGATGGGTACCCGTCCCAAAAGCCATCCCAGGATCAATCTCAATGATGACCACCTGATCCTGCGTATCCACCTGTTCCCAGGTCGGTTTGATCAGGAAGCGTTTGCCGATTCGGACTGGTTTAAAGTATTGCTTCCATTCGTTCTCCCAGTCTTCTTCCTTCACCATCACGGAATTCGTTTCCACTATCCAGTCCGGAAATAATTCCTTGAAGAGCAGAAGTTCTTCCCGTAAGGAGGCGATCCTGGGACTTAAGCTTTCATCCTCCGGGAAATAGCCCTTGACCACACACTTTCCCGTTACTTCCAAGTCCGCATAGATGTGATAATCCCAGATCCCGGATTCAACATACCCATTAATCAGCTCAGGCGATTCGATAACCACACCCTTGCTGCCTATCCGATATAAAAGATCGGTAACAGCCTCCTCTCCCTCAGATGATACTGTTACCGCTATCTCAGTCCAATTCATGGCTAACTCCCTTTTCTCAGATCTTATTCGCCGTTAAACTGCAATTAACCGATAGCATCCCGGACATTATCCTTCACCTTGTCCCAAAGCGATTTTTTACCAAGCTGCTGGCCTTCGGTCGTTATTTTTCCAAATTCGCTGAGCAACTCTTTCTGCCGTTCCGTGAGTTTGGTAGGCGTTGCTACAATCACCCTGACATGCTGGTCACCGCACCCGCTGCCTCTCCGGTAAGGAACACCCATTCCTTTGATTCTGAAGACTTTCGATGTCTGGGTTCCTTCGGGTATCTTTATTTTGACATCGCCGTGAAGGGTAGGCACGTCAATTTCATCACCCAGGGCGGCCTGAACAAAAGTGATCGGAATTTCAACGTAGATATCATTGCCGTTTCTCTGGAAGAATTCATCCTTCTTAACGAGCAGAACAACATACAGGTCTCCGGACGGTCCTCCTCTTTCTCCGGCCTCGCCATAACCGCTGTAACGCAGACTTAATCCATCCTCCGTGCCTGCCGGGATATTGACTTCGATCTTTTTTACTTCTTTTACTTTACCCTTGCCATTGCATTTGCTGCACGGAGAGCTGATCATTGTCCCTTTTCCGCCACAAGCAGCACAAGTCTTGGTCGTAGCGATTTGCCCGAACGGTGTACGCTGAGTTGCCCTGATCTGCCCGGTACCGCCGCATTGTGAACACGTGGTCGGATTCGTGCCGGGAGCTGCACCGCTTCCTCCGCACTCGGTACAGTATACTGAGACCGGAACTTCAATCTGCTTCTTCATGCCAAAGGCAGCCTCATGCAGCGTGATGGACAGATCATATCTCAAATCGGCGCCTTTCACCGGGCCTTTTCTTCTGGAGCCTCCGCCCATACCCCCGCCGAAAAACATTTCAAAAACATCTCCAAGGCCGAAATCAGCAAAATCAGAGAAATCGCCAAATCCTCCAAAGCCCTGTCCGTTAAAGTCCACCCCGGCGTGGCCATATTGGTCATATTTTGCTTTCTTATCCGGATCGCTCAATACCGCATAAGCCTCAGTAGCTTCCTTAAAGCGTTCTTCCGCTTGCTTATCTCCCGGTTTGACATCGGGATGGTTTTCCTTTGCTATCTTCCTGTAAGCTTTTTTAATTTCATCCACGCTGGAAGATTTGCTGACACCCAGAACTTCATAGTAATCGCGTTTCATAATTTAAGCTGAAACTCCTCCCTAAATATCAATACAAGACCGCATGAGACATAAATAAGACCTGCATTCCTCCGAATGCCGAAGCAGGTCCAAAGATACTGCTGCACCCTTAGACCCTTTTGATTACCTATAGACTCTTTCTAATGTATCATTATACTACCATTATTATTAATATGTTAAGATTCAAGGCGCGTTGTACCGGTATTTAGCTTTAAGGCTAAATACCGGTACTTTTTGTGTTTTAATATCGTTGTTATCTGCGGACTCTTCATGATCAATCGATTAAACAAATGATCTGATTCATACTGATTCTGTTTATTTATCCTTGTCCACTTCGGTATATTCAGCATCGACAACATTGTCATCTGCCTTGCCGGCTCCGGTATCCTGCTGTCCTGGGTTTGGTCCCGCGCCAGGTCCCTGCGGACCTGCACCGGGTGCTCCCTGCTGCTGATACATTTTTTCCACAAACGGATAGAGGATTTTGGTCAGCGCTTCCGATTTTGTATTAATTTCCTGGACATTATCGCTGCCGGCCGTGGCTCTGAGTTCTTCAGCAGCCTTCTTAATCGCATCCCGCTCGGCGGCGTCACCTTTGCCTTCAAAGTCCTTCAGGGTCTTTTCAGCCTGGTACGCGAGTGAATCTGCTTGGTTTCTGGCATCAATCAGTTCTCTGGCCTGTTTGTCTTTCTCAGCATTGGCCTCGGCATCCTGACGCATCTTTTCAACTTCATCTTTGCTTAAGCCGGTTGAAGCCGTGATGGTTACTTTCTGTTCATTACCGGTTGCCATATCTTTCGCCGAAACGTGTACAATACCGTTTACGTCAATATCAAATTTGACTTCGATCTGCGGCACACCTCTTGGGGCAGGCGGAATTCCGGTAAGCTGGAAGCGGCCGAGCGTCTTATTGTAAGCAGCCATCTCGCGCTCACCCTGAAGCACATGGATATCTACCGAAGTCTGGCTGTCGGCTGCAGTCGAAAAGACTTGGGATTTGGTGGTCGGAATGGTCGTATTCCGGTCAATGATCCTGGTGAATACACCGCCCAGGGTTTCAATCCCGAGGGAAAGCGGGGCAACGTCGACTAGAACAATATCTTTCATTTCACCAGCCAGAACCCCGCCCTGGATAGCCGCGCCGAGCGCAACGACTTCATCCGGGTTAACACCTTTATGCGGTTCCTTGCCGCTGATTCTCTTAATGGCTTCCTGGACTGCAGGGATTCTGCTAGATCCCCCGACAAGAATCACCTGATCGATTTCGTTGAAGGAAAGTTTGGCATCTTCCATCGCTTGACGGGTAGGTCCCATCGTTTTTTCGATCAAATCTGCTACAAGCTCTTCAAATTTGGCGCGGGTGATATTCATATCCAGATGAAGCGGCCCTTCAGCAGACATCGTAATAAACGGCAGATTAATATTGGTTTGGGCAACGCCGGAAAGCTCAATTTTGGCTTTTTCAGCAGCTTCCTTCAGACGCTGCAGGGCCATCCGGTCTTTGGCAAGATCAACACCGTTGCTCTTTTTAAATTCGGCAACAATGTAATCCATTAAACGCTGGTCAAAGTCGTCACCGCCGAGAAGGTTGTTTCCGTTTGTCGCTTTAACTTCGACCATTCCCTGACTCAGTTCAAGGATCGAGACGTCAAATGTTCCGCCGCCAAGGTCGTAAACGAGTACAGTCTGGTCATGTTCTTTGTCAAGTCCATAAGCCAGTGCTGCTGCAGTAGGTTCATTAATAATACGCAGAACTTCAAGACCCGCGATCGTGCCGGCATCTTTGGTAGCCTGACGCTGAGCGTCGGTAAAATACGCCGGAACGGTGATGACAGCCTGGGTGACCGAAGACCCTAGATAAGCTTCCGCATCAGCTTTGAGCTTCTGCAGGATCATTGCAGATACTTCCTGCGGTGTATAGGATTTATCCATCAAAGTCACTTTATAGTTTGTGCCCATATGACGCTTAATCGAACTAACCGTGTTGTCCGGATTGGAAACAGCCTGGCGTTTGGCCACCTGACCTACTAGTTTCTCGCCGTTCTTGGAGAAGCCGACGACTGAAGGTGTAATGCGCGCTCCTTCAGGATTAGGGATTACAACAGGTTCACCACCTTCAAGCACTGCAACACAAGAGTTGGTGGTTCCTAAGTCAATACCAATTACTTTACCCATTTGATTTCCTCCTTGCAAATTCTCATATCGTATTTTTCGTTTCTTTTAACTCATATACTCTTTGATCAGACTGAGATTTAGCTTAATACTATCAGCCTGAAACTTTGACCCGGCTGGGCCTGATCACTTTATCCTTCAGATAATATCCCTTTTGAAGTTCTTCCAGAATCATATTCTCCGGCTGGTCGGATTCTTCTTTCAGCAGGGCTTCATGGAGATTCGGATCAAATTCCTGGCCGACGGTTTCAATGATCTTGAGCCCCTCATCTTCCAGGACTTTCAGAAACATTCTTTCGATCATTTCCACACCCTGTGATAATGCTTCAAAATCGTTGTTTTTTCGACTGGAAGCAATTGCTCTTTCAAAATTATCCAGGACCGGCAGCAAGGAATGTATGACCCTTTCCGAAGCATACCGGGCAGTGTCTTCTTTTTCCTTCTGGGTTCTTTTGCGGAAATTGTCAAATTCAGCTTTCAGTCTTTGCATCTGGGCATAATAGTCTTCCGCTTTGGACTTATGCTCTTCAATTTCCTCACGCAGGCGCTGCAAATGATCGACAGGATCAATCTCCTCAGTCAGGCATTCTTCATTCTCCTGCCCAATGTTCTGGTATTCTTTATCTTCCTGAGCGTTTGCAGACGCTTGATTTGTTTTTTCTTTGTTCACGCAGTTGCCTCCCTTCTTGATCTAAGTCCGGGGCCTCCGGTACCTCTCTGTCAGCAATTCGGTCAAGCTGTTTGTCATATAGTCTACAATCGCGATCGCCTTGCCGTAATCCATTCTGGTCGGACCCAAAACGCCTACTGAACCAATCTGTTTCCCGTTAACCTGGTAGGTTGCAGATATAATACTGCAGTTTTTAAATACCTGATCAGCATTTTCCGCTCCGATCATGATACTTAATCCTTTTTGATCATGACTTAGAAGCTCCTTCAGCTTATTGTTCTCCTCAAATACGGAAAAGAGACTTCGCACTTTATTGATATCCCTGAATTCAGGCTGATCAAGCATATTTAATGTCCCGCCAAGGTAGACCCGTTCTTCGGACTCTCCATCCTTATCATCAAACATTCTTTCCAGAGTACCCATCATTCCATCAATAATGCGGCGTTTTCTGGAGAGCTCGCTGTATATTTCGTTGATCAGGCCTTTTTTCAGATCCTGTACCCTGGTTCCACTCATTTTCTGGTTGAAAATATTCGCCAGAATCTGAAGTTCCTCCGGGCTTGTATCCGGACCGATATCGACAATATTATTCTCTACCGAACCATTCTCTTTCACGGTCACCATGATGGCCTTCCCCTGCTCGTAGGGGAGAAAATGCAAATTCTTTAGAATACCGCTTCGGCTTTTTGGTCCAAGTACAATGCTGGTCAGGTTCGTCACTTGAGAAATAAGCTTTCCGGTGTATTCGATGACTTCCTGCACTTCGCTGAGTCTGCTGGTGATCTCCTGGTTGATATTTTTCTTTTCATCATGGTTCAGGCTTAAAGGATCCATCAGATAATCGACATAATAGCGATAGCCCGAGTCGGAAGGAATCCTTCCTGCAGATGTATGGGGCTGTTCAATAAGTCCCAACTCTTCGAGATCTGCCATCTCATTGCGGATCGTCGCCGGAGACACCCCCAGCTCAAACTTTTTGGAAACGGTTCTGGAACCGACAGGCTCCGCGGTGGCAATATAATCCTGCACAATCGCTTTTAAAATCTTGTGTTTTCTTTCATCCATTTCCATCAAAGTGCCACCTCCGATTGATTTGTTAGCACTCTACCAAGGTGAGTGCTAATCATCTGAACATAATTTAGCATGATGGTAAAATAATGTCAAGAGGAATCATCATCGAATCGTGTACAATGCAGCTGCAATTCAGCTTAGAGCATCGTTAAATTCAGCTACAAAATGAAATCCACCAGAACCGCATTGAGCACGAAAAAGCAGGCAGGGTTAATTTTCAACCTGCCTTCGGCAAGCCGGAAAATATCTCTATCAATATAGTTTTGCAAAATTTGTCCATAAATATCCTGAATTTCTGTTTGAAATTTGGCAGAAAATTCTACGGTGTCGATTCCATCTGCCGTACGCAGCCCCAGCATCATAAATTCAGAGATCTGCTGCTCTCTGGTCAGTACTTCGGTTGCAGAAGGGTCCAAAGGCCTTTGTCCTGATTCCAGCATCCGTGCATACCCCGCAATATCCTCCGTATTCTTGGTTCTAGCATTGTGCAGGCACGAGACTGCCCCCGGTCCAAGACCGATATAATCCTGCCCTCGCCAATAAGACCGGTTATGTTTGCATTCAAAACCGGGCCTCGCAAAGTTGGAAACTTCATAGCGACCATAGCCGCAGCTTTGAAGATAAGAAACCGCCCATTCGTACATATCGGCCTGCAAATCGTCATCCGGCAGACGATCCAGGCGATTCCGGCTGTTCAAGCCATCCAGGGTTTCTTTGCAGTCCGGACTGCCTGCCTGACTGTATGCATATTCTTTATGCAGCGGGGTATCTTCCTCAAGCGTAAGTGCATAGAGTGAAAGGTGTTCAGGCCACAACGCGATGGCCTGGCGAAGCGTATTCTGCCAATCTCCCATTTTCTGTCCCGGAAGTCCAAAAATCAGGTCAAGATTCAGGTTATCTATCCCCGATTGTCTGACAAGGGTGACGCTCCTGTGAATATCTTCCGCGGTATGAATTCTGCCGATGCTTTTCAGCAGACGGTCATCAAAGCTCTGAGCGCCGAGGGATATCCGGTTAATCCCGTACGTCCGGCAGATTATCATTTTTTCCCGGTCGAGTGTACCGGGATTGCACTCAATTGTCTTTTCGATAACCTGACCGTTTCCGGAAGCATCGCTAAGGGGATTCTTTATTGGATCAGAAATATCTGTTGGGTTTGTCCGGTTCGGGGACTGAAAATAATACCGGCAAATTAGACTGAGCAGCCGGTCAAACTGACCTGCATTCAAAACGGTGGGTGTTCCACCCCCGATAAAAAGAGAAGAAACCCCCTGGGGGGCTTCCTTCGCTCGCAGCTCAAGCTCCCGTTCCAGTCCGTGCAAATAGACGGAGACCAAATCGGAGGCCGGGTCTGACAATAACATATGATCAGCTTCATCTACGCTACCGGATATTCTACTGTCTGCGATAATGGGGGCAGTATAAGGCACCGAATAGAATGCGCAGTAGGAACATTTTTTTATACAAAACGGAACATGAACATATAAAGAAGTCATGCTAATCACCTAATACAGCGGTTTTTAATATTTACGTTCCCAGGCTGCAGACTAAGTCACCGTAATGGATGGTCAACACCAAGCGGAGCACGGCGACGGTGCAGGAGGTGCCTAGGGTCTAACCCGAGCAAAGCAAAAAATTAATCGTCCATCTTGAGCACGGCCATGAAAGCGTCCTGGGGTATTTCCACGCTGCCAACTTGTTTCATGCGTTTCTTGCCTTCTTTTTGCTTTTCCAGCAGTTTGCGTTTCCGGGAAATGTCACCGCCGTAGCATTTGGCCAGAACATCTTTGCGCATAGCCCGGATATTCTCCCTGGCAATGACCTTTGCTCCGATCACGGCTTGGACAGGTATCTCAAACATCTGCCGCGGGATCAGGCTGCGCAGCTTTTCAACAAGTTTGCGTCCACGGGAATATGCTTTGTCTTTATGGACAATGAAAGAGAGTGCATCGACAATTTCAGCGTTCAGCATGATATCGAGTTTCACAAGATCCGCTTCCTTGTATCCAATCAGTTCATAATCCAGAGACGCATACCCTTTGGTTCGGGATTTGAGCTGATCAAAATAATCGTAAACAATTTCGCTTAACGGGAGCTCATAATAAAGACTAACCCGGGAAGCGGTGATGTAATCCATGTTTAGGAACGTACCCCTTTTCTCCTGGTTCAGTTCCATAATGGTACCTACGTACTCGGAGGGTACCATAATCGTAGCCTTGACCACAGGCTCTTCAATCGATTCGATCTTTCCTTCAGGCGGCAGAAGCGCAGGGTTATCAATAAAGATCTGTTCCTTGGCCGTGGTATTGACTTTATAAACAACGCTCGGTGCAGTCGTGATAATACTGAGACCGAATTCCCTCTCAAGTCTCTCCTGGATGATTTCCATGTGCAGGAGACCCAGGAAGCCACAGCGGAAACCAAAGCCCAGCGCTGCGGACGTTTCATTTTCATACATTAAACTCGCATCATTCAGCTGAAGTTTCTCCAGCGCATCCTTCAGCCTGTCAAAGTCGGAGGTTTCAACCGGATAAAGGCCGCAAAAAACCATCGACACCGCTTTGCGGTAACCCGCTAGCGGTTCCGCAGCCGGATGGTCGTTATCCGTCACGGTATCCCCAACGCGGGTATCCCCAACATTCTTGATACTGCCTGCGATATAGCCAACCTGGCCTGCCCTCAGCTCATCGACAATCGTCATTCCTGGGGTAAAAACACCAACTTCGGTGATTTCAAACATTTTTCCGGTGGACATCATCCTGATGTTCGTTCCTTTGGAGACTTTACCGTCAAATAATCGAATATAAGGGATCGCACCTTTGTAGGAATCAAACTTTGAGTCAAAAATCAATGACTTTAAAGGTTCTTCGTCATCGCCCTTCGGCGGAGGAATCCTCTTGACAATGGCTTCCAGGATCTCTTCGACCCCAATCCCCATTTTGGCCGATGCGAGGATCGCCTCACTCGCGTCAATCCCAATCACATCTTCAATCTCCTGTTTGACTCTGTCAGGTTCTGCGCTTGGCAGATCTATTTTATTAATAACCGGAATGATCTCCAGGTCATTTTCCAAAGCAAGATAGACATTGGCAAGAGTCTGGGCCTCAATACCCTGGGCCGCATCGACCACCAGCAAAGCCCCTTCGCAGGCAGCCAGACTCCGGGAAACTTCGTAAGAAAAGTCAACATGTCCGGGAGTATCGATCAGATTCAGCTCATAGACCTCTCCGTCTTTTGCCTTGTAGCGCAAACGGACTGCCTGCAGTTTGATGGTAATACCACGCTCCCGTTCCAAATCCATGGAGTCGAGAACCTGCTCCTTGAGTTCCCGGGTGGACATGGTTCCGGTATACTCAATCAGCCGATCGGCAAGAGTAGATTTGCCGTGATCGATATGGGCAATAATCGAAAAATTTCTGATTTTAGATGAAGCGTTTGCCATGGATTTTCTTCTCTCCCCGAATATAATGCCAGCATATCATTATACCAAACTACCGCCTTGAAAAGCAAGGCGGCTCCGGAATTCCGGGGGACAGGGGGAGTCCTTTTGTCCCCCGGTCCTCCTTATTTGCGTCGTTTGATCAGCATCTCGATGGCCATTTGGTACTCTTCCATCTTCAGCAGACGGGCAACTATAAAAAACACGAGCATGCCTACGAGTGCTCCGCTGATTAAAACAATCGTGGAGCCCATTTTGCCAATTCCGACCCAAATGGTCAGCAGATTCGCCCAAATCATGACGACAGCTGCCATAGCCAAAGCGGCTGCCAGGGTTTTACCAAACACGGCTGCAATTCTGCGCCCGTCAATTTTGCCGAGCTTGCGGCGCAGTACGATAAACAGCAAGAGCATTTGCATAATGGCTCCGAGAGTTACAGCCAGGGCCAAGCCGCCGCAAGCCAAAGGACCTACTAAAATGTACATCCAGATTATGCTGGCAGCCATGGCGACGAGACCAAGAATAACCGGAATCCAGGTGTTCTGCATTGCATAAAAAGCGCGCGGCAGAATCTGAATAATAGCCTGAGCGGTAATCCCCAGCGAAAAATACAGCAGCGGCACAGCCATGATATCCGTATCCCCCGCACTGAATTCACCATGCTGGAACAGAACCCGGATCAAAGGAAAGCGCAGAACGACCATCCCAATCGATATTGGAACCGTAATAAAGATAATCAGCCGAATTGCACTCGAGATCGTCTCGAGAAAATCTTTGGCCTTTTTCAGAGCAGCCTGCTCTGTTAAGGTCGGAAAAACAGCGACACCGATGGCCAGCGCGAAGATTCCGACCGGGACTTGGAAAAGACGGTAAGAGTACCAGACCGCAGTCAAGCTTCCCGGATCAAGCGCAGAACCGAGGTTGGAATTCACAATGACTTGAAATTGATTCAAGGTGTACATGATAATCATCGGGACAGCCAAGACCATAATCTTCCGGACCCCGGGATGTTTCAGATCGATCATTGGATAGTAGCGGAAGCCAACCTTTCGCAGGGAAGGCACCTGAACAAGAAAGTTAGCTGCAGCACCGATGACGACCCCAAACGCAAAACCGGAGATACTCCGGGCTTCACCGGAATTAGCCCAAAGCGCTCCAAATAGGATGACGCTGGCATTGTAAAGGACCGTCCCCAGCGCGGACGGCCAAAATATTTTGTACGAGTTCAGGATGCCCATCGTAATCCCGCTCAAAGCCAGAATGACCGGCTGCAGCAGCAAAATACGGGTAAGATAGATGGTAAGTTCCTTATTCGCCGGACTAAATCCGGGTACCTGCATCTCAATAAACTTCGGAGTCAGCAGCATGCCTGCGATAACCAGGATACAGAGCAGAAGAAATGTCGCATTGGTTACCGAGCTGACGACTTTCCATCCTTCTTTTTCCTTTTCTTTGGCAATATATTCGGATAGGACAGGGATAAAGGCAGCACTCAACACCCCTCCGACCAACAGCCAGTAGAGCAGGTCAGGAAGAATAAAAGCCGTATTATACGCATCTGTAGCCGCCGTTTTTCCGAACAGTCCTGCCATCAGGGATTCCCTGACAAAACCGAGAAGCCTGGAAACAAGGTTGGCAGCCATCATGAAGCCTGCCGCTTTCATCATTTTTTGATTGTTTGTCATGTGATGCTGAAGGACCTTTCTATATACAAAGAAATGCACTTACTGCAGATTATATCATTTACCGAGATATTCCTTCAATACTTCGGCTATGGGTCCGGCTGCAGCCTGTGCTTCCTCCAACGTGTTTAGCTGACTGCCAATTTCCAGCAGGATTGCCCCGTCCGTGAGATACTGGTTATAGCGTGCTTCTGAGGCATAGCGAATTTTCGGGAAAAACAGTCCCGGGTAATTTTTCTCCGCAATCTTAATAATTTCACGCGCAATTGCATCATTCTTTTCCCAGTTTTGATTTTTCTGACCGATCACAATCATGACCCTGGCGCACTCCTGTCCGTTAATCTTTGCAGTATCTTTGCCCACCTGGGAAGGAAGTCCGTCTCGGTGAAGATCGATCAGCAAACGGGTTGTTGGGTTTTCCTCGAGTAATTTTTTTGCTACGAGATAGGAATGACTGTAGGCCTGGATATAGATAGCATCATTAACCTCCTCGGAATGTACCGTATTGATCCCTGCCTGGTTCAATTTTTCAGCCAATAGCCGTCCAATCTCCACAATATCTCCGTTTTCACCTCCAGCTGACCGATCTGCACCGCCATCCCCCGAATAGGACTCTGCACTGTGGGTGTGATAGATACCCACCAGGACATCCTGCGCACTTTTAACTGGTTCAGGGTCATGATAGAACGGATTATCAAGGGGCTCGAGCAGCGGTCCCTCCATTTCAGGATCATTGGGATAATAGGCCCAGCCCAGCCAGGTCGGCCCTTCGGAAGGAGGCGCATAAAAACTTAAAAAATACGTCCGGGCATCGGATATGTTGACTCCGGTCAGCAGATACATCCCGATCCCTGCAGCGGAATTCCGTGTATCATTGATATAAGTCCGCTGCGGATAAGACATCCCCGGGGCGCCTTCCAGAAGTAGAAGCTCAAACGGAAAACTTTTTTCGCAAAGTATTTTTATGGTATACTGAAAACTATCATTGGAAATGCAGAAGTAAACAGAAAATGCAAGCAGTGCCAAGAGTAGTATGACCCCAACAGCTTTCAGACGGGTATTCCAAAAAAACAGGATAATCTCCTCCTTTCCATAATTAGGAATATGAAGGACAAACCCGTCTTAGAACATTGAAATATCCTTAATATTTACACCTGCATTAACGTTGAATTTATACCGTGCAGAATTTTTAAGATGTACTTGGCATTTTCGCCTGAGATGTCATATAATAGATATAATTTGAAGACAATTCAAGTATCAAGCAGCAAGGAATGGGACAGTAGCTTAAAAGAAAGTCCACAGAAAGCAATCGAATGCTGAGAGATTGCGGCTGACTTTCAAGTGAAAATCACCCGGGAGCTGAACTTCAGAAATATGTACCTTGTCACTGTCAAGTGATCAATTAACAGGGTCCCAGTAAGAAGTTCCGCCTGCCCTGCGTTAACGGGCAAGAGTGATGTGTTTGACGTATTTTAATGTACCTCAGACATATAATCAGGGTGGTACCGCGGTTTAGTCGTCCCTAAGTTATTTATACTTAGGGATTTTTACTTTTTTCATATTATAACTTGAGCGTTGACGAAGAACTAACAGTCATTAATGAATTGATAAAGGAGAATCTCTATGGAAAAATTTAAATCTTTAGCTGAAAAGCCCGTTGCTGAACGGGAAAAACAAATATCGGATTACTGGAATTCGATTGATATTCTGCAGAAGACAATTGAAAACCGTGAAGGCGCGGAACCGTTCGTGTTTTATGAGGGTCCGCCGACAGCCAACGGCAAGCCGGGTATTCACCATGTCATGGCCAGAACCCTGAAGGATTCCGTCTGCCGGTATCAGAACATGAAAGGTTTTCAGGTCAAACGGAAGGCCGGATGGGATACGCACGGACTGCCGGTGGAAATCGAAGTTGAAAAACAGCTGAATCTTTCCGACAAACAAGGTATAGAAGCGTATGGGATCGCCCAGTTCAATGAAAAATGCCGCGACTCTGTGTTTACGTATGAAAAGCAGTGGCGCGAAATGACGGTCCGGATGGGTTATTCGATTGACCTGGATCATCCGTATATTACCCTGGATAACAATTATATTGAAAGCGTCTGGTGGATTCTGGACAAATTCTTCAAAGAAGGCTATATGTACGAAGGTCACAAGATTCTTCCGTATTGCTCCAGATGCGGAACCGGACTTGCTTCCCATGAAGTCGCGCTGGGCTATAAAGAAATTAAAACAAATACCGTCATCGCCAAATTTAAGCGCAAAGGAGTTGACGAGTATTTCCTGGCCTGGACGACCACACCGTGGACCCTGCCCTCCAATGCGGCACTCACAGTCAGTCCGACTGAGACCTACGTCAAAGTCCGCAGCAATGATGAGATCTATTATTTATCAAAGACGCTTGCGCCGAAAGTACTCGGCGGCAATTATGAAGTCCTGCAGGAATTAAAAGGCACTGAGCTTGAATATATGGAGTATGAACAGCTGATGCCGTTTTTAACCGCCGACAAAAAAGCTTTTTTTGTGACAACTGCCGATTATGTCACGACAGAGGACGGCACCGGGATCGTTCATACCGCACCCGCTTTTGGCGAGGACGACTATAACACCGGAAAGCGGTACAACCTGCCGGTTTTTCAGCCGGTGGACGAATCGGGCAAATTCATCGCAACGCCTTGGAAGGACAGCTTTGTGATGGATGCCGACCTGGATATCATCAAGTGGCTGCATGCCGAAGGCAAACTGTTTAAAAAGGAAAAAATGGAGCATAATTACCCGCACTGCTGGCGCTGTCAGACCCCTTTGCTGTACTACGCCAAACCTAGCTGGTACATCGCGATGACCAAATTGAAAGACCAGCTTGTAGCCAATAACAAAACGGTAGAATGGTATCCCGACTTTGTCGGTGAAAAACGTTTTGGCAACTGGCTTGAAAATGTCAATGACTGGGCATTGTCCCGTAACCGCTACTGGGGGACTCCGCTGAATATCTGGCGCTGCGAATGCGGCCATACTGCTTCCATTGGTTCCAGAAAAGAGCTTGTGGAAAAAGCGGTTGAAACAATTGACGAAACCATCGAACTACACCGGCCTTACGTCGATGATGTTCATATCCTCTGTGAGAAGTGCGGTAAACCAATGACCCGGGTCAGTGAAGTGATCGACTGCTGGTTTGACAGCGGTGCGATGCCCTATGCTCAGCATCATTATCCGTTTGAAAACAAAGAGAACTTCCATGAATTGTTCCCGGCTGATTTTATCTGTGAAGGGATTGATCAGACCCGCGGCTGGTTCTACTCCCTGCTCGCGATCTCGACCTTTGTGATGGGCCGTTCCCCGTATAAGCGGGTCCTGGTCAACGATCTGGTTTTAGACAAGCAGGGACAGAAAATGTCCAAATCCAAAGGCAACACGGTAGACCCGTTTGAACTGTTTGACCAGTACGGCGCCGACACGCTCAGATGGTATTTGCTTTATGTGTCTCCGGCCTGGACACCTAAACGCTTTGATATCGAAGGCCTCAAGGAAGTCCAGAGCAAGTTCTTTGGGACACTCCGCAACGTCTATACCTTTTTTGCGCTCTATGCGAATACCGATGAGGTTGACCCGAGCGATTTCTATATTGAATACAAAAAGCGGCCGGAGCTCGACAGGTGGATTCTCTCCAAATATCACGGCCTGCTCAATGACGTTGAGACCAATCTCGCTGTCTATGATCTGACCAAAGCAGTTCGAAAAATACAGGAATTTGTCAGCGAGGACCTCTCCAACTGGTATATCCGGCGCTCCCGCCGCAGATTCTGGGATTCCGGCCTGTCGGACGACAAGAAGGCCGTCTATAACACCACGTATGAAATCCTGGTCGGCATCGCCAAAATCTCAGCACCGTTCGCACCTTATCTGGCGGAAGAAATCTACCGTAACCTGACCGGTGAGACTTCGGTCCACCTGGCAGATTATCCGGAATATGTCTCGACTATGATCGATGAGAACGTCGAAAACAGAATGGATTTGGTCAGGAATTTAGTCACCCTCGGCAGATCTGCCCGGGAACAGGTCAGGATCAAAGTCCGTCA
This sequence comes from Dehalobacter sp. CP, assembly GCA_009910795.1. The sequence continues at coordinate 100,907 of VMEE01000093.1, read as the reverse complement.
GCCGATCCAGCAAATCCTAGTTGACGGGAAATATGAAGTCCTGATCGCCGATTTGATTCCACTGATTCAGGAAGAGCTCAATGTAAAAGAAGTTATTTTTGCGAATAACTTAATCGACTTCATGAATTTCATTCTAAAGCCAAACTTCAAAACTGCCGGACCCGTCTTCGGCTCGAAAATCAAACTCCTCGGCAAAGCACTGGAAAGCCTGGAGGCTTCAACGGCTGCGGCTGCCCTGGAGGCTGGAGAATCGCTCTCAGCGGATGTGGATGGAGAACAGCTAAATATCGTCAAGGACTATGTCATCGTGTCGATTTCAGCCAAAGAAGGGTTCACGGTCACAATGGAAAACAACCTGTTCGTTATTCTTGATACCACGCTGACCAGAGAGCTTATCGATGAAGGTCTGGCCAGAGAGCTCGTCTCCAAAGTCCAGCAGATGCGCAAGAGTAATGATTTTGAAATGATGGACCGCATCAGGATCTATTTCGATGGGGATGACCAAGTCACGAGTGCGATTCAAAGCTATCAGGAATACATCAAAATAGAAACGCTCGCTGAAAGTATCGAAAAAACACCGAGTACCGCAGACCTGACTAAGGTGAACCTGAATGACCATGATTCCGGCGTCAGGGTCGAACGGATCTAAATGCTTTGGCTCAACCGTATAATGTTGGGCTAAACCCCAAAAATACGTAACCCTGAACCGATATGATGCTGGTAATAGTTTTTCAGACTGTTACCAGCATTTTTTTTGAATCTTGCTGAGGATGACGACAAGATACTATTTGCTTTTTACTATTATTTTCTAAGTACATGTTATTTTTTATTATTTTTAGTTGTTTTTGGTTGTATTAATTTGTATAATCTGATTGAGGTGATCATGATATGTCGATGGATAAGGAGCTTATGACTGCCCAGGCGCTGGCTGAAGCACTCGATCTTTCAACCGAGACTATTTGGAAATATACACGTGAGAAAAAAATACCGTTTATCGAGTTGAACGGCAAGCAGTACCGCTATATACTGGCAGATGTTCTCAACGCACTCACAAATACCGCCTCTTCCGTGCAGGAAAAATCAAACGAATATACCGCAGAATCTTCCAGGAAGCTGACTTACGAAGACTATCTGAAAATACCTGATGAACCCGGTTACCGCATCGAGATTCTCGATGGCATTATGGTAAAAGAGCCTGCTCCAAATGTCAGCCATCAGCGTGTTTTGCTTCGGTTGACATGGATTCTTGAAGATCATTTTCGGGGAAATGATCCCGAAGGCGAAGTATTTGTGGCACCTCTTGATGTAACATTATTAGATATCAACGTGGTCCAGCCTGACATTCTTTACGTTTCCGGGCAGCAAAAACAGATCATCAAAGAAGCCCGTATCAATGGCCAGCCAACAATCGTAGTCGAAATCATTTCCCCATCCAGCAGGCGCAAAGATCGTCTGCAGAAGCTGCAGATTTACCAGAAGACCAAGATCCCGCATTACTGGCTGGTCGATCCGGCTGAGAAAACCCTCGAATGTTTTGTACTCAGGGATGGTTCCTACGTCTTAGCTGCAGCAGGCATGGATGAAGATGTTGTAGATCATCCATATTTCACTGGTTTATCTATTCCATTGAAATCATTATGGTAGAAATTATGCGATAAATACGCTGGGTAAATCCGCAATATATTCACATCCGGGTCCGGCCCAAATAAGCCTCCTGAAGCAGAGCATCCGAGATTGCTTCTTTGGAGCTTCCGTAGTGAACAATCCTACCTCGCTCCATGACGAGTACACTGTCCGCCACTTTCAAGGCGGCTTTTGTATTTTGTTCGACCAGTACGACCGTGACGCCGGACTCTTTCATCCCGACCAGGATCGCCATGATCTCGCGTACGACAAGCGGGGCCAGCCCGATGGAAGGTTCGTCGAGCAGCAGCAGTGAGGGCCTGGCCATAAGGGCCCTGCCTATTGCCAGCATCTGCTGTAGACCGCCGCTTAAAGAACCGGCCAAATCCTTTTCTCTTCCCTGCAGCAGAGGGAATAATTTCAAGACTTTCTCCACATCGTTTGGGATATCCGCCTTGTCCTGACGATAACGGTGAAAAGCCCCCATCATCAGGTTATCCATCACGCTTAGCCCGCTGAATATCTCTCTTTTTTCCGGTATAAGAGCGATACCGGCTCTGACGATTTTTTCCGGTGACTTGCCGGCTATCTTTTTGTTCTGAAAAATGATTTCTCCTGCAGCAGGCTTGTATAACCCCGCGAGAGTCCCTAGCAGGGTACTTTTGCCTGCGCCATTGGCTCCGAGAATCGCCAGCAATTCTCCCTGCCTGACATTCAGGGATACATTTTTCAGCGCATGCACATAGCCATGATAAACATTGAGACCATTTACACTAAGCAATTTGCTCATCCTCTCCGAGATAGGCCTTGATCACTTCCGGGTGAGCCTGAATTTCTGCCGGGGTTCCCTGGGTGATCACCTCCCCGAAATTTAGGACAACAATCCTATCAGCAGCTTCCATGACCGTTTCCATATCATGTTCAATCATTATCATGGTCATACCTTGACTGCGAAGTTTTTTCAAATATTCTGTCAGGATTTCAGATTCAGCAGCATTTAATCCTGCAGCTGGTTCATCAAGCAGGATCAGTTTGGGCTGAGAAGCAAGGGCTCTGGCAATTTCCAACAGTCTTTGCTGTCCAAACGGCAAAACTGCTGCCGGCAGACCAGCTGACTCCGCTAAACCAACCTCTTCAAGCAGTTTCAGGGATTCAACCCTGATTTTCTTTTCTTCCGCAGAGCGTTCAGGGGAAGAAAGAAACGACTTGACGAAGCCTTTTTTTCCCTGCAGGTAAGCACCAGTCATAACATTTTCCAGCACAGTCATGCTGCCGAAAAGCTGCAGGTTCTGGAAAGTTCTGCTTACTCCAGCCTGAGCTGTCTTATACGGCTTCATTCCGGTGATCATCTTTCCTTCCAATAACACTTCACCCTCATCCGGTTGATACATTCCGGTAATCAAGTTAAAAATCGTCGTTTTTCCTGCACCGTTAGGCCCTATAAGCGCTGTGATTTTTGCTTCTTCAACCCCAAAGCACACATGTTTGACAGCCATAATGCCGCCAAAATGTTTTGTAATTCTGTGTAGCTCCAGAAGCATGGCCCTTTCCCTCCTTCTATAGCATTGATACGCAAATCTATCATTATTTGATATTTGAATCATCGTTCTGTATATAGGTTAGTTGACTTCATTTCCATCTTGAACCAGACTCTTTTTTGAACTTTGAAAGAATTCCCCGATACTGCTTAACCCCTGAGGACGGTATATCATGAGTGCAACCAGGATGATTCCGTAAATAATGATCTGGTATTCACCGCCGGCTCCGGGAACGATGAGCGGTATCAACTCTTTTAATATCTCGTTTAAGGCCACGACGACCACAGCCCCAAGCAAAGGTCCCCAAAAGGTACCCAGGCCGCCAATCACTGCCATCAGTACAAACTGGACGGAAGCATGAAAAGTAAACGGTGACGGACTGATAAAGGTCATATAGAAAGCATAAAGGCCCCCTGCCAAACCCGTAAGCAGCGCACTGAAAATAAAGGCCTGCAGCTTAAGCTTAACACAGTCAATACCGGCATTTTCTGCCGCATACTCACTCTCTCGGATCGCACATAAGGCCCTGCCTGTTCTGGAACGGACTAAATTTCGTATTCCCAGCAGTATCAGGACCAGAATGATCCAGATCAGGATATAGAATTTCCTGTCACTGTTTAAAATAAGACTGCCAATGCCCAGATGCGGAATACCGCTGATCCCGGACGGCCCTCCGGTTATTTCTCCGCCTTCGGTAAATACTATATGGACTAAAATCCCAAAGCCGAGCGTCGCGAGGGCAAGGTATAGCTCGCGCAATTTAAGGGTCTGTCGGCCAATTAGGACCGCAATAATTCCGGGAAAAAGAATTGCTGCCAAAAGGGCTAACAGTGACGGCCAATGAAAACGCGTCGTTAATATCGCGGCCGTATAAGCGCCTAAACCAAAAAACGCCGCATGACCAAACGACACCTGCCCCGCATAACCCATCAGTATTCCCAAGCCCTGGACAACGATCGCATACAGGCCGATAACAATCAGTAATCCATAAAGATAATTGCTGTTAAGCAGGAGCGGGATAATCAACAATACCAGCATGATGACAGCTCCGCTGAATTTAAATATAATCTTTTTCACCAAAGATACGCTCCTTACCATATGATGCTGTAAATCTTACTCAAAAGAAATCAAATCAATACCAAAAGGAAACCCTGTTTTAAGATTAAATTTTACGCTCGCTGATTGCACCCAGGATCCCTTCCGGCCTGATTAAAAGGACTGCAAGAAGAATCACAATAGAGATCGCATCATTCAACCCGGAGGAAATCAGTCCGGAACTGTAGGCTTCCAAAAGCCCCAGGATTAATCCCCCCAGAACAGCTCCGGATATACTGCCCAATCCGCCAATTGTTGCCGCGATAAAACCTTTGACGCCTAACATAAAGCCCATATCATACGTGACCATCGTCACCGGTCCGATGCAGATTCCTGCGGCGGTAGCCAGAGCACCTGAAAAAACAAATGCGGCTAGGGAAATCGTACTCAGATTGATCCCCTGCAGCTGGGCTCCGATGGGACTGAGGACGGAAGCTTTAACTGCTTTTCCCCAGTACGTCCGTCCAAAAAAAGTGTTGACGCAGATCAGTGTTGCCGCTGCCAGCAAAAATACCCAGATGCTCTGAGGATTGAGTGCCGCCCCGCCTGCCATGATTGGTCCGCTAGCCGTAAAGGAGGGCAGAGAGTAGGTATCCGTTCCCCAGATCAGGAGAGCCAGTCCCCTTAAGGATATGGAAATACCAATTGTAATGATCAGCATCGTCAGGCTGCTGGCTCCCCTGGCTTGGTTGATCGTCAGCCTTTCGAGCACCCCCGCCAACAAAGCGACAACAACCATGGCGAGAAGGGAGGCCGCTATTAGCGGCATCCCCATTGATTTGAAACTGACCGTCAGAAGTGCCCCGATAACCAGAAATTCCCCAAGGGCTAGATTTAATATGCCTGTTACTTTATAGGTGATGACCAGGATAAGGGCAATAATGGAATAAATACTTCCAAGCGTAAGCCCGCTGAATAATAGCTGCAGTAGTTGTTCTCCCATCAGGTTTCACTCCGTTACTGTAATTTCGCCCTCGTTACTGTAATATTTTCCATTTGCTGTCTTCGATCTGAACCAAAACGGCGGAATCCTCGCTTAAGCCATTATGATTCTGTTCAGACATATTAAATACCCCGGATACGCCGACAAGTCCCTGCGTTTTTTCCAGTTCATCCCGAATGGCGCTGCGGTCCGGACCAGCTTTTTCGATCGCCTTGACCAAGAGACTTAAAGCATCTGCCGCATAACCACCGAATGAATTGGGTGCGGTATTGTATTTGTTTTGGTAATCATTGATATAACTTGTAAGCACTGCTTTCTGCGGATCAGAATCCGCAATCTGATCGGCCACTGGAAGCTTGCCGATTGGAAGGATCACTCCGTCAGCAGCGTCCTTGGCAAGTTCGATGAACTTTTGATTACCGACGCCATGACTGTGAATGAGCGGAATCGTCAGTCCAAGATCTTTATAGTTCTTCGTCAGGATGGAGGCCGAAGGCGGAATCGCCCATACGACGACTGCCTGAGCTCCGCTGCTCTTGATATTCGTCAATTGCGGCGTCATATCATTGTCTGTCGCGTCAAATTTTTCTTCGGCAACGATGGTGATCCCATTGGGGGGAGCTGCAGCGCTGATGGCCTTCTTGCCATTGTCGCCATAGGCATTGTTCATATACATAAAGGCAATCTTCGTCATGTTATTCTTCTTGAGATATTCCATGATTTTATTGATCATGACAATATCGCTCTGGGCTGTTTTAAATACCCATTGTCTTTCAGCAACCGGTTCAACGATGCTGCTGGCTGCTGCCAGAGAAATCATCGGAGTTTGCGCATCCTGGACAGTTTTAATGATGGCCATCGAGGTTCCGCTGGAGCTGCCGCCTAAAACTGCAAGGACGCCTTTTTCGATCAGCTTATTCGCAGCAAGTACAGCCTCAGTCTCATCACTTTTATTGTCCTCAATGATCAGTTCAATCGGATGGCCTTGAATACCGCCTTCGGCATTGATTTTGTCCACCATCATCAACAGTGTATCGCGTTCAGGTGTGCCCAAAGAAGAGGAAGTCCCGCTGATATCGAGAACCGCACCCACTTTGTAAGGTTCTGCTGTCTCACTGCCTGCCGTACTGCTCTTCCCGGAGCTGCAGCCCCCCAATATCAGGCTGACCGCCAATAATAAAGCTACTACCATACTCCCTGTGAAACCTTTGAACTTTCTTTTCATCATCCTTCACTCCTACATTCATATTTTTCTGATACACCAGAAAACAACAAGCCACAGCCTTCGCCGGGACGAAAGCTGTGGCCTTCCGCGGTACCACCCCAGTTAGCCGGATCACTCCAGCCCTCTCTTAAGAGTACGAATAAAGAAATCTTTCCCTGCTGAAACTTAGGTGTGGTCCGTGGACATCCGTGGCCTTGCTAGCCGCTCCTTGCAGCCAACTAAAAAAACACTTCTCATCCCTGAAGGGACGAAAGTGCTTCGCGGTACCACCCTATTTGGGTCTAAGCAGACCCCACTTTTCAGTAGGTACGGGACTTTATTCTTCCTTATACCCCCTCCCTTTTAACGGTGGGAGCCTCCGTCCAGGCCTACTTACCCAAAGGTTTCAGTCCGGAAGTTCAGGGGTGAACCTTCAACGATCAATGCGATAGAAACGCTTTCAGTCTAAGACGTTTCCTCCCTGGAAAGCTCATACCGTTTACTTTACCCCATCATTACTTTTATACAATAATGTTATTGATTTGAATCTATATTATCACAGAGTTTTGAGATTCGTCAATTAGAAATATATTTGTTCTGTACCTATTTGTTCTGTATCACTATAGTAAAAAAGTAAAATATATTTCAGGATGGTATAAGATTTAGGGTTGACATGGTAATCCGTAAAGGCGGGTTATTCTTTTTTTAGAATTTAGTTGCATAGTATTGCTAAAATATGATAAAATAACTTTTGTCTAAAAAACGTGCGGTAGTTAGATGTTTCGAAGGGGGTGACTGTATGCCAAATATTAAATCAGCAATCAAGAGGGTCCAACTAAGCAAATTACAGAATGCCAAGAATACTGCTGCCAGATCTTCCTTACGAACCGCTATTCGTCGTTTTGAGGAAGCTGTAAACAATAATCCTGAAAATGCTGTTGAAGCTCTGCAAAAGGCTTCCCGTGCACTTGATAAAGCTGCTGCCAAAGGTTTGATCCACAAAAACAAAGCAGCTCGCAAAAAATCCAGAATGGCCAAAAAATTTCAGGCTTTGAGTAATAAAGCCAGCTAAGCAACGCTGCACGAGTCCCTCCATGGACGTCGCAGCATCCGTGAAGGCTATTTAAACGCTTCACGCTCCATAGACATTAGAGAGGATATCTCAGAACCCTGAGGCATCCTCTTTTTATGATTACGTTATTTCTTACATAATCGTATAACCATTATTTCCAGTAGCAGCTGAGGGTTCCCTCCGCTGCTTTTTAACGCCAGCTCAGTCTGAAGACAATCTTCCATGGCCTCAGCCAATCTGTTGGCTGAAAAAGAGCCCGCTTGCTGAAAGAGTTTATTTCCTTCAAAGAATGTCCTGATTCCTGCAGTGCCCATAAAATCATTGACTGTGCCCTTGCGGGCCCGCCAAATGCTCGCTGCCAGCAACAGCCGGATATGGCGGACAATCATGGTATGCACCTTGAGGTAATGTTCCTGACTGAGCACTTCGCTAAGCCTGGCCAATGCGTCTTTGGTATTCTCTGCCGCGATGGCATCCAACATCGCAAAGACCGTCGTCTCGATCATCGGCAAACTTATTTTCCGGATATCTTCAATTTCTATGTTTTGTTTTTCTCCGGTATATAGAGCTAATTTGGCCAGTTCCTGACTGAGCGCCCCCGTCTGGTGACCAGCCCATTCCAGAAGAAACGAAGCGACGGGAACACTCAGGTTCTTCCCGTTTTGAAGCGCTTCTTTTTGCAGCCAGGCCATCCATTCCGACTGGCCCCTCGGAAAAGCAAATTCCACTGTTTTCCCGTTTTTATTGATTTCCTTAAACAGTTTTCTGCCTTTGTTTACTTTTTCCGATATCAGAACCAGGCAAGTGGACGGATTAGGGTTCAGACAGTATTCCAGCAAGATATCCGGGTCGCTTTCTCTCCCTGAATCGGATCGTTCTGTTTCTTCGGTGCTTTTTTCCGGTTCGGAAGTGCCTTTGGTCCTGCCCGTACTGAAATATGAAAGATCGTCAACAACCACTAGTTTTCCGGAAAAAAAGGCTGTCATATTGGCAGCCTGGATCATTTCTTCCCGGGTTTGTTCTTTTCCGTTAAGAAGTTCTGTATTGCTGCCGGAAGGATCATCCAGCAGATAATAATTTTTCAGTAGTTTCAAAGCCTCGGTGAGAGAATAACGGTCCTCGCCGTACCAGAGATAAACGGAGGGAATACCATGGTTCTCTATATCATGTTTGATTATATCTAATGTCATATCCTATTTTCTCCTTGAAGTTAAGAAGAAATTCTCTTATTTGTAATCAAAGGTTATTTTTGATAATTCAACCAAGTTTTGTGAGTTTTCACTTACTTCCTCGATTGCAGCGGTGATTTCCTGTGTTGCTGCTGCCTGATTTTCAGCAATACCGCCAATTTGGTTGATTTCGTTGATAATGCCTTCAATAGATTCTCTCATCTGAGTAAGTATTTCGTTAACCATTTTAGCTGAGTCGTTACTTTGGGCGGCAAGTTTACGCATTTCTTCCGCAACCACCGCAAAGCCTCTTCCCTGTTCTCCTGCGCGGGCCGCTTCAATTGCGGCATTCAAACCCAGCAGGTTAGAATGTGAGGATATATCAGAAATGGCGCTAATGACCTTATTAATTTCTTTAATTTTCACGGCGGATTCATTTGCGGATTTTACCACATTGCTGATTTTGAAAGAAAGCCCTTGTGATCCTGAGGCAACTTCCTGCAATCCGGCGTTTGCTTGCTGAAGCGTTGCTGCTAAACCTTGAGAAATTTCTTCAACTCTGCCCTCTTTTTCTAGGCTTTTACCGATTCCGACACAACCAATGATTTCTCCATCGGGTGCTTTAATTGGGTATGTGAATGACGCAAACGGGATACCGTATCTCTCTTTGGACATAATATCCGATCTGATTTTACCTGTTCTCATCGCTTCAACAAGGTGAGGGTGATCACTAACCTTAAAACTTGAATCCACCTTCGTATTAAGTTTATAGCCGGAGTAGTGACAGAGCGCGTCCGTCCTATTCGTAATCAGCACCATAACGTCTTCCTGCATTATTTCTTTTAAATTGGCTAATACCATCACGTAGGCTTCCAAGATTTCTTCATAGCTTTTTACATGGTTTTCTGCAAGATCCATAGAAATATCTTCCTCTCTCTTCACAAAATGACCTATTTAGTAATTATTTTGAATTATCTCTACTATAACGCAGAACAAATAACTTTTCAACCAAAGATCATTGGGATCTTACAACAAAAAAAGTCCCCCTCAACGGATGAAGGGGAAAGAAAGAGGAGGAGAAAAGAGATGTTCATTTGGTATTATTTCCATGCACTTCCTCTTTTTATTCATGTTCTTTGATATTTTTTTGTATTTCCGTATTAAAATTAAGTCTTTACTGGACAAATTTAATGTTTCAGACCGAAAATATTTAGACGGTTTCCGGTTCAGCGTAATCTACACCTTTGGTGTCGACGGTTACGCTTTTCATTACCTGTTCCTGATTGGGCCTGTCCTGATAGTTACTTTCGACAGATACAATATGATCGACAGATTCCATGCCTTCGATCACCTTGCCGAAAGCTGCATATTGGCCGTCTAGATGAGGTGCATCATTAACCATGATAAAGAACTGAGAACCAGCTGAATCTGCCATTCTGGAGCGGGCCATTGACAGGACTCCGCGGCTATGCTTCAGATCATTAATGAAGCCGTTGCCGGAAAATTCTCCTTTGATACTGTAGCCTGGATTGCCCATTCCCGAACCCTGCGGGCATCCTCCCTGAATCATAAAACCAGGAATGACTCTGTGAAAAATCAGACCGTCATAGAAGCCCTTCTTAATTAATGAGATAAAATTATTGACAGTATTCGGGGCTATTTCAGGGTAAAGTTCGGCCTTCATGACATCCCCGTTGGCCATTTCAATCGTCACAATCGGTTTTTCCATGATCGATAACTCCTTTTCAACGTATGAATTATTCATTCAGTTGTTGATTATAGCATAAATTTACATAAAAAAGAAATGAGTAGTTTACCTGCCTGTCGTTATCTTACAGCCCTTTTTATTGATGATTAATTGTATTGTACCGTCCATATCTGTCCGATATACGGGTACACCTCTTTGGTCCCAATAGCTGATAACTTCCCGGGAAGGATGGCCAAAGCTGTTTTTGCCTACAGAAACAAACACCGCCCGGGGATTGGTTCTGTCAAACCAGGCTGTATCCAGTGAGCCTTTTCCGCCATGATGCGGAATTTTTATAAAATCCGAATTCCAGTCAGCCCCTCTGTCTAATATAGATTCCATTTCTTCTACTTCCATGTCCCCTGTAAGCAGAATTTTCCATCCGAGATATTCCAGCTGCAAAACCAAAGAATTATTATTTGGGTCAGCTCCGGTGTTCTTTATTTCTTCGACCGGGGCCATGATCTCGATCTGCAACCCGGAAAAGAAGTGGATACGGTCTCCTGCCTTGAGGGTTACAAACTTTTTGTAATTCCGGAAATATTCCGCCGGAATTCCCGACTGCCATTCTTCATTTGTTATTCTATCACCCGCTTCGGGAACTGCGACTTCTGCCACAGGCAAATTAGCCAGCAGATATTGCGCCCCTCCCAAATGATCAGCATCCTCGTGCGTGATAAAAAGAAAAGCCAATTTACCTATTCTTTTTTCCATCAGATAAGGAAGCACAATTTTTTCTGCTGCATTGTAGTTCTCCTTACGGGGACCGGTATCGACAAGCAGGTTCTCTCGGGCCGTCTGAATCAGGATACAGTCCCCTTGGCCCACATCAATAAACGAAATTTCCAGGGCCTTGCCGGCCGACCAGGGGTGCCAGAGCAGCATCATCATAAGCAAAGCGAAGACATATCTAAATTTAATAAAACTTAACAGTTTCGCAGAACTTAGTTGTTTTGTAGAATCCAGGAACTTTGCAGCCCACAGATTAAAATATCCCGGCTTCGTATGGTGCGGCTTATTTTCGTTCTTACCAGGCTTGAGTGTGTCACCTATTCTGCTCAGGCAGGGCAGTAATCGTAATCTCTTCGCAGCTGATCTGAGTCTTCTGATCTGTACGCTCCAAATAAATTTTATTCTTTCCGTACCGAATAACACCCCTGCCAAAAGTGCATACCAGGCTATCCAGAAGATCATGCCGGGATTCAATACCCAAAAATAGGCCCAGGGGAAAGATGCAATCAGCGTCAATATATGGTCAGAGATCTCAAGCAGCCATACTGCAGCTTGAAAAAAAATGGATGGGATACCCGGAACAAAAGATAATACCGTTCCAATAAGCCCGATCTGCAGAACCGCGCCGAGCATAAAAAGGATACATATATTGGTGATCAGCCCAGCCAAAGACAGTTTGTGAAAAACATTCGTCATAATGGGTATCACGGCAATCTGAGCGCCAAATGATACTGCTGCAGGTAGTCTCAGTAATTCAGGCAGCCTGCCGAACCAGGCATTTTTCATCAACTGGGGTGATAGAACCAGCATTCCCCAAGTAGCAGCAAAGGAAAGCTGAAAGCCTATATCACGCAAAAATAAAGGATTCCATAAATAAAGAATCAACGCAGCAAAGAGAAGCCATCTAAGCGGCGACATCTTTCCACTGCCTAAGCGGCCGATCAAGACTGAGGTTCCTAAAATGGTTGCCCTTAAGATAGGCGGATTACCGCTGCATAAGACTGCATAACACAAGATAACCCCAATCGTTGCGACAATCCTGGCTTTCCGGGGCAGGCCAAACAGAGACAGCCATGCCAGGGCCATCACAAAGGCCACATTAGATCCCGAAGCCGCAAAAACATGCATGACTCCTGCGGCCTTGTACATCTCCAGTGTTTTCGCAGAGATCCCGCTGGAATCCCCAAACAAAATTCCTTCAAGAATACCGGCTTGCTCCGGCCAGGACGCAGTCAGAATATCATGTACATGCTGACGTATCCTTCAGGTAAAACCCGGAACACCTTCCTCCAGTACATCAGCTTCCCCGAAGGCTGTAATCGTGCCACTTAAGCCTCTTACAGCATAATAAAGCGGAAGGTCAAATTCGCCCTCTGTTCCCGGAGGTTTGGGATGCTCCAGCCTGGCTGTGACCAAGATGGTGTCTCCGGGCTTAACCCGATCCCATCCCTTCATATACACCCCATCTTCTTCGGGGTAAACACGAAAACTGTATTTTTCCCCCAAGCGTTCTTCCGTTCCGGGATAAACATCTTCCAGGATGAAAATCCCCTGACCGGTCTTATCATCAATCCGCCAATCCGATAGTCTGCCCTGTATCTCAATTCTTTCTATAAGCAGCGGAGAAGCGATATTGTTCTCTGCCGGCATCCCATACAAAAAACCTGTTAAAAGCCCGCAGGCCAGCAGTACCGCTTCAGGTTTGGAAGCCCTGCCAAAAAAATCGAGTGGTTTCCAGATAACCACGATTCCTATGACTAAAAGCAAGCAGATGGCCAATATGAATATTCTTGCTTCTTTTTCACTTTGAACGGCCAGCAATCCACCTGTCAGCACAGCTATAGCCTGACTGACCAGTTTATCTTTCATGACGCTTTCATGCCCCTTCATGACCTTTTTTTCATTTTAGTATGCAAACACCCTATGATCAGTCTGAGAGCTGCAGTTCCGCTATGAGCGGAGCAGGATAACGCAGCGCGGCTATTTGCGGATTGTGTCCTTCATGGCACGCGGATATTGTGGCCCACAGACTTGCCTCAGACATACTGTTTTATCACGTTACGGACCGACAGAGATATACTTCTCCATTTTCTCATAGGTCTTTGAACCGATCCCCGAAACATTTTGAATCTCTTCCGGTGCGGAGAACCACCCGTTTTCCGTACGATAATCAATAATTCGCTGGGCTAAGGCCGGACCGATCCCCGGAATAGTATCCAGTTCATTAATACCTGCGGTATTGATATTGACTTTTGTCGATAATCCGTCTGTTGTACCCGCCGACTGAGCTACGCTGTTCTCGGTCTTATTTTGAGTCTTATTTTGGACCTCATTTCCGGTTAATTGACCCGTCCCGGTACTCTTTGAGGCCACAATTATTTTTTGTCCATCCTTGAGCTTTTGGGCAGGATTCAATACTTCAAGGTCAGCTTCACCTGTCAATTCCGCTGCCTGCAGCGCATCATCCAACCTGGCATTCAAAGGGAGGCGCAAAAGACCGGGATGCACAACTGCACCCGAAATATAAACCACAATCTCCCTGTTTTCTTCTGCCTGATTAACTTCAACCGGGCTGTTTACTGGCAAAAACAGTTTCACAACGGCCAGAACCAGTAATACACCCAAAATGCCCCACCAAAGCAGCCTCAGCTTTTTCTCCAAACGTCCATACCCCCCTCTTTTTCCATTATTCTCCATTTACTTCCAAATTCCTTTGTGTGGATCACATTTTTTTGCCGTTTCCAAGTTAATCAGCGCGCTTAAACTTTAAACCTGATCATGAGAATGTTCCCATTTCTATTCCAAAACATAGAATATATCAGCCGAAACTGGCAAATTTTTACAAGGAGGTGCTCTCGCTCCCAATGACATTATTTAGAGGAACCCATCTGAATTATGAACTTGTTGCTCCTTATGCAGGGAATCAGGCCACAGTAAGTCTCTTTGACGGTAAAACCTACCACGGACAAATTGTTGAAGTCCGTCAGGACGGTATTCTGTTTCATTCCAATAACCCGGGATTTCTGTTTCTTCCGTTCCTGGCTATAGCCGCTTTAGCACTGAGTATTCCTTTTGCTTACGGGGCAGGCCTGGCCTACGGCTCCCGTTATGCTTATGGCCCTTACCCGTACGGGCCTTACAGGCCATACCCTTATTATTAATTCCTCATTCTGATCTTCTGAATTGCACCGCAGCATTAGGCCAGTTGAACACTTTGTTATCCCTAACGTGTTGACACCAGGCACTTCGTGTGTCATTTTCCGTGGCAAACCAGCCACGATTCTCTATTCGAATCGTGGCTGGTTTTAACTGTATATTTAAATTTGACACAATTGGTAAATATGTTACAATTGCATTAGCTAATTTTTTATATTAGCTAATGTGGAGGTGCTCTAATGGAAATTACCTCAACTGAAGCCCAGAATAATTTTGGCCGCTATCTGAAGCTAGCCTGGTTTGAAGACATTATTATCACGAAAAACGGCAAAAAAACAGTAGTCGTTAGACGCTATGAGGAGCCCGGAAAAGATGTTTCAGTCGTTGCTGAAAGAGCTGAAAGCTATTCCTGGGGCCAAGAAAAGATCACGTATGAAGACTTTTTAATGCTCTCTGAATCAAGTGAAAATCGCTACGAGTATATTGACGGAGAGGTCTACCTTTTGGCTTCTCCTACTTATGACCACCAGTGCATCATCATGGAAATATCCAATGTCCTGTACAACTATTTCAAAGGCAAGAAATGCCGTCCGCTGACTTCTCCGTTCGACGTAACCCTTTCAGTCAGTGACAATAAAAATGTTGTCCAGCCTGATATGATTGTGATTTGCGATACTGAAAATATCAATGAAAAAGGCAGGTATACCGGCGTACCTACCCTGGTTCTTGAAGTATTGTCCGATTCAACACAAAAAAAAGACCTGCTGAAAAAACTAAGTTTATATCTGCAGGCCGGTATATTGGAATATTGGATTGTGAATCCCTGGCGCAGAGAAGTGTATTTATACTGCTTTGCCGAACAGGATATCAGGGAATACCGCGTTTATCAGAGCAACGATACGGTCAAGTCTCTATATTTTGAAGGCTTGTCTGTCCCTCTTGAACAGCTATTTTCTTAAACCGTCTTACCTCACAACGATATTCACCAGTTTACCCGGAACCGTGATCACTTTGATGACGGTTTTTCCTTCAAGGTGCTGTTTGACTTTTTCTGAAGACAGAATCATCTTTTCCAGTCCCTCTTTAGAAATTTCGGCTGGGACCTGAACCTTGTCGCGAACTTTTCCGTTTACCTGGAGAATAATCGTGATCTCCTCTTCGATCAGCGCCGTCTCATCTTCAATGGGCCAAGCCTGTTTATGAATGCTTTCGGTGTTTCCAAGTTCTGCCCAGAGCTCTTCGGCGATATGTGGCGCAAACGGTGCCAAGAGCTTCAGCAGTGTTTCAATGCCTTCTCTGGCAACGGCCAGGTTGGCATCTTTTTCTTCTTTATATAGGTAAAGCGCGTTAACCAATTCCATAATGGAGCTGATCGCGGTATTGAAATTAAATCTGCTGCCGACATCATTGGTAACTTTCCTGATGGTACTGTGCGTGGTAAAACGCATTTGTTTGGCTTTGGCATCGAGCTCCGCGAAGGATTCACGTGTAGCACTGCCATTTCCTGCAGAAGCCAGAGCAGCTTGATACTGGACAATAAGCCGCCAGACACGGTTTAAAAAGCGGTAGCAACCTTCAACACCCTGTTCGCTCCACTCCAGATCCCGTTCAGGCGGGGCAGCAAACAGAATGAACATTCTAGCCGTGTCTGCACCATATTTGCCGATGATCTCCTCAGGGCTGACGACATTTCCTTTGGATTTGGACATCTTGGAACCGTCCATGCAGACCATTCCCTGGGTAAGCAGATTCGCAAATGGCTCATCCACCTGGAGGTAGCCAAAATCTCTCAGGGCTTTAGTAAAAAAGCGTGAATAGAGCAGATGCAGGATCGCATGCTCGACACCGCCGACATACTGGTCGACGTTCATCCATTTGGCAGCGTTTTTTTCGTCAAAAGCCTTATCCGGATTCCGCGGGTCACAATACCTCAGATAGTACCACGAAGAGCACATGAAGGTGTCCATCGTATCGGTTTCTCTTCTGGCAGGGCCTCCGCACTTCGTACAAGTTGTTTGCACAAAGCTCTGGGAAGTGGTCAGCGGGTTTTCACCGGCCTTGAACACGACATCATCAGGCAGCAGCACCGGCAGCTGGTCATCCGGCACAGGCACAACGCCGCACGTATCACAGTAAATCATCGGAATAGGCGCACCCCAATAGCGCTGACGGGAAATCAGCCAGTCTCTAAGGCGGTAATTGATTTTACGCTCACCAAGCTGCAGCTTTTCCAGTTTGGCAGCCATCCTGTCCCAGGCCATCCGGTTATCCAGTCCGTCAAAATCAAGGGAGTTGACCATGGTCCCGTCTTCAATATACGCTTCTTTCATCGGCATATCTTTATCTGCAGTGGAAACTTTAGGATCAAGAATGACTCTCGCGATCGGCAGACCGTACTTCCCGGCAAAGGCAAAATCTCTTTCATCATGTCCCGGAACCCCCATAACAGCTCCGGTTCCATATTCGAGAAGAACGTAATTGGCAATCCAGATCGGGATCCTCTCTCCGCTTAATGGGTTGATGCAGTAGTTTCCGATAAACATACCTTCTTTTTCTGCTTCCGATGAGGTTCTCGCAATTTCGTTCAAGCCTTTCATCTTCTCGATAAAAGCGAGCACGCCTTGTTCATACTGTGTTCCTTTGACGAGCTGTGTAACCAGCGGATGTTCCGGGGCAAGAACCACATAGCTCACGCCAAAAATCGTATCGACTCTGGTCGTGAATACAGTGATCATATCCGTGGTGCCTTCAATTTTAAATCTAGCTTCGGCCCCTTCAGAACGGCCAATCCAGTTGCGCTGCATGGTTTTTACTTTTTCCGGCCAGCCTGTAAGCTTATCCAAGTCATTTAAGAGCTGCTCCGAATAATCCGTAATTTTGAAAAACCATTGTTCCAGATCTTTTTTGGTAACAGGTGTATCGCAGCGCTCGCAGGCGCCGTCCACGACCTGTTCGTTCGCCAACACTGTCGCGCAGGACGGGCACCAGTTTACAGCGGCCTTCTTCTTATAGACCAAACCATGTTGATAGAACTGATTAAAAATCCATTGTGTCCAGCGGTAATACTCGGGGTGGCAGGTTGCAACTTCTCTGTCCCAATCGTAGGAAATACCCATCTCCTGAAGCTGTCGCTTCATGTTCGCAATATTTTTCCAGGTCCACTCTGCCGGCGGTGTCTGATGCTTGATCGCGGCATTTTCAGCGGGAAGGCCGAAGGCATCCCAGCCAATCGGGTGCAGCACATCATAGCCCTGCATCCTTTTGAAGCGGGCAATCACATCAACGATCGAATAATTGCGGACATGTCCCATATGTAAATTTCCAGATGGGTATGGAAACATGGCAAGTGCATAAAACTTTTCTTTACCGCTATTCTCCTCAGTTTTTCCTGCTTTGTTCTCCAGCCAGGCTTTCTGCCATTTTGACTCAATCTCGTTGAACAAATATCTTTCCTGCATAGATCCGACCTCCAAAGTTCTTTCCAACAGAACAGTCTTTAATTGTTCTGCAAAAATAGATAAAAACCCCCATCCCCAAGGGACGAGAGTTTGCTCCCGCGGTACCACCCTAATTCTGTGCGCTTAAAGATTATAACGGTTCTCACCGGCATCCGTTGCTGCCCGGACACTGCTCAAGAACGAGTTCCCCGCCTGGTGAAAACGGCTCACACCAACCGCCGTCTCTCTGATTCATCCCTTTCAGGTACTGCTTTCCTTCAAAGCGTAAAAATATTAGATTGGATATTCAAATTAATGATTTAATCGTTTAGATTTTAATTCTATATAGAATCAAAAATCAGTTATATAATACGACTTCCCGGGCATCGGCCCACAGTCTTTCCAGACTATAAAACTCTCTGGTATCTGGTGTCATAATATGTATAACCAGATCCCCACAGTCGATCAGCACCCACTGAGCTTCAGGAAGCCCTTCTATCCTTAAAACCGAAATCCCGATCTCGGGTAATTTTTCTGCAAGGTACTCGGTAATTGCTTTGGTCTGAGTTGTGCTGTTTGCCGTGGCAATCATAAAATAATCTGCAATGACGGATATTCCCTTTAAGTCAAGGGTCAAAATATTTCCGCCTCTTTTATCATCAATAAAGTCAACTACTTTCTGCAGCTGGTCATGACTTATTTCCAAATTCTAACCTCCTTTAGACGCTTTTCCATTTTTCAAATCTTCATACGTCAGAATCGTCAGCGGATGAATCGGTTTATTGTTCTCCTTCAGATAGTACAAGGTATGCTCCACACAAGCCAGTGTACCTGTCTTAAGGTCATGATACAACTTCTGACGAAGCTTGTCTACACCGGGGAAATTCCTCCCGGGTTCCGTGAGATCGGCACTGTAAATCAACATTTCCAGAAGGGACATACCCGGTCTCCCCGAGGTATGATTCGCAACCGCATTCAGGACATCCTCGTTTTTTATCGCGTAAAGGTTCTGCAGCATATAAGCTGCGACTCTTCCGTGAATAACCTGGGGAATTTCCAGATCTTCCGGATAAAGAATAAGGCCCCATTCCCGGGCTTTTTTCAGCTGTTCCGGATAAATATACTCCTTAGCCAGGTCATGGGTAAGCGCAGCTAAGCCCGCATCTCCCTCTTTTACACCGAACTTCGGGGCAAGTTCCACGGCTAGAGCTTCTACCCCAAGCGTGTGCTGAAATCTTTCCAGCGAAAGTTTTCGTGAGGCTAAAGTCCTGAAATATTCCAGCCGGTCGTTCACAACGTTCAACCTCTCTTAGTTTAGCGCTCCTTGCCGTCCATGATACCGGCAGCTTTATATCATCCTTGGTAACGCTGCACCGTAAAGGCTATTTAACGCCTTCCTCTCCACGGACGTCGCGGCATTAGGCCACCCGTGGGCAAACTACAAGAATACGGTACAGTTTGCTGTACCGTATTCTCTCGGGTCCAGGGTCCGAAAATGTAAGATAAACCAGGATTCTTCGTGCTATTTATATAGAGCCCTATGACTCATTAAAGATCAGAATTTATCTTAACAGAAACCCCTAACCAAAAACATTAGACAGTTTGGCGAGGTCTCGCTTCGTTTACTGTCAATGAACGGCCATTGAACTCACTGCCGTTAAGTTCTTCTGCTAAGCGCTCGGCGTCCTCTGAAGCAACTTCTACAAAGCCAAAGCCTCTTGAGCGACCGGTTTCTCTGTCGGTAATGATTCTGCTGCCGATTACATTGCCAAACCGAGCAAAGTACTCAGTCAGTTCCTCCGAAGTCGTACTCCAGGGGAGATTGCCCACGTACAGGGTTTTTGTCATGGAATTCACCTCTAAAATAATTTTGTTTATAGTATGAAACAACTATTACTATAGTATACAATCCTATCGGAAGTCAAATGTTTATTTACTGATGTAAATATTATTTTCTATGATGAAACGCCGCACTTCTTCTGGAAGCAAATAACGGATAGACTTGTTATTCCAGATCCTTTTTCTGATATCTGTCGAAGATATAGCCAGAGCGGGAATTTCCATCTCGAATATTCTGTTTTGGGCATAAGGATATCTGTCAAATAATTCTCCCAAAAAAACACCAATTTCATACCCCGGTCTCGAAGCCCCGATAATTTGGGATATTCCAATAATCCCTTCTGCTTCCCGCCAATTCAAAATATCCCGGAGCGCATCCGAACCGGTGATAAAAAAAAGTTCCTGTTCGGGGAACAACAGATGCAGGGCTTTTAAAGTGTCATAGGTGTATGAAGGGCCTTCCCTGTCGATCTCAATTCTGGATGCGATAAAATTCTCATTGTCGCGGATAGATATTTCGACCATCGCAAAACGCAGATCCGAATTTGCAATCTGGTAATCAACTTTATGCGGAGGAATGCCTGTGGGGATGAATAAGACCTTGTCAAGCGCAAATTCGACCCTGGCTGTCTCCGCAGCCACCAGATGGCCGTAATGAATTGGATTAAACGTTCCTCCCATGATGCCAATCCGGCGTCTGCCGGCGATTGACTCGCGAACACTCCGTTCCATTATTTATCTCCTAAATTTTTATTATTAGGCAAGTCTCCGTAACCTATAGCCGTTTACGTCAGGCTGCGCCCTCTATAGTGAATCGTTCTTTGTCATGCATGACGCATTCGGCCCCGTAAAGGCAGCAAAAAAAAATATGTCAGGGCAGCTCTATTTTTGGTTTTTCGCTGGCCTTCCGATAGAGCAGAAAATTCCGCCCGATCACCTGAACCAATTCTGAACGGGTAGCTTCGGCCAGCTCGGAGGCGATATTTTTCGGGGCATCGGCACAATTCTGGAGCACCCGTCCCTTAATCAGCTCTCTTGCCTCCAACACATCGGCGGCCTGTTTAATCATATTATCTGTAATTTCATCTTTGCCAACGATTAAAATGGGTTCCATTTCATTCCCCATAGCCCTTAAAAACCTTTTCTGTTTGCCTGTCAGCATGCTATTGTCCTCCCTCCGACCATTCCAACTCCAACTTTCCGATCGATACTTTATTACCTTCTTTGATCCCCTGTTCCTTCAGTGCATCGTCGACTCCCATCACTTTAAGGATATTCTGGAAGCGCATGACACCGTCATCCGTATCAAGGTAGGCCATCGCCGCATGTCTTTCAATCTCTTTGCCTGTAATGATATACATGCCGTTTTCACGCGTAATGACAAATCTGTCCTCGCTTTGGACCTGCACCATGCGATGTTCATCAGGATCAGCTGAAAGTCCAATCAGCGGTACTTCAGGAAGGATTTGTATCACCTTGTGCAGTAATTTATCGATTCCCTCTCCGGTTACCGCTGAAATTGGGTAGATTTCATAGGCATCCCCAAATTCCTCACGGAGGCGCCGGAGATTTTCCTCGGAACCGTTAACATCCATTTTGTTCGGAACAACAAGCATCGGCCTTTCAGCAAGGGCTGGACTGTGCAGTTTGAGTTCCTGGTTGATGATTTTAAAGTCTTCCAGCGGGTCTCTGCCCTCGGAACCCGAAATGTCCAGGATATGAAGAAGCAGTCTGGTACGCTCGATATGACGCAGAAATTCATGTCCAAGTCCTGCGCCGGAATGAGCCCCTTCGATAATTCCCGGGATATCCGCCATGACAAAACTCTCATCCTCTACCTGAACGACGCCAAGATTCGGGATTAGGGTCGTGAAATGATAGTCTGCGATCTTGGGGCGGGCAGCCGATACCCTCGAGATCAGTGTGGATTTTCCGACGTTCGGGAATCCCACCAGGCCGACATCTGCCAGAAGCTTCAGTTCAAACAGAAGCCAAAGCTCTTCCCCTGGTTCTCCGCGCTCCGCCACTGTAGGAGCCTTGTTTGTATTACTCATAAAACGGGCATTTCCACGGCCGCCCCGGCCGCCTTTGGCAATGGTGATCCTTTGCCCATGCCGGGTAAGATCAGCCAGAATTTCGCCTGTACCCTCATTTTTGATTATCGTTCCCGCCGGTATACGCAACACCAGGTTTTCTGCGCCTTTTCCGTGCATATCCTTGCCTTGCCCATGTTCGCCGCGGTCTGCCTTATAATGGCGGCGATAGCGGAAATCCACCAGGGTCCGCAGACCCTCATCCGCTTCGAGGATGATATCCCCGCCACGGCCGCCGTCTCCGCCATTAGGCCCTCCCAACGGAACATACTTCTC
Organism: Dehalobacter sp. CP; assembly: GCA_009910795.1. The sequence goes on along the minus strand of VMEE01000093.1, from coordinate 78,983 downwards.
CCTGCGGAAAGATACAGCTCCTGCTCCGCCGTCTCCAGCTTTTACATATATTTTTGCGCGATCATAAAACATTCATTAACCCCTTCATTCGGATTTTTCTAAAGAAAACTTGGCTGGCGCCAAGCCTTTGGCGTCAGCCTTAGCTGCGCTTAGACCTATCAGAAAGCACTTATGCTTTCCGATAGACTGTGGAATATACATTCTGCTCAGAAAGATTGTCTGCTTTATATAGTCTGAATTCGCAGGAAAATCCTCCGCCGACAACGCCGAACTGGATCTTTGCCATTAATGTTTCAACATCCTGATCTCCCTGCACGAATAGGTCTAAACAGTCTTTAGTGTATCCAGAAAAACTCAGGGCATATTCTTCCTGCCAATGATCAAGCCAAAATTCTTCATTTTTCATTTCCGAAGGAAAATCCAACACAAATTCTGCACCTTTCAGACGCAGCTTAAAATACCATCCCAGGAGAATACCAAGCAGTGTTTTTTGGCCAATCTTGTAAATATCTTGCTGCGGCCGAATCTCCCCCAGGACTTCATCAATATAAGCCAACGCTTTGTCCGGCATATTCAGCTGCAAATACCCCTTGATGACCTGAAAATAATTCAGAAAATCATGCCGAAGGATCTGGAAATTATCCAACTGCTCATAAAGGATCTTTTTATCAAGATTGACCATTTTTCTTCTCCTTACCAAAGATAATTAACAATAAAACATACCCCCGGGCTAACCCAGGGGTATGACGTGTAATCTGTTATTGGGCTTGAGTAATCCCGTTTTCCGCATGAACACTTACCTGCTTGCGGAATTTATCTTTGCGTTCGAACTTTACGTAACCATCTGTGAGCGCGAACAGCGTATCATCTTTGCCGATGCCGCAGTTTTTGCCAGGATGGAGTTTGGTTCCACGTTGGCGAACAAGAATATTTCCTGCCAAAACGTACTGTCCGTCAGAGCGTTTGACTCCGAGTCTTTGCGCATTACTGTCTCTGCCGTTTCGTGTACTTCCTACACCTTTCTTGTGGGCCATGAAGATCACCTCCTAAAAAGAACATGCTGATCGTATTCTAATTTCAACCATTAAGCATTGATTGTTTCAATTGAAAGCTTCGTGTAAGGCTGACGATGGCCTTTTTTAACACGAACGTGTTTTTTGGGTTTATAACGGAATGCAATGACTTTGTCGCCTTTGCCCTGTTCCAGAATTTTTGCGACAACTGTCACGCCGTCAACAACTGGAGCTCCAACCGTTACATTACCATCTTTTTCAACAAGCAGTACCTGATTCAGGTCGAGAACCTGGCCGACAGCTGCATCAAGTTTTTCAACATTGATGACATCGCCTTCCTTAACTCTGTACTGTTTGCCTCCTGTTTCGATAATTACATACATTTTTCTACACCTCCCAGTCCCAGACTCGCCTGCGTAGGTCGGTTCGCTGCCGCTTAAACGGCAAGAAACCAGTTCATACCTAATAAGTGCGGTTGTGGTGAGAAGCCACCACGTTCTAATATCTTAGCATTTTTCCTTATATTCGTCAATCAGTTAATCCTACAGTTCAATTCATTCTTCTCTCATGCCAGCCTTTTCCGCCGCACTCCCGGCATTTTTCGGTGTTCCTGGCAGCTAAGGTCTGACCTTCTTTTTTGCGTGTTACCTCAACGAGCCCCAGCCTGGTGCGGCCCACTACTTTACATCTGACCTTATCCTGTTTAAAAGACTTTTCCAGCATTTCCAGCAGCTGATTCCAATCCTCATTTTGTTCCATGTCAATAAAATCGACGATAATAATCCCGCTAAGGTTTCTAAGTCTTATCTGCCTGGATATTTCTGAAGCAGCCTCCATATTCAGACTCAGCAGGGTATGCTGCAGGGAGCTTTCCCCAGTGTATTTTCCGGAGTTGACGTCAATGGCGGTCAGGGCTTCAGTCTGTTCAATCACCAGATAGCCTCCGCTTTCGAGCGGAACCTTGGGTTTTAATGCTTTTAGGATTTCATCACCGATATGATAGCGTTCAAACAAATTCCCTTTAAAATCAGTCCATATTTTCCCGGAAACTGAGCATCTGACTTCCCGGAGCTTTGTCCGGAGCAGCTCAGCCATTTCCCCGTCATCGGTAATAACCCTGGTTACCTCTTCATCGATTGTCTCCCTTAAAAGACGGGACAATGGGTCGCTGCTGCTGTAAATCAGCCCTTTGCCAGACTTGCTTTTGATTCTTTCCGTTAAGGTCTGATTGATTTCTAAAATCTTTTCAATATCATCAGCCAGTTCTTTTTCCGCGACGCCTTCCGCCATCGTCCGGACAATCAGACCAGCATTCTCAATGCTGAGATTCTGGGCAAGTTGATTAAGACGTTCTCTTTCTGTTTCCTCCGTTATTTTACGTGAAATCCCCAAATATCCGCGGTTTCCGGGCAAGAGTACCACAAAACGCCCGGGCAGTGAAAGATTGGTCGTAACTCTGGCTCCTTTATTACCGACAGCTTCCCGGGTGACCTGAACAATCACCTCCTGGCCTTCTTTTAAGAGGCTTTCAATCGGTGGCACCGGCGATCCGGGTACATTTTGCACCTGGACATATTCTGGATTGACAATATCCCCCGCATAGAGGAAGGCATTCTTCTCGAGCCCAATATCGATGAAAGCAGCCTGTATGCCTGTAACAATATTACTGACCTTCCCCTTGTAGATATTGCCGGCCAAACGGGATTCTCTTCCTGAATCATCCAGGACTTCTGTCAGTCTGCCTTCTTCCAGTACCGCAGCCCTCATCCGATCATCCTCAGTGGTAATGACAATCTCTTTCAATCTTATCCCTGCTTTCAGGCTTAGTATCACATCCAAATTTTTAAGATGACACTATATCGCTGCGATCACTTCGAGTGGGTTTCTGAGCACCCCGTCGGACTGTTCGATAAACAGGCCTTCCCGTATTGTCGTTACGCCTGAAATATCCACCGGAAGTCCTTCCATGTTTTTCAGACTTTCCAGGATTTCAACCGGCCGGACTGAACCAGCGTTTCCGGTAATGATATCCAGGCGCAGTTGTACCTGATAATTCTGAGCATCCCCAGAAATAACCCCTTCTTCAGAAATCAGTGTTATGTTTTTAACAAACGGACGAATATTCCGCTCTATTTTTTTGCCCTGCTGATAGCGAATCCCTGTTGCTTCGTCCCTGTTCAGCCAGTTCTGGCAAACTTTACGGAGTTCTTCTGCCTCGACCGGACGAAGGAGAGGCACTTCAGTCCGGTATCTGGCAAGATTAATCACAGCCATCAGTGCCTTGCTTCCCTTTACTGCGATCCCAGCGCCTATGATTTTTATGCCCTCGGGCAGCTGGCTCTGAAGCCGCTCAACGATATTCCCAATATCATATGCCCCGGCTTCTGTTGCTTCTCCGGCTTCTTCCCGAATAGCTTCCTTTTCTTGTTCTTTATTCTCTTTGACTTCGATATCGACATATTCCTGTTCTCCTTCCACACCGACCGGCAAAGGGGGACCAAAAGCAATCTTCGGATGAGGATTGAATCCTTCGGAAAAAGCCACTTCAATTTTGGCTCTGCGCAGGGCCCTGTCCAACATTCTGGTTAGATCCAGATGCGCAATATATCGGGCTTCACCTTTCTTGGTGTAGGCCAACCTTATCTTCATCATAACCGCCTCTTTTCCAATCTTTCCAAGGTAAAAATATCAGAGCTATCTTCCAAAGCTTTGTTGTAAAGCCTTTCTTTATTCCGGCATGTTTGTAAAAAAGCCGAATACATTACTTGTAAACGAGGAGGGATTTCAATGCAATTTTCTTCTGGCGAACAGACGCCGCTAAGATTGCTGGATGAGGCCAACTTCTGGAAACACCAGGAATATGAGCATACGAACGTCATCCGGGAAATTGTGCCGGATCTGGAAAGAAAATTTGTCGAAGAACTTAAAGAATGGGAACGGTCTCTGACAAGGACGCATAGCCAGGTTATCCAGCTCACTGAAACATTGGTCAGATATGGCAATACGCAACCGGTTGTCGCCGATCAGGCTCTTCGTCTGATCAGCTTTTCTCTTGAACAAAGCGGCCGGTTTGTAAAATTCCTTTTTGAAATTCTAGATTTGAGTCAGGCAGTCAAGAAGAATCCGACTGCTGCAGCTGTAATCAAACACATCATCCGTGAATCTGAATATTTCATCGGGATCACCCAGACCATCTGCAGTCAAGGCTAGGTTCTGTATAAAGTTAAGGCGCACTGAATTTTACGGGTCTGGCCAGATCCGGACAGACTCCGCAGTGGCTGCATTTTTCCCGGCAATCAGGCGTGACAGCCTCTGCGAGGGCTTTCTTGTATTCTTCAAGCAAATAAGATTTTCTGACCCCTGAGCTCAGATGATCCCAGGGAAGAATTTCATCCTCCGCTATCTGCCTGTTGGCATAGAAATGCGGATCGATGCCGATTTCCTCCATTCCCTGCTTCCACAGATCATACCGAAAATGCTCACTCCACCCGTCAAATTTGCAACCTGCGTTAACCGCCCATTCCAGTAGCTCCGCAACTTTTCGGTCACCCTTGGCAAATATGGCTTCCAGAAAGCTTGCTTCCACATCATGATAGATAAATTTAATCCGGTAGTCCCGCAGTCTCTTGCGGAGGTATTCCTGTTTTTCCCGTAGAACCACCATAGAATCCTGGGCCACCCATTGAAAAGGTGTGTGGGGTTTAGGAACAAACGAACTTGCCGATACCGTGATCCTGCAGCCGCGTTTTCCAAGTTTTCTGGACAACTCCAGGACTTTTCTGGCCTGTTCGACGATTCCGTCCAGGTCCTCATAGGTTTCGGTCGGAAGTCCGATCATATAATACAGCTTGATACTGCTCCAGCCTCCTTTAAAGGATGCTTCCGCCGTCCTTAAAAGATCCTCTTCCGTTACGCCTTTATTAATAACATCCCTTAAGCGCTGGGTTCCGGCTTCCGGCGCGAAGGTCAATCCGGATTTACGTACTTTTTGGACCTGTTCGGCAATCTCAACATCAAATGAATCCAGGCGGAGTGAGGGAAGGGATACACTGACCCCTTTGGGTTCCATTTTAGCCATCAGACCTTTAAGGACACCGTTGATGCAAGTATAATCGCTGGTCGACAGCGAAACAAGTGAGATTTCTTCATAACCGGTGGTCTTGATGGATTCCTCCGCCTGTTCCAGCAATGCTTCAGGAGACCGTTCCCGAAGCGGCCTGTAGATCATTCCGGCCTGACAAAAGCGGCATCCCCTGGTGCAACCCCTCATGACCTCAAGCATTACCCTGTCATGAATAGCCTCCGTATACGGGACAATCACTTTTTCCGGGAAGTAGGCCGAGCTGAAGTCCTGCAGCACTGCCTTTCTGACTGTCTCAGAAATTCCTTCCCTAACTGTGATTTGCTGGATCGAACCATCAGGTTTGTATTCGGCCTCATAAAAACCCGGCACATAGATTCCCTGAATCTGGGCCAGTTCGACCAGAATAGCTTCCTTCAGTTTTCCGTTTTTCCTGGCTTGCTGAATCACGTGAAGAACTGCGGGAAATTGTTCTTCCCCTTCCCCCAGGAAAAAGAAATCTACAAAAGGCGCCAGAGGTTCAGGATTGTAGGCACATGGACCACCGGCAAATATAAAGGGATACGCGCCCCCGCTTTCCGTCCCGTTTTTTCTGTCTTCGGATTTTAACGGTATCCCGCTGAGCTTCAGAACATTTAATAAATTGGTATAGCTGAGCTCATATTGCAGCGTGAAAGCGACCACATCAAAATCCAGCAGAGGACGAAAAGATTCCAGTGTGTAGAGCGGGATCCCTCCCTGTTTTAGCTTTTCTTCCATATCCGGCCACGGAGCAAAGGCCCTTTCACAGAGAAACTCTTCATAAGAATTGATACGTCCGTACAGGATACGTAACGCAAGATTGGACATGCCGACTTCATATACATCAGGAAAGACAAATGCCACCCGTACATCTGTCTTTTCCCAGTCTTTTTTTATCATATTCCATTCACCGCCGACATAACGACCAGGCTTAATCACCTGCGGTAAAATCCGGTCGAGTTTCTGGCGGATCCATTCATGATCCTTCTGATTCATATGTATTTCCCCCTTGGCCTATTTATCCGGGTAGGTCTCGTAATATATAGCGGTTTTGGGCAATATAACGGCCTTGACCGGCCTTTATGCCATCCATGACATCGTGACACTAGGCCATCCATAGCCGTCGGGCGCCGCGCTCTGCATCCCTGCTCCGCTTGACGTTTGTCTATATATTACAGAGACGGGTCTCTTAAAGTATTTTTGTTGTGGATAAATTATTATAGCACAACACCTTATTCTTAAGCAAAGACCTACCTTCCAGACGCAGGAGGGCTTCCTTTTTTTCCAGGCCGCCGGCATAACCGGTAAGTTTTCCATTGCCGCCAATCACGCGGTGACACGGAATCAAAATGGAGATCGGATTATGCCCGACTGCACTGCCTACCGCCTGGGCGGACATCGAGGTTAACCCCCGGTCCAGGGCAATACGTTGGGCAATTTCCCCGTAAGTTATGACTTTTCCATACGATATCCGCAGCAGGATCTCCCAGACAGTCTTTTGGAAGTCGGTTCCCGCAGGAGCCAGACACAAATCCATTTTGGGGACTGAAATACCTGCCATGATACCTTTCGCGTTTCTTGCCGTGCTTGCTGCCTGTTCCTCTTCCCAAGTTTGTCCTTCTTGTCCCGAAAAATAAAAATCCAGCCGCCGACGCAGCGTCTCAAAAACGGGATATTCCGGATTCTCTGTCCATTCGGAAGTAACGACAGGATAATGCTTCTGGCCAATGAACCATAAACCGCTTAGCTCATCTTGGACTGCCGCAGCTGTCATTTTTCCAAGAGGTGTATTCACAGTGCAGGTATAGGTCGTGTTCGTTTTCATGTTGATAGGGTACCAGCTCCCTTCACCTATTTGAATAGCCGGTCTGCCAGTCCAACCCTCTTCGGAGCTGAAAAGACAGAGTGACCAATTCTCAGATAGGATAATATAATACAGTAATTGCTCGTATGAAAGCAAGTGAAAAGAAGTATTGGAGGGAAAGTTATGTTCAAATATGCCGATGCGCTGTTATTTCCAGTAGAAGTCAATTATCCCGACCCGCAGTTCGGCCGGATCATGCTGGAACATTACGGCGGGAAAGATAGCGAGTTCTCCGCAGCCACCCAGTATATGAATCACCGTGCTAATATGCCCAACCACTTTGTAAGGGAGTTATTGGGTCTTATCGCAGCAGAAGAACATAGCCATATGGAGATGATTGCTGAGGCGGTCAACAGACTTGGAGGACCACCACTTTGCTACGTCAATTCCGAGGGTATACCCTGGAACCTGACCTATGTCGATCAAAGCCTTGATCCTGCTGCGATGCTGCAGGCCGATGCTGAAGCTGAGATCCGCGCAAAAATGCTTTATGACACACATTTGACAATGACCAGCGATCCTGGTCTGAAAAAGATGATTCGCTTTCTGGGTGACAGAGAAGATGTCCACAAACACCTTTTTGAGAAGTCCCAAGCTATGATCCTTCAGGGTGCTGACCCAGGAAGTTTTAGCACATTAATCAGGGAATACCGAATGAGCTTCCCGGTCTGAATGCTCCTCCATATTTACCGGTGCATGATATTTACATGCTTTTGAATCATTACCACAGTATTCCATTCTATATGATCTTTTTTATTCCTTTAATCTTCCGACCATGCAATTGAGTCCAAAGTCCATCATGCCCTGAATAACTTCAGTCTCACTTAGCGTTCCTTCGATCTTACCGTCTTTACCCATTACACTGACGAGACTGAAATGATCAGCAGAAAACTTATCAATAATCTGTTTAAGCGCAGTGTCCCTACTTACCGCGAGACTCCTTCCGGGCATCAACCCCTGCGCCAAAAGACGCTCTTTCTTGCGGCAGAGCTGCTTTAAAAAAACAATTCTGGCATTGTCCAGCTCTTTGCCGCTGCCAATCCAGAAAAAGATGCCAAGAACAATAAAAAGAACCGGTTCATAAATATAGAAGCCCATTCCCTGCATCAGGAAACCAGCGAAAATAAAAACACCCCCAAGGCATTTACCGGCTGCCGCCAGGAGCCGGGTGGTCGGGACAAAGCCAAAAGACCCCGCCAGCAGGCCACGGACCATTCTGCCGCCGTCAAGCGGCAGAACAGGAAGCAGGTTAAAGGCTGCCAGCCAGAAATTTGTTTTGGCAAATTCCAGTGCCCATGCTCCGTTCAAAATGCCGTTTTCGCGAAGAATCTGAATGAAGAAGAATAACACGATATTGACGGCTGGACCAGCAAAGGCAATGATTGTCTCCTCCTTCTTTTTCCCTTCAAAGCTGTCGTCAAGAACGGCCGTCCCCCCATAGGGATAGAGCTCGATACTCCTACACCTGATCCCGTAACCTCTTGCAGCAAGTATATGACAGGCTTCATGAACAATAACCAGGCCAAAGACTAGAAGTGCCCTGACAACCTGACCGGCAAGCATACATAGGATTAATAGGATGATAAAGGTCGGGTGAACCTTAACTTTCATCTTCATCTCCCTCTTTCTCCCCATCCCTGGCAGATCGATTAAAAGTACTAAGTACAATCGGAATTTTTGAATTTATATACTAGTTCTGAATTAGGTATGTCAAGGGGTCGACCGGCTGACCGTCTTTTTGCAGTTCTAGGTAGAGCCAGGGTTTTTCCCGTGCTGAGCTGACTCCGACTGTCCCCAATTTTTTTCCCATCGAAACAGGTTCACCCCGTTCAACATTAATATCGCCAAAATTCCCCAAAAGGCCCTCCCAGCCATTGCCAAAGTTGATCCGTATCACTTTTCCGAATTTTTCATTTTCACTGACTTCGAGTACAACTCCTTCCTGGGGGCAGAGCACAGCAGTCCCCAGCGCACTTTCAATTTCAATGCCGCTGCTGATCGTCCCATCCTCATTTTTGCTCTCAAACGCTACCTTGACAGCTCCGGCTACAGGTGGATAAAAAATCTCTTCTTTTACAGAATTCACCGGCAGGCTTTCAGAGTTCTGAAGGCCTATTGCTTCTTTTGCCATCGTGTTTAGTGCCACATAGATATTTCCACTGCTCATACCGCCTTGATAAACAGCATAGACGCCTTTGGAAACAAGGTCCTCTCCGCTGGCACTGAAAACAATCGTTAAAAACAAAAAAGCCGAAAGAAGTACTCTTTTCTGACTGCCGTTCCAACCGGCCAAAAGACCTCCGGAAGTTTTTTCATTAAAATAAGTCCGACGATCTTTCCAGTTGCTCCTGACATATTCCTGATCATCCCTATAACCACGTCCGATCTCCCGGGCAGCCTTTTCAAATTCCCAGTCATCCCAGCGCTCAAACGGATCCATTCATCCACCGCCTTATAAAGGTTTTCCTTCAGGGAGACAACCCTAATAAAGAATATGAACAAATACGCAAAAAAGAACATCTTCCTGACGAAAATGTTCTTTTAGGAATTTCTTTACAGATTCGAATAATGGCTTGTTAACTTTTGTCCTTGAAGGTATCAGAACATTCGTCGCTCTCCTCTGAGACTTACGCTTAAGACCAGCCCGACCGCGAGCATATTTGCCCACATCGAGCTGCCGCCGGAAGTAATAAACGGCAGAGGAATTCCGGTGACAGGCATGATTCCCGAAGCCATTCCAACATTGATGAAAACATGGAAAACAATCATTGATACGACTCCGGAGACAATCAGGACCCCATACCTGTCTCTCGATTTGGTGGCTACGGTAATCATCCGCAAAAGCAGGATGCAGAATATAAACAACAGTATCGATGTTCCGATAAAGCCAAATTCCTCGCCCACAACTGAAAAAATAAAGTCTGTATGATGCTCTGGCAAAAAATTATACTGGGCCTGGGTGCCTTGCTGGTACCCTTTGCCCCAAATGCCTCCGGAACCTATGGCCCAAACCGACTGAATAACATGATATCCATCTCCTGAAGTATCCTTGGCGGGGTCCAGAAAAGCAATAAACCGGTTAATCTGATAATCTTTCAAAGGCAACGGCAACCCTTCCAGAAATTTCAGCGGTCCGGGAAGGTTCGTAGCTAAGTGCAATGCAACAGCACCAATGGCCGTCCCAATGCAACCGACAATCACCGCCCCGAATTTAATCGGGTTCGCTCCGGCAACAAACATCATTCCAATGAAAATCGCCCCGAACACCATCGCAGTCCCCAAATCAGGCTGAAGAAATATTAATAAAGTAGGCGGCAATACAAACAGCAGGGGGGAAATAAAGTCCTTTACATTATTCAGTTTTCCTTCCCTCTCATTGAGAAAGCTGGCAAACGTAACGATCAGCAGTATTTTGGCAAATTCCGAGGGCTGAATGCTTTGCGTAGAGGTGATAGGGATCCAGCGCTGCGCACCCTTCGCTTCAGAACCAAAAGCAAAAACCAGAAGAAGCAGGAATATATTGAAAGCATAGATCCAGATACCGATTTTTTTATAGTTTTCATAATCAGTAAACGCAACAATGACTGCAAGAACAATTCCTGTAGCGATCCAGACCACCTGAGTTTTCACATAATGATACGGGTCTGACGCCATAACATTAATGGAAGCCGTGCTTAAGATCAGCAGGCTCGCCCCTAAAAGCAGCACAACTGCCAAGACCATTCCAAGATCGAGACCTCTAATAAAATTCCAATTTCTTTCTTTTATCATACAATACTCCATATATCGGCTGCTACCCAAGATTATATCACAGATCTCTCCGTTCACAATGATAACTTGACAAGTAAAGGGTTTTTTCTTACTAAAATACGTTGAACATCTTCATCCCGGCCCGACTCCAGCTGTCCAGGCTTACGAGTGTGACAAACCTCATATAGACGGCCTGTCCCAAATCCCAATGCGCATTCAAAATCGACACCTGGTGTCGATTTTGGGACGGCCTGGTTGGAGGCTAACCATCAAAATAAGAAGAGTTCCTGGATTCGTTTCCAAAAACCCTTGGGCTTTACGTCTTAAAATTGTTGTAAATCAATCCTAAACTTCAAGTTCCGATACACCCATGTAAAGTTTTGTTCACAAAAAAAGAAGCTCAATGCTTCCTTTTTGTTTGCCTTGAGCGGTTTACTCATGAAATCGACTGTGTTCTCTCCATATAGTCCCTTCTAATTTTCTTCACAGGAACACTGGCCATCAGCGCGACTTCCTTCTCATCTTGATTCAGGTATACCTCCAATCCCTCTTCGTTAATCACCATATAATTCGATATCACCTTGACCAGATCTTCTTTTAAGCGATTCATCAGGTAGGGTGATATCGTGGCACGGTCATGAACCAGAACCAGCCGCAGCCGATCTTTGGCCTGACTACGGCTTCCGGAATTGTCCTTGCCCAGCACACGATATAATAATTCCCACAACATAATTACCTCCCCCCAGTGCAGGGCTAGCGTATGCCAACTAAATTTTTCAGTTTATCCATCAGGGAATTCGATACATCCAGGTTCATTAATGGGACTTCTTCGCCTCTTACCCGCTGTGCAATCCTCCGGTAAGCTTCGCCCGCTTTGGAAATGCCGTCCATGACTGCGGGTTCTCCTCTGTTGGTCGATACAATAATCTTCTCGTCCTCCGGTACCACACCAAGAAGATCAATAGCCAGGATATCAACGATATCCTCAATGTCCATCATGTCCCCTTGTTTAACCATCCGTGGTCTGATTCTATTAATAATTAGTTTTGGATTACGCAGATCCGAACTTTCCAATAGTCCGATAATTCTGTCGGCATCGCGGACAGCACTGACCTCCGGCGTCGTAACGACAATTGCTTTGTCCGCACCGGCGATTGCATTGTAAAAGCCTTGCTCAATCCCAGCCGGACAATCGATCAGCGTATAATCAAATTCTTCACGGAGCTCTTCGCAGAGAACCTCCATCTCGTCGGGGCTTACTGCTGTTTTGTCTTTCGTCTGAGCAGCCGGAAGCAGATGCAGGCTGTTGAACCGCTTGTCCTTAATGAGTGCTTGTTTGATCCTGCAGCTGCCGCTTGTAACATCGACAATATCATAGACGATCCTATTCTCGAGGCCCATAACAACATCAAGATTGCGAAGGCCGATATCCGTGTCGACCAATACAACTTTAAATCCGGCAAAAGCCAGGGCTGTCCCCAAATTTGCTGTTGTAGTAGTTTTCCCTACGCCACCTTTCCCTGAAGTTACTACAATTGTTTCACCCATAACCAAGCCTGCCTTTCATCATAAATGATTAATGCATTGTCTTACATTTTAGTTATAATTTCCCATTTCCAAGTAAAAAATAAATCCCCTCTTCAGAATTCCAACCAGTACCTTGTTAGCCCAGCGTGAGCTTTGATCTGTTTCTGTGTAAGAAGATTCTACAATCCCGTTTGCTTTTCCTTTCGCAAAGAGAAAAAACCGAGGATCAAATTCCCCGGTATTTCTTATTTATATGACTATTTCCAGCCAAAATAATATTTAAACGCTGCTTTCGCGACATAACCCGATGTTTCACTGCCGTGTCCGCCATATTCCACCACGCCGGCAAACGCGATCTGGGGATTGTCATACGGTGCAAACGCGACAAACATTCCGTTATAAGCTTCTTCTTTGGACGTTCCCTTCGAACCGATCTGGGCCGTACCGGTCTTACCGCCGCCGGTGAACTCCGGTATATCTCTGAAAAGCCAGGCCGCTGTCCCCCCACCGCTCGTTACTTCCGACATTGCTTTTTTGATCGTTTCAATATTTTGTTGGGAAACAGAAACTTCGTTTAGAACTTCCGGCTGGTTCTGCTGGACGATTTTCCCGGTCACAGGGTCAAGAATCTTGTCCACAACATAAGGCTTGTAATGTTTTCCGCCATTGACAATGGTCGCGACATAGTTAGCCATCTGAAGAATTGAATAGTGGTTTGCGCCTTGACCAATCGAACTATTATAACTGTCGTACAACCGCCAGTTTACATACTCATTAATGTTATTTTTATATTCCTGTTCGGCCTGAGCAATTTCATCTTCTTTATCATGCTGAAGCTTATTTTTCTCATCCTGATCTTTTGCACTGGCCAGAAGCTGCGCATATTTATCCCCAATTTCCTGAAGCTTTTCTTCTCTTTTTTTATCGTAATAAGGTTTATAATAAGATTTCTTCCAGGCTGGAGAAGGCACATTCCCTTCCGCTTCATACGGTAAATCAACACCGCTGTTAACACCTAAGCCAAATTCATTGGCAATTTTTTTGATCAGCTCAGGATTTTTTTCAAAAACCCTGCGGCCAATAATTTGAAAATAGATATTGGAAGAATGTGCAAGGCCGCTATAAAGGTTCACCCTGCCAAAATTATTTCCACCCCACTCGGCAACCCCTGCACTTTGCACATCCGGGGACCCCAGCGAAGACAAGGTATCCATGAAAGTATCGTCCGGCGTAACAACACCAGCTTCCAGAGCAGCCATTCCCGTAATCATCTTAAAAGTCGAACCGGGAGGATACGTACCGGTCAGCGCCCGGTTAAATGACGCGGCATCTTCACTGCTGAAATACTTTTGAGCAGTTTCCTCCGAAATTGTCCCGATCAGGTCATTCGGATCCATGAAAGGACGGGAAGCCATGGCCAGTATTTTGCCTGTATTAACATCGATGACTACCGCCGCGCCGGCCTGGGCATCAGGATGGGTCTTCTGAATATCCTTGATCACTCTGTCCAGTTCGTTCTCCACGACACGCTGCATCTTGCTGTCTAAGGTCAGCTGCAGGGTATAACCCGCCTGGGCTTCCTGGAGCGTTTCTTTGTCGATCGGCCTCGCGTTGCTGTCGACGCTGACAATTTCTACACCATGACTGCCGCGCAGCCAGGTATCGTAACTTTTTTCCACACCCATTTTCCCTACAAGGTCACCCTGAGTGTAGCGATATTCATCATCATTGGACTCTGCCTGCTCATTGAATTGTTCAATTTCACTCTCGCTTATTTCCCGAACATAGCCTAAGATCTGACCAAGCAGTGTCTTTTGCGGATAAACCCTTTCCGCTATCGGTTCAATGCTGACGCCGGGCAGCTCATTGCTGTGCTCGGCGATAATCGCCTGTAGTTCTTTCGGTATATCTTCCAGAATGACAACCGTCTTGTAGCTCTTCCACTGCTGGTTACGAATCATCACCAAAAGATCCTCGGTAATCAATTCTACCGATTGGTTCGGATAAGGCCAGTACGGTTTAATATATTCTGCGAGATTAGCAACAACATCTTTCCAGTTGGTGTTCACTTTCTGCAGGTCCGTCCAGTCCAGGGTCAGCGCAAACTTCGGCACGCTTTGGGCCAAAACGATATTGTTGCTGTCCACAATCTCCCCGCGGACTGCGGACGTCGTGACCGTTTTCATCACATTACCGGCAGCCAGATCCGAATAATAGGACGCTTTGGCAATCTGCAGCCACCATAGATTAAATCCTAAAATTAAAAAAAGAAGAACGACAACCACACTGAGCCAGGTTAATCGCCTCTGATAGGGTTGTCTCTCCCTTTCTTCCATCGTGTTCATCTCCTATTAAGCAATCATGTTTAACCAACACTATAATTGTTGTTCGATCTTCTTTTTAGGCTGCAAAATTCCTTCTGTAAAAGACTTGTGGACGAAGGGATAGGTAAGCGGAACCAATAGGCAGTTGTAGAAAGAAATGCCCAGAATGACCTTTACAGCATCGCCGAGGTACCAGTTAAGTCCAGCGGTGGTTGCAATCAAGGCCATCAGGGTCTGCCCGAGAACCGTTACGATAAAGACGAGTACCATGGTAAGCGGAATGTTTTCTCTGTACCAGCGCTGCTGAAGCATACTGATCAGCAGTGCAACGACAGCTAAAATGATCGCATAGAGTCCGATATACCTTCCGAGATAGAAATCCACAATCAGGCCGATCACAAACCCATACACAATTCCCTGAGCCGGTCGGTGGTGCAGAGCGATATAAATAACCCAGAGCATGGCCAAATCAGGTTTTATGCCGGCCCATGACCAATAATGGAAGATTGTCCCCGGGAGGATGAGACAGACAATAAGAATCAGTAACATTACGATAAAACGTTTCATCGACTGCCCTCCGGAATGCTCACTACATAGACTTCCTCCAGAGAATCAAAATCAACAATGGGTTCGATCGAGGCTACCTTCAGCAAGCCTTTCGCATCAATTTTAATCTCGGTAACAACACCAATCGGAATGTCCTTGGGATAGACCTCTCCTAAACCCGAAGTATATACCAAATCTCCTGCATTGACTTCATCGTCCTGCCGGAAATTCATTTCGAGTTCTCCTGAGGAATTCAGCCTGGTGTTTTTCTTATACGTACCTTTGACAATCCCAAAAATTGCCTCACCTTTATTACCCCTGGCAAAGGCGCCAACCTGTCCCTCTCCGTCGAGTAGCAGTAAAACATCCGAGGTCTTCGGGGTGACAGAAATGACTTTCCCGACCAGACCCAGATTGGCAACAACAGGATTACCCACTTTTACGCCGTGATCACTGCCTTTATTGACGGTGACTGTCTGATACCAGGCTGAAGGATTACGGTTTATAATGGTGGCTCCAATTTTCTCATAGCTCTCCAGCGAGGGACTTTGAAAAACAGCATCAAGTTCCTGATAGCGCAGGGCAGCCAGTACCTGTTGTTTGAGCTGAAGATTGTCTCCCGTGAGCGTTTCTACCTGTTTACGAAGTTCCTCATTTTCTGCTTTGACAGTCCGAAAACTGAAAATCGCCCGAAAATTATCTTTAATCCCATCTCCCAGATTCCAAATCGCACTTTCTATCGGTGAAAGTACTCTTTGCATGGCGTTCCCGACAGGGTTCGGAGACTGACTGCCGAGTCCGGTCAAATGGATCGTCGTCAAAGTGATCAGCAGAACAGCAAAAACGAGAACGGCTATACCCATGGGATTTATTTTTTTCCCCACCGATTTCTCCTCCCGCTTTTAATTCTTCTGCATAGCGGCAATCCTTCTTAGAATTTCCTCATTCTCAAGCACTTTACCGGTACCCAGTGCAACGCAGGAAAGCGGATCCTCAGCAAGGTGGACGGGTATCCCTGTCTGATCGGCAATTAGCCTGTCCAGATTTCTTAACAGTGATCCGCCTCCCGCCATAATAATGCCTCTGTCCATGATATCTGCCGCCAGTTCCGGAGGTGTTTTCTCAAGGCAGTTCTTTACCGCATCAACAATAGCATTTACCGGC
This sequence comes from Dehalobacter sp. CP, assembly GCA_009910795.1. The sequence continues at coordinate 62,693 of VMEE01000093.1, read as the reverse complement.
TCATTTAAGGCTTCAACAATTTCTTCGGAAGTAATCTCAACGTTCTTGGGGAGACCTGTCAGGAGATCGCGTCCTTTGATGGCATACGTCAAACCTTTTTCCGGCATATAGGCCGCTCCGATCTCCATTTTGATGTTCTCAGCCGACTGATAACCGACGGAGAGGTTATAAGTTTTCTTGATATACGCAATAATGGCATCATCCATCTCATCTCCGGCTACCCGGATCGAGCCGGCTGTAACGATGCCTCCCATCGAGATCACGGCGACTTCAGTTGTGCCTCCGCCGATATCGACAATCATATTGCCGGTAGGATCACTCACGGGCAGGCCTGCTCCGATGGCGGCAGCCATTGGCTCTTCCATAATGATCGGATCTTTTGCTCCGGCTGCAAGAGCTGCTTCCTTGACAGCTCTTTTTTCAACTGCGGTAACTCCGGACGGCACACAAATGACGACCCGGGGCCGCGCAAATAAGAATTTTGATCCTAAAGCCCTGTTGATAAAATATTTAAGCATTTTTTGAGTAACATTGAAATCCGAGATTACGCCGTCTTTCAACGGTCTGATGGCAACAATATTTCCCGGAGTTCTTCCGATCATCTCCTTGGCTCTGTCTCCAACCGCCAGAGGCTCGTTCTTCTCTATATCCATAGCAACCACTGAAGGCTCCCGTACTATGATTCCTTTGCCTTTCATATGTACAAGGGTATTGGCGGTTCCCAGATCGATTCCGAGGTCCTTGGAAAAAACCATGTTTTGTAAATCTCCCTTCAAGATAAATCATTTCAAATTTCAAGTGATGCCTGGCAGTCTTTTCTCAGTCTCCCACAAAGTGGAATTTTTCATACCATATTTCGTATTGCTATGGCATCGTTTTATTATATCATTTTTTTGCATCAAATTAATGAATATTTCCTATTTTTCAATATTTTTTTATATTTGTGGTGATCTTTCGACAGTGGTACTGTTAGGCTAAAGGTCGGGCTAGATGATCCCCTGTTCTTTCAGGCTGACATACTTTTTATCCCCAATGATGATATGATCCAATACCTCAATCCCTAATATTTTTCCGCCTTCGGCAAGCCTTTTGGTAATATCAAGGTCTTCCCTGCTGGGCGAAGGATCGCCGCTCGGATGATTATGCAGCAAAATAATTGTATTCGTGTTACGCCGGATGGCATCCTTAAAACACTCCCTGGGATGCACAATGGATGAATTGAGAGACCCGACCGATACAGGACTTATGCCCAGTACATTGTTCCGGGTGCTTAAGTGTATGATCCTGAAGTGTTCCCGGTCGAGCTTCCGCATCTCCTCCATGACCAGATCGGCCGCGTCTGATGGCGTGTTGATCACCGGGCGTGACATGGGATCAGCGCAGACACTCCGTTTGCCGATTTCCAAGGCTGCCTTGACTTGAGCCGCTTTGGCTGGTCCTATGCCGTGAACCTGTTTTAATTCATCAACAGATAATCTGGCCAGGCCAGTCAGTCCGCCCGTTTCCGTCAAGATTCGTTCAGATAGTTCCAGGACATTTTCCCCTCTTGAACCGGTTCTCAGCAGTATCGCCAGTATTTCTTTGGTGGATAGGTTTTCCGAACCATGCTGATGAAGACGTTCCCTTGGTTTTAAATCTTCAGGCAAGTCCTTTAGCCGGCGGTAATTCATCTCTTTTTCCTCGTATTTTAAGGTACCTTTTATTTTTTAGGGGAAATCCCCTTATCCTCAAGCTTTCGCACCAGAAGCTCCATCGGCAGTCCAACCACATTCGACCAGGAACCACTGACTGCTGTCACAAACCCGCCAGCTCCGCCCTGAATCCCGTAAGCGGCGGCTTTATCCATCGGTTCCCCTGTCATAATATAATCCTTGATTTCCTGAACCTTCAGCTCCCGAAAAGACACAGTTGTAATCTCAACAGCAGTCTCTACGCTGATCTGCCGAACCTTGTCCATTGCGGCTAACGCAATTGCGGTCATCACCCGGTGTGTTTTTCCGCTTAAGTTAAGAAGCATTCGTTCCGCTTCCTCCTCGTCAGCAGGCTTTCCGAGCACAATATGGTCCAGCACCACAAGGGTATCGGCGCCTAAAACCAAATCATCGGCCGAACCGCTTAAATCAAGCCACGCTTCAAATCCGGAAAGTGCCTTGCGTCTGGCAAGATCCTGTACGCCTGTCTCAGGCCAAACATCCGGTGGAAGAACTTCGTCGACCGGAGCACTGACAAGTCTGAAGTCATATCCCCATTCCTCCAGAAGCTCACGCCTCCGCGGCGAAGCCGAAGCCAAAATCAACATCATTCTGTCACATCCTAAGCATCTTTCTATTCCTTCAAAATCATCTACATCGCTATAAACAATTAATACTTACGAAGCCCTCCTGCCCGAACTTATGATCAGTCTATGGGCCACCGTTCCGCTGTGAACGGAGCATGAATGAAGTAAATATTTAACAAGCCAGGGTCATCGTCCCCCGGCTGTTAAGTCTTCTATTAGTCTAGCACTATTCCCTTTTTTTGACAAGTCTAGCGTGTATTGGCACTTTTGCGACAAAAATGCAAAAGTCTATGCCTTGCCCTGAGAGCTCAAGATAACCAGATAGAGCGCATCGAGCAGCGCTTTGGCGCTGGCCTTAATAATATTGCTGGATACCCCGATCGTTCCCCAGGTATTGACGCCATGCTTTGTTTCAACCACAACCCGGACAACTGAACCTGTGCCCCGGGAACCGTCAAGAACCCTAACTTTATAGTCCGTCAGCTCACTCTCTTCAATAGCCGGGAAAAAGGCACCCAAAGTGCTTCTGAGAGCTTGGTCAAGTGCATGAACCGGCCCGTCTCCCTCGGCTGCAATATGAACCTGCTTGTCTCCGACCTGCACTTTCACAACCGCTACAGAGTCGAGCTCACCGCGCAGCGGATCACTCCAAACGTGATAGTCTTCGAGTGTAAACGGCTGTTCGTATTTGCCGAGGATCTCCAGTAATAGCAGATCCAGGCTTCCCTCTGCCGTCTCATACTGGAATCCTTCGTTTTCGGCATTCTTAATTCTTTCCATCGCCAGTTCCACGAGCGGATCATCTTTTTCAATCTCAGGTTTGAACCGGCGCATTTTCAAGCACAAATTTGCTTTTCCGGATTGATCGGAGATCAGAACCCGGCGTTCATTCCCGACCGAAGCAGGGTCAATGTGCTCAAAGGTTTTGTTATTCTTCATGACCGCGTCGACATGCATACCCGCTTTATGAGCAAAAGCGCTTCTGCCCACAAACGGCTGTTTCTCATCAAACGGATAATTGGCGAGTTCCGCCACATACCTGCTTAAATAAGAAATATTGTGCAGAACATCAGGTTCAAGCAGTTGATAACCTAATTTCAGCTGCAGCCAGGGTATCAGCGTGCTTAAATTCGCATTGCCGCAGCGTTCCCCGAAGCCGTTCCAGGTTCCCTGGATCTGATCCACTCCTGCCTCAACAGCCGCCAACGTATTTACGACAGCCAGCCCTCCATCATTGTGAGTATGAATACCGAGTACGGCAGGGGAAAGCTCCTGCCTGACAACTTGCACCCCGTTCGTGATCTCCCTGGTATAGGTACCGCCATTCGTGTCGCAGAGGACAAGTCCTTTCGCTCCGCCAAGCATGGCGGCTTCCAGACAGCTTAACGCAAACGCAGGGTCGTCCTGCCAACCGTCAAAATAGTGTTCTGCATCAAAGAAGACTTCCTTGCCGGCTTTCACAAGATATTCAACAGATTCTCTGATGATTCTTAAGTTTTCCTGCGGGTTTGTTCTTAAGACCGTTTCAACATGAAGTTTCCATGTCTTCCCAAAGATCGTCAGGGTATTCGCTCCGGAAGCAATCAGTCCGTTCAATGAATCACTTTTTTCCGGAGATTCGCCGACCCTGCAGGTGCTGCCGAATGCAACGACCCTCGTCCGGAAACGCCAGTCCTGACTTTCGGCAGAATCCGCCCAGGAGGCCATCGCACGGTAAAACTCATCATCTTTGGGATTCGCACCCGGCCAGCCGGCTTCCACATAGTCGATGCCGGCTTCAATCATTTTCTGCATATAGAAAAGTTTATCTTTGGCTGAGAAGTGAACGCCTTCTCCCTGAGCTCCGTCCCTCAGCGTCGTGTCGTAAATTGAAATACGCTTGTCTGCCATTCTCTTCCCTCCCAAAAGCTCTCTGTGCATCTTAAAAATTGCTTAAAAATGTTTAATAATTCATTTTACCTTTAAATACAAAATTAATAAAGCCTTAATCCATTTCAGAATAGAAAAAGAAGGCATCCAGCGTTAGCGTATCTGGAATACCTTCCTTCATGTACAAATGATCGATTCTAGGTTCTAAGCCATTTTTCCGCCCAGATTGAATGTCAGCACTTCAAGGTTTACAGACAAATCCACATTTCTGAGTTCTACAGTGGGAGGAACATTTAAAACGACAGGTGCAAAATTCAAAATGGCCTGGACTCCGCCTTTAACAAGTTTATCGGCAATTTCCTGGGCTGCAGATGCCGGGACAGTTATTGCCCCGATCTGGATCTGGTTTTGGGCGACGACTTCTTCCATCGTTTCAATCGGTAATACTTCGATATCGTTAATCTTCATCCCAGTTTTTTGGGGATCATTGTCAAAAATATTAATGATCGAAAATCCGCGTTCTTTAAAACCCTTATACGTACTCAGGGCGAGTCCGAGGTTGCCCAATCCTACGAGGCAAACGCTCCACTCATTGCTCAGACCCATGATCCGAAGAATATTTTTATGCAAGTCTTTAACATTGTAACCTACTCCGCGAATCCCAAACTCCCCAAAATAAGCAAGGTCTTTACGAACCTGAGCAGGACTTACGCCTACTCCTTCAGCAATATCACCTGAAGAAATCGTTATGATTCCTTTGCGGTCTATCTCTGTCAAATAACGAGAATATACGGAAAGCCGTATAATCGTTGCTTCAGGAATTTTCAAGGTTTTCAAATCCAAATCCCCCATTTCGTCTACTTCAAAGATAAGTTAATTATATCACTACCTAAAGAAAATGCAATTAAACCGAAGGAAATGCAAGATATTACTGTTTAATCGTGTTTTTTGACCCTACCCAAAATAATCAGGGATTCTGTTCAAAATACTTGTAAGTAACCCATTTATACTCAGCAAAGACTTGAAGAAGCTGCTGATTATACTTATATTGAAGATTCCCCTGACCATCCAGGGAAGCATTAAGGGCGCTCAAATTATCCTGCAAATGCCTGAAATCTTCCGGATAATCGCTGTCTTTAACATCCTGAATTTTCTCTGCGGCATCAGTTTGACCATTGTCTTGTCCAAGACCTGCACATAATGAATTCGCCAGCTCGAGGATTTCCAGAACCGTTTCCGTTTCACTGCCGCTGACCTTATAGTGCAAAGCAGGATACGTCACTTCCCTGACCCATGAATCAATACCGTTTTCCAATAAGCCCTGGTAACAAAAAAACGCCTCTTCATCGGCGCCAAAGGCACCCACCGCAACCTGATAAGGCTCCTTACTGATGATCACGGCCTGCCAACCCTTGTTATGCAAATTCTGCAGCAATGCTTCGGCATTTTCTTTATCCTTATAAACACCGATTTGACAGGTCCAAAGTTTGATTTCCGGCAAGTTGAGAATCTCACTGTTTGTTTCTGACGGGTTTTCTGAGGTAACGGCGGTCTCTGCGGAAACAAGCCCGACAAACATCTTTCCAGTATACCATACAAACCAGCCGACAGCGGATAATCCTAGTATTACCATTATGATTGAAATCAAAACACCTGATCTAAATTTTTTTCCCATCAGGCAACTCCTTCAAATCATTCTATTCCGATCATATGAAGGAGCGGCAATAATTAGTACATGGTATATGATCAGCGCTTAAATATTTTGAAAATAAAATAAATTTTAGTTCCATAATATGTTATAATATTTTCTGGAAAAATAAGTATCCCAATAAGGAAGGATATGCCGGTATGGAAGAATATTTGATTCTTGCAGTGGATGATCAGGACTTTAATCTTATTTTTCTTAAAAAAACTTTAGCCGAATATCAGTTTATCTCTGCCAGAAACGGCAGACAAGCCCTGGAATTGCTAAGAAGGTACTCTCCTGACCTGATCCTGCTGGATATCGTGATGCCGGAAATGGATGGTTATGAAGTTCTCAAACAGCTAAAATACGATGAACGGACCAGGAACATCCCCGTTATTTTCCTGACAAGCCTTGACTCCATTGAAGATGAAGAAAAAGGGCTTAATTTGGGTGCTGTAGATTATATCACCAAACCTTTTAAGCCAACAATTATTCAGGCCCGGGTCAAGAACACTTTACGGTTCATTCATCAGCAAAAACTCCTGGAGAGAATGTCTCACCTGGATGGTCTTACCGAGATCCCAAACCGGCGATTTTTTGAAGAAAAACTTACTGCCGAATTTGGCTTTGCAGCCACCAACAAGCGTCCGCTTTCGCTGATCATGATTGATGTTGATTTCTTTAAGAAATTCAACGATCAGCATGGGCACTCCAAAGGCGATGAAGCGCTTGTTAAAGTTGCCCAGATCATCCGCTCATGCTTGAATGAACCTCACGAATTTCTGGCCAGGTATGGCGGAGAGGAATTTGTCGTGATTCTTCCGGATACGGATGCGGCTGCCGGAAGTGAAATCGCCGAAAAAATACGTTACCATGTCAGTATATCCCAACTGTTCAACAATCCCGCCGGCAGCCACGCTGCTCTGACCGTCAGTGTGGGCGGATACAGTATGATACCGGCCAATTACGAATGCTGCCACAGCATATTGGAAAAAGCCGATGCCTGCTTGTACCAAGCCAAAAAACACGGCAGAAATTGCGTGGAGTGGGATTATTCCTGATGCGTATAATGATCCAGTAAAAATTTTCTTACCCCGGAGATCATGTACAAGGAGCCGGTGACACAAAGCAGATCACCCGGCTTCATTTTTTCAAGCCCTTTTCTTACTGCTCCCGCAGGATCTTCAACCGTCGATACGTTTTCCTGCACTAGATACTTCTCCGCGATTCTGGCTACATACTCCCAGTCACCAGCCCTTGGGGAATCCGGCTTGGTCACGATGATTTCATCGGCCAGCGGTGCGATAATCTCAACGGCTTTTTCTATTTCTTTGTCCCTGAGCATGCCAAGACAAAGCAACAGCCTGTTTCTTTTCAAAGGTCCGCCGGCGTACTGCTGCAGCGCCTTAGCCAGAGACATCATCCCATCGGCATTATGTGCCCCGTCCAGAAGAACTCTCGGGCTCTGCAGCAAGAGTTCCAGTCTGCCCGGCCAGCGGACTGCTTTGAGACCTTCCCTGACGGCACTTTCAGATATATTCAGGGAATACGTTCCAACCAATACTTCACAGACAGCTAGTGCAGCCGCTGCATTGGTAAACTGGTGTTCCCCAAGAAGCGCGAGCTCCAGATCCGGATAAGACCAGTACAAGCCTTCATAGCCAAAACGCTGCGAAGCATCGCCCGGGTGCCGCCAATGTACATCGCGGCCTACCTCAATCATCCTGGATCCTTTTTGGGCAGCCCGGTCCTCGATGACCTTCAGAACTTCCGGCTTGTCCGAGGAAGTGACCACTGGAACGCCATCCTTAATAATGCCGGCCTTGACCCCAGTAATTGCTTGAAGCGTATCTCCAAGATAATCCATATGATCCATGCCAATACTGGTCAGCACAGATATTAAAGGGGTAACGACGTTGGTGGAATCAATTTCACCGCCGAGACCGACCTCCAGAAGGACCAGATCGGGTTGTTTTTCAGCAAAATAACACAGGGCCAGCGCCGTACAAACTTCAAATTCGGTCGGATGTTCAATCCCGAGACGCTCCATTTCCTCCAGATGGGGTTTTAGCTTATTGATCCCTGAAACCACATCTTCCGGTGAGATCATCTCTCCGTTTATCGTGATTCTTTCTCGGAAATTATGAAGGTGGGGGGATGTAAACATTCCCGCGCGATAACCAGCCTGCTTCATAATCGACTGAAGCATTGCCGTCGTCGATCCCTTCCCGTTGGTGCCGCCGATATGAATCACTTTCAATTTCTTTTCCGGGTGATCCAGACGATCCAGCAAAGCCTTGATCCGTTCCAGTCCGAGGTTAATACCGAACTTCGTCAGGTTCTTAATATATTCCAGTGTCTCTTCGTATTCCGTCATTATCCTCAATCCTTTACAGATTTATTCAAGCTCTTCGCTTAAATCGGATAATCTCAGTTTCAGAGAACGCATTCTGGCCATGATATCATCCAGTTTCTCTCTTTCCTTTTGAACGACCTCTTCCGGCGCTTTCGAGGTAAACCCTGGGTTCCCAAGCTTGTCTTCCAGCCGTTTCTGTTCCTTGATCATATTTTCGATTTCCTTGCGGACCTTGGCAACTTCTTTGTCCAAATCAAGCAGCCCCTTCAGCGGTACATAAACAGCAACCCCAGTAAGAACCGCACTGGCGGACTGCGGCGGCTTATTCTCCATCTGCTGTAAAATTGTAATGTTTTCTGCAACTGCAAGCTGCCGGATATCCTCAAGACCATTTTGCAGTACAGCCAGCATCTCTTTTTCGGGAGCAATAAGCAAGATATCTGCCCTGCGGCCCGGAACGACACCCATTTCTGCCCGGATATTGCGCACTGCCCGGATAATATCCATCAGGACATTCATATCCTTTTCAACCTGCTCGTTGCGATATCCTTCAACCTGCGGCCAGGAGCTGAGCATAATCGTCTTTCCTTTGATGGGCAGATGCTGCCAGATCTCCTCAGTTAAGAACGGCATAAACGGGTGAAGCAGTCTCATTGTACCTTCCAGTACTTCAAAGAGAATGCGCTGGGCGGTCTGGCGTTCAGATTGGTTTTCTTTCGCATAGAGCCGTTTTTTGGTCAGCTCAATGTACCAGTCACAATATTCATTCCAGATAAATTCATAGAGCAGTCTGCCGGCTTCCCCAAGGTCAAAGCGCTCTAAAGCAGCTGTGACATTCTGAACCGTATCTTCATAGCGTGACAGGATCCATTTGTCTGCCAGGGTAAACTCAGCAGCGTACGGTCCGGCAGGCTGTTCCTTAGCTTCCGATTGGTAGTCCTCCAGATTCATCAGCACAAAACGGGAGGCATTCCAGATTTTATTCAGAAAGTTTCTGGTGGACTCTAATTTTTCAAAATGGAATCTCAGATCATTACCCGGTGTGTTGCCGGTGATCAGCATAAACCTCAGGGTGTCCGCGCCATATTGATTAATGACTTCGATCGGATCGACACCGTTGCCAAGTGATTTGCTCATCTTGCGCCCCTGCGGGTCAAGAATCAACCCGTGAATCATCACCTTGTGGAACGGAACATCTTCCCGGAATTCCAGTCCCATAAAAATCATCCGGGCTACCCAGAAGAAAATAATATCCCTGCCGGTAACCAGAACACTCGTCGGATAAAACTGTTTCAGTTCAGCGGTATTCTCGGGCCATCCCATGGTTGAGAACGGCCAGAGCGCTGAAGAAAACCACGTATCCAGAACATCGGGATCCTGCTGCAGGTGATGGCTTCCGCATTTCGGACATGCCGCCGGATCCTCTTTCACGCAAACTTCAGCTCCGCAATCCTGACAATACCAGACCGGAATACGATGACCCCACCAGAGCTGCCGCGATATACACCAATCCCGGATATTTTCCAGCCAGCCTGTATAGATCCTGGCAAAACGATCGGGCACAAACTGCAGATCGCCATCCTGCACGACTTTGATTGCCGGTTCAGCTAAAGGCTTCATTTTCACAAACCACTGCCTGCTGACCCGGGGCTCAACCACTGTGGAACAGCGGTAACACTCCCCCACTGCATGCATATGCGGTTCTATCTTAACCAAAAGGCCAAGCTCTTCCAGATCTTTGACAATCCGGCGGCGTGCTTCGTAACGATCCAGTCCCTGGTATTTGCCGCCATTTTCGTTGATGGTGGCATCGCTGTTCATGATATTAATCTGCTCCAGATGATGGCGGAGCCCCATCTCAAAGTCATTTGGGTCATGCGCAGGCGTAATTTTGACCGCGCCGGTGCCAAATTCCTTCTCGACATATTCATCGGTAATCACCGGAATCTCTCTTTTCACTAAAGGAAGGATCACATTCTTTCCTGCAAGATGCCGGTACCGTTCATCCTCAGGGTGGACGGCAACCGCCACGTCTCCGAGCATCGTTTCCGGACGGGTCGTCGCCACAACAACGCCTTCCCCGCCATCCGCTGCCGGATAACGGATATGCCACAGGTTTCCTTCCCGTTCATTATGCTCGACTTCAATATCCGAAATGGTCGTATGGCACTTGGAGCACCAGTTAACAATATAGTTCCCTCTATAAATCAGGCCTTTGTTATACAGGTTGACAAAGACTTCTCTTACAGCCTTGGAACATCCTTCGTCCATGGTAAACCGTTCCCGTGACCAATCACAGGAAGCACCTAGTTTGCGCAGCTGACGGGTAATTGTACCGCCATACTGTTCCTTCCAGGCCCAGACTCTTTCCAGAAATTTTTCTCTTCCAAGTTCGTGTCTGTTCGTTCCTTCTTTGGCCAGCTGTTCCTCAACTTTGGCCTGGGTGGCAATACCCGCGTGGTCTGTCCCGGGAAGCCATAACGTATTATATCCCTGCATTCTTTTATAACGGGCCAGAATATCCTGCAGCGTGTTATCCATCGCGTGTCCGAGATGCAAAGACCCGGTTACGTTCGGCGGCGGCATCACAATGCTGAAAGGGTTCTGCTCCGGTTCAACTTTTGGCGTAAAAAATCCGTTCTGTTCCCAATACTGATACCATTTTTCCTCTACCTGGCCAGGATCATATATTTTGGCCATCTGTTGATCCTCACTCATAAAAAGGCTCCTTTCGAACCAAAAAAATCTTCCGGCCCAAAGGACGAAAGACTCACATAACATACTTCATACCGGAATAGTATACGATTGTACAGTTCCAGCCGGCAATGAATCGGGAAATCTTTCAGCCCCTCTGCCAATTCCACTCTAAATTCTATACTGCCGCCAACAACAAAAGGTTTGGTGGCAGCCAAGTTTTCTTTAGTGTGTCAGAATGAATACTTACTTTCTGTTACATCTAAGTGCAGCTAATGCTGCCGACAGCCACGGATGGCTTAATGCCGCGATGCCAAGGATGGCAAGAAGCGACCGCCAAAGACTTGGCGCCAGCGAAGTTTTCTTTATTATACTGAGGCAGTAAAAAAAAGTCAAAAGGTTTTAAGCGAAAGGATCCCATTCAAAATCGTATTATCTGAAAGGTTTTCCAGGCAATATTTGTTTAAAAACACAAATACGTGATATAATAATAATTAATGTGCCTCAGAACGGCTAATAAAAAATTACTGAAATATGCTTAAACACCGGGGCGTTTGGGTTTAACCGTATTTTGGCTTGTTTTCTGCTTGTTTGACACAACATAAAATATGGAGGTAAAAGTTTTTGACAAAAGAGAACAAACTGCAAATTATTCCCCTCGGAGGTCTCGGGGAAATCGGCAAGAACATGACCGTCATCCGGTATAATAATAAAATTATCTTGGTTGATGCCGGTCTGACATTTCCGAATGAAGACCTCTTAGGTATTGACATCGTGATTCCGGACTATACGTATTTGATTGAAAACCAGGCAATGGTTGCAGGGATACTCATTACCCATGGCCATGAAGATCATATTGGGGCTCTCCCTTATCTATTGAAGGATCTTAATGTCCCTGTTTATGGGACACGCCTTACAATTGGCTTGATTCAGTCCAAGCTGAAGGAAGCAAATATTACAAAAGCGACACTCAACGTCATTCATCCGAATGATACAGTCCGACTCGGCGCTTTCCGGGTTGAATTCATCAACATCAGCCACAGTATCCCGGGCTCTGTCGGCCTGGCAATCCATACACCGATTGGTACCATTGTCCATACCGGGGACTTTAAGCTCGACCATACACCTGTCAGCGGCGATGTCCTGGATATACACAAATTTACCGAATTAGGGGAACACGGCGTTCTGTGCCTGATGTCCGACAGCACAAATGTCGACCGTCCCGGCTTTACCATGTCCGAACGGTCTGTCGGCCAAAATATTGATGAAGCCTTTTTCCATGCCGAAGGACGAATTATCTTTGCTAGTTTTGCTTCAAATATTAATAGGCTGCAGCAGGCGATCTCCGCTGCGGTCAAATGCCAACGCAAAGTTGCCGCAATCGGACGAAGCATGGTCAATGTCATTAATATTGCGATGGATCTGGGTTATCTTGATATGCCGGAGGGAACCCTGATTGAGGTAGACAAGGCAATGGATTATCCCAGCAACCAGCTCTGCATCCTGACTACAGGCAGCCAGGGGGAACCGATGTCGGCCTTAAGCAGAATAGCCAGCGGCGATCACCGCCAGATCTCAATCAGTGAGAACGACACGGTCATTATTTCGGCCAGCGCGATTCCCGGCAACGAGAAAGCCATTTCCCGTAATATCGACCAACTGCTCAAACTCGGTGCGCATGTCATCTATGAGCAGATTTCAGGAATGCACGTTTCGGGACATGCCAGCGAAGAAGAACTTAAACTAATGTTCAGCATGGTGAAACCGAAATACTTCCTTCCTGTGCATGGTGAGTACCGTATGCTTGTCAAGCACGCTGAACTCGCGCAGCAGGTCGGTATCCCTAAAGAAAATATTTTTATTGCCGAAAACGGCAGTGTTCTGGAATTTACGGACGAGGGCGCTAAAATGGCCGAAAGTATTCCGGCAGGCAGAGTTTTGATCGATGGTTTCGGGATCGGTGATGTCGGCAATATTGTACTGCGTGACCGTAAGCAGTTGTCGCAGGACGGGATATTGATTGCTGTTCTGACTGTCAGCCGTCCGACTGGTGCGTTGGTTGCAGGACCTGATGTCGTGACCCGCGGATTTATTTATGTGCGGGAGTCGGAAGAAATTATCAGCGAAGTCAGGTGCCTGATCCGAGAGGCTATGCAGGAATGCCAGCAAAAGGGTATCAACCAATGGGCGCCAATCAAAAACAAGGTCAAAGATATTGTCGGAAAACACCTCTATCAGAGAACCGGCAGACGTCCAATGATTCTGGTCATCATTCAGGAAGTAAACAGCGAAGCAATCAAGGACGCAAACAAGAAAGACACTGCTGCCAGAGAAGCAACCAGCAAACCGCCCAACTACAAGGAAATGGCCGTAAAAGCGCGTCCGAAAAGAACAATGAAGCCTAAGATTCAAGCCCCGACATGATATTCCTTTTAAAAATATTAAAAATTTTAGAAAACAATAGATTTAACACATCAGACAATAAAAAGATTACCTGAGTCCGTTGAACGGACTCAGGTAATCTTTTTGTCAGAAATTCTTAAAGCAGGACATTACTTCATGTTTAGTACGATGACCCCTGCCACAATCAATAAAGTCCCGCCGACCTTGGCGGCTGAAACCTGTTCCTGAAGAAAGAAAAAGGAAAGCAGCATCACCAGGATATAGCCCAGACTGACCATCGGATAAGCAATACTGAGCTCCAGCTTTCTCAGGACAAATATCCACATCAACATGCTGAAAACAAAACAGCTTACAGCAAAGACCATCTTCAGGCTGATCATCGAATAAACAAGATTCCAGATTCCGCTGTCCGGCCGAAGTTCCCCTGCCGCCAGCTTAAGAACGAACTGCCCGGTCGATCCCAGTGCAATGGAAATCAAGGCCAGCAAATAAATCATTCGTTTATCTCACCTTAGCCAGCAGCGCAAAGTAACCTCTAATTGTCTTTGACACCTGCATTTTGCTGGCCCCTTCTTTCTGTTGATAATGAAGAATAAGCGGTACCTCCCCGGCTTTAACCCCCATCCTACTGAATTTAGCAGCGATCTCAGCCATGCAGTCAAATCCGTTGGTTGTAATCAGTTCTTTCCAGCGTTCCTGTGCCTTTCTGATTATTCTCACCCGGTATGCCCTGTAACCAGATGAGTAATCATTAAGGTTTCTGATGCGGAAAAACAATTTGAAGAAATACCTGGCACCCCGGCTGAATAACTTTCGCAAGACTTTCAGCCCAATTTCATATCCTCCCGAAGTAAATCTGGAGGCCACAACCAAGTCAAGATCCCGACTATTCAGCGTTTCAATCATGCTCTCAATCAGCAAAGGGCTGTGGGTATTGTCGGCATCCATGGTAACCAGGACATCGTCATCCTTCAGGTTTTCCAGTGCATAACGCAAAATTGTTTTGACGGCTTCTCCGAGGCCCTTGTTTCCGTGGTGCCTGACCAGTGTTACATAACCATGATCCTGGGCGTAAGTGCTTACAATTTTTGCAGTATTGTCGCTGCTGCCGTCATCCACCAGCAGGACCTGAATATTATACCGGCTGACCTCTCGGTAGGATGCAATGCTGTTGAATAAATGAATAATCCCGGCTGCTTCATTATAGGCGGGCAAGCCAATCAGGACCTTCATATCACTCACCTCCTCCAGGCAGTATTTCCAAAAGATAAACGCAAGTTTGCGGATAAGCTGTCACCGCTCACTTTAGTACATAAATCGGGTAACCCTGTACGACCTCGATCTTCGGATATTCTCCTTCGATATAGCTCAACAGCCTCTCATCCAGATCCCCATATATTTTCCCCTGAATTGGCACAAAATATTTGGCTCCTCTTGCAATATAATCGTCCAGTTCCTGAGTCGGATCTTTGGGTGTTGCAGCATACAGCCTAAGATTGTACCGCCAGCCCCTTCTGTCCGTTAAGTCCAGCATACACGGATCCAGAGAACCGACCACAAGGAGATCGTCCTGATCCGTCAGCTGCTTTACTACATTTACTTGTTGCGCCATCACCGTATTGATGGTGAACATCGGTTTGACCAGATCATAACTTTCCTTCATTAGGAGCAGCACCAATACCACTCCTGCAATTTTTCCCACTGGACCCGAAGCCGCCCTGGCCAAAAGATTACCGGCCAGCAAACAGCACGGCACCATCAAAAATATCAGGTAATAAAATGCCCGGATCTCGCTTACAATCAAGATTGCCTCCAAAATCATAGCGATAAACCAAACCAGAAATACTTTTTGCTTTTCCTGCAGAAAAAATATCCCTGCAAGGCAAAGAAGCAGCCCGCTTATGCCAAGGGCCCTCGGCAAATTTACCGTGAAAAAGTAAAGTGCTTCCGGACTGTAAAAGGCGGTAATCGCCTGCTTAAAAATAATATTACGGGTAATGCCCAGTGTAAATTTATACTCCGCAGCGGCAGTACTGAAATAGTAATAGCAGGCTGGAAGTGCTGCCGTAATGAAGCCGTATATCCAAAAAACACGCATTTTCAGCCATTTCCGCCCATAATACTTAAAACAGAGATACATCATGGGGATTCCAATAAAAATCACAGGCGGTTTGGTCATGATTGCCAAAGCTAAAAAAAACGAGCTCAAAATAAGCAAACCGTATTTGCTTCGTAGATCGCCATAATCGCGATCATTTACATCATCATTCCTATGATTGCCGTTATTCCTATGATTCCTGTGATTGTTTCTTTGACAACCCCTGCTATTGTTTTGCTTGATAATCCATCGGTTAAAATAGTAAAATCCTCCGATCCAGAACATCAGGGCTGCGGACTCCGGCATAATCGCCCGGGAATAATACAGATTAATCGGAAGGATTCCATAAATCAGAAGACTGTAAGCTGCTCCGTTCCACCCCAGATACAGGCGTGCCAGCAGATACAGATATAGGGCTGAGATCAAAAAAAAAGCAATCGGAACAGCCCTTGCCAGAAAATAATGATAGCCGAATACTTTGTACAGGATCGCGATCAGATAAGTCGTAACTTGAATTTCCAATGCCGGAATATTTGGAAACGTCCCGTCGTAATTCAAATTGGGATGAAACGGATGAAAGTCATAACCCGCAAAATTCCTGGCGATTGATGCTGTGTCAGCCTGCCGCCAGCTCTCCTCAATTTCAACAGGACCGACATTCATGTGATAGAGCCTGAGCAGAAGAATAAAAGTCAATAAGAAAAATAGGATAGTTTTTTCTCTTTTCGTCATCATCGGCACCCCTGTTTTCAGCTATCCAATTGCTTTCATTTCTTACTCTGTCCGCCGCGGCACTCATCATTCGGCTTAGCTTTTCCTGTATATGGATTACCTATACTAAAACTTCTTTCAATGAAGAAAAAACCTCTTCCCTCTTGCTCGTTCACCCTGAAACAATGCAAGTGGAAAAGAAGCTTAAATGAAGTCAACGCTTTTAGATTGTATAGTTACCGTCGCCGAAGCTGCCTCTTGGTTTCGACTTCCCACCAGTTGAAAGCTTCTTCTTCCTCCGTGAGTTCCGGTTTTTTGCTGCACAGTTCGTAGATCCGGGCCCTTTCCGCATTCGGGTCTTCACCGTACCAACTGGAATTTCTCCGAATCTCAGTTGTGGATTTCCGGTCTTCCTCTAACGGCCATTTAGATGGCCGCAGACTGTTTGGATGCGATATACTGTTTAGCCGTTCATAAGAGACAGGCTCGGAACCAAGAAAACCTGTACCGAGTACCCCTGCCAGCAATCCAAGACCTATTCCCTCGGAAATGATTTTGACGGCGCCAAGGCTTTCAATCGGAAAATAAAGAGCCAAAAGCAGTATGCCAACCACAGCATATCCCCCGGCAGCCAGTCCTGCAGG
This sequence comes from Dehalobacter sp. CP, assembly GCA_009910795.1. The sequence continues at coordinate 45,953 of VMEE01000093.1, read as the reverse complement.
AAGCAGCCGGCCGGAGTCTCTGCTGGCTCGAAAACCGGCTACCAGGCAACTCAGCAAAAGACCAAAATCCACAAGATAGGCGATGATCTTTTCATCAATTCCAGTCAGCGTTGTGACCAGTACAGCCAGGAGGGTCAGAACCGTGACGAGCAGACCTATGGTAATGCCTTTTAGAATGCTTGTTCCCATAAAAAATCACCCGGTTTCATATATTATCCTATTATAATATATTAAAACCGGGATAACCTTTATTCATAGTTTTGGGAACATTTGTCTATTTTTTTCTGTGATATCTTCCGCTCGGAATTAAATCGCTCTTAGGGAAAGGAATAAGAAGACCGCATAGAATACCCCGCCAATCATCAGGATTGCAGGATAGAGGGTTTTTGTTTTGACGATGATGAAATACTGAAGGGATGCGGAGGCTAGGGCAAGCAGCGCACTGACCAGGGCCAGCGGTTCCAGAACCCAGGAGGTCAGCGAAATGCCAATTGCCGGAATGACCGAGCTCTGGAAGACCATTGCTCCGGTGATATTTCCCATGGCCAATGTGTCCTTACCACGACGCACCCAGAGAACACTGTTAAATTTCTCCGGCAGTTCAGTTGCAATCGGCGTAATGATAATTGCCAGGATGAACACAGGGACTCCGGCAGCCGTCGATACAGCCTGAACAGAATTAATGAACAGCTCCGCGCCTGCAATGATAATTGCAAGCGCAGCTATGATCTGAACAAATATGACAATCAGTCTAGGCTCCCCCCTGCGGGAAAAGTAGCACACAGGAAGTTCCTCTTCTAAATTCGCTTCACCATGGCTTGATTTAATTGTCCGGTAAACATAGGCACAATAAGCCCCCACAAGAACAATCACGATCAGCATTTTCAAAGAGTGTGTCGGTAAAAAAGAAGCAACGATTGCGAGTAAATAGACAATCAGAAAGAACTTTAGATCCCGCTCAATGACTTCCGGATGAATATACATCGGTCTGTTTGTTCTTCGGAAAATCAGCACAGCAATCCCTGTGACGAAAAAAGCAAGTGTTCCAAGCATAAACGGCGCTCCTAAAATTGCCCCTATTCCAATGTCGTGCCCGCTTGCACCACTGGAAGTTAGAATCGCGAGAATTGGAATCAATGTTTCAGGCAAAGCGGTTCCTACCGCGGCAAAGATACTGCCAACAGCCCCTTCACCCAGATTGAGCTTCCTGCCAAGCCACTCTATTCCGTTTGTAAACACTTCTGCACCGAGAAGAATAATACCCAGACTGACAACCAAAAAAATTATATCGATCATTTTTTCTCTCCCGTTTAGCTCAATAAACTATTTTTCTTAAACTATTACTTCAAAGCTATTAATGTTATTATTTTCCATATAATTCTTAAATTATTCTATGTTTTATTTTGCATTACTCTTCAAAATCTATTGCTCTTCTTCATCAATTATTCTTCCGGATCACTCTCCGGGCTTGTCTTCCGTATCGGGAAAAATAATATCATCCATGGCCTGATTCAATTCCTGAAGGCCGGTACCGTCCTCTGAAGAAAAAGGAATAATCGTCTTCCAGTCCGACATTTTGAAAGATTCCGCAATGATTTTGAGATATTTGGGTCGTTGTCCCCTCGCAATCTTATCTGCTTTTGTCGCTACCACCAGAACAGGTATGTTGTTGACCTTAAGCATTTCGATCATCAGCCTGTCTTCCTCGGTCGGCTGATGGCGGATATCAACCAGTTGAATGACGCCTTTCAAATTTTCACGCAGACGAAAGTACGTCTGCATCATCTTCCCCCACTGCATTCGGGTCTCCTGAGGCACTTTTGCATAGCCATAACCCGGTAAATCAACAAGATACCATTCATCATTAATATTAAAAAAATTGATCGTCTGCGTTTTGCCGGGCGTTTTGCCGACCTTGGCCAGTGCCTTTCGATTGACAAGTTTATTGATCAAAGAAGACTTTCCTACATTGGAACGGCCTGAGACAGCCAGCTCCGGCCTTGTTCCCTCAGGATACTGCTGCGGCTTCACTGCCGAAATCATAAATTCAGCTTTACGAAAAATCACACTATCACCTCAACGGAACATCGTGAGTACAATATCCCAATTATGTTATGTCCCAACGATGTCCTTAAACATCAACAGCTAATATTGTACTCCAAAATCGGGATTAATCCAAGGGAGACAAATACATCGGGAGACCGACTAAGGAGTTAGAAAACAAAGGAAAACACAGAGGGACGTTTTCTTTGTTTCCTCTGAAACAAGATACTAAAACGCCCCTCTGTCTCCCGTCTGCCGGTATATAAGACTGAAACCTGTTTAGCAGCAGATTATTTGAGCTGCTTACAACGGCCTGCTTTCAGGCTGCGTAAAATCCGTGTTATAGACCGGCAGCTGCGGCAGGAATTCTTGTGATTTAGAAACCGGAAGAAGGGCTATATCCAGAACTTCCTCCATTCGTTTGACAAAACGGAATTCCAGTTCTTTCCTGATCTCTTCCGGAATTTCTTCCAGGTCCTTCAGGTTTTTTTCGGGAAGAATAATCGTTTTGATACCCGCCCTGTGTGCGGCCAGCACCTTTTCCTTCAGTCCGCCAATCGGCAGCACATTGCCGCGTAGGGTGATCTCTCCAGTCATCGCAACATCCTGGCGGACAGCTCTGGAAGAAAGCGCCGAAGCCATTGCCGTCGCCATCGTGATGCCGGCGGACGGTCCGTCCTTCGGTACAGCTCCCTCCGGCACATGAATGTGCAAATCAAGCTGATCGTAAAAATCCTTGCTAATCCCCAAGCTCTCAGCCTGGGAACGGACAAATGTCAATCCTGCCTGCGCCGATTCTTTCATCACATCGCCAAGTTTTCCAGTCAGCGTCAGTCTTCCTTTGCCTGCCAGAGGCGTAGCTTCAATGGTCAGTACATCTCCTCCGACTTCAGTATAAGCCAGGCCGACGGCAGCGCCGATCTCCGGTTCGAAGCCCACTGTTCGGTAAAAATAGCGGGGGGCTCCGAGCAGGGTTTCAATATCTTCCGGTGTCAGCGTCCTCGGCTCCCATTCCTTTTTCACGACACGGACCGCTACTTTACGCAACACATTAGCAATTTCGCGTTCCAAATTCCTGACTCCGGATTCCCTGGTATAACCCCGGACAATCTTTAGGACGCAGGCGCTATCCAGCCGGACAACAATCTCTTTCAACCCATGCACTTTCATCTGTTTCGGTACGAGATGCCGAACCGCAATATTGACTTTTTCATCTTCGGTATAGCCGCTTAAATGAATGACTTCCATCCTGTCCAGAAGCGGACGCGGAATATTTTCGATATAGTTGGCTGTCATGATAAACAGCACTTTGGAAAGATCAAATGGAACCTCCAGATAGTGGTCCGCATAGGAATGGTTCTGCTCCGGATCAAGCACTTCAAGCATGGCAGAAGCAGGATCCCCGCGAAAGTCTGAAGACATTTTATCAATTTCATCAAATAGGAAGACCGGATTTTTCGTTTCCGCCTTGCGTATCCCCTGGATCACCCTGCCGGGTAATGCGCCGATATACGTCCGGCGGTGACCTCTGATCTCCGCCTCATCGCGAACGCCGCCCAAGGACATTCTGACGAACTTGCGGTCCAGAGACCTCGCAATGGATTTCGCGAGTGAGGTTTTACCTACTCCGGGCGGTCCGATAAAGCAAAGTATCGGGCTGCGCATATTTGGCGTGAGTTTACGGATAGAAAGATACTCCAGGATCCGCTCTTTGACTTTCTCCAGACCATAGTGGTCTTCTTCCAATATTTTTTCAGCCTTATGCATATCCCCTTTGTCCCTGCTCGCCTTATTCCAGGGGAGTGCGATGATCCAGTCAATATACGTCCGGACAACGGTTCCTTCAGCGGAAGCTGCAGCCATTTTTTCGAGGCGATCCAGTTCTTTCAAGGCCTTTTCCTTGGCCTCATCCGTCAGATTCGCCTTTTCGATCTTCTCTTTATATTCTTCAATTTCAGCCTGTTTTTCATCCTTGTCGCCCAGTTCTTTCTGGATCGCTTTAATCTGCTCCCGCAGGTAATATTCTTTCTGGGCCTTTTCCATCTGTTTTCGGACCCTGAGCCCAATGCGTCTTTCCAGCTCGAGAATCTCGATTTCACGCATGATCAGTTCGGTGAGCTTTTCCAGACGTTCGCTTACATCAATCGCGCCAAGAACCACCTGTTTATCCTCTATCTTTAAATTCAGATGGGAAGCCACCAAATCAGCCATCCGACCGGGCTCTTTTACAGCAAGCACCGATCCAATCGCTTCGGGGGATACTTTTTTGCTGAGACGCGCATATTCCTCAAACTGGTGGGTCAGACTTCTGGTCATATTCTCCAATTCGGGGGTCATACGCTCATTACCGGAGAATCTTTCTACCTGCGCTTTAAAGAAAGGATCTTCCGCCAAAAATTCTTTGACCTCGGCACGGCAAATCCCCTCGACGAGAACGCGCATTGTCCCGCCGGGAAGTCTCAAAAGCTGTTTAATATCGACAATTGTGCCAACTGTATACAGATCATCAATCATCGGACTGTCTATTTCCATTTCCTTTTGCGATAGTAGAAGAATCTGGCGATCCAAGAGCATTGCTTCCTCAATGGCTGCCATGGATCTTTCCCTGCCAACATCAAGATGAATCACCATATAGGGAAAGACAAGGATTCCTCTAAGCGGAAGGATCGGTATCTCTCTTTCTTGCATAATTTATCTCCCCTCAAAAGACTTGCCAGTGCTATATTTTAACACGGTTTACCTTGTTCATGCAAATTGCCGGATGGAATTTTTATCCTTTTCAGCACTTTATTCAGCGACACCTCCTTTTCCGACAAATCCACTTCGACCATGTCGGTGATCGGCAGAACAGGTTGCAGTACTGCATTCAATATCTCATCGAGCGTTTCCACCGGAATGATCTGGATGTCCTTTTCCCAGTGAGCAAACCTGGCCTGCCAGTTTTCCTGCGGAATAAATACTTTTTTACACCCTGACTGGACGGCTGCCTCAATTTTGGCACTGATCCCGCCAACCGGTTTTACTCTACCCCGGATCGATAACTCCCCGGTCATAGCTACGGTATTGTCTACCTTGCATTTCTTAATTGCTGAATACACCGCGGTCGCCATTGCTGTCCCTGCAGACGGACCATCCATTGGAACTCCCCCGGGGAAATTGACATGGATATCGTAATGACGCGGTTCAATCCTATGCTCCCGGCAAAGCACGGTCAGAACATTTTCCAGCGAGGAGCGCGCCATACTTTTCCGGCGCGTTTTTTTACCCTCATAACCTGATTCTTCCTCTTCAACAATTCCGGTTACATAGAGCTCTCCCTTACGGTTCCTTACCGGGTAGGCTGTGACCTCGATTTCCAGGAGCATGCCAAGGTTTGCTCCGTAGATTGCTAGGCCATTGACCAATCCTATCTGGGGGAAAGGCGGAATTTTTTTCTCCGGTCTTGGCGTGTATTGTCCGGTTGTAACCACCCATTCGATATTCTCCTCATCGATACAGCGATGGCCTTCATTTTGAACGACTCCGGCCGCCAGCTGTACGATATTGACAGCTTCTCTGCCGTTCGTGGCATATTTTTTAAGAACTTCCAATGCTCCGTCTGTGATCTCAATATCAATTTTTTCGGCAGCATTTTTGGCGATGACTGCAATTTCTTCCGGCTGAAGCGCCCTGAAGAAAATTTCCATACAGCGTGAGCGTACTGCCGCCGGTATTTCCTCCGGTCTTCTGGTCGTCGCACCGATCATTCTAAAATCTGCCGGCAAGCCGTTTTGGAAAATATCGTGGATGTGCTCAGGGACATTGCTGTCCTCAGAGCTGTAGTACGAGCTTTCCAAAATAACCTTGCGGTCCTCCATTACTTTAAGCAGTTTATTAATTTGGATAGTGTGAAGTTCACCAATTTCATCAATAAAAAGAATCCCACCGTGGGCTTTGGTGACTGCACCCATCTTAGGCTGCGGTATTCCCGCCATCCCCATGGCGCCAGCTCCCTGATAAATCGGATCATGGACAGAACCAATCAGCGGGTCAGCGATCCCTCTCTCATCGAATCTAGCCGTCGTACCGTCAACTTCAATAAATTTTGCCTCACTTTTAAACGGTGAGAGCGAATTTTTCATAGCTTCTTGAAGGACAAGCCTAGCTGCGGCTGTTTTACCAACGCCCGGAGGCCCGTACAGCAGGACATGCTGGGGATTCGGCCCGCACAAAGCAGCCCGAAGTGCTTTCACGCCTTCTTTTTGTCCAATGATCTCCGCAAAGACTTCCGGTCTGGTCTTTTCCGACAGCGGGATCGTCAAAGATATTTTACGCATTCTTTGCAGCTTTTCTTTTTGTTTCACGGACTCCTTCTCCACAGCAGATCTCGTCGAGTACTGCTGCCTTAACATCGTCCAGAAATAAATTCCGACAACCAATACAAAAGCCAGCTGAATCATCGCCAGTAGTGACCCAAACCCTAAACCTTCCATTTCTGTACCTCCTGCTCAAGACTCTCTATGTAGTATTTACCAGATCGAAAGATTCAAAACATATTGCCAAAGTCACCCGCGGAACCAGTTGCATTAATTATATTAAAGTGATATCATTATCATATCAATTAAATGTTTGATCCAGTTGGTTGGTCCAGTTCGATCGACTGGATTTTTCTCCAAGAAAGGATGATAAACTATGATCGAAAAAAAAGTATGGAAAATTAACGGGTTCTTAGGCATTCTCATTTTTTTAGCCCTTTTGGCTGCTGCAACATTTAATATTGTCGCCTCAGTCCAAGAAACAGGATTCACGAATATCGTCCTGGCAGTGATTCTGCTTCTTCTGGCACTGATTGTCTCAACCGGCATCCAGATTGTCCAGCCAAATCAAGCCAAAGTACTGACCTTCTTCGGCAGCTATATCGGCAGCATTCGCGAACCTGGCATCTGGATGACGGTTCCGTTCGTTGCCGCAAAGAAGATTTCCCTAAAAGTCCGCAACTTCAACAGTGAGCGTTTGAAAGTCAATGATGTCGACGGTAATCCGATTGAAATTGCTGCGGTTGTCGTCATCAAAGTGGTTGACTCGGCTAAAGCTGTATTTGATGTTGACAATTATGAACAGTTTGTAGAAATCCAAAGTGAGACAGCATTGCGCCATGTTGCAACCAAATATCCTTATGACAATTATGAAGAAGGTGACGTTTCCTTAAGGGGCAACACCGAGGAAGTAGCCGAAGAGATTGCGAAGGAACTTCAGGAACGCCTTACACTTGCCGGCGTGGAAGTAATTGAAGCCCGCCTGACCCACCTGGCCTATGCCACCGAGATTGCGAGCGCCATGCTTCAGAGGCAACAGGCCAACGCAATCCTGGCCGCCCGTCAGAAAATTGTGGAAGGTGCTGTCGGAATGGCCCAGATGGCCATTCAGCAGTTGGAAAACAGCGGGACAATTGAACTTGACGACGAACGCAAGATGGCAATGATCAACAATCTACTTGTGGCAATTGTCTCCGACCGTTCAGCTCAGCCAGTACTCAATACCGGCACCCTGTATTAAAAAGCGTCGGCAGGAGCAGGATAATGGCAGACAAGAAGAACTTTCCGCTGCGTATCGATCCAAAGCTATTCAGCATTATTGAAGAATGGGCGTCCGACGAATTCCGGAGCGTCAACGCTCACATTGAATATCTCCTGCGGGAAAGCGTCCGAAAAGCCGGAAGGATTCCTAAAAAAAATTCAGATTGACAAAAAGTTTCTTCTATGCAATATTGTTAGCGTAGGGAAATGAGAAATGAATGATTAATCCCAGGTGCCTCAAGATGAGGAGAATAGGGAAGACCGGGAAACCGGCGCGGACCCACCACTGTATGCGGAGACGAATTCCGAATGCCACTGGATATGATCTGGGAAGGCCGGGAGGAGAATGACCCGTAAGCCAGGAGACCTGCCTAGGATTGGGAAGATGATGTAATGGTAAGAACACTTCCTTCAATGATTAAACGACTTAGAATGGGAAAGTCTCTTAGAATATAAGAGACTTTTATTTTGTTTATTAAAAAGAATCGAAACAAAGGAGAAATGATTATGAAGAAGAAACCAACTGCACTACTGCTGATTCTGCTCCTGGTGCTTACCCTGGCCCTTGGACTGGCCACAGGCTGCTCAGCGCAAAATGAGCAAGCCTTGAAGGGAAAAACGTTTACAGACACGATGGGCAGACAGATCACCCTTGACGCCTACCCCCAGAAAATTATTTCTTTAGCCCCTGCTATTACTGAAATACTTTTTGCCATTGGCCTTGATCAGGAAATTATCGGTGTAACCGATTACTGTGATTATCCCGAACAAGCGTTGACTAAAGAAAAAATGGGCGGGTTTAAGAACCCGAATCTGGAAACGATTGTCGCCGCCGAGCCCGATATGGTCTTTATTGCAGCCGGCGTGCAGGAAGATGTCATCAAGAAGCTTGAAGAGCTGAAGGTGACGGTTGTTGTACTCGATGCCGATACGATCGACCAGGTTATCAGCAATATCGAATTGGCCGGTTCTCTGACCGGTAAGGAAGCAGAAGCCAAGAAAGTCGCTGCAGATATGAGAACCAGAATGACAAATATAACCTCCAAACTCAAAGACGTCGCCAAGCCGACCGTGTTTGTGGAAATTTGGGACGATCCTCTAATGTCGGCCGGTTCAACCAGTTTTGTCAATAACCTTATCGAAGTTGCCGGAGGCGTCAATATTGCTGCCGGCAATACTGAAAAATTTTATAATTACAGCATGGAAAGTCTGCTCCAAGCCGATCCGGATTATTACATCATCAATACTCATGCCCATACCCCTGCAGATATCCAAAACAGGACCGGCTATGAAGTCTTAAGTGCGGTGAAAGACAACAAGGTATATGCTGTCGACGACAACCTGATCAGCCGCTCAGGCCCAAGAGTCATCGACGGTCTGGAGCAAATCGCAAAGATTATTCATCCTGAAGTTTTTGGAAGTTAACGGTGCTATCAATCATGGATGTTTTAAACAACCGGAAAAGTTGGAAGTACCTGCTGATCTGCTTCACCTTGTTCTTGATTGCTGTGGGCATTTTTTGCACAACGGTCGGCTCAGCAGATATTTCGTTTAAAGAGAGCGCCGGAATTATCATGAGCAAAGTACCTTTATTGAATCACTGGTTTCATGCTGAAGACTATTCCCATGTCCATCAAACGATTATCTGGTCTCTGCGTGTTCCGAGGGTCATTCTGGCAGCTTTGGTTGGCGGAGCTCTGGGCGTCATCGGAGGCACCCTGCAAGGTTTTTTTAAAAACCCGATGGCCGATCCTTACGTAATGGGTGTATCCTCCGGAGCAGGTTTGGGTGCGACGGTCGCCATCATCACCGGCGCAGGCGGTTTCCTGGGCATGATCGAAATTCCTGTTTTCAGTTTTATCGGTGCTTTTCTGACAACCTGGATTGTCTACTCCCTAGCCAAAGTCGGGAAAAAAGTCGTTGTCACGACACTGCTGCTGGCAGGGGTCGCACTCAGTGCGTTCCTGTCAGCAGTCATGTCTTTCCTGATGGTTTTGAATACGGATGATATCGATAAAATTTATCTATGGCTCATGGGCAGTTTTGCCAACAAGAGCTGGGAGCATATCCAACTTGCTGCGCCGTTTATCCTTATTGGCGTAATTGTCTTATTCGCTTTAGCGAAGGAAATGAATGCGATGGTATTCGGCGACAGTACCGCCCAGCATCTTGGCATCAATCTTGGGAAACTGCAAATCATTCTGCTGATGGCCACCTCCCTGACAACAGCGGGAGCCGTGGCATCCTGCGGCTCCATTGGTTTTGTCGGACTGATCGTTCCGCATATTGTCAGGATTATGGTTGGTCCGGATCACCGGGTCCTGCTTCCACTCTCCTTTCTGGTGGGTGGGACCTTTTTGGTGATTACCGATACGATTGCCAGGACATGCCTGGGTTCACAGGAAATCCCTGTTGGTGTCATCACTGCGCTTTTTGGCGGACCCTTCTTCATCTATCTGCTGAAGAAAAAGAAAGAGAGAGTAATATAAGTGGATTCTTCAATCATTGCCAGCAACCTTACATTCACCTATGGCAGTAAAAATATTCTGGAAGACTTAAGTCTGGAAATCAGCAAGGGCAGCTTTGTGTCCATCATCGGCCCCAACGGGTCCGGCAAATCTACCCTGCTGAAAAATATTACCGCAGAAATTACTCCCCAAAAAGGAGTTGTCCTGCTCGATGATCAGGATATTTTTAAGATTAGGAAAAAAGATCTTGCCAAAACGATCGCAGTGGTCCCCCAGGATACCGGAGGGGATTTTGCTTTTTCTGTCATGGAGACGGTACTGATGGGCAGAATGCCCCATCAAAAGAGATTTGAGGGCGATTCTGAAAAGGATATGGAGATTGCTCAATGGGCGATGGAACTGACAAACGTTTGGCATCTGAGGGACCGTTCTGTGAACGAACTAAGCGGAGGCGAGCGGCAAAGAGTCATTGTGGCGAGAGCCTTAACTCAGGAACCCAAAGTGCTGCTGCTCGATGAACCCACCTCTCATTTAGATATCCAGCACCAATACGAATTACTGGAGCTTCTGGATCGTTTGAATAAAACCAAAGGCCTGACCGTGATTACTGTTTTGCACGACCTTAACCTTGCTGCCCAGTTCAGCCATAAAATCATTCTTCTCGATAAAGGCAGAATTGTGGCTTATGGCAGTCCTGTTGAAGTGTTGACAGCCCAGAAGATCCGGGATAGCTACCATATCGAAGTTGCGATTACTACGAATGAAATCACCGGACGCTTTAATATTATTCCGTTAAGTAAAAAAAAGGACCGGAGTGAGGCTGCCAGGGATATACGTATCCATTTACTCTGCGGTGGCGGAAGCGGTGTCTATCTGATGGAACAATTGGTTCAGGCCGGTTATCAGGTGAGCTGCGGCGTCCTGAACATTGGAGATTCGGACTGGAAAAAAGCCAAAGAGCTCGGCATTGCCGTTTCCGAAGAAGCTCCTTTTGCCCCCATCTCCGCCGAAGCCTTTAACATGAACGAAGAGCTTCTAAATGAAGCAGACCTGATCATTGTTTTGTCCGTCCCTTTCGGGTACGGGAACATCGTCAATTTAGAACAGGTTTCCGTGGCCTTACACCTTAAAAACAAAAAGGTAATGATTGTGGAAACTGAATCAGAACAGTGGGATTACACAGGAGATTTTACCGGTGGCAAAGCTAACAGCCTTCTTGCCGGCATGATGCAGCACGGCGCAGAGAAGTTCGGCAGTATCCGGGAACTATTAGGTAGGATCGGAGGAAAATGATTTGCTTCTGTGGACTTACGAAACAGGTGATACTGTTGAGCGCTATAAAGACAGTATCATTATTTCTTTCAAGGATGACCGCAAGGTCCTGAGTACCGCCCATTTAAACGGTGGTTACCGCGAAAACCTGAAATTTGTTTTTAACCACGATATTAATTCCGGGATGGGTTTGAGGTGTGACATCACTCCAGCCGTCTATGAGGAACATATGAAGCTGATTGCCGCGGAATTGGGTCTTGATCCTGAAGCCTCTGCAGGCCTTCTGACGGCTGCTGCCATGAATAATGCGGCTATTCGGACAGCAAGCTACGAAGATCTAACTGTCACCGCAGTGGTAACCGGCGGCATCGAAATGAACGGCGGCCGGATCGGTGATCCCGCTTTTTTTCATGAACGGCAGGGGGAAACGGTAACCATTCCGGCTGGAACGATTAATATTCTGCTGTATATCAATGCCGATCTTCCGGAAGAGACCCTGACCCGAGCACTTGTGACCTGTACAGAAGCCAAAACGGCTGCCCTGCAGGAGCTTATGGCCGGCAGCTGTTACTCCAGAGGCATCGCCACAGGATCAGGCACAGACGGGACGGTCATCATCTGCAACAGCAAGTCTGGCTCCCGGCTTTTCTATGCCGGCAAACACAGCAAATTGGGAGAACTGATCGGAATTACCGTCAAACAAGCTGTGAAGGAGGCTCTTTTCCTGCAGACCGGTCTTTGTCCGGAATACCAGTTCAGTCTGCTGAACCGCCTGAAAAGATTCGGTATCAATGAAGAAACCCTCTGGCAGGAATACCAGAAGGGCATCGGTGTCCTAGAATGTCAGGGATCTGGATCTACCTATCAAGCGGAATCGAGTAAACTGGAATCGTTGAATAAGCACGAGTTTCTGAACAGGTTAAAGAAGATTGAGCGCGAAGAGGAACTGGTGATTCCGGCTACGCTCTATGTCCATCTGCTGGATCAATTGGAATGGCAGTTATTATCACCTGCCCAGGCAGCCGTCGAAGGAAAAATCATCATTGACCGTCTCAGGAGCGGCTACGACTTACCGGCTGATTTCCTGCGTGATTCTTTGAATGATTTCTTAATTTCCTACAGCTCCGTTGACGCTGCCATAACGGAAATGTCCCATTGCTTTGCAGTGCTGACAGTAAGGATCATTGCTGCAGCGAAGATCGACGAGTAGTACACCACTATTTAAAGGAATTGGGCAAGTCTGGGAGCCACAATACCACTTTTCGGCTGTTGCGCCCTCCTTGGCGCAAAAAGCCGCGCTCCGCATCGTGCTCCGCTCACAGCGGAACTGTGGCCCCCAGACTGATCATAAGGCCGTTTAGGTTAGTCTGCATGCCAGAAAATATTTTAATGTAGGTATTTTTCGAATGCTTTAACTAGATCAATCAAAAGCCAAAAACAGCCGTCGGCAAATTTCTTCGCCGGCGGCTGTAAACATTTACTTTGACTTTATTCTACTTAAGCTGATTCTTCCTTCTTGCTATCCACTGTGATAAGCTCAGGCTCAATCCGCTGAAGGATTGTATCCTTGGTAACGATGCACTTGGTGACATCCGAGCGGGTTGGAATATCATACATCACGTTCAGCATGATTTCTTCCATAATCGCCCTGAGACCCCTCGCTCCCGTATTACGGCGAATCGCTTCTTCAGCAATGGCTTTAAGCGCATCTTCTTTGAATTCCAGCCCTACGCCGTCCATTTCCAGCAGTTTTTCATACTGTTTGACCAAGGCGTTTTTGGGCTGGGTCAAAATGCTGACCAGCGCATCCTGATCCAGAGCATCCAAGGTGACAATAACAGGAAGTCTTCCGACAAACTCGGGGATTAATCCGTATTTTAAGAGGTCTACCGGCAGGATCTGCCTTAAGAATTCCCCGACGTTCTTTTCATTTTTCTTTTGAATTTCCGCCCCAAAACCCATCACTTTTTTGCCGATACGGTTTTGAATCAGTTTGTCAATACCATCAAAAGCCCCGCCGACAATGAACAGGATATTCGTGGTATCGAGTTGGATAAATTCCTGGTGGGGATGCTTGCGTCCTCCCTGTGGAGGAACACTGGCTACTGTGCCTTCCAGAATTTTGAGCAGTGCCTGCTGGACACCTTCACCTGATACATCCCTGGTAATGGATGGATTCTCAGATTTTCGGGCAATCTTATCGATCTCATCAATATAGATGATCCCTCGCTCCGCCCTCTCAATATCATAATCAGCAGCCTGAATCAGTTTGAGGAGAATATTCTCAACATCTTCTCCGACATAGCCGGCTTCCGTCAGTGAGGTTGCATCCGCTATAGCAAATGGAACATTAAGAACTTTAGCCAGTGTAGAAGCAAGCAGCGTCTTACCGGAACCTGTTGGACCGAGCATAATAATATTGGATTTCTGAAGTTCGACATCATCGACCTTCATGCCAATGCTGATACGCTTGTAATGGTTATAAACTGCAACAGATAATGCTTTTTTTGCTTCGTCCTGACCGACAACGTATTGATCAAGAATACCTCTGATTTCTTTGGGCTTAGGTATCTCTCCAATTTCTGAGCCTACATCATCCTGGAGCTCCTCTTCTATGATTTCATTACAGAGCTCGATGCATTCATCACAAATGTATACCCCGGGACCTGCTACCAGTTTCTTGACCTGTTCCTGTGTTTTACCGCAAAAGGAACACTTCAGTTGATTCTTTTCATCGTTAAACTTTGCCATATGCTCACCCCTTTACTGAGAATTCCCTTATCATTGTCGCAATAACTATCTTATTCATTTTCCTCCGCAACATTACTCTCTGAATCCGTGTTCTGTGCTGGGGCACTTTCCTGCCCGGCTCCATTGTTCTTGACCAGGAAATCAACGGTATGCTCTGATGTTAAACTCATTTTGAACATCTGCATCTCGCCGCGAGCTTCAAGAGCTGACTTCAGTTCTTCAGCTGTCCTGCCATACTGCATAGCCATTCTATTAATCTCGGATTCAATTTCTTCATCGGTAACCGTAATTCCTTCTTTTTCCGCAATTGCTTCGAGGACAAGTTCAGTTTTTAGCCCATCAATTGCCTGCTGACTGTAGGATTCACGAAGCGCTTCTATGCTGGTATTGACATACTGGCAATACTGCTCCATGGAAATCCCCTGATAGGCCATGTTCTGCTGCAGGTCTTCCATTAACGCATCAATGCGTTCCTGTTTCATTCCTTCAGGAATTTCACAGACTGCGTTTTCAGCAACCTTCTTCATAATTTCGGTCTTATATTCATTGTCACGTTTGCTTTCTGCAGCTGAAATCATCTTTTCTCTAATATCCTGCTTCAATTCTTCTAACGTGTCAAATTCGCTGACGTCTTTGGCAAACTCGTCATCCAGAGCAGCCAGTTCTTTTCTCTTAATACCATTGATCTTGACTTTAAACATGGCATCTTTTCCAGAGAGCTCTTCGCTGTGATAGCCTTCCGGGAACTTGACATTGATTTCAAGTTCCTGACCATTCTTAGAACCTTTTATTTGTTCCTCAAATCCTGGGATAAAAGTGCCGGAACCGATGGTTAACTCGTGATTCTCTCCTTTTCCTCCTTCAAACGGCACATCACCCAGGAATCCTTCAAAGTCAATCGTGACGATATCCTGGTCAATGATTTCTCCGTCTTCAACCGGAATAAGTTTAGCATGTCTGTTTTGACGGCGTTCCAGTTCTTCGGCCACCTGCTCGTCTGTAACCTCAACAGCCTGTTTTTCGATACCAAGACCCTTATATTGTCCCAGCTCTACATCAGGTTTGGTCTCTGCCGTAACTTTAAAAATGAGATCTTTATCTGCCTCAAATTGGATGACCTGCATAGCCGGTCTGGAAACTGGCATAATGGAATGCTCCTTATAGGCTTCAAATAAAGCCGGGTAAGAGACCTGCTCCATCACTTCATTTTTCACAGCGTCTTTATCAACATACCTTTCTATTATATGCTTGGGGGCTTTTCCTTTGCGAAAACCTGGTATGCTGAGTCCCTGGCCAGCTCTTTTCATCACCCGGTCAAAAGCTGCAGAAACCTCTTCAACCCCAACCGTAATTTCCATTTCGTAGATGTTATTGTTCTTCTTTTCGATCTTGACAGACATGTCCGCTCCTCCTTGGAATTTAACCTTACATTATATTTTTATATTTAAATAGTATCAACATTTCACACCAGGATATTCTGCCCTTTTTCAAAAAGATGCAAACCTAGCTTAAGAGTAAGCCCCTGGAAAAAAAGTAATAATTTCAGAAAGAGGAAACATCCGTTTCCCCTTTCCAGTAAACCTGATATTGACCAGTTAATATTATCAGAAGTTTTTCAAAGAATCAAGGAAAACGCTTGATATTCTGTTTAAATCTAGTGCCTTGTTAACCCTAATTTTGGAATATAATGGCGAGCAGATTTTCTGCCGGGTACTACATCGCTTCTGTTTTGAATGGATTGGTCTTGGTACTTTTCCTGAGTGTCAAAATATACGCAGCTGCATTCTGTGAAGGATTGACCGGCAGTATCATCCGGGCCGTAGAACTCATTGTCTCCAGTCTGGCCGAATGCTTGAACAGCTCTACTGTGTAACGTATCAGTTCATCTGGGGTACCGAAAGCCTTCCCCGCTCCCGCTTGTTCAACGAAATAAGCATTCCCTTTTTCATGCCCCGGGATCGGTCTGTACATCAGCAAGGGAAGTCCCATGGTCAGTGCTTCGGAAATCGTCAGTGCTCCTCCTTTAGTGATCATAAGATCAGAGGCTGCCATCAGTTCCTGAACATTGTCGACATGACCGTAGAGTCTGATGCAGAGATTTGTTTCCCGAATTTCACTGTTAAGCGCATGGTACAGTTCTTTATTGTAGCCGCAAACCACCAATAATTGTGCCGGAATATCCTGAGCCAGGTTCCGGACAATATCCTTCAGTTCTGCGACATTGCTCACGGGCTTACCGTTAAGGCCCATAATGAGTACCGTCTTCCGGTTCAGGTCAAGCCGAAGTTTTTGTTTAGCGGCGCTTTTTTGCATGGGTTCTTCAAATCTTAACCGGAGAGGGATCCCGGACTGAATCACGTTCTGGGGCGCTATTCCTGCCTCCACGAGCTTGGTACATGCATCCTTGCAACCTACAATATACTTATCCGTTCCGGAGTGGATCCATACGCCGTGAACAAGGTAGTCCGTCACCACCGTGACTAGCGGAACAGAAAGGAGCCCTTTCAGCTTCAATTCGCCCAGTATGGCAGCCGGTATAAAATGGGTACTTACAATCACATCAGGATTGAACTTCCAGATGCAGTCCAACAGCTTCTTCGTTTCCAACCCCCGCACAAACTTCCGACAGTCTTCGGCAGTCAGTCCTGCCGTCTTTTCGAAGAGTATTCTCCAGAGTTTTGGCGTCTTCTTGATCATTGTTGAGTAGGCTTTCCTCATAAAATAATCCGTGTTAAAGTAAAAAAAAGAACCAAAATCTAAGTGCTTTACCTCTACTGGCGAAGGTTGATGACGAAAAGCTTCGGCGAGTGCTTCACCTGCCTGGAAATGTCCTTCACCATAGTTTGATGAAAAAATCAGAATTCCCGACACTTCTTTTTCCCCTTCCAAACACTCTCTTCATTTGGTGTCATTACTATTCATATTATGAACCGGATCAGATAATTATATATGAAAGATATTCTAGTCCAAGAATCCGGGATTATTCCTGCTACATCCATATTATAATAACTGACGGTCGACATTTAAATACTTTTTCTCGATTTTTTCACAATTGGCGTTATATCTTCTGCAACTTTTTTGTTGCAGCGCCTCCATTTTATCGATTTGTGCGTAAGAAACGAAAATCTAAGGCTGGAAACGCAGAAACAAAAAAGACAGTCAACCTTCTTTATAGGTCAACTGTCTCGAAATCATCAATTTTGGTGCGGGAGACAGGACTTGAACCTGCACGGAGTTACCCGCTGGAACCTAAATCCAGTGCGTCTGCCAGTTCCGCCACTCCCGCATGTAAAAGTTGGCTGGGGTAGATGGATTTGAACCACCGGTGTCGGAGTCAGAGTCCGATGCCTTACCGCTTGGCGATACCCCATTGGAATGAAAACCGATTATCAATTTTCTGACGGTTCTAACACGCAAACAGTATTATACTTAAAAAAATTTGCCCTGTCAAACAAAATTAATACAAAAAAACGTCGCTCCTTTCCCTCCATGGAATCGCGACATTAGGCCATCCGTGGCCTTGTCGCTCCTTTCCCTCCATGGAACCGCGACATTAGGCCATCCGTGGCCGTCAAAAAAAATAGTGTCCTTATTTGATCGGACACTGGAAGTTTTTGCAGAAAGAGTTAAACCCAAAGACATAAAGCGCTGCTTTTTCAATTCTAAGACTCTGCCATTGTTTTATATCCATTTTTTCACCAAACCGGTTCTCGGCAATTCCATCTTTTCCGATCCAGCCTGAAGCTTCCCCCTCGCCTAAACGGATTTCCCATTCGCCTTCATTTTTACCAGGTAATATCTGAACATTGCATCGGGCATGGAAAATTTCCACAAGTTTGACGAATAATCTAAATACATATTCTTCATATTCAATGGGCTCACTTTGCGGGATCGCAAGGTCGGAACAAATATCCTCGACCAGCACTGCCAGCCCCTTGGCAGGGTTATAGCGATGATAAAACGCTGTCGTCAGGGATCCGTAATTAATGATCCCGGAATCATAATCAATCGTCAGCGGATGGCCTAGGTCCGTAAAACGAAGTGTAATCCCGTTGCTGGAAATATCCCATTTCCCTTGATAACGCGACAGCAACTGGTTTGCAATCTGAAAAGACAGAATATAGGTGGATATTTGCTTTTCATCTCTAACAGCGCATCCCATACAATCTCTGTCCTGATTATAAGCTATTGATGAAATTCTCATCATAATTAATCACTCCCTACTGTTGTTTTACTTGATGAAACATCGTTTCATTTTATACATATAAAAAATAAGTTTGTTTTATCATTTGAAACGCCGTTTCACTTTTTTACTACATCATATTTTTTGTCCATCTCTTCAATTTTGGGGCTAAAGCTTGATGTCTGATCTTTTGGCTATCCTATGCAAACCACCACAAAAAGATTCTGAAATATTTGAAAATATAGTATTAATATTATGTACTGATTCTTTACTTCCGTCAAGCGTTTTTTGGCAGATTACTGTAATATCAGCGGCCAGAATATCCTAATCTGAAGGATATATCCTGACCAACACGCTTGATTTCCTGACCGACCTTTTCAATCCCTTTCTCCATCAGCCTATTAATGGGTCCGGAAATGCTGATCGCGCCAATGGTTCTGCCCGAATAATCATAAATGGGTGTTCCTATGTTAATGACCCCGACTTCAGTTTCTTCAGCGGCAACTGCAATGCCTGTTTTTCTTATTTCCTTCAGCTGTTCAATCAGTTTTTCCGGATCTGTAATCGTCTGCTGAGTAAAACGGGGCATACCCTTCTTCTGCAGGATAAGCCTTACTTCCTCTTCCGGCAAAGTGGAAAGAATCGCTTTACCAACCGCCGTACAATGCATGTAGCCTCTGCTGCCTACCTTGGAGTACATGCCGATTAACTGGGAACTTTCTTTATGATCAATGAACACCACTTCGCCGTTGTCGGGCAGGACTAGATGAACCACTTCATCAAAGGTTTTGGCCAGGCTTTCCAGATAGCGTTCGGCAATCTTCCGGACTTCAAGCTGATTGAAAAATGCGTTGCCGACTTCAATTATTTTTATCCCGAGACGGTACCGTTCCCTATCTTTTTCTTTTTCGACATATCCTCGATAACATAAAGTCTGAATAATCCGATGTACCGTGCTTTTATGCAGCCCTATCCTGCTGCCGATTTCAGTCACACCAAATGATTCCCTTGAACTGGCCAGCACTTCCAATATATCCAGCGCTCTTTCCACAGTCTGAACATATCTTTCTGTCACAAACAGGCCCCCCATCTTCTTGCTGATTTCTATTATGGATGATTTTAATAAGAATAACAATAAAAAATTAAATTGAATACTCCAAAGGATTTACAAATAATTTACAGATAATAAACCAAAAAATGGTATACTTGTTTCATGGTCCCCTAAAAGAGATTGTTATGGAAGGTGAATAACATATGGGAGAAATCAGGTCTAAATCGTTGGTGATACTCTTATGTTTCCTCGTCAATTTCCTGACTATGCCTCAGATTTCTGCCGCCGCTTTGTCGGCTCCAACAAACTTATCCGCTTCTGCGCTCAGTCCGAATGAAATTGTGTTAACGTGGACTGCAGTAAACGGTGCGGACAAGTACAATATCTACCGGTCAACTTCCTATTCCGGAACCTACTCTTTTACTAATTCGGTCACCACAAACCAATATACCGACACCGGTTTAGCCTCCAGTCAAACCTATTACTTAAGGTCCAGACTGCTGATAACAACGAAACAAGCGCACTTTCTTCCTATGCCGACGCCACGACCCCTGCATCTTTCTCAAGTCTTTCAGCGAAATCCTCCGGACCAGGGCAAATCTATCTTTCCTGGAATTTAATCAGTGGAATGACCTCTTACGCTGTCTACCGCTCAGCTTCGTATTCAGGCACCTATACAGAGGTTGCCTCGACGGTATATGCCAATTATACGGATGGCAGCCTGACATCAGGCAATACTCATTATTATAAGATCAAAGCTATTGGGAGTTCCGGTATAGGCTATTTTTCCAATATCGTTAGCGCAGCCGCCGGCAGTCCCGAGGGCACCTACAGTACGATAGCGGAAAATGTGGCAGCACCCCCTTATACGGATACAGGCCTAGATCCGGAGACAACCTATTATTATAAAATCATTGCACTGAACAGCAGCGGCCAGAGCGGTCTATCCGCGGAAGCCTCCGCCACGACGCAGGCAGCTGCTCCGTGAAAATATAAAATCAGCACCACCCGCTTAGCGGGTGGTTTGCTCTAGCCCTATAAGGGCATTTTACTTGGCAGAGCCTCAAGGCTCGCTGAAAAGTCTTTCAGCCGCACATTTTTTCAAACCACCCCTAAAGGGGCACTATTTTTTCTTTTTACTACTTTTGTCCACTGGCTCTCCTGTGAACGGATCTATGAATTCTTTCAGGCTGATTTGATCAGATGCTATGTCCTCTTGAAGTTGGTTTTTGATATATTGTTCTATTACCTTCTTATTGCGTCCTACTGTGTCCACATAATATCCTCTGCACCAGAAATGTCTGTTCCCGTATTTATATTTCAAGTTTGCATGCCTGTCGAAGATCATTAGCGAACTCTTCCCCTTTAGATATCCTACGAAACTCGATACACTTATCTTCGGCGGAATCGATACCAGCATGTGTATGTGGTCCGGACATGCATTGGCTTCTATTATTTCTACCTTCTTGTACTCACATAGCTTCCTGATTATCTTTCCTATATCCGCTTTTATTTGCCCATAAATCAGCTGCCGTCTGTATTTTGGTGTAAACACGATATGATATTTACAATTCCATTGCGTGTGTGATAAACTTTCCGTATCCATTTGGATTACTACCTCCCATTTTAGTGCGGCTGCCAAACCTGCACTATTTTATCAAAACCGGAGGTAGTTTTTCTACTCATAGCTAAAGCTTTTTGGAACCACCTGCATAGCAGGTGGTTTTCGTTAGACAAATAAAAGCTTTATCTTGCGATAAAGCTTAATCTTTTATATGGGGTGAATGATGGGACTTGCTCCGCCGCTTCGCGGCTATCACGCCGGGGCGGGTAAATGCTTCCATAGGTCGCATTTCCTTTTTCCGCCCGTTCAAGTCCCATCATTCCTAATAATAAAGCTTTATCTTGCGATAAAGCTTAATCTTTTATATGGGGTGAATGATGGGACTTGAACCCACGAGTGCCGGAGCCACAATCCGGTGCGTTAACCACTTCGCCACATCCACCATGAATAATTTTTTGTTTTTGAGAAATACACTTTTAAACGAAAAATGGTGCGCCTGGAGAGATTCGAACCCCCGACAACCTGCTTAGAAGGCAGATGCTCTATCCGGCTGAGCTACAGGCGCATATTTTAATCACTGCAGCATTGATTATGGTCGGGGCAGAGGGATTTGAACCCCCGGCCTCCTGCTCCCAAGGCAGGCGCGCTACCAAACTGCGCTATACCCCGCCGCTTTTTGTGACAATGAATAGTATATCCCAAGAGAAAAAACTAGTCAAGAAACATTTTAATTTTATGCATTTCAAATTTCTTCAATTTTCTATTGATCTTTTTATACTTCAGATTGTCATTTAACTATCAAAATAACGATCAAAATGATTTGAACGCTGTCAGCAATGGAACTGCTTTTGCAAAAGCCCGGGCTCTGTGGCTGAGACAATTTTTTTCATCAAGACTAAGCTCGGCCATCGTTTTCTGGAGGTCAGGCAAGTAAAACACAGGGTCATAACCGAACCCACCGGTTCCAATTCTCACGGTCAGTATTCTTCCTTCAACCGAGCCCTCCGTCAAATATTCCTGGCCGTCAGGACAGACGATCGCCAGTGCACAGCGGAAGCGGGCAGTCCTGTTTTCCTCGGGAACGCCTTCCAGGTCTGTCAGAAGTTTTTCTATATTACGTTCATCATTTTTCGGTTCCCCGGCATAGCGTGCCGAAAAAACGCCGGGCGCTCCCGCCAGAGCATCCACTTCAAGCCCTGAATCGTCTGCCAGCGTAATCATTTTTCCCGCGGCACAGGCAGCCCGCGCCTTAATAAAAGCATTTTCGACAAATGTACTGCCAGACTCTTCAACCTCCTGATAATCCGGAAGATCGCTTAACGACAGAATTTCAATTTTTTCGTCTTTAAGCAATCCCTCCAGTTCCATTACTTTGCCCTTATTCATTGTCGCAAGCAAGACCTGCATCCTTTACAAACCTCCTTCGGACTATGCTACCGGAAGCTCTTTAGCCAGCGCTTCCTTCTGCAATGCGCTGAGTTTTTGAATACCCGATTCCCCGAGGTTTAAGAATGCATTCAGATCCTCTTGGTCAAACGGCTGACCTTCTGCAGTACCCTGAATCTCTACAAAACGCCCCGAACCGGTCATCACAATATTCATATCGACTTCGGCTTTGGAATCCTCCTCATAGGCAAGATCGGCTACAGGTATCCCATCTACTTTGCCTACAGAAATGGCCGCAATACTGTCTATTAAAGGGTCCTGCTTAATCAATTGATTTTTAAGCAGGTAGTTTACAGCATCAGCCAGAGCAACATAAGCACCCGTAATCGAAGCGGTCCTGGTCCCGCCGTCTGCCTGAAGGACATCACAATCCAGCCAGATGGTCCTTTCTCCAAGTTTACTCAGATCGACAATGGAACGCAGCGCCCTGCCAATTAACCGCTGAATTTCCATTGTCCTTCCGCCCAATTTTCCCTTGGAAGCCTCACGCTGATTGCGCACGGCTGTCGCCCTCGGAAGCATAGCGTATTCCGCTGTGACCCAACCGCTGCCGGTCCCCTTTTTAAATGGCGGTACTTTATCTTCAACAGTAGCCGTGCAAATCACCCTGGTTTTTCCAACCTCAATCAGGACGGAGCCTTCGGGAAGATCCGTAAACTTCCTGGTAATCTTCACAGATCGGATTTCATCGGGCTGTCTTCCGTCAAATCTTAGCATATTATCGAACTCCCTTTCTGTTCTCAAAAATTTATTATTGATATTTATCAGTTATATGACCGGTCATCAAGCTCAACGGTGCTTATACTTTCTGATAGACGAACCGGATTCTTCCAGCAACAAGAGCGAGGATCAGTACGGCAGAAGCAAAAAGAGCCAGAATCCTGACAACCAAATCAAAGAAGAACTGCTGCGGCACCATTTGGATCAGGATATCGGTCTCCGGATCAAGCAGCCAAAGATCATTCGTAAAAATCAGATAGTGAAAACTGTCCCAGAACACTTGGAAATCCCGCCAGACCGCAATCCCTACTGCCCCGAATATACAGAGAAATACGACTGCCGCGGCCAGAAAGCCGCCGGCCCAGGAACGGAAGTATTTCTTCCCGTTGCTTATCCTTAGTAAGATCAGAAACAGAAGCAGGACAATCAGACCTGCGTTGCGGACCATGCGGCTGCCCAAGTACAACCTCTGAACATCTGCCATATGGACGATTTCCCGCTGATTAAACACCTGTCTTTCCTGACCATTAATCTCTGCACGGATGTCGAGGTTATCCTTGTCCCCCTGGATATAAGCCAGCAGTTCCATGGTCGTCACCATCAGATCCTTTTCCGGCATCCCGGTCACGGATACCGTGTCTAGTTTGGCATATTCCGACCGGAAGAAATTGAGATCAAAGACGCATTGTTCAATCACCGTCAGCAACATGACGGCGATCAGAATCAATCCGCTGACAATTGCAAGAAACCCGTTCGCAGCCTTCTTACCTGACATATTTCTCCTCGTATATCCTAATATCCTTACCAAATACATTAACCAAATATCCTAGTTAAATACGTTAATCCTCATTTCATATCTTGCCCGAATTCCTACTTGTTCTTTCTGACCAGCGCAATACCATCGCCAAACGGAAGCACGCTTACCTCAAATCCCGGCAAACAGGAAAGAAGCTGCAGGAAATCCCTCATACAACCGACCATCCTGTCATACTTTCGGTCAAAAACCGAACCAGGCACAACCCAGCCCCTGAATAGAACATTATCTGCCACCAGAACACCGCCAGGGGAAATGAGCGGTGTGATAAGATCAAGGTAATCCAGGTACTCCCCTTTGGCTGCATCTACAAATATGAAATCGTAAGTTTCCGTCAGTTTCGGCAGACAGTGCAGTGCATTCTCACAGCTGAAGTCAACCAAATGGGCAAGACCGGCCTTTTTCAGATATTCTTCTGCTCTGTTGAGCCTCCCTCTGTTCATATCCAGCGTATAAACCCTGCCTCCGGTTTCGGCTGCACCTCTGGCCAGATAAACGGTGGAATAACCGATCGCCGTACCGATCTCCAGAATACGCTTGGCATCCGTCATCTTGACCATTAGCTCAAGGAAGTGACCGACTGCCGGTGTAACCACAGGGATTGTTTCCTCCAAAGCAACGCTTTCCATCTCTCGAAGCAGCCCATCCCTGGCAGGAAGCAATTCTTCGAGGTACTTTTCCAGTTCAAAAGGATAGAACAAACCATCACCCCAATATTTGATATTCTTTCCTTCCTGTCTCGTAAAGATTCTGCCCGAGACTGTCAATCAGGACAATGGCAGGAAAATCTTCGATAACCAGTCTCCGGACTGCCTCCGTTCCAAGTTCCGGATAGGCAATGACCTCAGCTTTCTTGATGCAAGAAGCCAGGAGTGCTCCGGCACCGCCGATCGCCCCAAAGTAGACTGCGCCGTTTTCCCTGATGGCCTGTATGACCTCAGGAGAACGAAGTCCTTTTCCGACCATCCCCTTTAAACCTTTGGCCAGCAGACCAGGAGAGTAGGCATCCATTCTGCCACTTGTTGTCGGTCCGGCAGATCCGATGACTTTACCTGGAGGAGCCGGGGCGGGTCCCACAAAATAGATCACCTGTCCCTTAATATCAAAGGGCAGTCCCTCTCCCCGGGCTAAGGCCTCAGCCATTTTCTTATGAGCCGCATCTCTTCCGGTATAGACGACTCCGCTGATCAGCACCTTTTCACCGCATCTGAGAGAAGCAGCAGTTGTATCATCCAGCGGTGCTGAAATTTTCCGGGTTTCAACCGTTTTATTATTACTCACAGGAAGAAACCCTCCCTTCCAAAACGACCTGACGATGTCGGGTAACATGACAATTAATATTTACAGCTGCGGGCAGCCCTGCAATATGCGTCGGAAATACCTCAATATTTACGGCCAGCGCTGTCGTCCGGCCGCCAAAACCCTGGGGACCTATTCCTAAATGATTAATTTGGGTCAGAAGCTCCTGTTCCAGCCGGGCATATTCTTCAACCGGATTCGATTCCCCGATCGGACGAAGCAGAGCCTTTTTAGCCAAATAGGCAGCCTTTTCCATCGTACCTCCGAGTCCAACTCCGACCACGATGGGTGGACAGGGATTAGGCCCGGCTTTATCCACCGTTTCCACGATAAAATTCTTTACTGCAGGCAAACCATCCGAAGGCTTAAACATTTTCAAGGCACCCATGTTTTCACTGCCAAACCCTTTCGGTGCAATCGTAATCCCAATCTTGTCCCCTGATACGATTTCATAATGAATAACTGCAGGTGTATTATCTCCGGTATTGATTCTGTTAAAAGGATCTTTGACGATAGATTTACGCAAAAAGCCCTTTTCATAGCCCCTGCGTACGCCCTCATTCAGGGCTCCCGTCAAATCTCCACCGACAATATGTAAGTCCTGGCCGACTTCTACAAACAATACCGCCATCCCGGTATCCTGACATATCGGTATATTTTCTTTGGCTGCAATCTCCGCATTTTCCAAAAGCTGCTGAAGCACTTCTCTGCCCTGTGAGGATTCCTCAATGCCAAGAGCCTTGTTCAACGCATCAATAACATCCTGATTCAGAATACAGTTCGCCTCAATACACAGTCTCTCCACTGCGGAAATGACCTCGTTAACATGAATCTCTTTCACAATTTACCTCCGCTTTTTGTCCGGAACACTTTTATTCAGTATAGCGCAAATACGGGATTCAAGAAATATAACTTTTAAAAAAAGGTTTGCCATTCCTTGCCGTCAAAAAAAAAACATCTTTGCCGGGAAGATCTTACTTCGACAAAAATGTTCGATAACCGTTGTATTCGACTTTTACTCTTTTCTGGAAAGCCTCTCATATTTATCGGATAAGGTTTCCAGAATGCCGATAATACGCATCCGGTCTTCCTGTTCAAAAGATTCCAGAATACTTTCAAGCCTTTCGGTCCTTGTCTCAATTACCGATTTGACCAGTTTTTCTCCCTTGGGTAAAATATTAAGCCTTACAATCCTGCGATCCCGTTTTTCCCTGATTCGCTCCACATAGCCGGCTCTTTCCAGCTTGTCAGCCAGATCCGTTGCCGTACTGCAGGCTGAAGAAATTTCCTTGCAAAGCTCACCCATCGTAATCTGGCCCTTTTCAAAAATAATCGTTAAAACTTCAAACTGCTGACGGGAAATACCAAGCTTTTCTGCGAAATCACTCTTTTGCCTTTGGGTAGAAACGGTGAGCCTTTGAAGCAAATGGTCAAGATGACCTGCTAACTCTCTGTTCTCTAACATGCGAACACCCCACCTCAAAAATCAAATAGATAACCCCTATATATAAGTATATATTTGCACATATCATTTTTAAAGTATTTTACCATATTCCGGAAATTAACACTAGTAAAATTTTCATAATTCAAATATTATTGATGATTTTAACGATAGGTGTTATATAATTAATATCATAACGTATCTTGATCTTTTCAACAAATGGTAAAATATTGAAGTTATTGTTCGAAAAGATTGATTTCGCTTGGGGATACTTTAGCAGTTACTTCATCATCCTGCACGGTTCCTGAGGCGTAGCCGATCAAATCATTACGGTACCTTAAGTTCTCCAGACCGATTCCGCGATAGGTTTGAATGTCCTTCCCCTCGACCCGGATCTTTACGATCTGGACAGTTTGAAACTGAGTCAAGGTATTGACCAAACCGTAAAGAGCAGTTTCGGCCGCGACATTGCTGTAAGGCTCAAGAAATTCCTTGCTAAGATCTACTGTGGCAATGCCGTTTTTGATTCCAATGTCCAATAACACCGTCTGCGGGTTTACCATCGGATAAGCACTTGATCTTCCGGCCGGCCCCAGCAGCCATTGGCTTACTGTTTCGCGGGCCAGGCTCAGTGTCTTGGGAATTGTTCGGTTTTCTTCGATTAAGACTTTTCCGTCAGCATCTGCGAAATAAAGTTTTACAGTTTGTTCCGTTTGCTGAGAATCTGTAGTCACTTCGACCGTATCTTCCTGAGCAGTCTTATCCAGAAGTTTGCTTAAAGGAGCATCACCCCCCCCTTCCTTGATCAGGTCATTCAGGACATTGCAGCCGACCAGAAGCATAATGGCTGCGATCAGCAGAACGAAAGTCAGCAGCAGCCGTATTTTTCTCATAGGAAGTTCTCCTTTCTAAAATGAATATAGAAATGTCCGCTAAAAAGAAATTTCTAAAAAGATAATATGCTTTGTCCCAAAGAAATAGAATTCAGGGAGGTAAAAAATATGAAAATAAGAGCCTTGCTGGTTGATGATGAATCCCCGGCCCGTAAAGAACTACGCTATCTCTTGAAATCATTTGAAGACGTGCTAATTGTCGGGGAAGCAGAAAACGCGCTTGAAGCCATGGAACTGATTGATAGTGTCGACTATTCCGTCATTTTTCTCGATATTAATATGCCCGGCTTAAACGGCATTGAACTTGCCAGAAAGCTTTCCCAGAGTCCGAAACAACCGGCGGTAATTTTTACGACCGCCCATGAAGAATTTGCTTTTGATGCGTTCAGTGTTCATGCTTACGATTATCTTCTTAAGCCGATTCATCCGAAGCGGCTGGAAGAAGCCTTAAATACGGTAAGAAAGCGCAGAACACCTGCTCCCGTTCAACCCAAAGCCGAACCGGTCAAGGAGGATATCCCCGAATTCAAACCCCTGGAAGTGATTGCTGCTGAACATAACGGGAAAACCATCCTGATCCGGCCGGAAGAAATTATATATATTTCCACAGACAAGGACAATGTTTACGTCAAAACAGAAGCCGACTTCTACCTGACCCGTTATACACTGCGGGATTTGGAATCCAGACTCGATCCAAAAACTTTCTTCAGAACCCACCGCTGCTACCTGGTCAATATAAAAAAAATGAGGGAGCTCATCCCTTACTTTAATGGTACGTATACTGTGATTGTGCAGGACAGGGACAAAAGCGAAGTCCCAGTCAGCCGCACTCAGGCCCGCCGACTCAAAGAGATCCTTGGAATATAGTACCATGTTAACCCTAATCTTCATATATTGACGGCAGCGCTGTATTGCGGAAAAATTGCTCGCCATAATATGATCATTATAGGGTTAATAAAGTACTAGAAAAAACGCTCCAGATAAAAGCCGATTTCTTTCCCCTGATAGGTCGGCTTTTTTTGTTTGGCTGTATTCAGTGGCACAGCAGGCTTGCCGTCAACAGGAAGTGATGTGGATTCCTCGACATTAACAAAGCATAAAGGCGGGAACAAAACACACCACCAATTAGCCCCTTCAGCATTTCCTATCTTGATCTCAACCGCTTCGTAGTCTCCCGCCGGGAGTACAATATTGCCGTAAGATTTTGTCGGGAAAGCAAATACACCATAGTCAAGGGTCACCGGATAAGCTTTTCCCCACTCTTTGACCACGCTCCTGGAAATCTCCAGCAACTGGCCTTCCATGCTCAGAAGGATTTCTCTGGATTCGGCCAGGGATTGTGATTCAGCCAGGTTCGGGGAAGCAGCCTTCAAAACTTCATCCCTCACTGCATATTTCAGCAGCTGATCCTGTTCACTGTCCGAGTTCGCGATAACATGAAATCGAATGAGACTTGTACTGTCATACGCTTCGGTTTCCGCGCTGTTTGCTGACTGGCCGCAGGGATTGATCGCCAAGAAGCTAAAACACAAGACCAGGCAGACGATTAACCTTATTATGCTTTTATTCACAAATATTAACATTTAATTTCCCTCTCCCAATACCTTGTAAATTTAAAAATTATATACGAGAAACTTCTTTCTATGTAAATTATTTCCAATGAAGAAGTTTTCTATTCAGTGCGTCTCAGAAGTTTTTTAGGTAGTGCGAATATTTATTGAAGTCTGAAAATAAGATTCATAAGACCCTGTCAAATTTGCTGACAATCTGCCGAAGGAATCGGGTGAAAAAATGCTCCTGGACTTCCAATCTCCGCTGTATTTGTTGTACATCAGCACAATTGCCGGACTGGCCACAACAGCCGGCTGCCTGATTGTGCTTTTTCTGGGAGACCCTCCGGATTGGATTCTGGCCGTTCTACTGTCCGCAGCAGGAGGCGTCATGTTTGCTGTGGTGGCCTTTGATCTTTTGCCGCTGGCTGCATCCTTCAAACAGCCGGGACCCCTCCTGGGCGGGATTTTGGCCGGTATGATACTGATGTCGTCTGCCGACAGACTGCTCAAAGCAAGAAACCGTCAGCTTCCCAATCATAGATACAGCCGTCTGAAACGGATGGGCATCCTGATTGCCTCAGGCATAGCGCTTCATGATATACCTGAAGGAATGGCCATTGCTGCGGGTCACGAATCCGCCGGTCAATTGGGTACATTCATCGCTCTTGGCATTGCTCTGCATAACCTGCCTGAAGGAATGGCCACTGCTACACCTCTGGTAATGGCCGGGATCAGAAAACCGAAGATTCTGGCACTGACTCTCCTGATTGCAATATTTACTCCGCTTGGCGCCTTGCTCGGCAGGGTGGCCATGGAACTCGTCCATACCTCGCTCTGTTTTTTTGTAGCCCTGGCCGCTGGGGCAATGGTGTTTCTGGTTCTGGCCGAATTATGGCCGCTGTCCCGGGAAGACCACCCGGTCTGGGCCTTTGTTGGAGGACTGGGCGGATTTATTTTCTTTGGGTTTATCTCCGTCTTCTTACCACATTGATATTGCCGTTTCTTGCCGTCCATGGTATAAGCGAAGCGCCATCCGTGGACGTCAAAAAGACAGCCCGAAGACTGTCTCAAACTTTTATTAATACGCTAAATATTACTGCAGGACTGTGGCGGCATAATCGCCCATGGCCTGATAGCCGTCCTTATTCGGATATCTCCCGTCATCGGAATATTTTCTGAGGATCTCGTCCCCGCCGCCAAACAGTACTCCTTTAAAATCAAGTGTCGTAATCTTTTGCTTCTGTGCATAAGCTGTTTCCCATTCCCTGTATTGTTTATAGAGCTCATCCGTGTCAGGGAAAGGAACCGGCAGCACCAGAACAGGCCTGATTTGATTGGCCGTGGCTTTTTCGACCATGGCTTTGATATTGTTTTGGTATTCTTCCAATGGGGTTCCGCGGATCGCATCTCCAACGCCGGCAAAAATAATGACTGTGCCCGGTTTCTCAGCAATTACATCCTCTTCAAAGCGATCCAGCAGGCTGGATGCATTCTGATAGGTCTGACCGGCATTGACCACTTCCACTTTCAGGACATCCGCAAGATGCTTCGGCCAGGAATTACTTGGTTCACCCGGATAACCGTATGTAAATGAATCACCAAGACATACTATTTTGGTATTGACAGTCGTGCCGCTGCCATTCAAAACAGTATCACCATTGGTATTGCCGGCTCCATTTTCTGTACCGGCTTTAGTGCCTTCTCCGCTGTTCTGGCCTGTCGAGCTGCCGCTGGCGGACTGTTCCGGTGTTCCTCCGTTCCAAACATTTACATACCCGAAGACCAATACAATAACAGCCATCAATACGGAAAGCTGAATAACCCTAATTTCCATACGGTAAGTGCGCAATGTACATTCCTCCTCATCGCAATATTTTTCTACATATTTCCCTTAAATCCTTCCTGAATAAAACTTTTTTCGTTCTCCGTTTCCTGTTGATTACAGTTTGTTTAGCATTTTAAGGCACTCCGGCATTTTGAACTGCATAACCTGATACATAAGGAGGTGCCTGATTCTTATGGAATACATTGTTAAAGCACGGGAACTCGGCGAAGCGCTTCTGCAAACGCCGGAAGTGCAAAGGCTGAAAGAAGCAGAAGCCAAAATCCAGAACGAACCTGAAGCTGCCAAAGCTTTTGCGGCATATCAGGATAAAGAACGCCAAATCCTGACCGCTCAAATGTTCAGTAAAGTGGTATCTGAAAAGGATACCTTAGCGCTCATCGACTTAAAAATGCGCCTGATCAAACTATATCCTTCCATCCGAAGCTTCTTCTCCATCCAGCAGGATCTGGAGAAAATAATGGCAACTGTGAACCTGACGATCACAACCACAATTTACGGTATGCCCAGTGCCGAACAGCTGCCTTTCCCCAAAGAAATCCAAAATCTTGCCCAGCAGCTTCTGGATACGATCGGAGGCGACAAAAACGGCCCTGCCATGACGATCCCGCAAGGCTTTCAAATCCCTGAAGGGCTCAATGTTTCAGAGCTGTTAAACCGGCTAAACCCTAAAGGCAAATAAGTAAACATCCTATTCGGTCGCTTAACCTTTTCTCGCTCTAAAAGGGATAGGAAATCAATATCCTGCTCAGTTAGCTGATTATTATTGATTGCCCTGAATCTCAGACTACTTTTTGACGGTCTCCCCCCATCTTCCCTGTGAAATGCTCCCGGAACGGGCAGTAATCACAATGAAAACCAGTAGAAACTCATAGCTCTGCCGGAGCGAAAAGATTTAGCTGAAACACAAAATAACTAGGGCAATACTGAATAATTTAAAGGGGGCCAATGCCAAAAATGTCTACCGTATCCCATCACAGCAGTCAAATTTATCAAAATACTGTTTCTACCAAGTCTTCAATTGAAGAAAATATAATAGCGGCAGCGGTCCCTTTTTATATCTCCCTCCTGTTCTCCAACGCACTCCATCCAAGTAACAACGGTCCAGTCGGTACTCTGATCATCCCGCTAACCAAAATCATGATTCCGCATGGGTATTTTATTATTGTCGGTCTGGAACTTGCAACGGCCCTATTCTATAAATGGTCCGCTGTTCCGGTTTCGGCGCGAATATTCTTTCCGGGAGAATACGGTCAGGCTTTGCCGGACATCAGCGCTTTAAGGGAAGACAGAACACTCCAGCTTAAAATGACTGGGACCCCGCTGATTCCTAAAGAAGGATTGATCATTAACATTTCTTTGAGTGCTCCTTTTACGCCTGTGCAAAGCCGTGCCTCAACCTTATATGCTTTTAAGCTTACATCTATCGATAATGTTCCGGGATACTTGATACCGCTGGTTTCCCTTATCCTCTACGGCCTGCTGGCTATTTTTAACGGAACGGATTCAGCGAATGAGAGCTCGTGATAAAACGCATCCGGTTAGTCAGATGCGTTTTATCAACGTTTTGTCGGATTATCCATATTGGTTCCAAGATTACGTAAAAGATGAACTTTACTGCCCGTTATGACTCCTTCATCTCGTCAGCCGATACTTGCTGTATCGTCTGGCTCTTAGGTTGTTCTGTCACCTCAGCGGCCGGCTGAAATTCCAGAGGTTGAACCGGTGGCGGGGACACTGGAGTTTGCATTATCGGACTTTGCATAGCTGAAGCTTGTGAAGCAGCGTTCTGTCCATAAACCGCTCCCTGCTGATATCCGCCCTGCGGCATATACGGTCGGTCATACCTTTGCCTGTTTGGCTGCATCTGCGTTCCCCATCGCGGATAACGCTGCGGATAAGTACGTTGCTGAGCAGCATACTGCGGATACTGCTGCTGTGAATTCCGAAGATACTGAGGATTCTGCGAATAATTGGGATATTGCTGATTCTGAGGCTGCTGTGAATATTGCGGAGTCTGGGACTGTTGGGGCTGCTGAGGATACTGCTGAACTGGCGGCTGGGCAGGAGTCTGCCCGGAATTTTGCCCGGAAGAAGGTTGATTTTGGCTGATTTCATCTTTGCTGCCAAACCTGCTGCCGACAAAACCTCTCACCTTTCCCCACATATTGCTGCCGGCTTTTTTAACCGGTCCCAGCCCTGGGAAAAAGCCTTCTTTGACTTTCATGACAATAGGACCCTGCGGGGACTGCATGATGGACTGCGGGCTCTCCAGTGAAATGACAACTTTGTCATAATGTACGAGCGGCACGGGACTTCTGAAATTAGCCTGATACATTCCATTGCCGGCCGGTCTTAGCGTTCCGGCATAAAATCCGTTCTTTCCCTTGCCGTCAACCAGATAAGCCACATAAACTGCCGGAGCATAAGGACTAAATGTATGGGCGGGCGGTAGGTGCGCAATGACCGAAAAATTGTTATCCATCCCGATCGTCGCCATTCCGTTTCCGCTAAAGCCTTCGGAAGCGACCAAATTGAGCTGTCTCGGCGTCATACCCATCGATTCTCCGGGCATACCCCCCATACTCTGGGGAAAGATTCCTAACCCTTTGTTATGTCCGAACATCTTTTAACCTCCTCATATGTTTACAAATTGCGCTGTGTTGTGCTATGTCATAATATGAAAAGCAGGCTGCAGCTGTGACACCGTGAAGCTTACTTAACTCTTTCATCTTGTTAGAGCAAGTCTGGGGGCCGCAGTTCCGCTTTCGACCGTTATGTCCTCCTTGACACAGAAGGCAGCTGCAGACAAATCTTTTGATTTGCTTCAGCTGCCTTCCTTTGAGGAAAGGACCCTAAGTCTTATAGCTTTATAGCCATATACCCTTATTTATCTTATTAACCATATCTCTTCCTGTGTTAGACACAGAAATTATGGTTTCCGATGTTTTTTACAACATCTAGGGTTTTGATCCAACTGTCGGTTGCTGTCTGCGGATTGTAATAGAAGAGAGCACCCTCGCTTGGATCCTGCCCCGCAAGCGCTTCCAGCGCAGCCTGATAGGCCTCATCTCCCGGTGTCAGTTCAATCTGCCTGTCAAGGACTGCAGAAAACTGTCCCGGCTGGTAAATGACCTCCCGGATCGTATCCGGGAATTTCGGGCTTTCCACCCTGTTTAGAACCACTGCCCCTACGGCAACCTGACCTTCAAAGCTTTCTCCACGGGCTTCTGCATAAATGATTTTTGCTAAAAGTATCACATCTTCCTGGTCATAAACAATTTGACTGCTGCGGGAAACATCCGAAGTAACCCGTTCAGGCTTCTGGGGTGTATCCACCGAATTAATCAAATTTGCTGAATCAGCCGATTCGGCCAGTTTAGCCGTCTCAATCACCGTATCTGGCTCTATGTTTGCAGTACTCACTTTATTTTTCAAAGGCAGCTGTTCGATCACGAAGGAAATCTGATTTTCCGTCTGTCCGGAAAATTTGTCCAAAAGAATTCGAAATATACGATTCTCATTTGCTTTCGTCAGAATAATATCTCTGGCATCTGACATGACATTCTCAAGGACAGTCTGTTGGATTTCCAATACCCGGGAATAGAGCAATTCTCTTGATTTTTCAGGTACAGCATATACGGTCTGGGCAGTAGCAGTCAGGATAATCGCCGTGGTCAGCATCACCGCCAAACCTTTCCGGCATCGTCGGTCTTCCAAAAAAAATCACCTCTTGGGATTAATCTATTTCTATTCTTTCCCATAAAAGGTGATTTTTATACGTCATTTGTTATAAGAATCACAAAGAAAAGTTATTTCACCGTTGTGGCTGACGCTACACCCCCGGTAATTACCTGGCCCTTAGCATCCTTGATTGTAGGATGTATCACCAGCCAATACCCGGTATCGGCCTGAAGTTTCGTTGCCGGTTTCACCGTCATACGCTGCTGATCGACAAACGTGTATGCGCACTTGACTCTTTCTCCTGTAGCAGTATTGATCAGTTCAATACTGTCTGCCGTTACGGAATTCCAATCCATTTCCCGGTTAAAGCTCACGTTGAACACCTTACCGAGTGGGATATTCTTAAGATCTCCGGCCTTTTCATATCGCGGGTAGTAGATCTGCCAGCGGTCCTGGAGAACCTCTTCGGGAAATGGCTCCCAACCGTTGGGGCCTCCGAGTTTAAGTGTTGTGGTTACATAAGCGGAATCCAAGATTTTCTTGCCAAGTACCCAATTTTCGGTTTGACGAAGCTCTTTTACCGAAAGCGGATAAAGATAAGGGCCCGCCTCCAGCTGGATATACTCTGATTTATCTTGTGATTTATCTCCTGCGTTATCTGCTGAGTTGTCTCCTATGCCATTCACTTTCTCATCAGCCTTATAGTGTTTAAGCATCAAAACAGCCGTACTCAGCTCATTAACACCGGTCAAATCCAGATGAGGCTTGATTCCGATCTCATCAATCGGGTTATAGTACGGAGAGAAAAACCTGTAAACGGACATTTTCAAATAGTCTCCGTTGCTTAATGGGATCAAAGCCTTAACCCGGCCTGAACCGTAGGTCGTTTCCCCGATGACGGTCACCTTGCCATAGTCCTTCAGCGCGGCCGATGTAATCTCAGAAGCGCTTGCCGTGTACCCGTTGATCAGCAAGACAATCGGCCCTTCCAACGTGAAAGCCTGCTTGACGGCTGTATCGACAATACCCAGGTTTCCCCTTGCTTTCATAATATACGCGCTTTTATCCCCAATAAAATAACCCAACAGCTCCATTGCTGCTTTTGTATACCCTCCGGAGTTATTACGCAGGTCAATAATCCAGCAGTCTACACCTTTTTCCTGCAGGGCCAGGGCCTGCTTGCCGAACTGCGATGCAACATCCTCGCCAAAGGAATTAACTGCGATATAGCCAATATGCCCTTCCAGCACCCGGCCTTCAGCTAGCGGCATCGCGATCTTCATCCGTACGACAGTGAAGCTCAGGATTTGAGCGTTTCTTTTGACTTTTACCCGAACCTTGGTTCCCTCCGGCCCCCGAAGTTTGCCGGCGCAATATTCCGAGGTCTTTCCCGCCAGGGAATAGCCATCTGCTTCCAGGATAATGTCCCCTTGTTTGATTCCTGCCTTATCAGCCCCATAACCAGTAATGACCCGGGTAACCTTGACCCCCTGCTGTACCATTTCCAGTTCTATCCCGATTCCGGAAAAGGACATATTCAGTGAACTGATCATCTCATCATATTCGGCCGCGGTCATATACTCGGTGTATTTATCACCCAACCTCTGAAGCATTTTTTCGACCGTCGGCGCGTTCAGTACCTCATCCGGAACAACATCGACATATTGCTCCTGCAAGATTGTTCTGACTTCATCCAGGGTATCGTTTTCCGCGCC
Source organism: Dehalobacter sp. CP (assembly GCA_009910795.1). The sequence goes on along the minus strand of VMEE01000093.1, from coordinate 9,658 downwards.
ATAAGCCTGCAGCGGAAGTCCCAACCCCAGACAGAATATCAGAAGCACTGTCATCAAAAATCTTAGACTTTTGCCAAGTTTCACGTTCTTATTTCCTCCTGTATGATTTGCAGGTCCGGCCTAAATTCAATGATCTTACATGTTCAAGCTTCGTTTAAGTTTTGTTTAAGTTTTGTTTAAGTTTTGTTTAAGTTTTTATCTTAGCAGTAATTCGACGGAAACGGGCATTCCCCTTTCCGTTTCAAGATTATTTGTCATGTACTTCCCAGACTTTGATTGCATATTCAAGGCTTTTCCGATAATATTATCTAAACAGGACTATTTTAAAAACATATTTTTCTGATCATCGCTGATAAGAAAGGTTCGGACAATGTCAAATCTTCTTGATTACTCCAAAAAAGTATTTATCGCCGTATTAATCATTGTTGCAACCCTCGTCATTCCATATGGCCTTTATAAGATTCTTCCGCATTTTATGCCATTTGTCCTTGCTTACTTCACGGCCCTTTTTCTGGAGCCTGCCGCAGCATGGTTGAGCAAGGTCACTAGATTTAAAAGCAAGACACTCTCGGTGTCTGTGACCTACCTGTTTTTTCTTACCAGTATTCTTATTTTCCTCTACCTGATCATCAGTAAGCTCTATGTTCAGTTTTTGGACCTGCTTGACTTTATTCAATCAAACGGCCCGGCAATTCAGGTTTGGTTTTTGAACCTTACGGGGCGTATCCAGGAAACGATCGGATTGCTGCCTCCCGAAATAAACGATATGATCATGAAATGGATCAATGACCTGGCTAACATCAACCTGGTATCCACGATCGGTTCCTCAACACTTAGTATCTCCACGGCGATACCGAACATGTTCTTCCTGTCGATTATCTACCTGGTATCCGTTTTCCTGTTCACATTCCAGTTAAGCAATATCCACCGTTTCTTCTACTCCTTCTTCAAAGATTCCTCCAAGCTGAAAGTCGCTTACGTCTTAAGTGATTTGCGCAATGCTACATTAGGGTTTTTTAAAGCGCAGATCATTTTGAGCACAATCACCTATATTATTGCTTTCGCCGGTCTCGCTATCCTCCATGTAAAATACGTGGCAGTCATTTCATTATTGATTGTAATTGTAGATATCCTGCCGATCCTCGGTACCGGATCCGTGCTCATGCCCTGGGCTATTGTCTCACTTTTCCAGGATCGGCTGTTCTTGGCCGCAGGTCTGGTCATTCTGTATATCATTATCATTGTCGTACGGAGAGTGATTGAACCCAAAATACTGGGCGAACGAATCGGTTTAAGCGCTCTGACGACCCTGATCAGTATCTGGGTTGGTTTCAAAGTGATGGGGGTCCTCGGCGTATTCCTGTTCCCGCTGGCCTGTATTTTCTATAGAGCCCTTGTCAAGGTCGGCGTCATCAAGCTGAATTTCAAGATATAACGAAGCTATATTCGAGTCAACATTCTACCTAATAAAAAGCAGGTACGTCCCGGAGCCTTGAGTTCATCGGAAACGTACTTGTTTTTTTAATTTTGTTTTTTAATTTTTTTATGATCTGCTCACTATCTTCTGTTATTATCCGGCTTCGTTTCCAATCCCCGATATCAGGACCTGAACGATTTTATCGTAGTCCGCTTCCTCAGGCATGGCCTCAGCAAATATCACTTTTTTGCCGCAAAACTGCATGATTGTGCCCATGATTGCCGCCGAAGCAAATTCCGGATCAATATCAGCCCTGACTTCCCCTTGGTCTATGGCCTGCACGACTTGCTTTTTGATAATCTCTCCGACCCGGATATTCTGTTCGATAAAGACCGCTCCCATTTCCCGGACCATAATCTTGGAACAGGACATCATCCTGGCAATCGGCATATGCTCCTTGACCAGCTCTGCCTGATATTTTGCCAGAACTCTGATTTTTTCTTTGAAAGAGCCTCCTTTTTCCAAAATGTCCTGAATATTGCGTCCATGCTCTTCGCAGTTATAAACGGCCATCTCCTCAAAGAGCTGTTGCTTGCTGTCAAAATATTCATAGACGGTCCCTTTGCCGATCCCGGCTTCTTTGGCGACATCGTCCATTTTTGTTCCTTCAAAGCCTTTGATATAAAATACTTTGCTGGCTGCCCGTAGGATTTCAGTTTTTTTCCGTTCCTTGGTCACCGTTGTTCCCCCCTTTATCCGATGCCTGTAAAATCAAATTCTCCATCTTTTAATTACAGCTTTTTTGAGTAAAGCTTTTTCTCTTGATTACAGGTTAAAGGGTATGCTGATCCGTGTTTACTGCGATCACCGGTTTAGATTTTTTGTCTTTTCTGAATTTGCGTTTGAATTTGTTGGACAGATCATCCGTGAAAGAATACATGACCGGAATCAGCACCAGGGTAACCAGGGTTGAAAATAGGAGACCTGTGATAACGACAATGGCCATCGGCGCCTGAAACTCCGAGCCTTCCCCGATCCCGAGTGAAAGCGGCAGCATGGCCAGAACAGTCGTTAGCGTCGTCATGATGATCGGCCGCAAGCGGATCGGTCCTGCATTGATGATTGCCTCATGCACGTCCTCCTTGTACGTTCTTCGTCGTGTATTGATATAGTCGACCAGAACGATCGCATTGGAAACAACGATACCGGCCAGCATGATCACCCCGATAATCGCCATAACGCTTAACGGTTTGCCGGTGATGAATAATCCTAAGAACGCTCCGGCAAATCCAAGCGGGATGGAAAACATGATGACAAACGGATAAACCAGCGACTCAAATTGGGAAGCCATGACCATATAGACCAGAATCACGGCAAGTCCGAGCGCAAGGAATAGGTCACTGAATGCATCGACCATTTCCTGCTGCTGTCCGCCCATTTCATAGGTATAATTATTCGGCATCCGGTAATCTGCCAGCGCCGTCTGAATATCTTTGGAGACACTGCCGACGTCCCTGCCGCTGATCTGACCGGAGACCGTCAGGGTCCTCGCCTGGTTGTCCCTGCTGATGCTGACAGGACCGCGGCTGACGGAAACATCCGCCACTTCGCCCAACGTAACGGTATAGCCGAGGCTCGTGGTAATCGGGATTTGCTCAAGGGCTTGGAGATTCCGATTAAACGTTTCGTCCCCTTTGATCTTTACATCGATTTCGGTCCCATTGTATTTAAACTGTGTCGCGGTTGCCCCGCTGATCGATGCTTTTACCGCAGAGGCGATTGTTCCGGCACTCAGACCATACTGGCTGGCCGCCTTACGGTCCACGTTGATTTCAACTTCCGGTATTCCGTCTTCATAGCTGGATTTAACTTCCCGGGTTCCCGGGACTTTTTTAATCACGGTGACAAAATCGTCTCCGATCTTCTTCAGCTGATCCAGATTTTCACCTTTGATGGTGATGCTGATCGGATCACCGGCACTCATCACGGACTGGGTTGCTGCGACACTGGTTTTGGCCCCGGGTACGTCCTTAATCCGGTCCCGGATTTCATCGGAGATCTCCACAACGCCGCGTTTCCGATCCGTTAAAGGAAGCAGCTTCACAGTAAAGGTACCAACGTTGCCTTGTGCGCCTGTCAGGCTCATGGTTCCGGATGATCCGGCATCCAGGAAGATGGTATCGATCTCGGGAATATCTTCTATCTTCGTTTCAATTTCACGCATGACCGCCGAGGTATCGCCGACCTTTGCCCCGTCAGGAAGCGTAACGCTGATCGAGAGCATGCCTTCATCCGTCGTCGGGAAGAATTCTGTCCCAACAGCGGCAACAGAGGCAATGGAAACGACAAAGACAATGGTTGTAACGATAAAAACGCGTTTCCGGTGGCCCAGGGCCCATCTGAGCAGTTTTTTATACCCCTGGAGCAGCGCTTCATAGCCCTGGTCAAATTTATCGTGGGCTTTCGCCAGGAACGCAGGAGTACGGAAGAACCCCCTGCCATTTTCTTCATCTTCCGCTGCATCCGTTATGGCTACTTTCACTGTTTCGGATGTTTCGGATGTTTCGGATGCTTCAGCCGTTTCGGTCTGTGTATATGCTTTATCCGTTTCCCCTGTCTTACCAGCATCAGCAAAACCAGCAGTCTGATTCTTCCGCTCTACTTTCAGCAGCTTGGAAGCGAGCATCGGGACAACCGTCATCGAAACGACCAGCGATGCTCCGAGCGAAAACGCGATCGTCAAGGCAAACTGCCGGAATAGTGTGGAGGTTAATCCCTGGACAAAGACGATCGGCAAAAAGACTGCGACCGTCGTCAGCGTGGAAGCCATGACAGCGATGATTACTTCCGAAGATCCTTTCACTGCCGCTTCGACCCTGGAATAGCCGTTCTGTCGGAAGCGGTAGATATTTTCGAGCACCACGACCGAATCGTCAACCAGACGGCCAATACCAAGCATTAATCCGCCCAGCGTCATCAGATTCAGCGTAATGCCGGTAAAATATAACAGACAAAACGTCGCAATAATGGAAATCGGGATAGCTGAAGCAATAATCAGGGTAGAACGGATATTTCGCAGGAAAATGTACAGGACCAGTACCGCCAGGAGAGCGCCGATAACCCCATGCTCCGCGACCGAATACAATGAAGCCTTGATATAGGCTGCATTATCCATGACCACCGTAATCTTGACGTCTTTTAGTTCATCCTGGATTTTGTCGATCTCTACATAGGCTGCTTCCGCAACTTGGACTGTATTGGCGTCGGAACGTTTTTGGATCGAAATATTGACACCGGGATTGCCGTTCGCTTTGGAAATGGTTGTCTGCTGATCCGGCTTTAATTCGATATCGGCTAAATCTTTCAGCTGAACATTTCCGCCGGTAGGCAGCGGAATAAGCAGCTGCTCGATCTCAGCTACCGACATGAATTCCCCGGTCGTTTTGACAGTCAGCTCCTGGGTCCCTTTCTTGACTGTACCTCCGGGCAGGTTGACATTCTCCGAAGCCAGGATTCCCTGAAGGTAAGCGAGGCTAATGCCATAACCGGCTAATTTCTCACTTTTTGTCCGGATTTCAATAATATCCTTGGTTCCGCCGGTCACGGACACGGAAGCAACCCCTTCCGCTCTTTCCAGTCTCGGTTGGATCGTATCTTCCGACAGGGTTTGCAGTTCGGAGAGACTCATCGTCGATGACGAAATAGAAAGCGTCAAGACCGGGGTTGAATTCATATTGAGTTTCAAGACCATCGGGCTGCTGACGCCGTCGGGGAAGTAATCTTTAATCAGGTCAATTTTTTCTCTGAGGTCGAGGGCAACCTGATCCATATCGACTCCATAATTAAACTCCAGAATAACAAGCGAACTGCCTTCCGAAGTGATGGAGCTGATATTTTTGACATTCTGGGCTGTGGAAACAGCCTTTTCGATTGGCTGCGTGACCAGGTTTTCAATCTCCTGAGGGCCTGCTCCATTGTAGGATGTACTCACGATTGCATAAGGCAATTCCATTTCGGGCATCAAGTCCAGCGGAATACGCGTGAAGGACACAAATCCGAGAATGATGATAATAAAAACAAGCATCAGGACTGTAACAGGGCGTTTTACCGACGTTTCAGATATTTTCACTTCTGAACGCCTCCCCCTGTTTGCGCCGAAGCTGCCGTATCCGTCGTTTCCTGAGCAACCTGCTTGCCGTCAACAGTTACGACTTTGATTTCCGTACCATCCTGCACAAAGTTCTGCCCTTTGATAATGACGATGTCCCCTTCCGTCAGTCCGCCGACGATCTCCGTCTCGGTGCCGCTCTCAAGTCCTGTCGTTACTTCCATCTCGGCTGCAGCATTATCTTTGGCAACATACACGACGTCTTTTCCGCCGTGAAAAATCACCGCATCGGTCGGCACAGCCAAGACATTATCTTTGCCGGCAATGTTTAAGGTCACATTGGCAAACATGCCGGGTTTGATGATTCCGTCTTTATTATCGATATAGGTTCTGAGCGCGTATTTGCCCTGGGCATTGGCTGCAATACTTACACTGTCAATAACCCCTTTGACTTTCACTGAAGCCGCAGGCACTTCAATCTGAACCGACTGGCCGCTGTGCACGCTGTTGATCTCCTGCTCGCTGAGGCTTACTGTAACAAACACTTTATTCAAATCCACCACCCTGGCCGGAGAAACGGCGCTCATCACCATCGACCCAATTTTCACATCGAGCGCTGTAAGGACACCGTCGATCGGCGCCTTGACATCCATATCATTCAGGGCTTTCTGCGCCGCGTCATAAGCAGCCTTGGCCTGAGCCAGCTGGCCTTTATACGTTTCCAGAACCGCATCCGAAGCCGCCACGGCAGCCTGATCAAGCTCCGACTTGCTGACCGCGCCGATTTCATACAGCTGTTTCATATTCTCATAATTCTTTTTACTGTTTTCATAATTGGCCATATTGGTTTCATAGCCGGCCTGCGCCAGCTGATAGGCCGCTGAAGCCTGGTTATAGCTGGACATCAGATCGGTTTTATCAAGGCTGAAAAGTACCTGGCCCTTGCTGACCCGGTCCCCAACTTTGGTATAGACCGCCGCCACTTTGGCCGGGGTGCCGACGACCACGGAAGCTTCTTTATCCGCTTCAACTTTGCCGCTTAAGGTAATCGCAGAAGAGATGCTCTGTTTATGTAAGGTCAACGCTTCCACCGGGACATAATTCTGTCTGTTTTGTTCTGCCGCCTTCTTTTCAGCAGCAGATTGTATCGCACCGTAGATTCTTACCCCGACCAGAAGGACAAGCAGGATTGCAATCACGGTAATGATCATTTTCTTCTTCCCAATCGGTTTTTTCAAGTCCGGGCTGCCACCCTGCTCAGACCGTTTCATTTTGAATTTCATTTTTCTACTCCCCCGTAAATCAATATCTTTCTAAGTCTATTCTTTTTGGGACATATTCATGAATGTCGTGGTTGCGGCCGTGGCCGTCGCGACCGACTGGTCAGTCGGCACGTCACCTCTCTTATCTTATCTTCCTTTGTGCCTTGGGTCAATGGGTTCAAGTTAGATATTACCAAATATTTTCTTCCCATAAATGGCAACATTATTTTGTAAATTTTTGGAATTTTATGGTTGTTTTTTTCTTTTTTATATTGCATAATATCTATTAAAGGATCCATTTTGTTTTGGAGGGAAGCCGCTATGTCCAATGATGAGTTTCAGACTATCGTGCTTCGTGAAATCAGAGAAATGAAGAAAGACATTTCTCAACGATTTGATGGTATTAATCAACGATTCGATGGTATCGACCAACAATTCGATGGTATCGACCAACAATTCGATGGTGTCGACCAACGGTTCGACGGTATCGACCAACGATTCGACGATATCGACCAACGACTGGATTCCATGGATCAACGACTCTGTAAGGTTGAACATAAACTGGATGTTGTTGTTGAGCAAACAGCCGGACTGATGGAATTTCGGACAGAGACCAATCATAAATTAGACAAGATCTCAGATGACCAAAAATCGATTATCCAGGTACTTGGCGAACATGAAATTTCCATCAGATCCCTGCAGAGAAGGCCCGTATAAAACAAAGTCTCAATAACAAATCATTTTGATATTAAAAATCTCACGGATTCAAAACCCGTGGGATTTATTTATTATTGCGCTGCGTTTATTGTCTATAGCTATTCCTGCTATCTTTAGCTATCTTTTGCCATTGCTATTACTTCTGTCTGTTACGTCACAAAACCAAGCCCTCACCATCCGAAACCCATCTGCATATGCTGTAATTAGACTCATAATGAAAGGGCGGGCGGCATGGATAATCCGATCACCGAACGCACACCGCTTGTCATAGCGGCTGAGATAAATATGATAACCTGCCAAACCAAAAAAATCCTGCTTGCCGGCGCCATTGAAATCGGCCGTCGATTGCTGGAAGCCAAAGATCTGGTCAAACACGGGGAATGGATTAAGTGGCTGGAAGAGTCCGTGAACTATTCTCGCCGAACTGCCTCCAGGCTGATAAAGCTCTACGAAGAGTACGGGCCTAACTTCCCTGAAGTATCCGACAGCTCAAATGGGACACCAGTGTCCCATTTGACTTATACCCAGGCCCTCCTCTTACTGGGTTTCCCGGCAGAGGAACGGGAGGAATTCATCACGCACAATGACGTCGGCAGTATGACGAAACAGGAGCTTCAGCAGGCTCTGAAGGACAGAGATCAGGCCAATCAGGCGAAGGAGCAGGTGCTTCAGGAGAATCAGCTACTTAAAAAAGGGCTGGAGACGATCGACAGCACCATCTCCGAATTAAAAAAGGAGCACGCTAAGGCTGCAACAAGGCCAACGAATCCGGAAAATATCAATGCAGAAGCGCAATCTGCCAACAATGCCTCCTCTGCCGGTGATGCCCCCTCTGCAATAACAGCCCCTTTTACCCACAACCTTAAAACCGAACATGACCCGGACGCTCACATCAAGTATGTAGAAAAATGCAACGCTTGCTGCAAAACAATCGCCGATACCTTCTTCGATCTGACGACAGCGCTCACCAATCTGGCCCATATCGATCCGAACCTGAAAGAAGAAAAAAGAAAAGAGGCCAATCGACTGATTGAATACATGGCAGAGACGATTAAAGAGTGGCCGCCCCCCAAGAAACCGCTTAGAGTTCGTTCCTGATTTTTTTTGGGAACCTTTGGACAAGCCAAGCATAGTATATACAAGACAGCAAGTAAGCTGTCCAATAAAAGAGAAAGGAGATGATTGGAATGGCCGTTGTTTCAGCACCATCCGGCGCCGCTCTGGTATTGGTTTATCAGACCGGAGTCAGCACCTCCGATGCTCCGATAACCAAACAGCGAACCCTTAACAATATTGTTTACAATGCTTCGAATCAAGCTGTCTATGAGGCGGCTCACGCCATCTTCAGTCTGTCGGAATATACGCTGCTTGACGTTTACTTCAGAAGAACGGATGAATTGACAAACGAAGCGTAAAGCGGAGGGCAATTTCAGGCGTCAAGGAGGTGATTCAATTGGCTGTGACCACCAACCGAACAGCAAGATTAACTTTCGCGACCACCGGAGAGAACACGTTTTCCCTAACAGTTCCCCAACCGCGAGAGGATATTCAGCTGGCTGAAGCCATGGACGTTATGAACGCGCTTATAGCAGGCGGGATATTCCTCACGGCAAACGGTGCCCTTACAGGGGTAAAGGATATAAAGGTCATCGAAACTACGACCAATGACCTTTATGATCCTCCGCAAGCGTAAGCGGGCAGTACCGGCCTAAACAGATGAAGACCACAAAAACAGACAGCCCTGGCACTTTATCTGCCTGATAGCTGTCTGTTTTTCTTTTTGGGAGGCATTGCATTTTATGCAATTTGAATGATTCTCAGTTATTGAAAATATAAAGTCCTATCTTTTTCCTTGCCCTTTACCGTTATGTCCGTTATTTGGAGGGGTATTCGTGACTGTGTTCTGAATACTTTGAGCATCGACGGTTCCACCACTTTCATCACTTGTGCCATCCACTGTTGTTTCATCCGAAGTAGACTGGCCATCGACTGTGGCAGTCTGATCGCCAGTATCCGTTACATCCTGATTATCTACAGCCGTTGCATCCTGTTCGTCCCCTGCTTCCAGGCTATCTTCCTGGTCGCTCACGGCTTGGCCCTTATTGGCCTTCTTATATTCTTTTATGTTTTGGGTTTGCTCTTTCAAGACTTCCT
>VMEE01000092.1 GCA_009910795.1 Dehalobacter sp. CP | reverse complement strand
GTGGCCCGGACGACGCCTTCCTTTTTCCAGCGCCGGGCGGATGTGACGACGGGCCTGTCGACGAAGCCGATTGCGAAATTCCCTCGCTTGAGGCGCCACATTAAATCGACGTCCTCGAAGAGCGGGAATTCCCGGTAGCCGCCCAGCGACCTGAAAAGGTCGGCCATGACGAAGATCGCCTGGTCGCCGTAGGGAATCCGGGCCAGCCGGGAACGCAGGCTCGCTACCCGGCCGATGAGGCGGAAGACCGGGGCCGGGTCGTCCAGGGCCAGGTCGAAGGCCCCCCCGGCCAGGTGTCCGTCCTCAAGAAGGCTTTCTGCCAGCGAAAAGGCTTTCTCCGGCAAAACCGTGTCCGCATGGAGGAAAAGCAGGATCCGGCCGGAGGAGGCCGCCGCACCGGCGTTCATCTGGACGCCCCTGCCGGGGCCGGACTTGACCGGGATGACGCCGGGGACCCGGATAGCGGCCAGGGTGGTCGATCCCGGTCCCCCGTCGGCAACGACGATTTCCACGGCGGCGCTGTCCCGGCGTGCCAGCTCCAGCACGTGGCCGGCCAGGCCGTTGATGCGGTCTTCCTCACGGTAGACCGGAACGATGACGGAGAAATCCATCACTTCTTCAGCCGCTTCCAGGCCGCAGGGGCCAGGCTCATGGCCCCGAGCAGGAAAAGGGCCGCCAGGAAGGGGGGAGAGAATACGTCCTCCAGGCTTTCCAGGGCCGCCAGCTGCGTTCCCGCGAAGGCGTAGGCGGCGCTTCCGGGGAGGATGCCGAGGGCCGTCGTCCAGAAAAAGGTCCGGAAGGAGACGGCGCAGGCGGGAGCCGCCAGGTTGACGAGAAAGAAGGGAAACACCGGGACGAGCCTCATGAAGAGCAGGGCACCTGCGCCCTGGTTCCGAACGGCCGAGCAGACCGGTTCCATGAGGCCCGGTTTTTCGCGGGGAAGACGGAAGGCCCCGACCCGGTCCACGAGCAGGAAGAGAGCGGAAGCCCCTGTGACGGCCCCGATTTCGATGAAGGCAAGCCCGGCCCAAAAACCGAAGAGGGCTCCCCCGGCCAGGCTCAGGACACTAGCTCCGGGAAGGCTGAACGCGACGGCCCCGACATAGAGGCCGATGTAGACGAGAGGACCCAGGACAGGGTGAGCCTCGACCCACTGGGCCGCGGGCCGCGCCTGGATGCGCAGGTTCTCCAGGGAAAGCCAGTCGTCGAGCCCCAGCAGGCGGGCCGCCGCCGCCACGGCCGCCAGGATGCCCAGCAGGAAAAGGAGCCTTCGTCCCCGGGACATCGGGTCAGGCCTCTTTCGGCCCGTTTCCGGACAGGGATCGCAGGAGACGGACGACCGGGCTGGCCGATAGGCGGTCGACCCGGGCAAGCCTGGCTGCCCGCTTGGTTGCCTCGGAGAAGGTCGGGTAGGCATGGATCACCTCGTCCAGCCTGTGGAAGGGAATCCCCAGCACTCGTGCGGCCATCCCCTCGTGGAGGAGTTCTCCCGCCCCGGGAGCCAGGATGGAGACCCCCGCAAGGCGGCCGGAAGGATCCAGGACAAACTTGGCGAGCCCCGCCGCTTTTTCGGCACGGCCCCTGTCGAGCGAACCGATTTCGACCCGGTAGACCCGGATCTTCTCCCCGAAGCGACTCCTGGCCTCCTCTTCCGTCAGGCCTCCGCGGGCCAGCTCGGGATCCGTGAAGGTGGACCAGAGCGCGTTTTCCTCGTCGAAAGCTTTCGGGAAGGGAAAAAAGGCGTTGCGAACCGCGGTGATGGCCCCCCGCTCGGCCATGTGGGAGAAAGGGGTTCGGCCGGTGACGTCGCCGCAGGCGTAGATACTCTCCGCGGTCGTCCGTAGGTTCCGGTCCGTCCTGATTCCCTTTTCCTCGACCCGGACCCCCGCAGCCTCCAGGTTCAGCCCTTCGACGTTGGGCCGGCGGCCCGCCGCCACGAGGAGGTGCTCCGCTTCAAGCGGTTCCTCGGGACCGCCCTTCCTGAGCCAGAGGCGTACGCCTCCCTCCGTCCGCTCGACGCGGGACGGGACCGTCTCCTCCAGGAAGACGACCCCTTCTGCGCCCAGCATTTCCTGGAGCCGGGAGGAAAGCTCGGGGTCCTCCTTCGGGAGGATGCCGGTCCGCCGGATGAGGACGGTCACGCGGCACCCAAGGCGGTTGAAGGCCGAGGCGAGCTCGATGCCGATGGGTCCTGCCCCCAGGACGGCCATGGAGCGCGGGACCTCCGCGAGGTCGAAGACGCTCTCGTTGGTCAGCGGCCGGATGGTGCCGATGCCGGGAATGGCCGGGACAACGGGGGAGGATCCCGTGCAGACCAAAAACCGCCTGGCCGTTGTCTTCAGGCCGTCCAGCTCAACGGTGCGGGGGTCTGAAAATCGGGCGTTCCCGATGAAAACCCGGATGCCCTCCTTTTCGAGAACCTCGGGGGTTTCCCCCGCGTAGACCTCGGCCACGACGGAACGCACAGATGCCATGACGCCCTCGGTCCCCACCGGGCCTTCGGGCACGGAAAGCCCCCATTTCGAAGCGGTGCGGGCCGCGTGGGCGGCCTTTGCAGCGGCCAGGAGCGCCTTGCTGGGCACGCACCCGGTCCACGTGCACTCGCCGCCTATTCGGGATTTTTCCACGAGGAGGACGTCTTTGCCAAGGCCCCGGGCGAATCTTGCTGCAGTCAGTCCCCCGGCTCCCGCCCCGATGACGATGAGATCCTTTTCCGCATGCTTCATCCGGTCTCCTCCTTCCCCAGGAGGGCCCTTACCGCCGGACAGGCCCCCGATTGCACGAGGCGGGCCCGGAGGGCCTCCAGGTCCGCGTGCGTGTCGACATCCGGCCAGGGATCGAGGCGCCCAACCCGGGTCCCCCGGGCGGCAAGGATTGCCAGGGTTTGATCGAGAACCGACGGCGACCCCCAGTCAATCCCGCTAAAAGCTTCAGGGCAGTAGCCCTGCCGGGTGAACCCGATGGAGGCGTAGCCCCCGTCCGTGGCGGGAACGATCACGGCATCGCTTTCGCCCAGCACCCGGAAGGCTTCCTCCAGGAGGGTTGCAGGCAGGTCGGGCGTGTCTCCTCCGACGGCCAGGACCGGGTCTTCCCCGGCATCGAAGGCCGCCCTGAACGCGCGGTCCATCCTCCGGCCAAGGTCTTCCCCCTCCTGGGGTGCATAGGAAAGGCCCGTTCCGAGCCATTTCCGCACGGCGTCGATTTCCTCCGGGGGGTGAAAGCAGGCGGTCACGGGGCGACCCGCTTGATGAAGGGTTTCGAGAAAATCGAGGCCAAACGCCCGGTAGAGGGTTTCCGCACCGGACGGCCCCAGGACCGGGACAAGCCGGGTCTTCACGCTCCCGGCCCTTGGCGCCTTGACGAAGAGGAGGATTCTTTCCCGGGTACCCTGCGAGGCCGTCGGGTCGGTCAAGCGCCGACACCCTCCCTAGGAAAAGCGGCGCAGCAGGGCCGCAAGTGGGGGTACGGCGGCGTAGAGGAGGTTGCTTTCGAAGGGTCCCTCCGCGGCAAGCATGAGTCCCATGATGGCGAAGGCCGGGATGAGGAGGCCCAGCCTACGCTCCTTTTCGATCATCCCGGGCTGGAGGTCGGGTTCCACGAGCCTATGGTGCCGGGTCGCATGGGCCCACTGGGCGGCATAGAGAGTGCTGATCCCCAGGATGTTCAGGTGGAAGAAATATTCGGCAGGGCCCATGTCCGGGTAGTCCCCCACGAGGGAGGTCGAAAAGGGAACGAGGGTGATGAGGAGAAGGGCCCCCATGCCGAGCCAGAGGTAGACGACGTCCACGCGCCGAACGTGATGGGCTTGCCGGATGTGGATGACCCAGAAGGTTCCCAGCAGCAGGAAGCTGATGGCGTACTTGAAGAGGGGAAGGAGCAGGCCCCTGAGGGCGGAGAGAAGCTCCGCCTCCGTGGTTTTCCCGGGCAGGCGGGGCAAATCCAGGCTTAGGACCATCAGGGTCATGGCGATGGCAAAAACTCCGTCGGTCAATGCTTCGAGACGGTTTGGAGATAAGAAGGACCCCGAACCTCCTGCCTGCCTTTCCACGGCATCAGCTCCCCGAATGGCTTAAATTCATTTTAGCACCGTGGCACGACTAGTTCTTGGGGCTGAAGGTAACCACGATCGCCACGGAGGCAAGGATGACGGCCGCCGAAACAAGGATACGGCCCGACAGGGCTTCACCTGCGACCAGCACTCCCAGGAAAACGGCAATGACGGGGTTGACGTAGGCATAGGTCGCCGCCCGGCTCGGGCGGCAGTGGCGCATGAGGAAGAAGAACGCGACGAACCCGACCCAGGAGCCGAAGACGATGAGGTAGAGCCAACCCAGGAAAGAAGTGCGCGACACGGCGGAAAGGGAAAACTGCGCCCAGTCCCCCTTCGGAAAGGCCAGGAGGAGCATGGCGATCCCCGCGACGGTCATCTCCATTCCCATGGCAAGGGAGGCGCTCTCCGGGAGGTCGGCATGGCGGCTCACCATGGAGCCGAATGCCCAGGAGATCGTGGCGAAGACCAGGAGCGCGGCCCCGAAGGGGTCGATGCCGGCTCCACGGGCAAAAAGGGAGGGACCGACCAGGAAGGCCATCCCGGCAAAGCCTCCCAGGATACCGGCGCCTTCCAGGAGAGTCGGGCGGCCTCCCTTGAACAGAAGCCAGCTCACGACGACAATCCAGAGGGGTTCGGTGGCGACGATGATCGAGGCGATTCCGGACGGGACCGTCTTCTGGGCCCAGACGATGCTGCCATTCCCACCGACGAGGAGGAGAAGGCCCGCCAGGGCCGCCCATCCCCATTGGCGCAGCGTGGGGCGCGGGGTACCCCTGAGTCTGAGAAAGGCATAGAGGAGGAGGCCGGCGATCAGGAAACGCGACCCGGCCCCAAGGTACGGGGGAATCGTCTTGACCATCATGCCGATGGCAAGGTACGTCGTTCCCCAGATCACGTAAATTGCCGCGAAGGCCGTCACGATTTTCCAGGCCGGGGGCTTTTCCCACATGGAGGATCCTTCCCTTCCTGGTTACATTCCCACCGCATCATAGACGAAACCGGGCAAAAAGGGAGGGGCACCCTGCATCAACAGATCCAGGAGCGCCCCGTTTGTGATGGTGAAAACAATGAATTTGTACCTGTCCCGAATCAGAGCATGTTGCGGCGCCAGAGGGCGAAGGCGGAGAATCCCGCGGCCAGGGCGGAGATCGCCCCGACGGCCCAGAAGCCCCCGGCCTTCCCGAGCCAGGGAACCCCGACGTTCATGCCCCAGAAGCTGGCGAACATGGTGGGAATGGCCAGGATAATCGTCATGGAGGTCAGGAATTTCATGACCATGTTCAGGTTGTTGGAGATGATGGAGGCAAAGGCGTCCATCATGCCCGAGAGAATCTGGCTGTACATCTGGACCATCTCGATGGCCTGCCGGTATTCGACCTGAGCGTCCTCGAGGAGGTCCTCGTCTTCCTCGTAGATCTTGATGAGGTGCTCGAGCTTCGCGTTGTTCCGGAGCCTGAGGAGCTTGTCGACGACCATGTGGTTCGTCCGGAGGGACGCCGTGAAGTAGGTCAAGCTCTTTTCCATCTCCAGCAGCTGGAAGAGTTCCTCGTTCTTCATGGACTGCCGCAGGTGCCGCTCGATTTCGTCCGTGCGGATGTTGATCTGCCTCAGGTAGCGGAGGAAGAACGTCGCCGATCGGTAGAGCATGTTGAACAGGAAGCGCGTTCGCTTGCCGGTGTCGAAGAGGCGGGCCGTCATCCGGTTGAAGCACGTCAGGACGTCGGTCTCCTCCAGGCAGACCGTGACGATGGCATCCGGCACGAGTATGATGCCGAGAGGCAGGGTCTCGTACCGGTCGTTGTCCCTCTTCCGGGGAACGTCGATGAGAACGAGGATGTACTCGTTCTCGATCTCCATGCGGGCGCTTTCCTCTTCGTCCAGGGCTGCCGTCAGGACGTCGAGAGGCAGGTCGACCAGCCTCCTGACGATGTTCAACTCCTCCGAACTCGGATCCATGAGGTTGATCCAGGCACCCTTCTCGTAGGACTCCGCGTTCAGTTCCCGGAGAAGATCGTTTTCGCTCTTGAGGATCTGCAGCATGTCCTCACCATCCCTTCCAGACGCACGCCAGCTGCCGGCCTACTGTCGAGGTCTGCCGGTTGCCAATGTCCGTTCAGTTTTTGTGCCGCTCATAAGGGGGAGTGG
>VMEE01000091.1 GCA_009910795.1 Dehalobacter sp. CP | reverse complement strand
ACCGCTCTTGCCGGCTGTCCCATATCTTCTTTATATTCTAGATGTTGTTTTAAAGAGAAATATCCGATTAAGGCCCGTTTACTAAGTATATATATTTCATTTTAAGCCAGGTTTGTCAACAGACCCTTGATGTCGATTTTGGGACATGCCGTTAATATGAGTTTGTCACACTCGTCTTGTCTTTGTTCAAAACAAAGAAATTGGTGGCAGCAATGAAGGCTTAATGGCCTTCTTTTTTGCAATTCTCTGCTCAAAATAAAAAAAACGGTCAGAAAGCCGTTTGAAATTTACTTCGAAAAACGTTGGAACCGCATGTGTGGCAATACTCATATCTTTTCACAAAAGGAAAGCATTATTCTTTCAAAGAGAGTTAAGATCAAAATCTGGGTAACAATAATACTTTATTAAACAAATATGTAAATTTTTTCAAATAAAATACGATAATAAATTAGGGAAGTATTTTTATATCTTAGAATTGTGGAGGTTTTTCAATGAAAAAATTTCGGTTGTTTACGTTAACAATCGCAATGCTCTTAGTAATTGCATGCCCTATTTTTGCTTTAACTTCACCTTGGTACGACGCAGGAGCCTCAAGCCCGAATATAGTAATAGCTGGACAAGCTAATTTATGGGGACAACCAGGATATTGGGATTTAAGTTCTAATGCAAGTATTCCTGACGGTGCAACAGTAGCAGCTATGACTGAGTATTGGAGCGCTCATTATCCAGCTACAGGACTTAAGGTAGCATTATTTAAAGCAGATGGAAATGGCTGGTATGTCTACTCAGGTAATCCCGTATCTGGTGCAGTTGGTCAAATTGCTAAACAAAGATGGGAAACTCGTTGTAATGCTAAAGTGACCACTTGGATTACACCTACACTAAGCCTAAAGTGGACTACTCCAGATGGCGTTTCTGGCGTTACTACGCTAAAAGCAGACGGTTCTTGTCAAACGACAACAATTAATAGCGAAGTTAAATAGCCTATTTATTTTAGAATTATAAATTAAAATAAGTGATATAAAAATACTTCTTCAGTAAATTTTAAATTAATTCGAAATAATACTAAAGGATAAAATTATAGTAAGGCGGTGTATATTTATGCGAATTGATTCTATTTTTTCAAATAATAATACCTGGAATATTAAAAAGAATAATGATAAAAACGCAAAAGAGAATTATTCTACTCAATCCGGTCAAATAAATAATTTAACCAAAATGGCTCTTTCTTCGAATGTTGCAAGTGTTGTAGATTCACAAACGAATAGTATAAATATTTTTACTGGCGAAATAAAGAATATTGGAAATATAGATGGAATCCCATTGAACATCTGGTTTGACTCTAATGGTATGAATAATAGCTTTTCGCCTATGGTCAATGCAAATGAGCCTCTTGATAGCCCTAACAATAAATATGCTTTAGAATTCTTCGAAAAACATACTTCATCACAAAACAAGGAAGCGTCTTCGCTTTGTACCAGATTTAATTTTTTATACCAGGTAGCGAACGGTAATATGTCAATCGCCCAGTATAATGAGTTAAAAGATATTTCAGGGACTGTTTCAACGTCCCAACTATTAACTTCTTTAGGTATAGACGTTTCAAAATTGTTCTCTTTTAACGGAAAACAATATACGCTTGATGAAAACGGTAATCTTCATGCCGTTATTCCATCCAACCAAGCCATTTCTTTCTGAAATTACTGACCACGGATGCTGAGGCTAGAATGATGCGAACTAAAGATGGTTTTGCCTGTTGTTACAATGTGCAAACCGCAGTCGATCGAACTAGTCATCTGATTGCTGAATATGAAGTGACCAACAACTGTACTGATCCCAACAGCCTTGCACGCATGGCCAAGAAAGCAAAAGAGACACTGGGAACTGAAACCATTCATGTAGGCGCGGATAAAGGTTATGACGATCAGGATGAAATAAAAAAATGCATTTTGGGTGGGATTATCCCCCATGTGGGGTTTAAGACGGATAAGACCGAGCGTTTGCTGCTCATGGCGTATGAAGAAGCCACCATTACGGAAGAAGATCGGGCATCCACCAATCCTGAAGATATTCAGCGCTGTCTTAAAGCCGGTATACTGCCAAAGTTTTATGAGCATACAATTCTGGACATCGAGGTGCAAGAGCAGGATCAAATCAGTTGTTTTACCCGTAATAAGGATGATACGGTTACCTGCCCAATGGGTTATATTTTTACGAGAGTACGGACCCATAAAGGGGGAAGTGCTTGTTACCAGAACCGTTTGGCTTGTCGGCAATGTCCTAACCGCTGCACTTCGGGGAAGAATTACAAGGTTGTAAAGTTTGGCCCCAATACTCGCTATGTCCCGGTTTTGATGTACGGCAAAACCCTCAATGAATTACAGGAGTATCCTTCTTCTGAAACTCCTTACAATGCTTTCAAACTTCTTGAGCGGCAAACAAAGAAGAAGGTTATTTTGCATATACGCGACGACATACCGACCCAAAAGTTGCGCTTATGCCTCTCAGAACATCCTTTTGGAACGGTTAAATGGTACCACGGAGCCCATTATCGTTTATAAAAAAGGAAGTTCAAATTCTTATGCCATCCATGGCGAATTTGAACTTAGGCACATCCTTTGCCGTCAGAAAACCACAGGCGAGCTGGGGCTTAGTTTTCTTGCGTATAATTTGAAAAGGGCGATCAATATGGTGAGAACAAAGAAATTGGTGGCAGCAATGAAGGCTTGATGGCCTTCTTTTTTTGCAATTTTCTGCTCAAAATAAAAAAAACGGTCAGAAAACCGTTTGAAATTTACTTCGAAAAACGTTAAAACCCGCATGAATAGCGGGTTTTTAGACAAATTTTGGTGGAGGCGAGGGGACTTGCACCCCTGTATCGAAAGACAATACCAAAAGCATCTACGTGTGTAGCTCTCATTTTAATTCTCGCTTCGCGGGACTCCTGAAAGCGGGATTCCTTTGAAGCCAGTCTGATTAGTTTACCTGATTGACCTCAGACGGTGGTCTCACAGGATAGCCTGCTGTTTTGACACCCTGAACTCTTCACCGCAGACACAGAAGGCAGGATGTAGCAGCTTAAGCTGCTAAAGCGTAATTTGTTTTGTCAGTTATTGTTTGTCCGCTGTTTAACGAGGTCAAGCGGGATCTCGACACGCAACTCTTGCCATTGCTCCCCCGAGCGAGTCTAAAACGCCCCCGAGAAAGTGTAGCGATATCATTATACCATATCTCTACTTTTTGACTAGTACCAACTTGAAAATTTTTATTTAATGTTTAAGAAAATACAAACAGCTTCCTTAAAAGGCATGATTCAGGCTTATAGAACTTTATTTTTAATTTCAATTTATTTTTTTACTTAACAATTGATTTTTTGAATGCTTCATTTTTTAAGTCTTACTTGCATTTATTTGCGTTATTTTAAATATCGTCCTGAGAATAATACCATTTTTACAGGATAAAGGCTTAATTTAAAAAATCACTTCAATTTGTTATATTTTTATCTTATTTTTATTTTTATCATTCATCTATTTTAAGCCTCTTATTTTAAGGTATAATATTAGGTGGCAATTGACCATAGAGACTTATAAATTTGTATAAAATCACTCTAGCAAAAATTCTTAAACACAAATTTTGCTGAGCTTAACTGAGGTATTATGAAAAAGATCTTG
Organism: Dehalobacter sp. CP; assembly: GCA_009910795.1. The sequence goes on along the minus strand of VMEE01000091.1, from coordinate 71,110 downwards.
AAAAGAAGAGTTCTCCTGGTTGCTTCGACTCTGATCATTGTATTCGCGTTTGTATTTATCCTATCGGATCAGATGGCTGCCAACTATATGGTCGACACAACTCCGGAGCATATCGGCGCGCCTGGGGCGGACTCCCGGGTCCTGATTATTGCGCCGCACCCCGATGACGAGACACTGGGGGCGGGTATGCTCATCAAAAAGACGCTGGCTAACGGAGGTAAAGTAAAAGTGGTCCTTATGACCAATGGTGATGGTTATAGGGTTGCAGCCCATTTAGACTATACAAAGCTGAAGCTTACATCAAAAGAATATATCAATTTTGGCTATACGCGCCAGCAGGAATCAGTGAAAGCTTTGGCATCATCGGGAGTTTCTGAAAGCGATATTATCTTCCTGGGTTATCCTGACGGCGGACTTGCCTCACTATGGTCTTCCAACTGGAATCCAACGAGTCCGTACACCAGTCCCTATACCCAAGCAGAGCGGTCACCCTATACCAGCAGTTTTAAGAAAAACCGCCTGTATTGCGGGCAAAATGTTGTTGCTGATTTATCACAGATCATTCACGATTTTCAGCCAACCGATATTGTCATGCCGCACCCGAATGATAAACATCCGGATCATTGGGCTACCAATGCTTTCACGAAATATACGCTGACTGTGCTGAACTATTCTCCGCAGAAAGAGTGGCTTTATCTAATTCACCGCGGTTTATGGCCTAGCCCGGAAGCCGGCTCACAGCATAAAAGGGATCTTGCACCACCGGCCAAACTGCTTAAAACCGGCACCAAGTGGTATACACTCGATCTAACTGATCAGGAAATAAGATTAAAGACCGAAGCGATCAAGCTGTATCATTCGCAGCAAAAAACACTGGGATTCCAGATGTCCTGTTTTGAAAAGCCGAGCGAATTATTCGGTCAGTATACAGATGCTAAACTAATCAGCGGCATGCATATAGATTCGGACATTACGCCAAATGCCGGCAATATATTGATTCAGGACCCTGTTCAGGATAAACTGCTTTTGGATGTGGACAAAGGAGGAGATATCTTAGCTGTCTATGCAGAAATCTCCAAGGAAGGCAATTTGCATCTTATTATACAAACAGATCAAAAAATGATTAAGGAATTAAATGAATATCGTTACAATCTGGTCTTTATCAATAAAGAAAAGTCCTTGCACCTGACCCTCACCATCAAAGGAAATGAGGTCTATGTGCAGGACCCAACGACAGATTACACGATGAATATTACAAATATCCAGGCAGCCAATCAGGGCAAATACCTTAAGCTTGTTATACCGAAGTCCATATTTTCGCAGCCTGAATTTGATCATTATGATCATGTCTTTATGGATGCGGAGTCCGCTTTTAATAACCACCTGATAGACAAAACTGCCTGGCGGATGATCGATACACGCTAGCTGCCGCTGGATGCAGCCGTTGCGGCACACGCAGCGCCGATCATTGCTGCGTTTTGAGCTGCGATGAGTGCTTCAATCGTCACAAAAGCATTGGTATAGATCACATCATTGCTGTTTTTGAGGCTTTCCAACATCGTGCAAGAAACGAGCGACGCTGCTGTAAGAAAAATAGTCTCCTTGCCCAACCAGCGGATATTTCGGTCTTCTCGGAGAACTTCACTCATTCCGAGCACCTCCCGCGCAGCTCTCTGGCTTTTATCTTCAAGCAAGGTAAGCAGACCGAGTGTTCCATAGTTATTGGCGTAGACTTTTAACTTATTTTGACCAAAGAAATCATACAGGATGCGGCATCTTGCAGCTTTAGCCTTACTGTTCTCCTCGCTCAGACTTAAGATGTGCGACAAGAATTGGAGTCCGTTTCCACGGCTAAAACCACATTCATGAAGTTCTTTGTACAGCTCTTCCATTTTGGCTATAATACTCTGTACGGGTTTATCCGAAGCCGCAAGCAGGATTGAGACAGCATAATCATCACCAGAAGTCAGCCAGGGGTGATGTTTCCTCATTTCAGTGAAAATCTCATAGGCTTTGGCAATCCGAATATCGGCTTTGCGCGGTTCGCAATTCAAGAGCAGTGTATAGGCAGTCACCGGCCTGTATGTGTAACTGCGAAACCCGTTTTCTTTGAGTTTCTCATCATAAGCAAGAAGGATATCCAGTTTTGTTTCCGGATCGGGAGAATTAACGAGCAGCAAGGCTGAATACAGAATGGATCTTTGTCTGAAACTCGAAAAAGAACCCAAATTCTTTTTGATATAGTCATTGACCCTTTCGATTTCTTTCCTGTCATAAGCCTTGTCTTTGGTTACATAAGACAAAGCAATCAGCGTATTGATACTGCTTGAATTTTTCCAACGAAAATCTTTGGCAACCTGCTGATAGATACTGATCAGATTTTCAGCTTTTTTTCGTAGATTGCTGTCCATCTCCCCGTCCCCCTTCCCCGAATTAACCCTTGTTTCTGTCTCTTAAATCCCGTTCCATTTGCCTTTTGGCATCCCGCTCGGCCAGATCATCCCGCTTGTCATAAGTTTTTTTGCCTTTACACAGCCCAAGTTCAATTTTGGCCATGCCGTGCTTGAGATAGATCTTTAACGGGACAAGGGTCATTCCCTGTAGTTTGACCCTATCCCCCACCTTAATGATCTCGGTGCGATTAAGCAGCAGTTTTCTCTTCCGCAGCGGATCATGGTTGAACCTGTTCCCTTGTTCATACGGGCTGATATGCATCTGATTCAGCCAGACCTCACCCTTGATAATCTCAGCATAACTGTCTTTGAGATTCACACGGCCGGCCCGGATTGACTTTATCTCGGTCCCCGTTAAGATGATCCCGGCTTCATAACTGTCCTCGACAAAGAAATCGTGCCTGGCTTTTCTGTTTTCAGCGATGACCTTCATTCCCTCAGCCAATCTATTTCCACCTCGCTGCTTTATCTATTAATAATATTACCCGTTGTTGACCGCTCAGGCAATGGGTATTTCCTTGAGATTATTTTCAGAAAAAATCAATAAACCGACCTATGGGACCAGCAGCTGACGCTTTTCTATAAATTCCCGTATTTTTCGGGCCAATTCGTCCCGCGCTGCGCTCAACGGCAGATAGTGATCCTCATCTTTCCAGTAAACTGCATCGCAATAACGGTCTTCGATGCTCTTCTGAATAAATTCGCCGCTGGACGGATGGACTGTCCCGTCAGCCATGCTCTGGACCATAAGCGTCGGACAGCTGATTTGGGGTAATTTTCCTTTCATTCGTTCAATGGCTTGGTTCAAGGAGATAAATGATATTACCGGTACCTGAATATAGGAAAAGTGTGGAAGTCCCTCGCTGTTCAGGCTGATCTCATTGGTCTTATGCGGCTTGCCAACATATTCTATTTTCCCGATCAAGCTTTCGGCCTGATGCAGCTTTTCATCAACATAAATAATCGGGGCATTGATGGAGACTGCACCGTCTACCCTGCCCTGAGCAGCCAGAGACAGCGCCAGCAGTCCGCCCATGGAATGTCCGACGGCAAGGACTTTCTGACATGTTTTCTTTAATTGCTCAGCTGCTTCGGCAACAGCTCGCTCCCAATCCTGCCAGGATGTCTTCTTCAAGTCTTCTTCTGAAGTTCCATGGCCGGGCAGAAGCGGGGCCTGAACTGTATATCCCCAATCCTTAAATCTTTCGCCAAGCGGCTTCATGTCAATCGGGCAGGCCGTAAAGCCGTGAATCAGGAGGACCCCCGTCCTTCCGCCTAAAAAGTAAAAAGGTTTAACCAGCTCTTCTCGTGTAAACATGTTCTACCTTCCACTTGCCAACATTAGGCAATAATGTCCTTATCGGTTTATTTAAACAGATTTTTTTGCCGAATGCAATGTCTTTGATTGTATGATGGTAAATTAAGCTTCGATGATGGTCATTAAAGAATAAATAAAATGAATATAAATAAAATTTCATACAAAAATGGAAATGGAGATGCTTTAAAGGCATCTCCATATATTTCACTTGAAAACAATTGTTTGGACGGACCTAACCTCTTAGTGAAGGAAAGGAGCGATGATCAAGGAAATCGTTCCCATAACCTTAATCAAAGCATTCAGGGACGGTCCGGCAGTATCTTTGAACGGATCGCCAACGGTGTCGCCGATAACGGCAGCAGCGTGTGCAGGAGTCCCCTTACCGCCATGATGTCCGGATTCAATATATTTCTTGGCATTGTCCCAGGCCCCGCCGGCGTTGGCCATGAATACGGCCATCAGGAAGCCGGCAAATGTACCGCCTGCGAGCATTCCACCCATGGCGCTCTTGCCTAAAATAAATCCAACAAGTACCGGTGTGCATACGGCCAGTAAACCAGGAGCGATCATTTGTCTGATTGCAGCTTTGGTCGAAATATCAACACAGGCTGCATAATCAGGTTTTGCTTTGCCTTCCATAAGTCCGGGGATTTCTCTAAACTGGCGGCGGACTTCAGCAATCATGTCAAACGCAGCTCTGCCTACCGCCTGCATCGCAAAAGCGGAGAACAGGAAGGGCAGGGCAGCACCAATGAAAAGACCGATGATCGTCGTTGGAACAAGAATATCGATTGTTTCAAGGTTTGCAAGTTCAGCAAATGCGTTGAACAAGGCCAGTGCGGTAATCGCAGCGGATCCAATCGCAAAACCTTTGGCTACGGCAGCTGTGGTATTTCCAACAGCGTCAAGTTTGTCTGTTGTTTTACGCACACTCGGATCGAGTTCAGCCATTTCGGCAATACCGCCGGCATTGTCGGCCACCGGTCCGAAAGAGTCAATTGCAACGATGATTCCTGCAGTGGAAAGCATCGCCATCGCAGCCATCGCAATGCCATATATACCCGCAACCTGATAAGCCACCAGGATCGCAGCACAAATCGTAATGACCGGCAAAGCTGTACTTTTTAGACCGACAGCCAAACCCGTGATGATGTTCGTAGCTGCTCCGGTTTCGGAGGCCTTGGCAATCGACTGAGCCGGTTTCTTTTCATTGGATGTGTAGTACTCCGTGATCAAACCAATGATAATATTTACTGCAAGACCGCAGATAATGGCTAAAAATATCCTGTTTGGTGTGAGTACGAGTCCGGATTCTGTGACATAAGTTGCCGGCATCAGCAGATGGACTGCGGCAAAAGAACCAATAGCTGTAATCACATTGGTTCCCCAAAGGCCCATGTTCAGAGCCATCTGTGGATTGGCCTTTTCCCCTGTGCGCACAAAGAAGCTGGCAATAATCGAGGCAAGAATACCGATCGCACCGATAATCAGGAAGATAGACTCCCCAATGCCATGACCGCCGAAGACCGAAAAGCCGATCAGCATGCCGGAAATGGCGGTTGCAGCATAAGATTCAAACAAGTCGGCACCCATACCTGCTGTATCACCAACGTTGTCACCGACATTATCAGCAATAACTGCCGGGTTACGCGGATCATCTTCAGGAATTCCGGCTTCAACCTTCCCTACAAGGTCAGCTCCAACGTCAGCAGCCTTGGTAAAGATACCTCCACCGACACGGGCAAACAGTGCAATCGCACTTGCGCCAAAAGCAAAGGAATTGATTGTTTCAGCATCACCAAAGATCATAAACAGCCCGGCAACACCTAACAGACCCAGACCAGCCACTGAAAATCCCATAACTGCGCCTGCGCGGAATGACACGCCGAGTGCTTTGTTCAAACTGGTACGGGCAGCTTCTGTTGTACGGGCATTGGCTCTGGTCGTAATCCCCATGCCGACATAACCTGCAGCACCTGAAGCTACTGCACCAACCAAGAAGGACAGTGGTGCCGCAGCGTTACCTTTTAACGCAAATAAAGCAATAAAAATAATGATAACAATCGGAATAAGCGTTCTGTATTGACGGTTTAGATAAGCCATCGCGCCAACTTGAATCGCTTTGGATATTTCTTTCATTTTGTCATTTCCGGCGCTTTCCTTAAGTACACTTTTTGCAAAAAACAATGCCATGAGCAGTCCGATAATTCCTGCTCCTACACCCAATAAGGGTATCTGTGAGAAATCCATTCCTACTACCTCCTAATAAATAACCACACGAAGTATGTTCCACGTAGCCTGGTGTGTTGACCTTATTTTATACCGAATAATCCGCACAATTACGGATAAATCTGCAGGGCACGGGATCTTGCTGTTATCTTATTTTAAAAACATGGTCAGCCCTAGCGAACTTACAAGGAACAAAACGGCAAATACAACACCAAATTTGGCGAATAAGCCTTCCTTTCCTTTGGCAGCCTTACCGAAAAATTGCTCACCCGCTCCGGTAATCGAACCGGAAAGACCAGCGCTTTTTCCTGGCTGCAGCAGAACTGTGGCGATTAACCCGAGAGAACTGATAATTAAAATTACAACGATTGCTATTGTCATATTTTCACCTCCCTCAAAGGTTTAAACCGTTATTTTACCCGGCTTTAACGATTTACAGCATATGTTTCCCTGGTCGGCATAAAATAGCATGTTTGTCTGATTATGGTCAGTATTGCTATTTTAGCACAGCCCTAGTGCTGACGCAAGAGAATACGGCCTGAATAGCCGATTATTGCGGATGGAATGCCCATAGCCGATTGTGGATGGACCCAGGACTGACTATTTCAGCACGGCTCTACCTTTGTAAATAGCAGTTAACCCGAGTTCTTCCTCAATCCGGAGAAGTTCATTGTATTTGACCAAACGATCCGTGCGGGCCGGCGCGCCTGTCTTCAGCTGTCCGGCATTGACTGCTACGGCAATATGGGCCAAAGAGACATCTTCTGTTTCTCCGGACCGATGGGAAATAACCGTGGTATAGCCGGCCCTTTTAGCCATCTCGATCGTATCGAGGGTTTCGGTCAGGGTGCCAATCTGATTCAGCTTGATTAAGATGGAATTCCCGCACTTCGCCTGAATTCCCCGGCTAAGCCGTGTTGGATTCGTAACAAATAAGTCATCCCCGACAAGCTGGATCCTGTTGCCGAGCCGTTGGGTGAGTTTAGCCCAGCCGTCCCAGTCTTCCTCTGACAGGCCGTCTTCTATCGAGACAATCGGGAATTTGCTGCATAAGTCTTCATAATAGGCGATCATTTCATCCGCGGTTTTCGTCAACCCTTCGCCTTCCAGAACATAAAGGCCGTCTTTATACATTTCAGTAGCCGCCGCATCAATGGCTAACATTACCTCTTCCCCAGGTTTGTAGCCGGCCTTTTGAATGGCATCGACAATGACTTCCAAAGCTTCGGCATTGGAAGCAAGGTTCGGCGCAAAGCCGCCTTCATCTCCGATTGCGGTTACCAGCCCTTTTCCTTTTAAGACGCTCTTAAGGGTATGGTATATTTCCGAGCCCATTCTCATCGCTTCGGCAAAGCTGGCTGCTCCGACCGGCATAATCATAAATTCCTGAATATCTACATTGTTGTCGGCATGTTTGCCTCCGTTCAGGATATTCATCATCGGCACGGGAAGCTCCTTGGCATTAATGCCGCCGATATACTGGTAGAACGGCAGGCCGAGATAAAGAGAAGCCGCTCTGGCTGCAGCCAACGATACACCCAGAATGGCATTCGCCCCAAGCTTGCTCTTGGTTTCCGTTCCGTCGATCTCTTGAAGCGTCCGGTCGATCCCTGGCTGATCAAAGACATTGAGTCCTTCCATTTCCAGACCAATCACGTCATTGACATTGTCAACCGCCTGAAGAACGCCTTTGCCAAGATAACGGTTCTTGTCCCCGTCGCGTAGTTCCAGAGCCTCAAAAGCTCCGGTGGAAGCGCCGGACGGCACAGCAGCCCGCCCCATGGTGCCGTCTTCCAGCACAACATCTACTTCAACAGTCGGAAAACCTCTGGAATCAAGGATTTCCCGTGCAATTACCTGGTCAATAAAACTCATCATAGTCACTCCTTCATTTTTTTTGATTTTTTTGGGTATACGCTATTGCTAGTACCTTAGTACCGGGTATACACCTGGATTTGTTTGTCATGGATACTTAGTCTAAAAGCAAGGATTTGCCGGTCATTTCCGCCGGAATATCAAGCTTCAGCAGCTTCAGCATCGTCGGTGCAATATCGCAGAGACTTCCTCCCTCCCGGAGGGTGCGGTCTTTATACGTATCATTCACCAGAATGAACGGTACCTTATTGGTCGTATGCGCTGTAAACGGTGAATTTGTTTCCTGATCAATCATGCACTCAGCATTTCCATGGTCCGAAGTAATTAACACAGTCCCGCCTTTGGCCTGAACCGCGTCAACGATCTTCCCGATACAAACATCGACAGCTTCCAAGGCCTTGACTGCCGCTAGAAGATATCCGGTATGTCCGACCATATCGGCGTTAGCAAAATTTAAAACAATTACATCATATTGATCTTCCCGCAGTTTGGAAAGCAGGGCCTCGGTGACGCCATAGGCGCTCATTTCCGGCTGCAGGTTGTAGGTAGACACTCCCGGTGACGGAATCAGACAGCGGTCTTCTCCATCTTCAGGTTCCTCTATTCCACCATTGAAAAAGAATGTTACATGCGCATATTTTTCTGTTTCAGCGATGCGAAGCTGCCTTAGACCTTTGGCTGCCAGCGCCTCGCCAAGTGTATTCTCAAGGTTTTGCGGCGGAAAAGCCACCGGACAGTCAAAGTTGGCATCGTACTCGGTAAGGCAGACATAATGCACCCGGGGACGGTTTGTCCGTATAAAACCTTCAAAATTTTCTTCAATAAACGCCCGGGTGATTTCTCTGGCCCGGTCTGCCCGAAAATTAAAGAAAAGCACACTGTCGCCATCTTCAATGACCGCCACTGGACGGCCTGATTCATCCGCAATTACGGTCGGGTCAACAAACTCATCGACAATCTTTTTGTCATAAGCATTCTCTACAGCTGCCAGAGCATTGCAGGCCATCGGCCCCTCTCCGGTTACAAGGGCTTTATATGCTTTCTCGACTCTGTCCCAGCGCTTATCCCTGTCCATCACATAATAACGCCCACTCACTGTAGCAATTTTTCCTCTGCCAAGCTGTTTCAGTTTATTTTCCAGCTGCCGGATAAATTCCTTGGCGCTTTGGGGAAGAACATCTCTGCCGTCAAGAACCGGATGAACATAAATCTTCTCTACCCCGGCCTCAACCGCCATGTCCAGTAATGCAAACAAATGACGGATATGGGAATGGACACCACCGTCCGAAAGCAGCCCCAGCAAGTGAAAAGCTTTTCCGGAATCCCTGGCCCGGGTCATTGCTTCGTGCAGCACTTCATTCTTGACAAGGTCTCCTTCGTCAATTGCCTTGAATATCCGTGTCAGTTCCTGATAGACGACCCGGCCGGCGCCAATGTTTAAGTGGCCGACCTCCGAATTGCCCATTTGTCCTTCCGGCAATCCCACTGCAGCACCCGAAGCGTTAAGCAGCGTATGCGGGTAACTTTCCTGCAAACGGGAAAAATTCGGGATCTTTGCAAGCAGCGTTGCATTTCCATTCTTTTCTTTGCTACAGCCCCAACCGTCCAGGATCATCAGCAGGAGCGGCCTCCCTGTTGCCTCGGACATCAAAATCACCTCACGCTGCCAATCAGTTCAGTAAATCCAAGGAAGTCCAGACTTGCTCCGCCGACCAGCGCACCATCAATATCCGGCTGATCCATCAGTTCGGCGATATTGGAAGCCTTGACACTTCCACCGTATAAAATTCGTATTTCCTGAGAGGCTTCAGCGGCGAGCCTCGCCAGGGTGGTACGGATTGCGGCACACATTTCCTGGGCATCCTGCGGAGATGCTGTCCTGCCTGTTCCGATAGCCCAAATGGGTTCATATGCAACAACAATCTTTCTGATTTCTTCAGGACTCAACTCCCTGAGGGCATTCTCAACCTGCCCTTGTACAAAGACCAGGGCCTGACCTGCTTCTCTCAAAGCCAGGTTCTCACCGACACACAGAATTGGCGTTAGTCCAAAGTTCAGCGCGGTCTTGACTTTTTTGGCTATAAGCGCGTCATCTTCTTTAAAATATTCCCTGCGTTCCGAGTGCCCGATAATCACATAGGTACAGGCTAAGTCTGTCAGCATAAGCGGTGATATCTCCCCGGTATACGCGCCCTGTGTTTCATAATACATATTTTGGGCGCCAATATGAATGATACTCTCTTCAAGTTCATCCTTTAAGGCAGCCAGTGCAGTAAACGGTGCACAAATCACGATTTCCGCGTTTGTTCCATTTTCCAGTTTCTCTAAATTTTCCAACAGTCCCGCGGCAAAATCTTTGGCTTCCTGCACTGTCTTATACATCTTCCAATTGCCCGCAATGATCGGCTTTCTTGTCATCAGAGACCCCTCCCATAGCTTTTTTATCTGTAATATATTCCTATGCCTGATATTTTTATATCTTATTTTGTGATATTGAGTCAATTTCAGTTTTCAGTTTTTTCTTTTAATACTGCTACACCCGGCAGAATCTTTCCTTCCAGGAATTCGAGCGAAGCGCCCCCTCCGGTAGAAATATGCGTCAGTTTTTCTGCCACACCTACTTTTTCCACAGCAGCAACAGAGTCCCCGCCTCCGACAATCGTTGTTCCCTGGCATCTAGCCATCGCCAGCGCGATTTGTTCCGTGCCCCGCGCAAAGTTTTCCATTTCAAATACGCCCATCGGGCCGTTCCATATGACAGTCTTCGCAGGCAGAATCGCCTCTGCAAATAATTCAGCACTTGCCGGGCCAATATCCAAAGCCATTTCTTCCGGAAGAATATTGGAGACCTCTGCAACTCTGAACGGGGCGTCCGCTTTGAATTCCCGCGTAACGACTACATCCTGCGGGAGCATCAGTTTTACGCCGGTACTTTCGGCCTGCCGGAGAAGTTCGGCGGCCAGTTCCACCTTGTCCTCTTCAATCAGTGATTTCCCGACTTCCAGGCCCCGGGCCTTCAGGAACGTATTAGCCATCCCGCCTCCGATGATCAGAACATCCACCTTTTTCAGCAGATTTTCTATGACACCAATTTTATCACTGACCTTTGCTCCACCAATAATCGCAACAAATGGTCTGGTCGGCTGACCGAGCACCTGGCCAAGGATGTCCACTTCTTTTTTCATCAAGAATCCGGCATAAGCAGGCATATATTGGGCTATCCCTTCCGTTGAGGCATGCGCCCGGTGCGCCGCTCCAAACGCGTCATTCACGTAGATATCAGCTAAGCCGGCCAGGCTGCGTGCAAAATCAGGATCATTCTTTTCCTCTTCCTCATGAAATCTGACATTTTCCAGAAGCAGAACCTGCCCATCTTCCATATGTTCAACCAGCGCTGCAACCTTGGGCCCGATGCAATCAGGAGCGAGCTTCACTTCCGTGCCCAGCAGAATGCTTAAATGGGCTGCTGCAGGTGCCAGTGAATATTTGGGATTGACTTTGCCTTTGGGTCTTCCGAGGTGGGAAGCCAAAATGACTTTAGCACCGTTTTCTTTCAGATAACGGATCGTCGGAAGTGCAGCCCTGATTCTGGTATCATCCGTAATATTTTGCTGATCGTCCATCGGCACATTAAAATCCACGCGTACGAAAACACACTTTCCCTTTACGTCTATTTCATCGATTCCGATTTTATTCATCGTTATATCTCCCTCTTTTTCTTTCATATGTTTGGAGAACACGTTTAGTTTCCCTTTTCCCTTATTTTCTTATTCGGTCGTATGCTCAGAATATCATTTCCCGGATTCCTTCTGTTCAAATGAACATATTTGTTTGTTTTTATGTTTTATTTTAACATGTTTTTGTTTGTTTGCGCATGTTTTTTTCATTAGGCAATTCATATTCACAGAATCTTCGTTCGGCATTAGGCCACCATCAAAAAAACTGGCCGTAGCCAGTTTTTTGAGATAAGCTTACCAGCAGCTTACCAGCTTTTTTTCGATTTCCAAAACTCCGGCGTCAGAAAGACCAGCAGGGTAAAGAGTTCCAGCCTGCCCAGCAGCATACACGCTGTCAAAACAATTTTCCCGAAAGGTTCGATCGGTGCATAGGTAAACATCGGTCCGACCACGCCAAATCCTGGTCCAACGTTGCTGAGATTCGCAATAACTGCCGACATCGCATCAAAAGGCTCCAGACCTGTACCGGCCAAAAGAATAGACCCGATAGCAAACGTCAGGAAGTAAACGAAGAAAAACCGCCCCACATTACTCAGCACTGTCGTGTCAATCACTCTATCCTGAACAACAATATTGACTACCAGGCGCGGATGGATCGCTTGTCTGAGCTGCGCCAGGCCCATTTTGACCAATAAAATTACTCTGGACACTTTTAAACCGCCGGCAGTGGATCCGGCACTCGCCCCGATGAACATTAAAAAAAATAAAATCAATTTCGCCAGCCCTGACCACTGGTCAAAATCAGCAGATGAAAATCCGGTAGTCGTCATCAGCGCCACCACTTGAAAGACGGAATGTCTCAGAGCCGCAAGTGATTCCCAGCCCTGCTGGATGACAAGCGAACCGGTGATAATGAGTGTAGACACAATAACTATTGAAAAATAATATTTTAATTCCATATCTTTGAGCGGACGCAAAGAACGTTTCCGCCAAACCTGAACGAAAAGACTGAAGTTTGAACCTGCGATAAACATAAAAATGGTCAGAACAAGCTCAATAGGAAAAGAATTGTAGGCAGCAATACTTGCCGAGCGCGTGGAGAAGCCGCCTGTCGCCACAGTGGCGAAAGCATGGTTCACCGCATCAAAAAGGGACATCCCCGCGAACAACAGCAGCACAATCGTCGCCACTGTAAGCCCTGCGTAGATCCCCCAGAGAATCAGTGCGGTATCTTTGATTTTCGGAACAATCTTCTCGGAAATCGGTCCCGGGACTTCGGAGTTAAAGATGTGGACTGCCCCAATGCCAAGGTTCGGGAGGAGTACAATAAACATCACGATGATCCCCATCCCGCCCATCCAGTGGGTCAGGCTGCGCCAGAAAAGAATGCTCCTGGGCAGAACCTCCAGATTACTCAATACGCTTGATCCCGTCGTTGTCAGACCGGAAACCACTTCGAATAACGCATCAATATAGGTCGGAACAACGCCGGAAATAATAAAAGGCAGCGCCCCAAACAGCGACGCAAAAATCCAGGCTCCCCCGACAACTGCAAAGCCTTCCCGCACGCCGATTTTGCCTTCAACTTTTCCGTGCAGGCGCATAACTGTTCCGACAATGACGGTAATGCAAAAAGAAATTAGAAAAGCCCAGCCGACCTTCTCCTGAAAGAACAGTGCAACAGCAATCGGAACAACCATGGCGAAACTGTAGGCAATCAAGAGCCTTCCCAAGATATTTTCCAGTAGCGTAAAATTCATGATCCTGATTCTCCGTTAAAAGAATTTATTGACCTTAATGATCGTATCAGGCAGTGCAAAGATTATCGCCTGGTCACCGGGCATCAGAACGGATTCACCGTTTGGCACGTAGACCCGGCCTTGATGCAGGACTGCTCCAACCAGACAATTGTGGGGAAACCTGACTTCCTTCAGCTTCTTGCCGGCAACTTTGGACGTCGGAGATATGCCGATTTCCATTGCCTGCGCTTTGGCCCCTTCCAGCAGAGCCACGGAAATAAATTTACCCCTGCGAACCTGGCCCAGAATAAAACCGGCCGTGATCAATCTTGGCGATAAGACAGAATCCACGCCTACCTTTTCCATCAGGGGAATATACTCCGTTCTTCCTACCCGGCAAATTGTTTTCTGGGCACCCAGATCTTTGGCCATCAGGGCCAGAAGCAGATTCAGCTTATCGTCATCTGTCAGGCAGACCACGGCATCGGCATCGCCGACCCCTTCTTCCATCAGCAGATCAATATCGGTTCCTTCTCCGCAGTAAACAGTTCCCTTTTTGAGGTTTTTGGCCAAAGCCTGACACCGTTCCGGATTCTTGTCGATCACCTTGACGATCATACCTGCCTTTTCGAGCAGAATGGCCAGATTGCGGCCAATTCGGCCAGCTCCGATGATCATGACTCTCTTAACCGGGACCATCTTTTCGGCAAACTCATCCTGGATCTCATTTAAAGCTTGCGGATCGCCGACAAGAAAAACATTATCGCTTGGCTTCAGCATCTCCGCGCCGTTTGGTATGATCATCCTGTTTTTACGCAGGATACCAACAATTAAAATATCCTTCGGAAGATCCAGTTCGGAAATCGGAATATTTGTATGCGGTGATTCTGGCCGGATCCTTACTTCCAACAACCTGACCTTACCCTCGGCAAAGTCCTCGACCTCCAGTGCCGCCGGAATAAATAAGATCCTGCTTATTTCAACCGCGGTAACATGCTCAGGGTTAATCGTCAGATCGATTCCCAAAGAACAATGGAATTCGGCTTCCTCTTTACCAATATATTCGCTATTGCGGATTCGGGCGATTGTTTGATGTATTCCAGCCTGTTTCGCTGCCATACACGCCACCATGTTCACTTCATCACTGTCGGTGACAGCAATCATCAAGTCTGCTGACCGGACATCCGCGTTCATCAAGACCCTGGGGCTCGCTCCATTCCCTTGAATAGTCATGACGTCAAGGCTGTTCTGGATAATATTCCGGCGTATTTCATCCTCCTCAATAACAATGACATCATGGTCTTCATCAACGAGGTACTGCGCCAGACTGAAACCAACCTTTCCAGCTCCCACAATGACTACCCGCACGTTAACCCCTCCGGTTCCTATTATTGTTTCAGAGCTACAATATAGCACAAACCAAAGATTTTCGACAGTGTTTTCTCATGATTTATGAAATTAATTTACATCTAATCCTGTAATATCTTGGTGATCCGGACAATATGCTCCCCAATTTTATACAGCCAGCTGTTCAATTCCTGCATACCTTGATCATCTTTGGAGACCCGGCAAGTCAGGCTGTTCTGAACTTGATTATAGATTTCGATAATATCCTGATGGGCTTCGATGATCAGCAAAGCAAGAGTCTGATCCCCTCTTTCCAAATAGCGCAGCAGGGTTAAAAAATTGCTAGATACAGCGATGTATAATTCTCCGGCCTTTTCCTGATCAGTCTCTTCAACCATTATCTGGGCAGCATGAATCCTGGCCCCCAGCCTGGCCATCACAATCAGGCTGTCGGCAATATATTCAAGTTCCTTAATTATTAACTGGTAGCTGTGGCTCTCGACAATTTGTTCCCGAGTCATATTCCGGCGGAATAATTCCGTAAAGAATTTCGACAGTTCCTGATAGTGCCAGTCTACTTCCCGCTCCGTCCGTTCCAGCTCCTGAAGTATTTTTGTATCCCCGTAAAAGATAATACGCGGCAGTATTTGAACCATATTCTCAAGGATCTTATTCGCCACCCAGCGGATTTCCTGTCTTGCCTGCGTCAAAGCAACAGCCGGCAGTTCAGGAGCTGCCTTGGTAATATAAATAAGCCTTGGTTTTTTGCCTTCGTCCCTTCGCTGCGGGATCAGCTTAATCAGCCATTTGCTTAAGATTTTGTTTAAAGGCAGAAATAAAATCACCATTAAGACTGCCGAAAAAAGATGCGTATTCGCTACCTGCCGGGGCAGGTCCGCAGCACTCCATTCGATAAACCGGGTAAAGTACGAAAAAAACGGCAGTAAGATTACCGCTGCAGCAAGACGATAAAGCGTGTTGGCTGCGGCTACCCTGACCGCATCGGCCCGTTCAGCGCTGAGAGAGGAAAACAAAGTCGTCAGCGTCCCCCCGATGTGAGCCCCCATGACCAGCGGGATGACCGACTCCACAGACAGCAGTCCGTGTGTGGAGAGAGAAATCAGAATTGCCAGAAACGCAGCACTGCTCTGCAGCAATGCTGTCACAACCATACTTATGGCTATACCGAGAATCGGGTTTGTCCCGAACTGGGAGAGGAACGCATCGACATCAGGCGAGCTTTTCAACGGTGAAAATGCTCCAGAAAACAAAGACATGCCGACAAAAATACAACCAAAACCGATCAGCGCTTGTCCGATGCTTTTGGCCAGCGTGGTTCTGACAAGAAAAAACATGATAAATCCGATGAAAAGCAGCAAAAGCGCAAAATCCAGGATTGGGAAAGAGATTAATTGAATGACGATCGAGGTTCCGACCGCTGACCCCAGAACAACACCGAGCGCCTGGGTCAGCGTCATTAGGCCTGAATTGACAAATTCGACGATCATGACCGTTGTCGCGGTACTGCTTTGCAGCGCGACTGTCATCACAATTCCGAATAGGGTAGCCGCCCAAGGCTTTCTAGTTAAAGAGGCCAGGATGTTTTTCAACTTTTTCGCGGCAATTTTCTGCAGCCCTTCCGAAGTAACATTAACCCCGTACAGGAACAGTCCCAGTCCGCCTAGAAATTGCATTACCATCGTGATCGAAAACATTTGCTTTAACTCTTTCCTTTGCCCGGCTGTGGTTTGTTCTTATCTGTCTGGATCTTTTCGGCAATCTCTTCAATCTTACGCAGTCTGTGATTGACGCCTGATTTACCGACTTTCGGGGTCAGAATTTCACCCAGTTCTTTCAAGGTATAATCTGGGAATTCCAGACGCAGGCAAGCAATCTCCTGCAGATTTTCCGGCAGGGCTTTGAGTCCGATGGTCCTTTCAATCAGCCGAATGTTTTCTAACTGACGTACTGCGGCGTCCACCGTCTTATTCAGATTGGCAGTCTCACAATTAACGATCCGGTTAACCTGGTTGCGCATTTCTTTGATGATCCGGATATTTTCAAACTCAAATAACGCCTGGTGGGCACCAATCAGCGCCAGAAACTCGACGATATGTTCGCTCTCCTTTAAATAAACCACATGAAAATTCTTACGGGTACTGACCTTTGCCTTTAGATCGAATTTGTTCAAAAGTTCGCTCAGGTCTCCTGCCAGAACCGGATCATTCGTGATAATTTCCATATGATAATTCCCCTCGGGGTTGCTGATCGAGCCTCCGGCCAGAAATGCCCCGCGGAGGTAAGCCTTCTGGTCACATTTTTTGGCAATAAGTTTCTTATCAATTCCGGCCTGGATTTCTCCCTCTTCATTAAACAACCCGAGTCTTTGCAGATAACTCATCTCTCTGGGATAAATCTTCACCAGGTAAGAATTGTTTTTCTTCAGCCTTAATTTCCGCCTGACCACGATATCGGCTGGCAGATGCAGCGATTCTTTGGCCAGGTTATATATCTTTCGCGCTACAGGAGCGCTTTCAGTGATCACGTTCAGGGAATATTTCTGATTCGCGCTGATCTGCAGTGTTCCATCCATGCGGATAAGCGAAGCCAGCTCAGCCAGCTCACAACAATCCTTCTGCAGCTCCAGTCTGGCTAGTTCCTCTTTGGTTATGGCACTAAACGACATACCATCAACTCCGGCCCTTCAAAATAATATCCTTTTTCGTCAACAGCGGCTTATATTTATATCGACTTAATTTTTCGATTCAGCAGATACGAATCAACCATGGCGACTCTCTCATTCACGGGCTTCAGACGGAATAACAGACGCAGAATTTCTTTAGCCAGCTTATCCGGATTATGCCGGACAACTTCCCCTCCGGTGTAAAAACTGCCTTCAAAGTAACGAACACCCAGTTTTTCGGCCTCAGCGGCATCACCGTCCACAACCTCAGCTCCTTCTGCCTGATAGCGTTCCCTGACTTGCTGAGATATATTTTCCCTGGCAGCCAGCACCGCATCAACCAGATCCTTCCCAGCATGCTCGATAATCACCTTTAAATGGTCGGTGACCGCATAATGGTCAGTCTCTCCAGGTTCCGTCATAATGTTGCAGACATAAATGCACGGAGCCTTGGCCGAAGCAATCTTGTCCCGAAGTCCTTTCACCAATAGATTTGGAATGATACTGGTATAAAGACTCCCCGGTCCAAGAACAATCAGGTCGGCATCTTCAATCGCCGCTAAAGCTCCGGGCAAGGGCTGACAGTCCTGGGGCATAATATTGAGAACTTTGATCTTTCCAGGCGTCGTCCGGATGGCTGTCTCGCCGTTAATGAATCTACCGTCTTCAAAATAAGCATTCAGGGTGATTTGAGAAAGCGTTGACGGATATACTTCCCCGCGCAAGGCGAATACTTTGCCAATTTGCTCGATGCCTTTCTGAAAATCGCCGAATCTTCCGGCCAGACCTGCAAGAAACAAATTCCCGAGGCTGTGTCCGGCCAGCGTCCCGGTATCAAAGCGATAGGAAAAAAGTTCTTCCATGATATCTTCTTTTTCGGCCAGAGCAACCAGACAGTTACGGATATCCCCGGGCGGCAGAATTCCAAGCTCTCGACGCAGACGCCCCGAGCTTCCGCCATCATCCCCAACGGTAACGATAGCCGTCAGATTGCTGGTATATTCTTTTAGCCCTTTCAGCAACGCCGACAGCCCGGTACCTCCGCCGATAACAACAATTTTAGGTCCTCGCTTCAATTGACGGCGGGAATAGATCACATCGAGAATTCTTTCTTCATTTTCCGGAAGCAGCACAGAAATGATAGAGCTGATCATTTTTTTAAACGCAATAAAAACGATAGCCATCCCTGCCAGGCAGGTAACGACCCCCGCCGGACCCACCATTACGGTATCTTTGCCGGCCAGCTGATAGATGATCTCCCGAAACTGCACTTCAATAAATCCGAGAGTTTCCCCGGAGCTGATGACCGAAAGTCCGCCGGCGACAAGAAATAAACCGAGGATTGCCAACAGAAAATATCTTTTTACACCTAAATTTGGATAGAACCATTTGCACATTTCCAAATATTTTTTCGGAAGTTCCATCTCGTCAGACCATTCCTATCCTTTGATATCTCTGTGGTTTATAACACAGGAATAATTGTTCATCTGCAGGAACTCCGCTGTTTTCTCAGCAATTGCGACAGAACGGTGCTGCCCCCCTGTACATCCTATGCCAATGACCAGGTGACTTTTACCTTCCTTGAGATATAACGGCAAAATAAATTCCAGCATATGAAAAAACCTGCCGATAAAATCAGCCGTGGTAGGATTCAGCAAAACATAATCCCTCACCGCTTTATCTTTGCCGTTCAGGGGTTTGAGTTCCTTTAAATAATACGGATTAGGCAAAAAACGGACATCGATGATTGTATCGGCATCCAGCGGTATCCCAAATTTAAACCCAAAAGAAACAACCGATACAGACATCCTGGCCGGATCGTATTCCTTTCCAAACAGATTCCTGATTTTTTCCTTCATCTGTACGGTTGTCAGGTCTGAACTGTCAATGATCTTGCTTGCATTCCCGCGTAAATCGGCAAGATATTGCCGCTCTTTGTGAATGCCTTCCAGCACATTTCCCTTCGGAGATACGGGATGCCTTCTTCTTGATTCTTTATAACGGTTGACCAGAACATCGTCCGAAGCCTCCAGGAATAAAATTTCATATTGATATCCCGCCTCCTGCAGATCCTCGAGCGCCTGGTTTAAAGAAGAAAAGAAATCTCCGCCGCGTAAGTCACAGACAATGGCAGCTTTGTCTATTTTTCCTTGGGATTGGGCACACAAGTCAACGAACTTTTCAATAAGGCTCGGCGGAAGATTGTCAACGCAAAAAAATCCAAGGTCTTCCATACTTTGCAGGGCTTGCGTTTTCCCAGCCCCGGACAAACCGGTAATAATCACCAGTTTCAATGCTTCTCTTTTCATAGCCTTTTCCCCCACCTGAATTGTTCCTTTCCTGATTATTTCGTTTGCTTGCCAATATCCGACGCATCCTGCTGAATACGAGCGAGTTCACTTTCCATGTTGGCCCCTCCTGCAATATTCTGCCAGCTGGAATTTAGGAGGTCCAAATACGTCCAGTCGTTCACTGAACCCTCCAAATACCAGGCAGACTGCAAAGACAAAGCAACCTCTGACTGAAAACGCTTCGCCGCCGATTCGTAATACGCACTGTTAACAGGCAGCCTGCCGCCGGCTTGAAACATCGCCTCTTCCGCTGCCGGCTTCAGCAGTTCTTCTTCAACCAGCCGAATGGCGCTTTCCATGGCAGGAATGGTCTTTATGGATGAATTAGCGATTCCGATCGTATGATCCAGCAAAACCTGTCCCTTGGCTCCCAGTAAAGAATAGAAGGACAGACAGTCCCAGTTTCCGCCTATGTTCGTCAGTTTGGTACTGTCACTGGCCCAGGTCAGCAGGTAACCGGTCTCACCCCCGGCAAACTGGGCTAAGGCCGCGCTGTCCAAAAGCACTTGGTTTTGCTGACGAAGCACTGCAAAATTGTTGATAAAAGCCAGATTCTTCTGCGAATTCAGGGCTGGAATACCGTTGGCGCTTAACGTTCCTCCCTCGGCCCTCCACCACGGACTGAGCAGGGACGCATTTAGATCCGGAACTGCGATGACGGAATGTTTCTCCCAGATTTCCGCCAGACTTGCCGCGGGCACCGGCACTTTATCTTTGCGGTAGTAGAGCAGTGGTACATCCGTAAGCCAGGGTGCTGCAAATGCTTGTTTATTATACGTAAAAACCGCTCTCGCCGCCGGATAGGCTGGGTCGATATCCGCCAGAACAGGTGAGACCGCTCCTTTTTTATAGAGCGCATCGAGTATCTGCCTTCTAGCAATCACAATTTCCGGTCCTTCTGCTCCGGCTTGGTAGTTCCAGACCTGCTGGACAATATCTGCCTCAGCAATTTTTTCACCTTTAACTGATACTTCGGGATATTCCTTATTGATTCTGGTAAACTGCGCAAGTAAAGCCTGTTCTTCTTTGCCGTCCAGCGAATACCAGACAGAGATTACCGCGGGGGCGTCTCCGCCGGGTTTCCCCGGAGAGGGTCCCTTGGAACAAGCTGTTAAAGCCGTTAAGCTCAATATAATTATCATAATACACAGAAGTACTTGAAGTGCTTTCAGCCTTTTTTTCATTCAGAGTGATTTCCTCTCCTCATACCTGATACAATCTCACTAAAATAAAAAACCATTATGCTAGGGCAAGTCTGAGGGCCACAACACCGCTTCTCGGCTGTTGCGCCATCCATTACGGAGACTAACCCGGGCAAGTATTCGTTTCTTTTCTTCTTATTTTAATCCGTCCGCTGGAAAGTTACAAATACTACTTTCTGAGACTGTTTTTGTCAATTGGTTTTCTATATGCTTTTAGGAGCTTCAGCTTTAAAATACTGGGTCGGCTTTCGACTGTAGTAGAACAAATACCAGCCGCCTTTTCCCGGGGAATGTTCTGTAGTCCCTGTTGGAATATCCCGCTCAAAATACTCAATAGCCGTAGCTCTGGTCCACTGCCTTTTATCCATGCCCTCAGACTCAGGAATTTGGTTCCGCCAAACCGGGTCCTTTCTTATCTCTTCTTTCCAACCTTTATCCTGGACAGTCTCTTCTGCTCTCTGTAGAAAATCAGGGATTCGCCCGGGACGTTCAGCGACGAAATAATCAAAACGCAGTGCTTCGCGCCAAAGTTTCCGATTCAGTGCGGTCCGGCCGTCCGGCTGTCCCATCAGAAATTCCCAGATATTCTCGAAGAGTGACCTGGAACTCCATTCTCTTTGGAACCATCCCTTACCGTGCCAGTATCTGGCCAGCGCATCAAAAAAATCAAACGGACTCTGCCGGTCAGCAAGAACAACTTCGAGCGAAAACTTAAACCTTCCGGAATTATAGTACCTTTCCAGAATTTCTTCTATTCGGACCAGGTCCAAAACCTGTTCGTGGCTCAACTCCCGTGTTTTCAGGACCGTATAGGGCGGATCCGGGCAGTATTCCAGCCCGTATCGGGTACATTGCCCGTGGATTCCCGAACCCTTCAATACCTTCAGAAAACCAAGCTGCAAATGGTTCGGTCTGAGATTAAAAACTTCATCAAATGACTTGCGGAATTCCGCCCACCCCTCATGGGGCAAGCCTGCAATAAGATCCAAATGAACCGGTATCCCGCAATCGTGCTGCAAATAACGAACCTTATCTTTCCAGTCCGCAAAATTCTGGGATCGGCGGATCGCTTTTAAAGCAGGTGGATGGGTGGACTGAACCCCTATCTCTAATTGAACCATTCCTGTCGGATAATTCTGCAAGTACTGCAACCAGTCCTGATCCAGCAAATCTCCGGCTATCTCGCAA
This sequence comes from Dehalobacter sp. CP, assembly GCA_009910795.1. The sequence goes on along the minus strand of VMEE01000091.1, from coordinate 49,048 downwards.
TGGGCCCGTGGAATGTCCCCAGATAACCCATATGGGCCCTCTGGTCCTGTTTTTTCGTACTCCCGTTCAGCTTCCTCTTTAAATAGGTCAAGAACTTGAAACCCGTGCGTTTTGGATGCGTTGAATGTTCTGTCCACAAATTTAATTGTTCGTGCCCCGTTCGCAAAAAGCTGCCGCAAAATGGGACGAAGACGTTCCGGCTGCAGAAACCGGACACCCTTGAAAGTGGACGAAATACAAAATTCACAGTTATACGGACAGCCCCTGCTTGTCTCGACATAAACCAGCTTCCCGTGAAAATCCTCTTGCACCGCATAGGGGTTTGGCAGAAGATTCAGATCCACGGTATCCGGTACCGCTGCATTCGCCACTACCATGCCACATGCATCCGCGCTGGTCATTCCCTGGAAACCATCCGATGCGGTCGTGCTGTCCAGACCCTGGGGACCGCCGGCCTCTCTCCGCAGTCGCCAGACAACACCGGCAACATCCCGGGGAAGATTGCCTTCGGACCAACCTTTAAGCAGCACAGGCAGAACCCGTTCAGCTTCCCCGGCAACGACCGCATCGAGCTGGGGGACTTCATTTATAAGACAATCACAGTCAAAAGATACTTCCGGCCCCCCGGCCAGGATGAAGGCATCGGGCAAGACAGGCCTCAGCCTGCGCACCAGGGCCTTAACGGAAACAATGTTCCAGATATAGCAGGAGAAGCCAAGGACATCCGGTTTCTCTTCAAATATTTCTCCGGCAATTTTGTCCAGATGCTCATTAATCGAAAACTCGCGGATACAGATTTCCCATTCGGCGTTTCCCTGTGTCTTCAGGACTTCACGCAGACAGCGAATGGCCAGATTTGTATGTACATACCGGGTATTTATGCCAACGAGCAGGATCTTCACATTAAAACTCCTTACCTGAATTCTTAGGCTGATTCTTTTTTCTGATTTATGATGGACCCTACAGATTTATGATGGACCTTACAGAACAAATTTCTCGAAAACTTTGGCTACTCCGTCTTCTTTATTTGAAGCTGTAATATAATCCGCAATTTCTTTAAGTTCCTGAAGGGCATTGCCCATAGCCACACCGATGCCGGCAAACATCAGCATTTCCCGGTCATTGAAATTATCCCCGATCGCGATAATTTCTTCCGGCAAAATGCCGAAATTCGCGGCTAATGCCCTAAGTGCACTGCCTTTATTGACTTCTTTATCGATCATATCCAGAAAAAATGGCTTGGAACGCGTAAAATGCAGCCTGTCGGCATAGATTTGCCGCAGATCTGCCGTAGCAGCCTGGAGATAATCCTCCCCGGAAATGCACAATATTTTTTCAGCACCTTCCGGCTCAGTGTGCAAAATTTGCAGCACATCCGTTTCCTGGACCTTTATTCCGGTCATTTCCTCATAGGCTTTGGAATATTGATTCCATTTATTTGTAAAGACTTCATCTTTGATAAACACCTGTGTGTAGACTTCTTTCGACTGGAGATACTGAATAATCTCCATAGCTAATCCTGACGGAATCACTTTATGGTAGATGATTTCCTTGCTCAGGGCGTGCTCGATCAAGGCTCCGTTGTATGTAATAATTGGAACATCCAGACCCAGCTGGCTGGCGTATTTTCTGGCAGATGCAGCCATCCTTCCTGTAGCAAGCGTAACCATTACGCCTTTGGCCACTGCGCGGCGTATGGCCTTGATGTTCCCTTCAGAAATTTGCCACGCATCGTTAAGCAGTGTTTCATCCAAATCTATGGCAACAAGTCGGATCAATCTCTTTCACTCCTTTAGTAGATTACACGAACAAATCGATACTATTATACCATAGAACTTCAGGGCCGTAGCCTTTTCAATTTTTAGGCAAAGTAGTCAGACGTATACGTATAACATACCAGAATTAGGGATTAGGGTTGACATGGTCCCGGTAGAAAAACTATAGTAGGATTATATAGAAAACTAGGCTTGCGCCAAGCTTTTTGGCACAGGCGTAAGCTTAGTTGCCCATAGATATATCAGAAAGCACCTAAGGTTTTTCTGATATGCCGAAATAGGATGAACGAGGTAATCTGATGACCGGCTGGCTTTTAGGCACGAAATTAGTGATTATTCTGTATAGTATTTTTTGCTATGTACTGACTGGGATGACCAATTTACCCCTGGTGCTGTTACTTCTCCTTATCTATATCATTGTGAGCATGTTTCATATTATTTCCTCCAAGGAATCCGTAAAAAAAACATGGATGGTTTTGATATGTGTTTTTCTGATTCTCTCTGCTTTCTATGCCTCTAATCTCTTTGTTTTTCTTTTGCCGTTGAACTTTTTGGAATTGTCTCACCAGTTCGGGAAGAATCCATTATATGCCCTGATTTCTACAGCTCTTCCTCTTCTCTTGCTTGCAGGGAATATTATCCCGGAATATCTGCTGATCAGTCTTTTGAGCGCCATGATTTATGAACTGTCCCTAAAATCTTCGATGCGCATTGCCCGCCTGGCCGCGGACAACGATTTCTTAAGAGAAAAGAACCATTCTCTTTACGGCCGTTTGCACACCGGTACCGAATATGAAAACCAGGTCAAGTATTTAAGCCAGCTGGAAGAAAGAAATACGCTTGCGCAAAATATTCACGATAAAATCGGGCATGTCCTTGCCGGAAGCCTGATCCAGCTTGAAGCCTCCCGTCTGGTGATTGACCGGGACCAGAACAGATCAAAGGAGATTATTGCCAATGTTATCCATGTTCTGAAAGAAGGCATGGAGGATATCCGTTCCGCACTCAGAACTATCAAACCAGCTCCTGAGCAGCTTGGCATTAATCGTTTGAAAGCGATCCTGGATGAGCATTCATTTAACAGCCAAATGAAAACACATTTGAACTACCGGGGTGATCTGAACTGCATTACCCATTCACAATGGAGAATCATCCTGGAAAATGTCCGGGAAGCACTGACAAATACATTGAAATATTCATCCGCCGGAGAAGTGAAAATAAGCCTTGAAATAATGAATAAACTTATTAAGGTCGAAATAAAAGATAATGGCGTCGGTGCCATATCGATTAAGAAGGGATTGGGGCTGGAAGGGATGGAGGAAAGAACGGAAAGCTGCGGGGGCAAACTTATTCTGGACAGTTCGGACGGTTTCTCCGTCATTACCTTACTGCCTGTGAAAGGAGCAGAAAATGCCGATTAAAGTACTTATCGCCGATGACGATATCCTGATCCGGGAAGGGCTTAAAATCATACTTCAAAACGACGAACGTTTTGAAGTAATCGCCTGTGTGGAAAATGGCCTGCAGGCCATCCAATACTGTGAATCCCAGAAAGCCGATATCGTGCTGCTTGATGTCAGGATGCCTGTCATGGACGGCCTGCAGGCTTCCAGAGAAATATCTGAGAAAACGACCGTTAAACCACTGATCCTGACCACATTTGACGACGATGATTTTATTCTGACGGCCGTAAAAAACGGCTCAAGAGGGTATCTATTGAAAAACAGTTCTCCTGACCGGATTATGGATGCGATAAAAATGGTATATGACGGCGGCATTGTGATGCAGGACAGTGTGATGGAAAAGATCCGGGAGGAACTTGTTACAAGTCCCAAAGTCAAGATTGCTGAAGACCTTTTTTCCGAAAGGGAAATGGATATTATCAAACTGATTGCCAAAGGACTGGCTAACCGGGAGATCGCGAGAACGCTTTTTGTTTCCGAAGGCACTGTCAAGAATTATATCACCTCCATCCTGAATAAGACCGGTCTTGAGCACCGGACCCAGATTGCGATCTACTACTTGACGGGCGTCAGGCAATAAAGCATCTTCACAAAGAATTCCAGGATGATAACAAGCCCTTGGCCAAAAATATGACTTTTGTCATACAGAATGGGTGACCTTCTCTACTAACGAAAGGTGCCTTTTTTTATTAGGATATAAGAAGGCAAAGAATAAGTAATAAACAAATGTTACTTTGCACCAGCCGATTTTCACTATGATATATGATGAAACTAAAGAACAGACCGGAGAATGGAAGGAGCGATTTCGTATGAACATTCTGGTGATGGAGAATGTCACAAAAAAATTTGGTGATGTCATTGCTGTGGATAATATGAATGTCAGCATTGCGGAAGGAGAAATATTCGGGCTTTTGGGACCGAACGGCGCAGGTAAAAGTACTGCTATTAATATGATCATCGGCTTATTGTCCATTGATAAAGGGACCATCTCTATCTTAAACAAAGATACGAAAAAAAATAAAACATTTTCCAAGAAAAACACAGGCATTGTTCCTCAGGATATTGCCATTTATGAAGACCTGACTGCGCTGGAAAATGTCAAATTTTTTGCAGGACTCTACGGTCTGCGGGGAGCCGAGATGAATAAAGCAGCGGCTGAGGCTCTTGAATTTACCGGATTAAGCGATAAAGCAAACAGTTATCCGAAAAGCTTTTCCGGGGGCATGAAAAGACGGCTGAATATTGCCTGTGCGATTGCCCATAAACCGAAATTAATGATTATGGATGAGCCTACCGTGGGTATCGATCCACAATCCCGCAATCATATCCTGCAATCGGTTAAGATATTGAATCAGATGGGATGTACAATGATTTATACCAGCCATTACATGGAAGAGGTCGAAGAAATCTGTTCCAAGATCGCGATCATGGATCACGGTAAAGTGATCGCCCTGGGCAGCAAAGAAGAGTTGAAAGCGCTCTTAACCGACGCCAATGTCGTCTGGATTACTATTAGCGACGCCATCTCCAAAGCCGATGAAAACAAAATCAGAGAAATCCCCGGAGTTCTCCAAATGGACATTGAAGAAAACACGATAAAAATAAGTACAGCCAAAGAGGTTGATAACCTCGACAAAATTATTGGTTACTTTACCGAAAATAAGTTCTCCATTAAAAGTGTTGAGAGCCGAACACCCGACCTGGAAACCGTGTTTCTGTCTCTGACCGGCCGTAGTTTAAGGGATTAGGTGACTGCTATGAGAATGATTTATATTATTTTCAAAGAATTTAAACAGAACATTCGGGATTTCAAAGCGAATATCATGATGGTCCTTTTTCCGATTGTCTTAATCGTGATTCTGGGTACAGCCTTTTCCGGCGTCTTTTCCAACGATATCAAATTAAACGATATTCACGTTCTGTATGCTGTCCAAAAAGATTCGGAGCTTGCCGACGGTTTTCAGTCTTTTCGAAAGACATTGCAAGAGCAGATGGAAATCACCTTTACCCAAACAACAAATATAGAGGAAGGTCTGAACAGTATAAAAAATGCCCAGTATTCCTGTTTCGTTCTGTTGACCGATGATCCTCAGGAAATTCGTGTCTATAAAAATGCGCGCTTTAGTTTCGAAGCTAATCTCGTAGAATCTTCCCTTAAAATTTTCGCAGCCAGATATGATGCCCTTAAACTGATTGCCCAAACAAACCCTTCTGCTTTGACAGGCATTATGGCTAGCCCGGAAGAAGATTACATTCAATCCGAGTCCCTGGACAAAAAAAGGGAACCCAGTTCCCTGGATTACTACGCCGTAACCATGCTGACACTTTTTTTACTATACGCTTCGCTGACCGGATTCTGGTCTGTTAAAAATGAACAGAATTTTAAAACCGGCAACCGGATACTCTGCAGCCCTGTCACCAAAATTGAACTGCTCACAGGCAAAACCCTCGGCGGCCTTCTGGTGACCATCGTGCAGGCAGCGGTCGTTCTTCTGTTTAGCTCGCTTTTCTTTAAAGTGTACTGGGGATCAGACCTGCTATCGGTCCTGCTGATCATTTTCTCTGAAGCTGTTCTGGCAATCAGTCTGGGCACAGGAATTGCTTACCTGATTCGCAATGACGGTACAGGTGCCGCTTGTCTAAATGTTCTGATCCCAATTATCGCTTTCCTCGGCGGGGGGTATGTTCCGTTATCCTCGCTGGAAGGCCCACTCGCTACGATTACCGCACTTTCCCCGCTTAAGTGGACAAATGAGGCAATTTTCAGATTGATCTACGATCAGGACTATACGACCATGCTTCCTGCTATCCTGATCAACCTGACTATCGCTGCGGCATTTCTGATGATCTCAGCATTCCTATCCAGAAAGGAGGCGGTCTGAATGAAAAACGTTCTGTTTTTAGTCCGGAACACCTTAAAGGTCACCTTTAGAAAAAAAGGAAATTATATTGTCTATCTGCTTCTTCCGCTGCTGGGTATTATCTTTGCACTGGCGATCTACAGCGGGGCCAAGTCAGAGCCTGTCCAAATCGGGCTGATTGACAAAGACCAAACTGCCCTTTCAGCTTACCTCGTTCAGGGAATTGCTAAAGCGGGAAACTATACGCTTATTCCCCTCCAAGAAACAGAAATAAAAAACAACCTTCTGGATCAAACCCTGGAGGCATCTGTCATCATCCCCGGTGGATATGAAAAAAGTATTGTTGCCGGCTCTCCGGCAGCAATCGAAATCATCTCGTTAAAAGGACAGGATACAACGGCCTGGTTGGAGCAGTTTTTAAATCTGCAGACCCGAAATCTGAAAGATTTGGCTGCCGCTGCCGGCAGAGACGAGACAGCTTTTCGGGAACTGTTTCAGAAATACAGCGGCCATCCGCTCCAGGTATCTGCTGTCGAACTGCAGGATGAAAGTGTCAGCAAGGATATTACCCTGACAAGCTTCGGCTTCCTGCTGATGTTTGTAATGCTCGGAGCAGGCTTGACATCTCATGCTATCCTGAATGAAAAAAAAACCAGGACCTATCACAGAATTTGTGCAAGTCCCGTATCGCCAAAGGAATATCTCAGTGCAAACGCGTTAAGCAGCCTGATCATCGTTACCGTTCAAACACTCTTTATCATCGTGGCTTTACAATATCTGTTCCGTATTGAGACCTATGTGCCTGCAACCCTTCTGTTCTTTATCCTTCTGCTGTTCGGCCTTGTTTCTATCGGGATCGGACTTATTACAACAGCTTTTTCCAGCTCCTCCTACATGGCAGGCACGCTTTCTACGCTTATCCTGACTCCGACCTGCATGCTGGGAGGATGTTTCTGGCCGGTTAGCCTGATGCCCGAAACCATGCAGAAAATCGCCCACTTTATGCCGCAATGGTGGGCTTTGGATGCAATTCAAAAAATACAGTCCGGCAGCAGTCTGTCGGAAATCCTGATGAATATTGCTATCCTGGTTGCTTTTGCCGTGGCTTTCTTCCTAATTGCAGTGTACCGGTTCGCCTGGGAAAGCAATATCCAGAAATTTGTGTAATTCATTTGTTTGTACTGAATAAGAAACAAAAATACTGCCAACAACGGTTGTCAGCAGTATCTAATATTAAACCTTCATATTATTGTATGATTTTTATGCTTGCCTGAGAAGCTTTTCTAATTCCCCATTCATAAAGTTATAATTATGCCCGTCTTCCGGATACTGTTCCCCGACTACATCATTCTTGTAGCTTTCCAAAGCATCCAAAATGATCGAATTCAGGTCCACATACTTCTTGACAAATTTGGGGGTGAAAGCATCAAAGAAACCCAGCGCATCGTGGACGATCATCAGCTGTCCATGAACATACGGACCTGCTCCGATCCCAATAACCGGGATATTTGCTCTTTCAGCAACAATCTTGCCGACTTCAGGCGGTATAGCTTCCAGCAGCAACAGGCTAATACCTGCTTCCTCAAGAATCTTAGCATCTTCAATAATCTTTAAGGCGCCTGCACAATCGCGGCCCTGGGATTTGAATCCGCCTAATTGAGCCATCGATTGCGGAGTTAAGCCGAGATGTCCCATCACAGGAATGGTCGCTTTGACCATAGCTTCGACAGTATCCGCCATATTGGATCCGCCCTCCAGCTTGACGGCGTCGCAGCCAGCCTCTGCCATAAAACGGCTTGCATTGCGAATGGCTTCTTTTTTGCTGATCTGATAGGTCATGTAAGGCATATCGCCGACTAAGTACGCCGTGGGTGCACCTTTACGGACTGCCTTAGCATGTGTGACCATGGTATCCAGATCCATACCCAGGGTTGTTTCTTCTCCCAGAACGGTCATCGCCATAGAATCCCCGACAAGTATAATATCGATACCAGCCTTCTCTTCAAGAAGGGCCATTGGATAGTCATAGCACGTGAGCATGGTAATTTTTTCACTTAAATTCACTTTGCTCTGCAACGCATTGATGTTAACTTTCGACCGCATCTTTTTTTTCCCTCCAAAAAATATAAGAACGATTTCTTAAAATCATTTACCATATAATATATACCATCCGCCTTTAATTGTCTACCCCTTGCCGACACTTTTCCACAAGGGGAGTACACCAATTAATGACAATGTCGAAAAAACAGAAAAGCTGATACCGTATAAAACGACACCAGCTTGTAAAAATCAATGAATTTAACCCATTGTCCTAAATCTCCAGATGTTTTCCTAAAAACTGTCCTGTATAAGAGGCCGGAACCGCTGCGATTTCCTCTGGCGTACCGACTGCGACGATCTCGCCTCCCCGGCTGCCGCCTTCGGGACCGAGGTCGATGATATAATCGGCGGTTTTAATCACGTCCAGATTGTGCTCGATGATCAAAACGGAATCGCCCGCCTCGACCAGGCGCTGCAGGACCTTCAAGAGCTTATCCACGTCGGCGACGTGCAAACCGGTCGTCGGTTCATCCAAAATATACAACGTTTTCCCCGTACTGCGGCGGCTGAGCTCCGTAGCCAACTTAACACGCTGGGCCTCTCCCCCGGAAAGGGTCGTAGCCGGCTGCCCAAGCTTGATGTAGCCTAAGCCAACATCCTGCAGCGTCTGCAGCTTCCGAGCAATCCGAGGTACAGCCCCGAAAAATTCGACCGCTTCAGCAACCGTCATGTCGAGGATCTCCGCAATATTTTTTCCTTTAAAGCTTACTTCCAGGGTCTCCCGGTTGTAACGCTGCCCGCGGCATACCTCACACGGAACATAGACATCCGGAAGAAAATGCATTTCAATTTTTATGATTCCGTCTCCCCGGCAGGCCTCACAGCGTCCGCCTTTAACATTGAAGCTGAATCGGCCTTGTTTATAGCCTCTGATTTTCGCTTCCGGCGTCAGGGAAAAGAGGTCCCGGATAAAATCAAATAGCCCGGTGTACGTGGCTGGATTGGATCGCGGTGTACGCCCGATCGGAGACTGGTCAATGTCGATAACCTTGTCGACATACTCCAGTCCTTTGAGCTCCTGGTAAACCCCGGGACGGACTTTGCTGCTGATTTTGAGTTCCATCTGAAGCCCTTTGAATAATATTTCGTTGACCAGCGTGCTTTTGCCTGATCCTGACACGCCTGTTACACAAGTCATCACACCCAATGGGAATTTGGCATGGAGCTGTTTCAGGTTGTTCTGGGCTGCACCGATTACTTCAAGCCATTTTCCGTTCGGCCGGCGCCGTTCAGCCGGGACTTCAATCTTTTTACGACCGGTCTGATACTGCCCGGTAATCGAAGCTTCACACGCCTTGATCGCTTCCAGATCTCCCTGCGCCACAATATGCCCGCCATGGGCTCCGGCGCCAGGGCCGATATCAATGATATGGTCAGCCTCCAAGAGCGTATCCTCATCATGTTCCACGACCAAAAGCGTGTTCCCCAAGTCCCGCAGTTTTTTCAACGTATCCAGCAGTTTAGCGTTATCGCGCTGGTGCAGACCGATGCTTGGCTCATCCAACACATAAAGCACACCGGTGAGACTCGAGCCAATCTGCGTGGCCAGACGGATCCTCTGGGCCTCCCCGCCTGAAAGTGTCCCGGCGGCACGATCCAGCGTCAGGTAGTCCAGCCCGACATTGACAAGAAAAACGAGCCTTTCTTTGATTTCTTTTAAAACCTGGCGCGCAATCATCTGTTCCTTTTCACTTAGAACGATTTTTTTAAAAAAGTCCAGGGACTCCATCACGGTAAGCCGGGTCAGCTCATAGATGGATAAACGATTAATCTTTACAGCCAGCGCTTCCGGTTTCAGCCTCTTGCCCTGACAGGCCGGGCACGGCCTGTCTGTCATCAGGCCTTCTATTTCATTCCGGACATAGTCAGAGGTCGATTCCTTATATCGGCGATTAAAATACGGCACCAGTCCTTCAAAAGGCGCTTTCCAATATTTTAATTCATCAAAGACATTGTAGTAACTGAATTTAATCGGTGAATCAGAACCATAGACCAGGGCCTGCCACTGCTCCGGTGTCAGATCTTTCACCGGGCAATCCAGACTGAACCCGAATTTTTCGGCCAGCCCCTGCAGCAGGGCAGGATAATAGCTCGAACTCGATTTCGCCCACGGCACAATTGCACCTTCATTGATCGACTTGCTGCGGTCGGAGATAATCAGATCGATATCTGCTTCCAGATTCGCCCCGAGTCCGGTACACGACGGACAGGCCCCGAATGGGCTGTTGAAGGAAAACAGTCTTGGAGCAATCTCGTCGATTGCAATTCCGCAGTCCGGGCACGCAAAATTTTCGCTGAACAGAATCTCTTCCTGACCCGCGATGTCGACCAGAACCGTGCCTTCGGCGAGCTTCAGCGCAGTCTCGATTGAGTCGGCAAGCCGGGCGGTGCTGTCGGGCTTCAGGGAGATTCTATCCACAACCACATCGATGGAGTGCTTTTTGTTTTTTTCAAGAAGTATTTCCTCACTGAGATCTCTGACTTCTCCGTCCACTCTCACCCGGACGTAGCCGCTTTTTCTGACCTGCTCGAGTGTCCGGACGTGCTCTCCTTTTTTTCCTTTGATCACCGGTGCTAGAATCTGCAGACGGGTTTTCTCCGGATAGCTCAGTAATTGATCCACCATCTGCTGGACGGTCTGCTGGCTGATCTCTTTGCCGCAATTCGGACAATGCGGATGACCGGCCCTTGCATAAAGCAGTCTGAGATAATCATAGATTTCCGTTACCGTTCCTACGGTTGATCGTGGATTGCGGCTGGTCGTCCTCTGATCAATGGAGATTGCGGGTGATAGTCCTTCAATATAATCGACATCCGGTTTGTCCATCTGCCCCAGAAACTGGCGGGCATAAGCTGAAAGGGACTCAACATAGCGTCTTTGTCCTTCAGCGTAAATGGTGTCAAAAGCCAGAGATGATTTTCCTGAGCCGGACAGGCCGGTAATAACAACAAGCTTATCCCGCGGAATATCGACATTAATGTTTTTGAGGTTATGAACACGGGCGCCCCGTACCTTGATATAATCCTGGGTCATACATTTCCTCCATAAGGCTTCTAAAGATGATGAGGCTATATTTTTGCTTGATTCTATTCCTTATTTAACATCTATTCTTCCATAATTGCCATGATTTTATCTTACACCAAAAAGCAGCAAAAGGGAACACTTGTTCGCATTCATTTACCTTCTTTTTTTACGGGATCTGTTCTGTTTCTCGGAAGAATAGTTTTTGCCAGATTTAGAGCGGCTGCTCCGTGTCATACCAGCATACTCTCCTTTCAGTTCAATGATCGCATCCCTCAAATCAGCTGCGCGTTCAAAATCCAGTTCTCTGGCAGCCTTAAGCATCTCTTCTTCCAGGACCTGAATGGTTTTTTCCTGTTCCTCAGGTGTTAACTTGCCGCCTTTTTCCCCATAAGCCGTCTTTTTCTCTGCAACTTTCGTCGCTTCAGGCACTTCATAGATCTGCTTGCGAATGGTCTGCGGGATAATCCCGTGTGCTCTGTTATATTCTTCCTGGATCGCTCGGCGACGGTTGGTCTCACCAATCGCGGCTTTCATGGATTCCGTCATATTGTCCGCATACATGATGACTTTTCCGTTGACATTTCGGGCCGCCCGGCCCACAGTCTGGATCAAAGACCTTTCCGATCTTAAGAATCCTTCCTTATCAGCATCAAGGATCGCCACCAGCGATACCTCAGGCAAATCAAGGCCTTCTCTTAAAAGATTAATCCCGACAATCACATCGATTTCTCCAAGACGGAGTTCTCTTAAGATTTCCAACCTCTCAAGGGTTTGAATATCAGAATGAAGATATCTGACATTAATATTCAGCTGTTTCAGATAGTCTGTCAGGTCTTCGGACATTCTCTTGGTCAGTGTGGTCACGAGGATTCTTTCGTCCCTGGCAATCCGCTGCCGGATCTCGCCGATCAGGTCATCAATCTGTCCCTGGGTGGGCCTCACAATGATTTCCGGGTCAATCAGACCTGTGGGCCGGATAATCTGTTCGACAACCTCGCGGCAGTGCTCCATTTCGTATGGTCCGGGAGTCGCACTGACATAGACCCTTTGGGGTACGACTTTTTCAAATTCAGAAAAACGCAGCGGCCGGTTATCCATGGCAGAGGGCAGGCGGAAACCATGCTCCACCAGCGTGCTTTTCCTGGAACGGTCTCCCTCAAACATGCCTCTGACCTGCGGCAGAGTCTGATGCGATTCATCAATGAACATCAGGAAATCCTTCGGGAAAAAGTGCAGCAAAGTATAGGGTGTTTCTCCTGGTTTGCGGAAGGTAAGATGCCTGGAATAATTTTCAATACCGTTGCAAAATTCCATCTCCCGAAGCATTTCAATATCGTAGCGGGTTCTCTGTTCGAGGCGCTGAGCCTCCAGCAGCTTTTCCCTGGAACGGAAATATTCCAGGCGCTCTTCAAGCTCCTGCTCAATATTTTCAGCTGCCAGCATTAATTTATCACGTTCGGTCACATAGTGGGAGTTTGGAAAAATCGAGATATGTTTTCGTTCTCCCAGGATTTCACCGGTCAGAAGATTCACCTCATAAAGATGCTCGATTTCATCGCCGAACATTTCAATCCGGACTGCCTTTTCATCCGTAGAAGCAGGACATACCTCGACGACATCCCCTCTTACCCGGAAAGTTCCGCGATAAAAGGCGGTATCATTCCGGTCGTACTGGATTTCAACCAGCTTGCGCAGCATCTGATTGCGTTCTATTTCCTGACCCTGCCGCAAAGACAGAACCATATCCCGGTACTCATCCGGAGAGCCCATACCATAGATACAGGAAACACTTGCGATAACAATGACGTCTCTTCTTTCAAACAACGCAGCTGTGGCCGAGTGCCGTAATTTTTCTATTTCCTCATTGATCGAAGCGTCTTTTTCAATGTAGAGGTCATTGGATGGAACATAAGCTTCCGGCTGATAATAATCATAATAACTGACAAAATATTCAACCGCATTCTCCGGAAAAAATTCCTTAAACTCGCAATACAGCTGTCCGGCCAGCGTCTTATTGTGTGCAAAGACCAGGGTCGGTTTTTGAATGCGTTCAATGATGCTGGCCATTGTAAATGTTTTACCCGATCCGGTAACACCCAGCAGCGTTTGGTGCTTTTTACCGGCTAGAACGCCTTCAGTAAGCTTGTCCACTGCCTGGGGCTGATCTCCAGAAAGACTATAAGGAGCCCGCAGTCGAAATTCCATAGAATATCCCTCCATCAAAGACAGTATATTTATTATATCATTTTGTTCTCATTCCCGCATTTTTGTTTCATCCTTGATGGAGGTCCGTCAAAATACTGCTCAGGAGCTCGCTGCGGAAATGGTCCAATCCCCTGAAATTTACGGAGTCATTAATTAGATTTTTTAATTCGAGGCGGTTCTTTCTGTATTGTTCGAGAATAGCTATCAGCTCCGTACTGTGACCCATCCGGAAACCCTGCTCTTCAATCCGGCAGGGATTTCCTTTCCAGACAGCCAGATTCTTTTCCGGAAAGAGCAAACCGACGATTGTGTATGGTTTTAGCGGATGAACAATGATTTCCATGGCCTGCCCCAGGCATTTAACCTCTTCGAGCAGTACCCGCAGAAGGTGAGCAGACTCTTCACCGTCCAGGCAAATCCGGTCAAAATCCCGAATATATCTTGGAGCAAGATTTAGCCACCCTTCTAATTGAAGGCTATGGAGAAAATAGAACGACAGATTGTTTGTTTTTATTCTGGAAAGGATTCGCGTGATCTCATCAATATGCGGCGAATCATCACCTTGCTGATCGCCTTCCCCGGCCAAAGACAGGACAGCGTCCAGGTTCCTGGTTTTGTTTTGACAGGCGTGGCTATCTTCCTCAGATCCCTCAGATTCCTCTTCTTTTTTTGGCATATAGTCTTTTCTGAGCTGGGCAATGATGTCCTGCTCAATGTCAGCAAGGCTTGCTCCAAGCTGACTGATTTTAGGACTGTGTTCTTCCAGTCTGCTCTGGCGGCAGAAGGAAGAAAAATCAATTTCACGGTGGTACGGGCCGCAATAATTTATCTGCCAGTTAAATTCATCCTTATCGAGTAAGCATATTTTATGCTTGGGCAGATACAGACCGGCAACTGAATCGGCTTCCCTGATCGACCTGATATAATCAACATCATTCCCACGGTCAATCATCTGGATGCCAATGAGCTTCATCATGGTTGATTTTCCTGTACCCGGGCCGCCCGTGAGAAGATATGTATATTTAATTTCTTTTAGCAGTTCAGGCAGCAGCGATACGTAACCGTAAGGCGTGAATGCCTCAATATAATAATGCCGAATCCCACTTGTGTTCCCCATGATGATTCCTCCAGTTCAATAATGTCTGTGGGATATTCTATGCAAGTAGAATAGCTGGCGTTCTCCCGTCAAATCAGAAATGCAATGTTCATTACAATGCTCCACAGCGAAACTGTGTCCCTCAGACTGATCATAGGGATAATAAGCAGATCTTCTTATCAGGAATTAACTCTCGATGTGTATGTCTATTCTAAGAATGTATTACTAGGATGAGATCGCTCATTAAATAAATCCGCAGCAGAACGGGTTTAATCATTCGTTCCGCTGCGGATTCTATTTAGAGAAAGACGTCTTAAATTGACATCTTCCATTTGACTGAATAAAGATACTGTATCCTTTTCTATCCTACTGGATTTTCTGCAGCAGGACTTCAACCGCCTTGCTCAGCTGACTGTCGAAGACAGGCTCGGTCGGAAGGATGGTAGGCTTTTCTCCTTCTTTAAGTTCGACTTCAACATCGGGCTTGATTCCCAATTTATTAATATCATTTTTCTTCGGTGTAAGATATTTGTCCGTCGTCAGCTTTACGCTGGTGTTGCCATCAAGGGTAAACACCGTCTGCACGACACCCTTGCCATACGTCTTCGTCCCGACCAGGGTCCCGCTTCCGTAATCCTTGACTGCCCCGGATACGATTTCTGCTGCTGAGGCCGTATATTCGTTGGTTAAAATGACAATGGGCATATCGATATATTCAGCAGTCGATTCTTTTGTATCTACGACGCCGTTCCTATTCACAATGTGAACGATTGACCCTTCCGGCACCAAAAAACTTGCTACTTTAATCGCGGCATTGACTTCTCCTCCGTAATTATAACGAAGATCAATAATCAGACCCTTATATTTGGTCAGATCCATCTCCCGTAAAACCTTCTCAAGTTCATCCCCGGTATTAATGTTAAAACTGGAGATATCAATCAGCCCAATATCTGACCTTTCCGGCAGAGAGATCCCTTCAACCGTCGGAACATTGATATAGTCACGGATAAGGCTTACGGTAAATTCTGTCTTCGTCTTCGGCCGGTAAATTTTAACCGTCACCTTGCTCCCGGGCTCTCCTCTTAAGATCGCGACTGCTTCATCCTGGCTGATCGTGGAGACATCGGTCTCGTCAATTTTGGTGATAATATCCCCCGCTTCGAGTCCTGCCCTCTCAGCCGGAGAACCTTTGATTGGACGCATAACAACCAATTTTTCCGGATCTGCCGTACTTAAATGTACACCGATCCCTCCAAAAGTGCCCTGAATCGAATTCATCAGCACTTTGTTTTCCTCAGCATCCTGGAAGGATGAATACGGGTCCAGCGAACCCACCATCCCGTCGATTGCCCCGTCAACGAGTCCAGCACGGGATGTTCCATTTAAATACTGGGTGTCAATAAGATAGACTACCCGCATAAGTCTTCCAAGGTGATCATAATTGACCAGTACAAACCCGCCAACAACAAGTGCCAGCCCCAGACAAAATATCAGGCCGACTGCTGCGGCCTGTATAAAAGCTTTTTTCCAATTCACACGGTTGAACAAACGTCCACTTCCCTATCAAACTCATTTATTCTTTGTTAGTATATGCAGACTTGTACAAGTTAAGTCCAATTGATTAAAAATAGGCCATCGGGTTTGTCGGGGTGCCGTCTTTACGTACTTCAAAGTGCAGGTGAGCCCCAGTACTCCATCCCGTTGATCCAACATAACCGATTGTTTGGCCGGCTGCCACTGTTGTCTTGACTGCAACCGCCCTTGAAGACATATGGCCGTAAAGCGTTGAGATTCCATTGCCGTGGTCGATAATAATGGCATTTCCATAGGCGCCGTACCAACCGGAAAAGATCACCGTACCGGATCCTGCTGCTACAATCTTCGCCCCGTATGGTGCACCGATATCGACTCCGGTGTGCAGTTTATACTGTTTTGTTATCGGATGAACCCTGTATCCGAAAGTACTGGTAATATACTTGTACCCTGGAGCAGGCCAGACATTAACTGTCCCAGTAACTCCTCCGGTGTTGTTCTTCTGCAATTCACGGATTTTTGACTCAAGTGCTTTAGAGTCTCTCTCCAGCTTGTCAATTTGTTCGAGCAGCGCTTCCTGATCCTCTTTATTCTCAGCGAGTGCTACTTCTTTTTTTGACTTGCTGCTGTCCAAATAATTTTTAGCTGCTTCCGCCTGTTGTTTTAAGCTCTCCGCCTCTTCCATTTTAGCGACGAGGAGTTCCTTCTTTTCATCTAAATCCTGTTTTTGAACACGGATATCACTTAAAATGGTTTGATCATTTTCAACTAGGCAGCTTAGATATTCTACTCTGGAAATGAAGTCGGATAAATCTGTGGATTGGAATAGAACTTCCAGATAGTTTACCTGACCTTCTTCATAGATCGCGCGTACCCGACTGCGCAGAGTATCCTGTCTTCCTTTCAGTTCCTGCTGTTTGGCTGTCACTTCCGTTTGAATCGCCGTTACTTCTTCCTGGGCCTTCGCATGGGCGTTTTCTTTATGATCCAGATCCACTTCAGCGTCAGAGATTTGCGTCGTCAGTTGCCGAATCTGTTTCTCCATCTGTTGCGCTTTTGTCGTTAGGCTATTCAGGTTTCCTTCCGCGTTCTTCTGCTGATTCAGGATCTTTTCCTGCTGCTTAAGCGCATCAGATAGTTCATCCGCGGTCACAGGAAAATTGAAAGTAACCATTAGAGTTAAAACAATCAGCAAAACAACCGGTCTTGTCATTTTAATCATATTTTACGCCATTCCCCCCCAATAAAACTCAAAGTTCGTTAACCTCGACGTCTAAAATCATGGAAAACTGATTTTAAAGGTTCAAAAATTTTCGTACAGAGAACGCACTTGCCAGAAATCCCATGGCAACCCCGCCCAGAACCATCAGCAGAAGCACATTGATAATGAACTGTTGACTGCTGACAACAGGCAGGAAACTCAAGGTCGAGATAATATACTGCAGGAGCCAGGTATAGGTAGCCCCAACCAGCGCAACAGCCAGGATTGCCCCGACCATACCAATGACGATCCCTTCGATGATAAAAGGCCAACGGACAAAGGATTTGCTGGCGCCAACCAGGCGCATGATTTGAATCTCTTTCTCTCTGGAATTTACATTGGTTTTAATATTTAAAACAATTAAGAGGAAAGAGGCACAAGCAAATGCGGCAACAACGCCAATCCCGACCCAGCGAAGCCACTGAGTAAAGACAATCAGTTTCTCAACAAAGCCCTGCCCATAACGAACTTTCTCGACTCCGGTCAGCCCGCTTACCTGGGAAGTAATCTCTTCGACGAGACGGGCATCGGTCGTTGTAATTGTAATCTTATCCGGAAATGGGTTTACTCCGCCCAAATCCTCCAGAAGAGAGTCGGAACCCATGGATTCCTGAAACTCTATAATAGCCTGATCTTTAGTGGTAACGGCAACGGTTGCAACACCTTCAAGTTTTTGAATCTGACTTTTTAAATCGGTAATTTGTGATGTCTCCAGATGATCATTTAAAAACGCGGCAATTTCTACCTGGGATTCAAAGGTGTCGGCAATGTTCGATGTGTTGACTAAAAAGAAAACCGAATAACCAACGATTGTTAAAGAAATCATCACCGTTAAAATGGATGCGGCACTGAGCCAGAAGTTTCTTTTCAATGATACCAGAGACTGGGTTAGAACATATTTTGCTGAGTTAAGTGACAATTCTGTATGCCCCCTCTATGCTGTCATCAACAATCTTGCCTTCTTCAATCCTTATTACCCTCTTATTCATTTGTTCAATAATGTACCTGGCATGTGTTGCCATCACGACCGTGGTACCCAGCTTGTTGACATGGTTAAGCAGTTCCATGATACTCCAGGAAGTATCGACATCAAGATTCCCTGTAGGTTCGTCCGCAACCAGCAAAGCGGGTTTGTTGACCAGCGCTCTGGCAATGCAGGCGCGCTGTTGTTCGCCTCCTGAAAGCTCGGAAGGAAAGGCATTCTTTTTCTTAGCAAGGCCAACCAAATCCAAAATCGTATTCGTATTCTCTCTAGTTTCTTTCATACTTTTACCAATGACCTGCTGGGCAAAAGCGACGTTTTCAAACACGGTCTTTGCCGGAAGCAGCTTGAAATCCTGAAAAATAACACCAATTTTTCTTCTGACCAATGGCACATGGCTGGAAGACATTCTCACAAGATTGACATTATCGATGAGTACCTGTCCCCTCGTAGCAATTTCTTCCCGGTAGAGCAGTTTGATCAGTGTCGATTTGCCGGCCCCGCTGGCCCCAACCAGAAATACAAAATCTCCCTTAGCGACGTCAAGGTTGACGCCGAATAGAGCGCGGGCACCATTCGGATAGATTTTAGAAACATTCTTTAGCTTAATCATTCATTGTCCTCCGGAAGACCTATTAACATCTATCTCTTCGACATTTTGTGTTATTTTCCTGTCTAAGACAGCTAAAAAATTAAACATTTCCTGAAAAATGGCAAAAACTCAGGAATGCATTCCACAATTATTAAACGATAGTGTAAAAAATAAATATATTGACAAATAACAACAGAAATATATTTGATTTCTTTAGGCTATTTTCTGATCCAAATCTTCTTACTATTTTCATCGGCAATTAAAAGAACAAATTGAGCAAAAGTAAAAAGCAGAATACCCTTTTGGGGAATATCCTGCTTTTATTTGTCCTGCAGCTCTTTATTTTTTGGCAATCACTCGTCTTACAGCTTCAACAATGTCTTTCGCTGTAAGATGATACTTCACCAGCAGTTCATCCGGGCGTCCGGACTCTCCGAAAACATCATTGACCCCAACCCGGCAGAGCGGGACAGGACAATTTTCGCTTAATACTTCTGCCACTGCACTTCCGAGTCCGCCGATAATACTGTGTTCCTCCGCAGTGACAACTGCTCCTGTTTGTTGCGCGATCTGAATAATGGTCTGTTTGTCCAGTGGTTTAACAGAGGCACAATTGACAACCGCGACGTCGTAGCCCTGCCCGCTGAGTTCACTCACAGCCTTCAGCGCTTCCGCTACCATGAGCCCGTTTGCGATAATGACAGCATCTTTGCCGTCTTTCAGGACATTGGCCTTGCCAATCTCGAACTGATAGGAAGATGAATCAAAGAGCACGGGCAGCGCCAGTCTTCCGAGCCGGATATAGACAGGTCCCTGGTATGCTGCAGCAGCTTTGATGACCTGACTTGTTTCCTCCGCATCAGCAGGAACCAGTACTGTCATATTCGGCACCGAACGCATCAGCGCCACATCTTCCACAGCCTGGTGGGAGGCACCGTCTTCACCTACACTGATCCCCGCATGAGTAGCCGCAATCTTCACATTGAGTTTCGGATAAGCGATAGAATTTCTGATCTGTTCGAAGGCCCTTCCTGTCGCAAAGATTGCAAAGGTACTCGCAAAAGGAATTTTACCCGCTGCTGCCAGCCCGGCCGAGACTCCCATTAAATTTTGTTCGGCAATGCCTATATTGATGAAACGTTTCGGAAATACCTTGGCAAAATCGGCTGTTTTGGTTGACTTGGACAAGTCGGCATCCAGAACCACAATATCCTTGTTTTCTCCGCCAAGCTGCACAAGTGTTTTGCCATAGGCATCTCTCGTCGCTATTTTTTCCGCTTTAATCAGATCAAACATCTCAGCCATTAGTTTTCACCTCTCAGTTCAGCCAGGGCAGCTTCCGCTTGTTCAGGGCTGGGTGCATTTCCATGCCACCCTGCCTGGTTTTCCATAAAAGATACCCCTTTTCCTTTAATGGTTTTGGCGATAATCATCGTCGGTTTGCCCTGGACCTGCTTCGCTGCTTCCAGGGTATCCGTCAATGCTGAAATGTCGTGGCCGTCAACCTCCAGGACATTCCATCCAAAGGCTCCCCATTTGTCAGAGAGCGGAGAAGAATTCATGACTTTTTCCGTCTCCCCGTCAATTTGAAGACCGTTAAAGTCCAGGATGCCAATCAGATTATCGAGCTTATAATGGGCTGCTGCCATCGCCGCTTCCCAAACCAGACCCTCATTCATTTCACCATCACCTACGAGGCAATATACTTTGTAGGTTTTTTGATCCATTTTGCCAGCTAGAGCCATACCGACTGCCGCTGAAATGCCCTGTCCCAAAGAACCGGTGGACATATCGACTCCCGGGACCTTTTTCATATCAGGGTGCCCCTGAAGAAAGTGCCCGGTCTGCCGAAGATGCTGCAGTTCTTCGCGCGAAAAATATCCTTTCTCCGCCAAGGCTGCATAAAGTACCGGGGCAGCATGCCCTTTACTGAGCACGAAGCGATCCCGCTCGGACCATCCAGGATTGGCCGAATCAATATTCATGATTCGGAAATATAAGACAGCAAGGATATCTGCGGCCGAAAGGCTGCCGCCAGGATGACCTGATTTAGCTTTTAGCAGCATTTCGATGATGTCCTGACGTATCCTGCAGGCGATTTCTTTTAAATCTGACATGGTATAAGGGTTCCTCCTTTATTTTGTTCCGAATTATTTATTCTGTCCGACGATATGCTGAAGATACGTCGAAATGAATGGATCAATTTCCCCGTCCATCACCGCATTGACATTCCCAGTTTCATAGCTGGTCCGATGGTCTTTGACCATGCTGTATGGATGAAAGACATAAGACCGAATCTGGCTCCCCCAGGCAATATCATTTTGCTCCCCACGGACCTCAGATATTTCCTCTTCCTGTTGTTTTCTCTTTAATTCCAAGAGTTTAGCCTGAAGAACCCGCATACAATAAGCCCTGTTCTGAATCTGAGAGCGCTCGCTCTGACATTGAACAATAATTCCGGTAGGCAGGTGTGTGATCCGTACAGCAGAATCCGTCTTATTGACATGCTGTCCGCCGGCTCCGCCTGAACGGTACGTGTCAACCTTTAAATCTTCCGCATCAATGGTTATCTCTGCATCATCAGTGACTTCAGGAATCACATCGACGGAGGCAAAGGAAGTATGCCGCCGTCCGGAGGCATCAAAAGGAGAGATACGCACCAGACGGTGTACCCCTTTCTCACACTTGGCGTAGCCGTAAGCATTCTCCCCAGCCAATGAAAATGTCGCACTTTTAATACCTGCTTCTTCTCCCGGGAGAAGATCGAGTGTCTCGACTTTAAATCCCCGGCGTTCACCCCAGCGAACATACATCCTGTACAGCATCTGCACCCAATCTTGGGATTCTGTCCCACCTGCGCCGGAGTGCAGGGTAATGATCGCATTATTACGGTCATAAGGTCCGCTGAGCAAAATCTCTAGTTCCAAATCAGCAAACTGGTTTTTCAATTTAACAATGGTGTTTTCAATTTCCGATTCCAAAGAAATATCGTCTTCCTCCACAGCCAGCTCCCAAAGTGCAGCGATGTCCTCGATCTGATCCTGGAGCTGTTGATGGACCGTCACCTTATCCTTCTCACGGGTCAATTCCTGCATGACTTTTTGCGCTGAAGAAGGATCATCCCAGAAACCGGGTTTGTTGAGTTCGTCCTCAAGCTTGGCAATCTTTATCTGACGGCCAGCAACGTCAAAGGGAAACCCTCAAATCTGCTAAACGCATTTTTAGATTCTCAATTTCTTTTTTCCAATCGGCAAGCATTTTTCCACCCCTAGATTATTTTTTCCACTGTTATTAAAGTAAAACAAATCTGTTTTGTCAACATTTTATTTAGCTGTTGATTCCGCAACATTTCTTATATTTCTTCCCACTTCCGCACGGGCAGGGATCATTGCGGCCAATATGTTCCCCAATTTTGCGGGGCTTCTTGACCTGCTCCTGTTCTTCCTCATAACGGTTCTCGGAGACTTTTTGCGCCTGTTCCGGAAGTTGCGTCGTAATCCGAGGTGTTACTCTTAAGATATAAGTCGAAACGTCCTCCTGGATGGATTCTACCATACCCTGGAACATATCAAAGGCTTCATTCTTGTATTCAAGGAGCGGATCGCGCTGTCCGTAAGCTCTTAAGCCAATCCCTTCCCGGAGGCTGTCCATCGCGTCAAGATGTTCCTTCCAGCGGGTATCTACAACCTGCAGAGCCACTGCTCTTTCAATTTGGCGCATCAGGTCCGAACCGAACTGGGATTCCCTGATCTCGTACAGTTCATGCACCCTGTCGGTCAATAGTTCTTCAACTTCTTCTTTGGCTAAATTGCTAATCTGTTCGGGGGTAAAGTCATGATCAGGAAGAATGACATTGTCGACATAGTCCAGAAAACTGACCAGATCCCATTCTTCCGGATACGGGCTATTTCCGCTGTAACGCGCTGTGGTGTCGGCAATGACTTTTTCGATCATATCCATTACCTGTTCTTTCAGGTTTTCTCCTGTCAGAACGGATCTGCGCTGCGAGTAAATAATCTCACGCTGCTTGTTCATAACATCGTCATAATTCAGCACGTGTTTGCGGATGTCAAAGTTTCTGCCCTCGACTCTCTTCTGGGCTGTTTCAATACTGCGGCTGACAATTTTGGATTCGACAGGAACACTGTCGTCCATACCCAGTTTGTCCATTAGCCCGGCAATATTGTCACCGCCGAAGAGCCGCATCAAATCATCGTCAAGCGAAATATAGAACTGGGAAGACCCCGGGTCACCTTGACGGCCGGAACGTCCTCTCAGCTGATTGTCAATCCGGCGGGATTCATGTCTTTCCGTGCCAATGATATGCAGTCCGCCAAGTTCCTTTACGCCTTCCCCAAGAACAATATCTGTTCCTCTGCCTGCCATATTGGTTGCAATGGTTACCATACCCTGTTCCCCCGCCTTGGCAACGATCTGGGCTTCAAGTTCATGAAACTTAGCGTTCAGCACCTGATGCGGAACACCTTTCTTTTTCAGCATGTCGCTGAGCTTCTCGGATTTTTCAATCGAAATCGTTCCGACAAGTACTGGCTGGCCTTTGGCATTCTTTTCCGAAATGTCGTTGACTACGGCGTTAAACTTGCCTTCTTCCGTCCTATAGATAACATCAGGCAGATCCTGTCTGACCATCGGAAGATTCGTGGGGACTTCTACGACGTCCAACCTGTAAATATTAATAAATTCCTGCTCTTCCGTCTTCGCGGTACCGGTCATGCCACCAAGTTTCTTAAACATCCGAAAAAAGTTTTGAAACGTAATGGTTGCCAGCGTCTGAGATTCCCGCTCAATCTTGACATTTTCCTTGGCTTCAATCGCCTGGTGGAGTCCCTCGCTGTACCTGCGCCCAAACATTAAGCGGCCCGTAAATTCATCGACAATAATGACCTGACCGTCTTTCACCACATAGTCACGGTCAAGCTTGAACAGGGTATGCGCTTTCAAAGCCTGATTGACGTGATGCGCAACTTCATTGTGTAGGTCATCGTATAAGTTATCCACCCCGAGCATTGTTTCAACCCTAGATACCCCATTCTCCGTCAGCGTTACAACTCTGTCCTTTTCATTGACATGATAGTCTTCCTCCGGCTTAAGGCGGGGGACAACCTTCGCAACCCGGAAGTACAGTTCAGTGGGCTTATCAGCTTCTCCGGAAATGATTAATGGCGTCCTCGCTTCATCGATCAGAATCGAGTCTACTTCGTCCACGATGGCATAATGGAGCTCCCGCTGGACGACAGCGGCAGGATTGACGGACATATTGTCTCTCAGATAGTCAAATCCGAATTCATTGTTCGTGCCGTACGTAATGTCGGCGTTATAGCTTGTCCGCCGCTGTTCGTGTGTCAGACCATGAACAATCAGCCCGACGGACAAACCAAGAAAGTCATACACCTGGCCCATCCAGTTGGCGTCACGGGTAGCAAGATAATCGTTAACCGTCACAACATGGACGCCCAAGCCGGTTAAGGCATTTAAATACGTAGGCAAGGTTGCAACCAGCGTTTTGCCTTCCCCGGTCTTCATTTCGGCGATCCTTCCATCGTGAAGGACCATTCCGCCTATAAGCTGAACATCATAGTGCCGCTGTCCGAGAACTCTTTTCGAAGCCTCCCTGACGACAGCAAAGGCTTCCGGCAAAAGATCATCCAGCGTCTCACCCTGTTCCAGTCTTTCTTTGAATTCCACTGTCTTTGCTCTGAGTTCGTCATCAGAGAGTACCTGTATGGAAGGTTCCAACTGATTAATTTTTTCAACTTTCTTTTGGTACTTTTTTATATCCCTGGCGTTGTCATCAATCAAATCCTTTAAAAAACCCATTTTGGTCCACCTTTCACCTTACGCGGTGTGCTTAATATGATTATTTTATCACTGTCTTACTGAAGGTTCAATCTAAGCAAAAAGATGTCCCGCTTAGGCGGGACACTTTTTTGCTCAGGATATGCGATTAATAAACCTGAGTCGTTCAGCCGTTTTAGTATTCTGGCTCTAGTAGGCCGTAGCCGCCGTGTTTACGCCGGTAAACAACATTTATCTGCCCCGTATCTGCATTGGCAAATACAAAAAAATTATGCCCGATCAGGTCCATCTGCATCGCTGCCTCGTCAACCGACATAAGCTTAGCTGAAAACTTTTTTGTTTTAACGATGCTGTTATTGTCAAAGATTTCTTCATCATCCTCGAGAATATAGCTCGGCTCCTCCTTCGTGGATTTTATTCTCTTTTTCCCAATACGCTTGCGGTATTTTTCCATTTGGCGTTCCAGCTTATCCACTACCAGGTCGATGGAGGAATACATATCATCTGTTTCTTCCTCACCTCTGAGAAGAAATCCGTTTAGCGGGGCAGTAACTTCAACTCTCTGCCGTTCTTTTTCTACGGACAGCATGACTTGAATATCGAGAAAATCATCGGAGTACTTCTCCAGCTTACGGACTCTTTTTTCTACATAATCCTTTAACGCGTCCGTCATTTTCATTTGTTTGCCTCGAACATTGATATTCATAGTCTCAACCCCTTTCGCCTGATATAGTATTATAATTCATCTTTTCTTATTAAATTCCTGCCATATTTTATCTTTGTTTAGTGATATTATTACCTCAACGAACTGAAAACATCCTGAGAAGCAGTATCTTGTTAACCTTAAAATTTTATTTGATGGCGAGCAGATTTTCTGCAAGACAACGCAGTATTGCGAAAAATCTGCTGTCAGGATATATGAGATTTAGGGTTAACATGATACTAGCGTTTCGGTTTGTTGAAGTTATACACAACAGATTGTGGATAATGTTGATAACTTTACTTTTTGGCGTATATTTTCATTTTTATTGGTGGATAAAATTGTGAGCAGTCCATCGATTAGTACGAAGGTCCTATTTTTGTCTTCATTCTGCAATTTTCTGCAAAAATGATTCTTCTGCGGCAAATTGTCTCATTCTTCTTTACCCGCGCCAAGACAAAAAGCATAGACTTTCTTTACCCCATTCTTTTTCAGTACCCCGGCACATTCTTCCAGCGTCGAGCCTGTCGTCACAACATCATCAACCAGCCAGACAATTTCCCTGAGATCACTGTAACCAGGTTTGACAGAGAAGGCATCCCGGAGATTCCGCAGCCTTTGCCTGCGTCCCAGGGTAGTCTGAGGAATTGTATCCTTCATTCGGTCAAGCAGATTCTGATAAGGAATTGCCAGCTGCCTGCTGATGATTGAGGCCAGCACTTCTGCTTGATTGAATCCTCTTTGGGCCAGCCTGTCCGGATGCATCGGCACCGGAACTACTGCGTCAGGAGGAGGCAAGCAGCGGATAACCCATGGTATGATCACTTCTGCCAGAGACGCTAGCAAATATGGCTGTCCCTTATATTTAATCTGCTGGACCAATTCTTTCCAGGCACCTTTGTAATAACCCAGACAGGTTACCTTATCCAATCCTTCCGGCCCCTTTCCTGTTTCACAATTTCGGCAACGTGTTTTGGTCCCTGCAAGAATTTTGCCGCAGGAACCACAGCGAGGCAAATTCGGAAAGAAATATGCCTGCTGACAAATCAGACAGACCGATTCTTCTGATACATTGCCACAAAGCAAACAATACGTTGTCTTCTCATACCACAAAAGCGCTGCGTTTTCTTTAAGTTTCAAGAATAAATCAACCATTCAAACATCCCCATTCTTCAGCCAGCCTGTTCTGGTCCTGAATCCAGCGGTTGGCCTGGATCATGGCCTGGGTTTGTTCGGCATAAATAAAGACGGCTCTTCCAACCGGACATTCTGCGCTCCGGCCTGTTCTGCCGGCCATCTGGACCAAAGCTCTCGCATCATAGAGCGTATGATCCGCAAATAAAACTGCAACCTGTACACCTTTGACGGTTATGCCTCTTTCTAAAATGGATGTACAGACAAAAATATTAATATCGCCCTGCCTGAAAAGTACGGTCTTTTCTCTCCTCGCAGCATCCGAGCTCCAGCTTCCCTCCACGCGCAGATCACCAAAAGCCATTTTCAGCACACCCGTCCATTCTTTAACCAATGCAACGGTGGGGACAAAGACCAGAATCGGACCGTCCGCAATCAATTTCAGCAATACTTTTTTCAATTCAACCAGCGAACGATCCCTGGTCAGTTTATTTTTTTGCCATTCGGGGACCGGAACAGGAAAGCCATGATGTCTTACAGGGAGTCTGACGATCGCACATTTCTGGCTCTTAACCCGTAACAGGATTTCTGCTGACGGTGTCGCTGTAAGACAGATAATTTGTCCATCTGGTCTTAAAGCCTGTCTGATCCCATATTCCAGGACGCGGCTTCCTTCATACGGATAGGCGTCAGTCTCATCAAGGATAATCAGGTGAAAAGCCCGATAAAATCTCAGAACTTGATGCGTTGTTGCGACGGTTAGCTTTGAGGGCTCCATATCCTGCAGCAGCGCTCCGCTTAAAATTTTGATATTGTATTCCGGAAAATTTTTCTGCAAACGAGGCTGAACATCGTGCACAACGTCCTGTCTGGGTGCCGCAAAAAGAACCTTTTTCTTCTGACGCAAAAAACTGTCGATCAAAGGGAAACAAACCTCTGTTTTTCCAGCACCGCAGGCAGCCCAAAGCAGCGTTTCTTGTGCTTTTCGCCGGTGCACCTGCTGCCAAAGCTCTTCGGCTGCCTTTTCCTGCGCAAAAGTAAATTCCAGGCTATAACTCCGGACAGTTTGTTCTGGTTTACACTTATCCGTATCCACCTGTGTTTGACCCGGAACATCGACGGAATGGAGCCTAAAAAGAATTTGCAGAGAATTGAGCGGTCCAATTTCCCGACAGTCAAGGCAAGTATATGTATCGCCATACAGTGATGGCCATTCTTCATAATGACTGCTTCCGCAGCGCCGGCAGAAATACCTGGATCGAACCTGTTCAAAAATCGGTAGCCACTCTGCATTTCCACTCTGCACAGCTTTTTGCATGAGGCCCAGAAGTTCCTTCGTACTAACGCCGAGCTTTTTCTCCACAATCCGAAACTCATTTTCGGCGAGTTGCCTGCCCTCCGCTATTCTCAGGAATTTTTGGTACATGGTTTCATTCTGCAGTACTTCGATATTGAATGCCTCCGGCAAGGCCTCCCGGCTGATATCCTGCCACCGAACCTTTTCTTGAACGCCCATATTTTCTTTTTTCATCCGATTTGTTAGCTTTTGGGCAAGCCTGTTTTCAAAGTCCCCGTCTATAACTGGTGCTGATGGCAGAGCTGGTGAAAATGGCTGCGTGGCTGGTTGTGTTGTTGGTTTTTTATCAGGCAGCCCTCCAGTGACGGCCAGCAGCTTTCCTAGCGGTAACCCCGGGCTCAAATACCTCGTCCACCCTCCCAGGATTAGGCCCGCAGAAGGCAGCGGAGAAAAACAGAATTCTCCATTGTCTTTGGCTAAAATGTAAAAAAGCACGCTTTTGTCCTTATCCTTTCTGAGTATACTGAACCGTCAAGCCAGGAAAACGTCTTTCCAGACGGGTCTTGGTTCTTTCCTGCTCGTCTTTAGGAAGATTGGCATTCTCCTGCGACAGATCTATTCTGACAATTATTCCCTCCTGCCTGTTTCGCGTTTTTCTGACCATATAAATTTCTTTTTCAATATCCTCATGGTCAAATTCCCTGGCCTCAATAGCCAAAACCGCATTGTCAGTGATTGTCTTCACCTGCCGCGTGTTGTTTGTTCCAAAGGCCTCAATCCGTTCAGACAGGGCATCCGGAAGCTCCCACTCATATTGTCCTGCCCATAACCAAAGAATAATCAAACCTACCGCCAATACACCATAAATAAGCATCATGTGCCTGACCCGCCTTTGCCGTATAATCATTGATTCTTCTGATTATTTCTATCATATGCTTCAGCTAAGCAAGGCGGTTCTGATCTTGTCCTGATTTTCTACTTTTTCCCCGGTATTCAGCCCGACCAGCAGCCAGAATAAGATGCCGACAATCCCAAAAGACATATCCACATCAATCAGGCTGTGCAGTCCCAAAAATAGAGCTGCTGCTTTCGTACAGATCGTTCCAAGGTCATCTCCATTCCGAAGGTCCTGGACAAAACTCCTGAGTCCTTGCCGTGCCCAAAGCATTAATAACACAAGAGCAATGATCCCCTGATTTAAAAGCACCCGGCAAAATGAAGAATGGGTATCCAATGTCCAATAAGGGGTGGTCTGAATAAAGGAAAAACCGAGCCACCCTCCCGCCCGCGGCAGAAAATATGCATCCCTGGCAAGCTGGATGCTGTCAGCGTAATACGTAATTCTTTCCGCCATGCTGGTATCCGTCCAAGAACATAAATGACTGAATGGCACCTGTATACTCGAAACTGCAGGGTATAGGACAATGATCAAACAAGCAAGAAGTATTATTCTGACTGACGCCCGAGAACGCTTTTCGGTTACAGTTCTGATGCTATCCACATGTATAATATTCTTTTGAGTTAAAGCTCTCTTTTTTAGCAATAGAATCGGGATAAACAACAAAAGCAGCAGCATTGAAGCCCTTGATCCAGTGGATAGGATACTTATTCCCAGCAGCAGCAAGAAAAATGGGTTAAATTCCCTTTTTATCAATATTACCATTAATTGGCACCCAAGAAAAGCTGCCGCAGAATTCGGATATCCGAAACAGAAGGCATAGCGCCCTTCTTCCGGCGGGCCAGGCGGCAGCCAGATATTTTCACTTCCGGGCAGCCAGGACAGTACCACCGCCAAAATCGTCAGCCATATCATTCTGTTTAAAAACCTATTTGCCTCCCCGGCAGCCGCCAGCTGTATTCCCCACAAATAGGCAGATAAATATACCATCCAGCGGAACGCTTCCAGCCAGCCATCAATTGCCCTGACTGGACTAAATAGTCCCGCCAGCGAAAAAAGGCTCAGTAGCAAAAAAATGCTCACCGGATTCCGAAATTTTTTTTTGGCGGCGATCGTTGTAAGACAAACTTGTTTCCAGTGAGCAATCGTGTAGAATATCAAGACAGCACCCAGGACAAGCCACTCTCGGATAAAAAAAATTCCGTGGCATATCATACCCAAAAACATAAACACACTCAGGAAATTTTCTGTCCTCCCATAATTCACCTTAATCCTCCGCAGGACTTGCAAGTCCAATCATATTTCTCTATCATATTTATAACAGCAGAGAAATATTATGCCAAAGGCTTTGGAGGAGGCAATCTATGTCGATTAATGTTCTTCATCTGATTGGAGGCGGCGAGATCGGAGGGGCTGAGCAGAACGTTCTGAATCTCCTGAAAAATCTGGACAGGCAAAGCGTAAATCCTTTTCTGGGTTGTCTGGCCAAGGGCTCCGCGCTGGCACCATGCGCACAGTCTTTCGGCATCCCGTCTGAAATATTCCCCATGCAGTTCCCTTTTGACCTCTCCCCTTTGCCTACCATTATTGCTTTCTGCCGCAAACATAAGATTGCGTTAATCCATGCCCATGGCACAAGGGCTAACCTTCTGGGGCGGACCGTCGCGAGACTCACCAAGATCCCCTGCATTTCAACCATCCACAGCCTGCCGGAGTACGATTATCCGTCTTCCCTCAAAGGCAGGATTTCTCTCTGGGTCGATAACCTCACCCTGCACTGGTCTGCCGGCATTATTGCGGTATCCGTCAGTCTCAGCCAATCCGCTGCCATCCGACTGAGCAGGAAAGGATTAACTTTGCCGGTGAACGTGATCTATAACGGTAGTGAAATATTTTCATTCACTCAACCAGACCAAATGTTCAAAGCCTTCCGTGAACAATGGTCAATCCCGGATCATTGTCTTGTCATCGGGACGATTGGCCGTCTTCACCCGGTGAAAGGGCAGTTTTACCTGATTGAAGCGATGAAACTGCTGACTGCGGAAATCCCTGACCTTCATCTGCTCATCATCGGTGAAGGTCCTCTTCATAATCAACTGACCGAACAGCTGAAGCTTTCCGGACTTCCATTTACGCTGACCGGCTACCTGCCTTCAGCCTGGCAGGCCCTGCCGGCGATGGATTTGTTTGTATTTCCTTCTCTGAGCGAAGGAATGGGACTAGTTTTACTGGAAGCCGCTCAAGCCGGAATCCCGATTATAGCTTCCAAGGTCGGCGGGATCCCTGAACTTCTGGAAGACCACAAGGAAGCCCTGCTCGTTCCGCCGGCTGACCCTGCGGCGATGGCGCTGGCCTGCAGCAAGGTGCTCAAGGACAGGGCTTTTTCTGTCGAAATGACTGCCCGAGCTAGGCAAAAGGTCAGCCTGTTTTCCATTGAAAAAATGGTTCAGGATACAATAACTTTTTATGAAAAAATAATAAGCTAAGTGCACTGTAAACGGTCACTTAGCTTTCGTTTATTATCTGAGCGGGTTATTTTACTGATCGATTAGAATCGTATTTATTCCCTATTAGACTCATCCGGTCAAGATTAACCGATATGAACCGTTTTTTTAGTCAGATCCCGGAAAATATTTCTGTTTCAGAACCCTTAGAAGGTACAGTGGAAGTACAACTTGCCTTTTTATCCGGCCCGGTTCGCTGATCAGCCGGTAAAGCCATTCCAATCCGGATTCCCGAAATATCTCGGGGGCACGTTTCACTTCTCCTGACAGTACGTCGAATGACCCCCCGATACCCATACTTACTTTAGCCAGCCCGGGGTGTTCATGATTCCAGTATTCCTGTTTGGGGGCACCCAAGCCAACCAAAAGAATATCCGGTGCAAAGTGACGGATCTGCCGGATGACCTCCGGTTCTTCTGCCTGCGTAAAAAAACCATGATGACACGCCAACGCTATCCCCGGGTACCTCAGGCTCTGCTGCCGAATAACTTTTTCTGCAATGCCCGGCTTCGCGCCCAACAGAAATATTCTCCATCCGTGACGGTTGCTTTCCCCTAAAATCCCTGCTGTCAGGTCGATGCCGGTTACTCTTTCTTTGACCGGACGGCCAAGTTTCCGGGCAGCCCAAACTACGCCGACCCCATCCGGTACGACAAGACCGGCTGAATTGATGACTGCTAGGAGATTGGCGTCATGTTCAGCTTTGTAAATTAATTCGGGATTTGCGGTCACAATCCGGAGTTGCTGCCCCAGCAAAATCGTATTTTTAATAGTTTCAAGGCAGTCCTGCAAACTAGCTGGATCAATACGCGTTCCCAATATTTTCAATTGTTTCATTTTTGTCCCCGGATTCTCACTTGAAACTGTTTTTAAGGACTTTGCCTGTCCCTAAAGCGACACAGGAAATCGGATGATCGGCAAGGGTCACAATGAGTCCCGTCTCCTTGGAAATCCTCAGATCCAGGGAATTCACCATCGATCCTCCGCCGGTAAGTACGATTCCCCTGTTCATAATATCCGCAGCAAGTTCCGGCGGTGTACGCTCTAGAACATCTTTAACTCCGGCTACAATCACTTCCAGCGATTCTTCCATCGCTTTATACGTCATTTTTGAATCTACCGTGATGGTCTTCGGGAGTCCGGTGATGAGATCTCTTCCTCTGACATCGATCTCCGCGTCGTCTGCTTTTCCTTCCTTAACGGCGCAGCCGACTTTGATCTTGATATCTTCCGCCGTTCTTTCTCCGATCATTAAATTGAATTCTCTACGAATAAACCTGATAATCGATTCATCCAGTTTATCCCCGCCCATGCGAATGCTTTTTTTGGTTACGACCCCACCCAGGCTGATTACTGCAATATCTGTCGTTCCACCGCCGATATCGACGACCATGTTTCCTTCGGGTCCGTATATGTCCATACCGGCCCCCAGGGCAGCTGCATAAGGTTCCTCAATTACTTTGACCTGTCCGGCACCGGCTTTCATAGCGGCTTGTTTTACAGCCCTTTCTTCAACTTCGGTGACTCCGGACGGTATACAGACAACAACTCTATTTTTTATAAAAGGCCAGTTTTTTATTCCCGCTTTTTTGAGTAAATATTTCAGCATGATTTCGGTGGTCTGATAATCTGCAATGACGCCATCCCTCATCGGCCTGATGACCATAATGCTTCCGGGAGTCCTGCCAAGCATCATTCTGGCCTCTTGGCCGACCGCAATTCTTCTACCTGTGTTCTTATCAATCGCAACGACCGAAGGCTCGTGCAAAACGATACCCCTGCCTTGTGCATAGACCAGAACACTCGCCGTGCCTAAATCAATCCCGAGATCAGTCCCAAACATCAGGTGCTGCCCCTTTCACTTCACGATTCTATTGGCTTGTCCCATGAAAATTAGAAAAACCTGGCAGACGCCAAGCTTTTACATGCAGGGCGGCAGCCAAAATTGAATCTCCCTGAGGGGAGATTCTTTTCATAGCTTTGCTCATATTATTCGATGTAATTTTATGTTTTCCTCTTTCTTTCCGTTTTTTACGACCTATATTTTCTGTCTGTCTTTTAGGAGCTAATCCTCCGTATGCATATATTTCTTCTTGGTTGCTTCTCCTCCCCGAATATGCCTCTCGGCTTTATTGCTTTCAAGGACATGCTTGACCTGAGAGGAAAGTCGTTTGTTAATCAACGGCAATCTTTCCGTTACATCTTTATGTACCGTCGACTTGGATACCCCAAATATTTGCGCGGTCTGCCGCACTGTACAGCTCGATTCTATAATATAGTTGCCAATATCCAAAGCTCTTCTTTTGATATGTTCCTGCACTCTCCCTCTCCCCTTTGTACCTGCAATGTATTAGTTCATTTATATGCGGGTACAAATGAAAAAGACATCCTAAAGAGGATGTCCCTTACTGGTAAATAATGTACACTGATTTGCAGGCAGGCACGCCTTTTTCCTAAATCAAGCCCGCTATAGCCTTCCAGTATGGTCTTCCCCTGCTTCGGATCTTTGAGAAAAGCATTAAACAAGAAGGTATTTATGCCTTTGCAGTCTCCGGTCCGGGAAAGTTCGCCCATGCCGGCCGCTATATGGTGGGTGGCAGAATCGCTGCATAATAATTAGGTCCGTTTATATAAGAGCATCATATTCATCTTCCACTCCTTGCACCCTCTCTCATCTTCTTTCAGAAACAAAATTATAGTGTCTCTTGTTTCAAAAGAAAAAAAGACATACTAAAATCGAGTAATGTTTTGGAATTTTAGGAATGAACGTATTACTATTCGGGTGTATTTATATGTTTAACAAGCTGCTGCTTTCGATTTTTCTTTGTGTCTCGTGCTTTATCAGCGATCTGCATCTTTATGTGATCGGTATCATTGCAGTTATTCTTTAATTTATCAGTAAGCCTTTTCAAGTTTTGTCCCTTGATAATAATGTCCCAGGATTTCCATGTACGATTCGCCTTTTAGAGCCAGGTCATTGGCCCCGTATTGTGACATTCCGACTCCGTGTCCTTTGCCGTACGTAACAAACTCAATTTCTGTTCCGCGGGTCTCCCATTCAAAATCGGTTGAGGAAAGCTGAAGCTTGCTCCGCAGTTCCGTTCCCTTGAAAACTTTGTTTCTGACAGCCAGTGTCTTTACCCGTCCGGCTTTCGTCCTTTCAATTAAGATGACATCGCTGTCCGAAAACTTTTCCGGGATCTGGGTGAAACCAAGAAGCTGGTAAAATTCAGCACACTGAAAGATCTGATGTTTGACGAACCGTAGCGAATCACTTTCGCCGGACGGCACATTTTTGAGATAATCCAGATCTGTACTCCAAACGTCTCCAGCCCGCTCAGTCTTTTTCCGGCCGCAGCTGCTGTAGAAAAACGCATTAATCATTTTTCCCTGATACGTAACAACCTTCCCCCGTGTAGCTTTAACCGCATCTGCAATTTTGCGCTGGTATTTCCAGTAGTTGATGATTCCCCATTTTGTCCGCATTTCTTCATTGGTATTCCAGACCTGCGTATTGACAGTGGTGTCCACATCAAAGTCGCTGCCCGCAGCGGATTCCATCCTTTTCAGTACATAGGTCCTGGCGGCAACAGCCTGGGCCTTTAACGCCTCTGCTTCAAACTCGGCAGGCATTTCGGCTGCAACTACCCCGACCAGGTATTCCTCTATGGGTATTGCTCTGATCTGGCCGTCTGCCAGTTTGACCCTTACCGGTATTCCCAGATCGTCCTGGTCTTCACCCCCAAACCAACTGATAAGCACGGGCAGTATTCCTACAAAAAAGATAACGGCCATGACAGCGGCCGTTATTGTTTTCATTCTTTTACTCACGTTTTGGCCTCCTGCACAGTACAAGCATATCCTATTTGTATGCACAGGAGGGCAGCGATATGATACAAACGAAGTCGGTTATTCTTCTTTCGTGATATTGGCACCAATACCCCTTAATTTAACTTCAAGGTATTCATAACCTCTTTCAATATGATGGATCTCTCTGATTTCCGAGGTGCCATTGGCCGTCAGTGCTGCCAGAACAAGGCCCGCTCCGGCCCGCAAATCACTCGCACTTACGGTAGCGGGATGAAGGTTTTCCACTCCCTGGACAATCGCACTTCTGCCCTCAATCCGGATATCTGCGCCCATTCTTTTCAGTTCTTCGACATGCATGAATCTGTTTTCAAAAACGGTCTCTGTAATCATTGAGGTCCCATGGGCCCGTGTAAGCATCGCCATGATCGGAGCCTGCAAATCGGTTGAAAACCCCGGATGCACTTGGGTCTTAATGTCTACGGCATGATAGTTCCCTTTGCCAATGACTCTTATACCGTCATCTTCCTCTTTATATACCACGCCGGCTTCATCAAGTTTAGCCAAAAGCGAGGTCAAGTGAACAGGGATAACGTTCCGCACTAAGACTTCACCGCCGCAGGCCGCAGCCATCAAGATGTATGTTCCTGCTTCGATCCGGTCCGGGATAATTGTATGCGTGGTCCCATGAAGTTCTTTGACCCCTTCAATGTTAATGATATTCGTGCCTGCGCCGCGAATTTTGCCGCCCATTTCATTGATAAAATTGGCGAGATCAACAATTTCGGGTTCCTGAGCAGCATTCTCAACAATGGTCGTACCCTCAGCGTTTACTGCAGCCATCATGATATTCTCGGTTGCTCCAACGCTCGGAAAATCCAGATATATTCTTGCCGCTTTCAGTCTGGAGGCCGAAACGTCCAAAAAACCATTATCCATACGGACCTGAGCTCCCAGCAGCTCCAAACCTTTAATATGCCAGTTGATCGGTCTGGACCCGATTGCGCATCCACCGGGATGAGAAATCCTGATTCTGCCCTTGCGAGCAAGCAAAGGGCCCATAATAAATATAGATGCTCGCATTTTGGAGATAAGATCGTAAGGAGCCTCTATATTTTCGATATCCCTGTTTTCAATATATAATTTCTTGTTCTTTCTTTTAACCTTTCCCCCCAGAGATTCGATAACCTGCCCCATGACTTGAACGTCGAGCAGATCGGGGGCTTCCTCCAAAATAATCTTATCTGAAGTCAGCAGACTTGCTGCAATGATCGGTAATATGGCGTTCTTTGCACCGCTGACATCCACTTTCCCTTCCAGTTCTCTTCCGCCTGTCACAACAAATTTGCTCAAATTATTGTCATCTCCTGACCTATTTCTAAACTACGATTATATCATGATCCGGTCCAAACAATCCAGTATTAATCATCCCATATCCGGTTTTCCATTTCAACAGTAATAGTTCTTTTCTACCGGTCTTTTTTCCTGCAAGCAGGAAAGAAAACTTATTCGTACTATGTCAACCTTAAAGTTATTGTATCCTATACTTCCTCGAGGAGTGCCGGCAGCGCAAGTACAGTCCTTCCACGATTATCTCCGGATTTTCTGGTCACCGCCTGTATATTGATTGTATCCTTCCCGGCTTTAATACCCTGGCCTGATCCCCAGGTATAACCGGACAGAGCATAGAGTGATGGAATATCCGTTTCTTGAATAATGCTGACAATGTTCATTTTAAAATAACGTTGGATATCAATTTCCTGATCAACGCTTTCTTCAAGGTATACTTTTGTTTCCCGGCCGGATAATCGAAGGTTGAGTACTTCATACGTGTTGAGAACATCGCTTTCTTGGTCCTGATCAACTTCCAGCTCTGCGCTGTACTGATAGGCCGTTCTGTTGGCAAAGTCGCTCAGGACAGCTTTATTCCATAGCAAGCCGCTTGACTGCAAAACATTTTCTATTTCTTTCTGACTGCTGCTATCTTCCGTCCAGATAATATATTTTACTCGGGCATTTTGGCAAGATACAAGTCCCGAATGAAGAAGCAGCACAAGATTCCTGTCAGGATTGCTTTGGGCTTTAATGCTACTGACAATCCCGGCTGCTGATCCTGATAAGACGATAATGGTCAGGGATATGAACAAACAAAGCAAGGTCTTTTTTCCAGACACGTTCTCTCACTCCAGCTTACTGATTTTTAGTTGTCATTCCTGTCTTTAATTCAAATGTCATCAACTATTAATAGTTTGACCAAAGTGGAGATTCCCAAAACATAAGAGATTTTTTTAGATTCCTTTAGCTATGTCGCCAGAAGCCTTTTCATGGTAAAATGTTATATATCAATTTTCTGACAGGTACTCAACAGAAGGGAGCCACTCCAATGGAAAACAACAGCCTTGAGCATGAGCATCTCCATGCCCATTCCCATCCAAACAAGAAAAATGTCTTAAATCGCTTGGCCAGAGTAATCGGCCATCTGGAAGGTATAAAAAGAATGGTTGACGATGAAGTAGACTGCAGTGAAATACTGATACAACTGTCGGCTGTCCGCTCCGCACTTAACAATACCGGTAAAGTCATCTTGAGTGACCATATCAATCACTGTTTGGTCCATGCTTATGAGGAAAACAATACCGAAGTCATCGACAGACTGAATGATGCTATTGACAAATTTCTAAAATAAATGCGGAATAGATTATGATCAGATAAGACCAGATAAGAAAAGGATGCAGCATATGATCGCTGCATCCTTTTTTACTTTTGAACCTAAGGCTATTTTTCTGTTGCTCTAAGCCTAGCGACAGCTCTTTTCAAGGCAACCTCCGCTCGGATCATGTCCGTCTCGGCCTGTTTTTCACCGAGGCGTTTTTCAGCGCGCTCTTTGGCCGCCTCTGCTCTCGCGACGTCAATGGATTCCGCAAGCTCGGCGGTGTCGGCCAGAATCGTTGCCTTGTTCTGGGCAACTTCCAAAAATCCGCCGCTAATTGACATTTTCTCCACTTTGCCGTTTTGCGTATAGCGAACGACCCCGATTACCAGGTTGGCAATGAGTGGAGAGTGGTTGGCTAAGATGCCGAGTTCCCCCTCCGCTCCAGGTGCCAGGACAAATTCAACTTCCGTATTCAGAACTTCGCCGGCAGGTGCCACGACAACAAAGTTAAACGTTCCAGCCATGGTTATACAGCTCCCAACTGTTTCGCTTTTTCAACCGCCTCTTCGATCGTTCCGACATACCGGAACGCTTCTTCAGGCAGACTATCGTGCTTACCTTCGCAGATTTCTTTAAAGCTCCGAATCGTATCTTTGACCGGTACGTATTTGCCTTTCATGCCGGTGAAGGCCTCGGCTACACTGAACGGCTGGGAAAGGAAAATCTGAATACGGCGGGCTCGGTTAACAAGAAGTTTGTCATCTTCGCTGAGCTCGTCCATACCAAGGATCGCAATAATATCCTGAAGCTCTTTATAACGCTGCAGGATCTTCTGCACTTCGCGGGCAACTTCGTAATGCTCCTGGCCGACGATGTCCGGGGTCATGATCTGGGAACTGGAATCCAGCGGGTCCACCGCCGGGTAAATACCCATTTCGGAAATCGAACGGGAAAGAACCGTTTTGGCATCCAAATGTGCAAAGGCCGTAGCCGGTGCAGGGTCCGTCAAGTCATCCGCCGGCACATAAATAGCCTGAACGGAGGTAATGGAACCTTTCTTCGTTGAAGTGATACGTTCCTGCAGATTGCCCATTTCCGTAGCCAGGGTCGGCTGATAGCCTACCGCCGACGGCATACGTCCCAAGAGTGCGGACACTTCAGATCCGGCTTGGGTGAAGCGGAAAATGTTATCGATGAAGAGGAGCACGTCCTGTCCCTGTTCATCGCGGAAAAATTCAGCCTGGGTAAGACCGGTCAGTCCTACTCTTAAGCGGGCACCGGGGGGTTCGTTCATCTGACCGAACACCATAGTCATCTTGTTAATAACGCCGGATTCCTTCATTTCATTCCAGAGGTCATTCCCTTCACGGGTACGTTCACCAACGCCGGCAAATACGGAAATACCGCCGTGCTGGGTTGCGATATTATTAATGAGCTCCTGGATCAGAACGGTCTTGCCTACGCCGGCACCGCCGAACAGACCAACCTTACCACCTTTGGCATACGGTGCTAAGAGATCGACGACTTTGATCCCTGTTTCCAGCATGGTGTCTGTGGTTTCCTGATCGACAAACGGTGGTGCTTTGCGATGGATCGGGAATTTTAGTTCCGTATTCACATTGGGCAGATTGTCGATTGGTTCTCCCAAGACATTGAACATTCTCCCCAATGTTTCAGTACCGACACTGACAGTGATCGGTGCACCGGTATTCACGGCTTCTACACCCCTGGTCAGACCGTCGGTGGACGACATCGCAATACAACGTACGGTGTCGTTGCCTAGATGCTGGGCAACTTCCAAGGTCAGTTTGGAGTTCTTTACTTCGTTTTGAATGACAATCGCACTATAAATTTCCGGCAGGGCATCGGGATCAAATTCGATGTCAACAACCGGACCCATGACTTGAATTACTTTACCTATTTTTGACACAAGCTTGCAACCTCCTTTGATAAGGTACGAAAAGCAGCTACTCCAGAGCCGCAGCTCCCCCTACAATTTCAGAAATTTCCTTGGTAATCGCTGCCTGACGGGCTCTGTTCATCATTAAAGTCAACTTGCCAATCATTTCTTTGGCATTTTCCGTTGCTGAATCCATCGCCGTCATTTTTGCCCCCATTTCACTAGCCTTGCTTTCCAGGAGGGCGCTGAAAATCTGACTTTCAACATAGCTGGGGAGTAACCGATCCAACATTTGCTGGGGCTCAGGCTCGAAGATGTAGCTGCCGCTGGCCTTTTCTGCGGATGGCTCAATCGGCAGTAATTTGATAACGGTTGGTTCCTGACTCAGAACCGAAATGAATTTGGAATAAACGAGGTAGACCTCATCTAATTCTCCACGGGTATATAGCCCAATGACATCTTTAGCAATGCCTTTGGCGTGGCCATAATTGGGGCTATCCCCCAATCCGGTAAATTGTGTAATGATTTCAGCATTACGTCTGGTAAAAAAATCAATGCCTTTCCGGCCTACTGCTACCAAACCGGCTTGAACGTCCGTCTTTTCATCAAGCAGACTCCTGGTCATACGATTCAAGTTGGTATTAAAGCCTCCGCACAGACCGCGGTCTGATGTTACGAGGATATATCCCACTTTCTTCACCGGACGTTTTTCCAGAAGCGGATGTCTTGCCTCCGCCTGGTTCTGAACGAGACGGGCCAGAACACTCTGAAGCTGTTTGGCATATGGGCGGGAAGCGATGACTTTTTCCTGAGACTTCCGTAATTTCGCGGCAGCTACCATCTTCATGGCTTTAGTGATCTGCTGCATATTGGCTACACTACGGATCCGTCTGCGAATATCGCGTACTCCTGCCACTTCATTCACCTACTCTTTCTAGACTAAAAAGCCTTGTTTGAACTCATTGATCGCGTCGCCGATTTCTTTCATGAGCTCGTTGGAAAGAGCTTTCTCCGTACGGATTTTCTCAGGAATGTGAGTCGTACGCATGAAGCGGAGAAGTTCCTGTTCGAATTCTTTCATTCTTTCCATTGGGACATCATCGATATAACCTTTCGTCGCCGCAAAAATAATGATAACCTGCTCTTCGACCGGCATCGGCTGATATTGTCCCTGTTTCAGGATTTCCATCGTTTTTTGGCCGCGGTTAAGACGCGCCTGGGTCGCTTTATCCAGATCGGATCCGAACTGGGCAAAAGCAGCTAATTCACGGTAAGCTGCCAGGTCCAGACGAAGCTGACCGGCTACCTGCTTCATGGCTTTGATCTGAGCGGATCCGCCAACACGCGATACCGAGATACCGACGTTGATGGCCGGACGGAAACCGGAAAAGAACAAGTCCGCTTCCAGGAAGATCTGGCCGTCGGTAATTGAAATAACGTTGGTCGGGATATAGGCGGAAACGTCACCGGCCTGGGTCTCAATAATCGGCAGCGCGGTGAGTGACCCGCTTCCCTTTTCCGGGGACAGCTTTGCCGCACGTTCCAGCAAACGGGAATGCAGATAGAAAACGTCTCCGGGATAAGCTTCACGTCCGGGAGGACGTTTCAACAAGAGCGATAGTTCACGATAAGCAACAGCCTGTTTGGAGAGGTCATCATAAACAACCAGGACATGCTGGCCGTTATCGCGGAAGTATTCTCCTATCGCGCAGCCGGAATATGGCGCAATATAAAGCATTGGTGCCGGGTCGGAGGCTGTAGCCATAACAACGATCGAGTATTCCATCGCGCCCTGCTCTTCCAGCTTCTTCACAACACTTGCGACGGTCGACTGTTTCTGACCGATTGCAACATAAATACAGATACAATTCTGACCTTTTTGATTGATGATGGTGTCCACGGCCAGCGCGGTTTTACCTGTCTGGCGGTCACCAATGATCAGCTCACGTTGTCCGCGGCCGATCGGCACCATGGAGTCGATGGATTTCAGACCGGTTTGCAGCGGCTCATGCACGGATTTTCTGTCAACAACACCGGGAGCAACCGATTCGATCGGACGGTATCCGGCTGGAACGATCTCCCCTTTGCCATCGACAGGTTGTCCAAGAACGTTGACAACACGGCCAATTAAGCTTTCTCCTACCGGTACTTCCACAATCCTGCCGGTACGCTTGACCTGGTCGCCTTCTTTAATCGCAGCATAAGGTCCTAGGATAACGCAGCCGATGTTGTCCTCTTCCAGGTTCATGGCCATCCCATATATACCGCCGGGGAACTCCAGAAGCTCACCGGACATCGCCTTCTCCAAGCCATAAACACGCGCAATACCATCACCTACCTGGATAACGGTACCAACATCAACGACTTCGAGGGCTGAT
Organism: Dehalobacter sp. CP; assembly: GCA_009910795.1. The sequence continues at coordinate 7,067 of VMEE01000091.1, read as the reverse complement.
TCATAACGCTCGATTTGCTGTTTAATAATAGAACTAATTTCTTCGGGACGTAAATTCATTCTTTTAGTTCACCCCTACTTCCTGCTGAGGTTTTAACGATGTTTTTTTCAATTCATCACGTATTTTAGACAATGCGGTTGTAATTGAGCCATCCATCACACGATCTCCCACTTGAAGTTTGGCTCCACCGATCAATGTCGGATTTACTTCGGAAAGTAAACGAACATTCTTGCCAGTCGATCTGGCAATCATTTCTTTGAGTTTTTCCTCTTGCGCCGGAGTCAGTGCTGTGGCACTGGTAACTTTTGCTTCGATTAAGTTGCGTGCTTCATTGGCCAGACGTGCAAATTCACGCTGAACCAGGCTGAGGAGATTCTGTCTCCTGCGATCAATCAACAGATAAACAAAATGACTGGTCATGTCAGAAACAGTGTCATCAAGTATCTTCGCCAGGACCTTCTTTTTGGTTTCTGCTTCAATATTGGGATGGTTCAGCAAAACTTTCAGCTCATTATTTTGGGCTACGGTTTCCGCCAAATCATGCAGTTCTTTATCGATTTGATCGAGGACAGACATCTCAACCGCTAATTCAAAAAGAGCGTGCGCATAGCGATGTGCGAGAGCGCCGTTTAACATGGCCGATCCCCTACCTCTTGAATAAATTGTTCAATGAGAGCTTCCTGACCCGTGACATCCAGTTTGTGCCGAATAATTTTTTCAGCAACAGCTATGGACATATCGGCTACCTGGGCTTTAACATCGGCAATTGCCCTGTCGCGTTCCCGTCCAATGTCGGCCAGGGCCGACTGTTTGATTTTTTCGGTTTCCTTACGGGCTTCCAGGATAATTTCTTCCGCACGCAGTTCGCTGCTCTTGGTAGCCTTCTCAATAATTTCCTGAGCTTGCTGACGGGCTTGACGCATTTCTTGTTGGTATTCCAGCCGGATTCTTTCAGCTTCTTTTCTTTCCTGTTCAGCTTGGGCCAGGTTATTTTCAATACCCTGACGGCGTTTTTCCATCATATTCATGATGGGTGTCCAAGCAAACTTTTTCAGGATCAGAACTAAAAGCAAAAATGAAAGGAGCTGAATAAAATATGTGTAGTCAAAATGTAACGGGCTATTTGTCGTAGGCCCAGCAGCAGCCGCTGAGGCAATCGAATTGGTAAAACCTATTACGAAGGGATTCAAGCGATATTCCCCCTCCTCTCTATTTTGAGCAGTAGATTAATACAGTAACGTCATTCAATTGTTGCATTTTACCGAAGTACACCTCAGGACTTCGTAAAGAACATTAACAGAGCCATGATGATGGACAAGAGGGGAAGAATCTCAACCAGCGCAATACCAATAAACATGGTGCTCATTAAAGTTCCTCTGGCTTCAGGTTGACGTGCAATCCCATCAATTGTGCTGGCAACAACGTTTCCATTACCCATAGCAGCTCCAATGGCCGCACCCGCGGCAGCAATACCAGTACCTATCAACGCAGCAGCAGTGATATCCATATTAAATTTCCTCCTTAAATAAATAAATTTCATTTTGTATTTATTGATTTCAGATTGCTTCTTTTTAGCTCTGAAATAATACCGTTGTTAGTGAGACTCTTCGATAGCTTGGCCGACATAGGCCACCGTTAATATTGTAAAAACATAGGATTGGATTACTGCGATAAATACGCAGAACACAAGCCAAAATGGCATCGGAATAACTCCAGCGAAGGCAAATATACCCGGGATCATGAGAATGACTGCAATCAGGATTTCTCCGGCATAAATATTGCCGAATAGCCGGAAAGCTAAGGTCAAAGGCTTGGCGACAAAATCAATAATATGAAGGATCGCAAAAGGCGGATAGGGTTCAAGAAAGTGTTTGAAATAGTGCGCACCTTTATATTTGAGTCCATAGACCAATACTAAAACAATCGTTATTGTCGATAAGGCAAAGGTCGTATTAACATCTGCTGTCGGCGACGAAAACGTTGTTGTTCGCGCACTGAAAATTGCTCCGCCAAACATCTCATTGATTCTAGCAAAGTGTACGTGATCGAGTAAGGGTGCAAATATATTGGGAATCAAGCCAATCATGTTCGCAAAAAATACAAACAAAATAAGGGAAAGAAGATACCCGAGCAATGACGATCCTTTTTTATAGTCCATATTATCAGAGATAAGGCCCCTGACAAAATCAATGATCCATTCCAAAAGATTTTGAAGTTTTCCGGGCGTTCCACTTGTCAGATTGCGCTTACAAAGAAAGACAAAACCCAAAAGAAGTATCATTGTGACCCAAGTCATAATCAGTGTCTTCGCATGCACAGTGCCATTTCCCAATACCCATAGTACGGTATCATGCATTTAATTTTCACCACCTTTCGTTTTTGTTAGTTGATGTCTTGCTACAATTATAGGGATAACAATACCAGTCATCATTCCTATAGCCACATAATTAAGCCAATCCGGTTGGAACTTTGCGACAACAGCAAATACCAACGTAATGATTACCAACCTGAATACTAAGCTTTTGTAGTATGTTTTTAGGGCTGCTTTCTTATCTTTGTCCATTGCTTTTCGAGCGTCCCTAAGTAGCCACTTAACATTAATTATGCCCGTATAATAGCCGATCAATAAACCGACAAGGGGATAAAAATCTGCTCGCCATATCACGATTAAAACAGTGATGCAGAGAATAACCGTCAATATCTGAATAAATCTGCTATTTTCCATCTGTTTTACCTAACTTTAAATAAATTAATATTAGAGATAGTATACTGAACAAAATGCCTGAAATCATCAAAGCTGCCTTAAATAAAGGGTCAGTACCAAAACGAGTATCCAAATAATTTCCTAAAAAATATCCTCCTACTTCCAAGCCAACAAGAGCAGAAGCACTTGATGATCCCCAAAGCATATACTTGACAACGTCACTCGTAAATTTGTCAGCCATCTGGCTCCCTCAAATCTCATGGTTTTTCGTTGACAACATAATATATAATGCAAGATTTATACCAACTGCACTTGCCGTCAAAAGCCGCGTAGAATCAGGATTGATCGTTCATTCACATAATCATCAGTTTTCATTTTGCAACTTTTTGAGGTTATTTTTGTTTTATTTAAGAAATTCTTGTGATCAGATGCTGAAAATCTTATGATCAAAAAATTTTTCAACAATAATTTGGGTGATTCTTGCGCTTGATCTGCCGTCTCCGTATGGATTTGTCGCTTGAGACATTTTTCCATAAGTATCCTGGTCGGTTAATAGCTGCTGAATGCTTTCAACAACCTTATTGTATTGTGTCCCAACCAGTAATACGGTTCCTGAATCGACAGCTTCAGGCCGTTCAGTCGTATCCCTGACCACCAGAACGGGCTTGCCCAGTGAAGGGGCCTCTTCTTGGATCCCCCCGGAGTCTGACAGGATCAAATAGGCCTTTGCCATTAGATTTACAAAGGGTTCGTAATCCAAAGGTTCAATTAAATGGACCTTTTCATTGCCTCCTAAGACCTCCGTGACTACTTTCCTGACCGTAGGGTTCTTATGCATCGGGAATATAACATAGGTATCCGGAAATTCCCGCAGGACTGTTTCCAGCGCCTGATAGATCTGCCGCATGGGTTCTCCCCAATTCTCCCGGCGGTGCGTTGTCATTAGGATCATTCGTTTATCTTTATTTACTTCTAAAATCCTGTTTAAGTCTATATCCGCAAACCGATATTCCGGCTTAACGGTACTTAATAAGGCATCGATTACTGTGTTGCCTGTAACAAATATATTCTCCGGGTCGACCCCTTCGCGCAGCAGATTACTTCTCGATACTTCGGTAGGTGCAAAATGCAAGTCTGCTAAACCACTGGTAAGTTTCCGATTGATTTCCTCCGGCCAGGGAGAATATTTCTGGCCAGTTCGCAAACCAGCCTCGATATGGCCGATCGGGATCTTATGATAAAAAGCTGTTAGGGCTGATGCAAAAGTAGTTGTAGTATCCCCTTGTACCAAGATCAAATTCGGTTTTTCCTTGAGCAATATCTCATCCATTCCTGTCAGCACTCCAGTGGTAAGGGTGGCCAGGGTCTGTCCATGCTTCATTAAATCAAGATCATAATCAGGTACAATATCAAAGAGTTTAACAACTTGATCCAGCATCTCACGATGCTGGGCAGTAACAACAACCAGGCTGTCAACGTCGTCCTGCTTTTCTAATGCTTTTACGACAGGTGCCATCTTAATAGCCTCAGGTCTGGTTCCAAATACAGTCATGACCTTATATTTTCTTTGTTCCAAATCCATAATATTTCCCTCATTAATGACCGGTTGCCTGCAGGCATCGACCGTAAAGACTATGACTATGTAACCTTATATATTATACACGCCATAAGCATTTTCCGCAAATATATACATATATATACATATATATGTATTTAACTGATGGTTTCGATGCGCCTCCTGTTCATGTTATAAAATGTGATTTTGGATAATCAGTTTCTTATTTCTATTGGTGTATGGATCTGATGAATGTTCGGCCATAACCACAAATATACTCATCATTTTCAACAAATCATATATGATTCTACTGCAAAAACCCCTTAGAAGTCCTTGTTTTTCAGAAGGAAATTTATCTCTCGATATCGAATTATCAAGTATAAGCTAAGAATTAGTTGGATGAAAGAGATAAATTGATTTTATGGGGTGTTGCAGATGTTTCGTAAAAATAATGAACATTTACAAGAAAACTTATTTAGCAGTCTCGATAGTATGGACTTAAGACTCGCTCAGAAACTTCAGAAATCCTGGGCGGCACTTTTCTATCAGCACGTTTTTTGCCAAATTGATGAAAGCGTATTTGCACCTTTATACTCTAGCGATAACGGGCGTCCCAACTTTCCGGTAAACATCCTCATGAGTCTTGATTTAATCAAAGAGATCCGAGATTATACCGATGAAGTACTACTTGATGAATATGCCTATAACTTTCAAATTTCTTATGCTTTAGGCCTTCGTACTTTAGGCGAACGCTATTTTGCACCACGAACGCTGTATGAGTTTAGAGCCAGACTATATAATTATTCGCTGGAGTATCCGGAAGAAGCAGACCTCATCTTTGTTCAATTTCAGAAGCTTACAGATCATTTCATTAAAGCTGCAAAACTTAATACGGATGAAGTACGCATGGATTCAACGCAGATTATGTCCAATATTAAACTAGCAGGGCGTCTCTCGCTGGCCTATGATGTTTTAGTCAATGGAGTAAAAGCACTTCCTGAAAACATCCTGAATGACTCCTTAAAAATCTTTCTTAAACCAGATTACAAGACGCAATTTCTTTATAAACTTAAAGGAAAAGACACTCAATCCCGCATTCAGAGTTTAATCGAATCCTGTTCGGAAGTCCTTCAATTGGCTCAAGGGCAACCTGACCTTAAAGCAAATCCTGCCACCCAGCTTGTAGAACGTTTCCTAAAAGAACAAGCGACATTTAGTGAAGAACAAAATCGCTGGATCGCCAAAGATAATAAAGAAATATCTGCAAAATCTCTACAATCCGCTTATGATCCAGATGCAACTTATCACAACAAAAACGGCAAAAAACATGTGGGCTATGTTCTAAACCTAGCCGAAACCTGTGCTGATGAAAATCCAGTTCAAATCGTAACCCATTATGACCTTGCCCCCAATACAACCAGTGACATTGAATTGCTTAAAAGAGATCTTCCCAACCTTGCGGAAAAAGGAGTTAAAGATTTATATACGGATGGTGCTTATTATAGTCCGGAAGTTACAAGGGAGGCCCAAAGCCAAGGAATTGAAGTACATTACACGGATATGACAGGTCGTAAACAATCCAGCGAAAAACTTCCGTATACTGCTTTTGAGATTAAAGATAAACAAAAGATCCTGCTTTGCCCGGCAGAGCAAGAACCAATTCGGGCAGATTTCGATGAAAAGAGTAGAACCTTAAGTGCTCATTTCAACCGTCAAACATGTGACAAATGTCCCCTTAGAGAAAATTGCCGGGTCAAATTTCAGAAAAATGATACCGTAGTGCGGGTAAGCCAGAAGAGCTTAGATTCCGAAGAAAATCGCCTAAAAATTGAAGATCAAGGAAATCGCCAGGAAGCCACAAGTAAACGAGCTGCTATTGAAGGAACAAATTCAGCGTTAAAGCGGGCTCAAGATGCGGACAAATTAAGTGTAAGAGGTATCCCAAAATGTAATCTGGTTATGGGAACAAAGCTTATTGCCCATAATTTTCGTCAGCTAACCCGATTTTTCCAAGGGGATATCCGAAGGAAAGTGAAAAACTTGCTTAAGCCTAACCAAGGTATACCTGTCACTGTTTAACAAAAGAAAGGGCTAAAAAGAGTGAACAAACACATGCTAAGGATCTAAAAAACAAACCAGTTATACTGCTGGATGAAGTTTTAGAAGAAATACATTACTTTATTTACCATTTATTGAAGTGTTGAGAAGAAGTTAACTGTTTTCAGCAGTGGAATCATATATACATTTTACCAAGCATATGTTCCCTTTTCAAAATTACTTGGAAATAATATCCTTGGCATCTGTTATATTTCCTCTATGATCCGCCGGCTTATAAAAAGCCAAGCCCTCACCATCCGAAGCTTATCCGCATATGCTGTAATTAGACTCATAATGAAAGGGCGGGCGGTATGGATAATCCGGCCAGCGAACGTACGCCGCTTGTCATTGCGGCTGAAATAAATATGATAACCTGCCAAACCAAAAAAATTCTGCTCACCAGTGCCATTGAAATCGGCCGTCGTTTGCTGGAAGCCAAGGATCTGGTCAAACACGGGGAATGGGGTAAGTGGCTGGCAGAGTCTGTGAGCTATTCCCAGAAAACTGCCGAAAGACTGATCAAACTCTACCAAGAGTACGGGCCAAACTTCTCTGACGGATTGGACACGTCAAAATCGACATCAAGGGTCTGTTGACAAACCTGGCTTAAAATGAAATATATATACTTAGTAAACGGGCCTTAATCGGATATTTCTCTTTAAAACAACATCTAGAATATAAAGAAGATATGGGACAGCCGGCAAGAGCGGT
>VMEE01000090.1 GCA_009910795.1 Dehalobacter sp. CP | reverse complement strand
GGTAAGCGTTTCCTGATGTTTGAAAACGGATTGATCAACGAATGCATGCAAATCCTGTTCCATGTGGACCAATTTTTGTTCAGCTTTGAAAATGTATTCCTGGCCCTGGCCATTGTTTGCCTGATGATCTTTTGCGAGACCGGCCTGGTGGTCACGCCCTTCCTGCCAGGCGATTCCATGCTCTTTGTCACCGGCACCCTGGTGGCCGCCCGCATGCCGGAAACGCTGTGGTTTGTCTGCCTGGTCATCGCGGCCGCCGCTCTGCTTGGCAACATATCCAATTATACGATTGGGCACTTTGCCGGCAAGAAGATCCTCGCGAGCCGCTATACGCTGATCAAGCCCGAACACCTGCAGAAAACCGAAGATTTCTATGCCAAATACGGCAGCAAAACCCTCGTGATTGCCCGCTTCATCCCCATCGTGCGGACCATCGCGCCATTTATGGCCGGCATGGGCAGTATGACCTACCGGACCTTCCTGATTTACAACCTGATCGGCGGCGTGTCCTGGGTTCTGCTCTTTGTCGTCGGCGGCTTCTTTCTCGGCAATGTGGATATCGTCAAAAACAACCTCTCAGTGGTCATGATCCTGATCATCATCGTTTCCATCAGCCCGGGGATCTGGGCTTTTGTCCAGTCCAAATTAAAAAGCGCCCCCAATCCGGATCCGGAATAGGGGCGAAGCTTGCATAAGCTAATTCCAGCTTCTCGCGTTTGAACTGCTGTTCGCTATTTATTTAGCGGGATGGCCTTCGCTTCGGACACGGCCTTCTGGCCTTCGGCAGAGAGGGCAAAATCGATGAAGGCCTTGGTCAATCCCGCCGCATCGCCTTTGGTCACATAGACAAAGGGCCGCTGCGCCCGGTAGGTCTTATTGAGGACATTGCCCGGAGTGGCCGCGATGCCGTCAACCTTGACCGCCTTGAGCTTGCTGTCGACCGCTCCCATGGAGGCAAATCCGATGGCGCCGGGATCCCCCGCCACGGAACTCATCACCGCACCCGTCGAATTCTGGATTACCGCCGATGACACATATTTGATGTCCCTGGTCTTGCCGCCCATAATCAGCTCGCTGAAGGCGTCCAGGGTTCCCGAGCCGTCTTCGCGGCGCACCACGGTGATCGGCGTGTCCGAACCGCCCAGGTCTTTCCAGTTGCTGATTTCGCCGGTATAGATCTTCTTAATATCATCCGTCTTAAGATCGGCAATGGCATTGGCCGGATTGATCACTACGGCAATTCCGTCCATAGCGATGGCGATTTCTTTGAGATCGGGGGTTTTGGTCTTTTCGTCGTCTTTTAAGGCCCGGGAAGAGGCGCCGATCTGGGCGGATCCTTCAGAAACCGCCTGGATGCCCTGTGAGGAGCCAAGGGCTTGAACGTTAATTTTAACATCGGGGTTCTTGGCCATAAAGGCGTCGGCCAGCGCGTTGTTGACTTCTTCCATAGAAGTGGAGCCGGAGATGGTGAGCTCGCCCTTGAGGCCGGACTTGGAGGTGGTTTCCCCGTTCTGGCTGCTCTGGGAGCTTGCGCCGCACCCCGAGGCCAGCAAAGCTGACAGGGCCAATGTGCACACCAGGATCAGGGCTAGGATTGGGGATAATTTTACGTTTTTCATCAATATGTCTCCTCTCAATTTAGTGCCTGGCTTAAAGGTAGCAACCGGAAGTTAAATTCATCGCTGCAACATGTTAATTGTTGCCAGTTCTATGTAAAGAATCCGCCCGGCCGTTGCGGGCGGCTGAAGAAAAGCAGCGGCCGGCTCGAACAATCAAGCCGGCCACATTCCAACCTTGCTTCATTCCGATATCATATTCCTTCGGCACTGCCCCTCCTGCACTAAGGCACCATATTGATATAATCCATGCCGCTTAACAAGGTGCCATCCGCCAGGGTTGCAGTCAGCGCGCCCTCGGTCTGACCCACGGTAAAGCTCCCATCCGTATCCGCAATCTGCACAATCAGGTCTGGATATCCGTCCGGCATTAGGTTGAGCCCGTCGGGATAGGAGCCGGGACAGGTGATATCTTCAATGTGGGCCAGGTATTTGTTGCTCTTGCCCACTACTTTGACCGACATGCCTGCGAAGAGGACGCTGTCCGGCATAATCTGGGTTACGTCAAG
>VMEE01000089.1 GCA_009910795.1 Dehalobacter sp. CP | reverse complement strand
GGTATATATAGGAAGGGAACGTGAAAATGCATGAGTACCCCATTACGCTGCAGATTATTAAGATTGCCGAAAAGCACTGTAGGGAAGCCGGGGGAGAAAAGGTGAAAAAAATCCATTTGGTGGTGGGAGATTATTCCGGATATATCGGGGATTCCATTCGAATGTATTTTGACGCCATCGGGCAGGGAACCCTTTGTGAAGATGCGGAGATTCAAATTACCCGGGTGAAGCCTCAATTGAAATGTACCGGCTGTGGTCAGCAGTTTGAAAAAATTCCCATGTCCTTTGCCTGTCCTCACTGCGGGGGAGAAGGGGGCCCTTCTTCGGTGGGGAAGGAATTCTATATCGAGACCATAGAGATTGAATGAGAATGGAAAGTCATGAGAAAGGAAACAGAATATGCATGATGTAAGAAAAGTGGATGTGATGGAAAACATCTTGGATGAAAACGATCACATTGCAGAACATATTAAAGAACACATGAGACAACACGGCATTATGGTAATCAACGAAATGGGATCTCCCGGAGCAGGCAAGACTACCGTGCTGAAAAATATAATTCAAAACCTAAGTGATATGAAGACCTTTGTCATCGAAGGAGACATTGAGTCGGATATCGACACGGTGGCCCTAAAGGAGTTGGGAATCCAGGCAGTACAAATCAACACCTTCGGTGCCTGTCATTTGGATGCCCCCATGATAGACCATACCCTTGAGCATATGGATTTTGGCCAAGGGCCTCATCATGACCATGACCACCATCACGACCACGATTACGATCATGATCATCACCATCCCCATCATCATGATCAACATCAGGATGGAAACCATCCTCATCATCACGATATACAGCAACCGGTGGAAGGTATCCTATACATTGAAAATGTAGGAAACCTAGTTTGCCCTGCGGAATTTTCCATCGGAGAACACGTAAAGATGCTAATTTCCACCGTAACGGAGGGAAGCGACAAACCCTATAAATATCCACTGGCCTTTGAAAAGGCCGATGTGATTGTGCTCAACAAAGTGGACCTGATTCCCCATCTGGATTTTGACGAGGCCTTCTTTATGAAAGGTGTTCGGGCACTCAATAAAGAGGTTCCCGTGTTTAAGGTGTCCCATAAAACCGGAGAAGGATATCCCCAGCTGGCACAATGGATTCGGGAGAAAGCCAGGTCTTTGTAATATGAAACAAGCCATAGGGACCGAACGAATTCAATGTTGGGGCATCGTACAAGGTGTGGGTTTTCGCCCTTTTGTGGCCAAGCTGGCAGACCAACTGGATCTTCATGGAGAGGTACGAAACCTGGGGGGACTGGTGGATATCATAATCACCGGCACCCAAATCCAACGGGATACCTTTGTGGAAACCCTGCTGCAGAAAAAACCAGCCAATGCAGAAATCGTTCACCTGGAAAGACACCCGATAGAGGGAAGCTCATATACGGAATTCACCATTCAAGGCAGCCAGGAGGGAGAGGATCAGATTCGAATGATTTCTCCGGACCTGGCCCTGTGTGAAGACTGCGAAAAAGAACTTCACAACCCCCAGGATCCCCGCTATCTCCATCCCTTTATTAGTTGTATGGCTTGTGGCCCCCGGTTTACTATTTTGGACCGACTACCCTACGACCGGCACCATACCACCATGGTAGATTTCCCTATGTGTGATTTTTGCCAAGGCCAGTATGAGAATCGAAAAGACCGCCGTTATCACGCCCAAACCATCAGTTGCCATCAATGTGGTCCTCAGCTACTTTGGGACGCAAGGGATGAAGAGCAGAATGAAAACTGGTTGGCCGATTCGGTAAAGCACCTTCAGGAAGGCGGCGTGCTGGCCCTAAAAAGTATCGGTGGCTATCACATGGTGGCAGATCCTTTTCAACAGGCCGCCGTGGAGAAGCTACGCTTATGGAAACAGCGGGAAGAAAAACCCTTCGCCTTGATGTTCTCGTCGGTGGACGAGATTCGAGAATATTGTCACGTGTCTCGGGAAGAAGAGGATTTGCTTCGATGCACGGCAAGACCCATCATGCTTCTTCTGCGAAAAGAAAATGCGCCAAAATCCATTTCTCATCGAGTATATGGTACCAGCCCCTATTTGTGGTGCTTCCTTCCTTCCTTTGGCGCACAGGTCCTTTTATGTGAAGCCATGGGTCCTGTTATTATGACCAGCGCCAACGGAAAGGATCAACCCATACGGAAGGATGAGGCGGAAATTCGAGACTTCATGGAGGGAAAAGGTCCCATTCTATATAACCGGCGAAGAATACGGATTCCATTGGACGACTCCGTAGTTCGTGTGGTAGACAACAAGCCCCAAATGATTCGACGGTCCAAGGGATATGTACCCTTGCCCATCCATATGCCCACCTCATTACCAAAGGAAGAAATGATATTGGCCATGGGGGGAGATTTGAAGGCTGCCTTCTGTTTGACCAAAGGACCCTTTGCCACCGTCAGTCCATTTTTCGGGGACCTTTCGGGGGGAGAAACAGGAACGGTTTACCGGGAAACCTTGTCTCAGATGAAGGAATTACTGGATATTCAACCTGCATGGCTGGTTTCCGATTACCATCCTGGATATGCCACCACCGCGTGGGCAGAGGAGATGGCCCGGAAAGAAAGACTTCCCTTGAGAAAAGTGCAGCATCACCACGCCCATGTGGCCTCGGTGATGGCAGAACATCACTTGAATGGATTGGTGGTGGGAGTGGCGCTGGATGGAACGGGATATGGGGAAGATGGTGCCATATGGGGGGGAGAATTTTTTCTTTGTGAGGAAGAAACGGCCATTCGGAAGGCTCACCTTGCCAATGTGACCATGGTAGGAGGAGATGAAATTTCTTACCATGGCGGGAAAGCAGCCCTCTGTTATCTCAAAGCCAGAGAAAACGGAATCCACACAGGAATCCCTTTTTCCAACCGGGAGAGGATGGAGATCCAATTGGATTTGGAACCCATTTTTACCTTTGGAGAAAATAGAACATTTCTCGGAGAAGAAGAAAAGGCCTTGTACCTGGCGGCCATACAACACCGGGTTAACACCCATCAGAGCTCCAGCGCCGGCCGGCTATTTGACGCAGTAGCCGCCCTCCTGGGCATCGGCACGGTAAACCGGTATGAGGGAGAACTGGCCATGGGACTGGAAGCCGCCGCCCAACAAGGTCGGGATAAACCGGGAGTGGAACCTGTTTGGGATTTGGCCTATGGGTTTCATCATCAATTGGCCCAAGTGGTGGTGCGGCAAACATGCCAAATGGCGGAAGAGGCAAACACCCGGCAGGTAGCCCTTTCCGGCGGTGTGTTTCAAAATGCCTTGTTGATAGAAGAAGTATTACAGGGGCTTCGGGAAAACAAATTGCTCCCCTATTATAATAGAATGGTGCCGCCCAACGACGGAGGAATCAGCTTGGGACAAGCCTATGTGGCCATGAAATGGCGGGAAAAGGAGAAGAGATAAATGTGTATTGCCATACCGGGAAAGGTGGTTTCCATAGAAGATCGTCAAGCAGTGGTAGACTTCAAAGGAAATCAAGTGAAAGTCAACGTGGCTTTGATTCAGCCCAAGATCGGGGATTATGTGCTGATTCATGCAGGCTGCGCCATTCAGGTCATCGATGGGGCAGAGGCGGAGGAAATGCTGGAGATTTTGGGAGAAATGTAAGTTGAAAAACCAAGAAGAAATTTTGAAACAATTAAAAAATTATGACGGTCCCCCATTGAAGATCATGGAAGTGTGTGGCACCCATACCGCCGCTTTGTTTCGCCACGGCATACATAGCCTGCTTTCTCCAAAAATTCAATTGATTTCCGGGCCCGGGTGTCCCGTATGCGTAACACCAACCCAGTACATTGACCGGTTGGTGGAGATTTCCTTGACCCCCCATCATCAAGTATGGACCTTTGGAGATATGATGAAGGTGCCCGGGGAAGAAGAGAGTCTGTCCCAAGCCATGGGAAGAGGGGCTCAAGTGCATATGATGTATTCGCCCTTCCAGGTGTTGGAGGCAGCCTTGGCAAACCCGGACATCACCTATGTACTGGCAGCAGTGGGCTTTGAAACCACCACACCTCTGTATGCCCAGCTGTTGAAAGAAGCCCGGGAAAAGGGGCTGAAAAACATTCGGCTGTTAACCAGCCTAAAACAGATATTGCCGGCCATGGAATGGATTCTATCTCATCGAAATACCATCGATGGGTTTCTGTGCCCCGGCCATGTGAGCACCATCATCGGATGGAAAGCCTATCAACCCTTGGCAGAATCCTATGAAAAACCCATGGTGGTAGCCGGGTTTACTGGTACCCATCTTTTGAAATCCATTCATCGGATATTGGAACATCGTGGAGAAGGTAAAGTGTTTAACGACTATCCCGGGGTGGTCAGTGAAGAGGGAAATCTCTTGGCGAAACAACGGATGGAAGAAGTCTTTCAACCGGAGGAAGCGGTTTGGCGAGGGTTGGGGGCCATCGCAGATTCCGGGTGGTATTTGAAGGGTCCTTTTGCGGAATACGACATGGGAAGCTATGGCCTTCGAAAGGATAAGAAGCTGCCGCCAGGCTGCCTTTGCCGGGAAGTCATTAT
>VMEE01000088.1 GCA_009910795.1 Dehalobacter sp. CP | reverse complement strand
TCGCTTGCCCCGTCCTATTGGTCAAGCGGTCAGTATTGTAGGGGCTTTGGTTATTGGCGAGGCTGCTGTAGGCGCCGGAATAATCGGAGAGCCTATGGTTATCGTGATAGCTTTGACAGCAATTTGCAGTTTTGTGGTTCCTTCCCAAACAGATTCCGGTAGTATCTTACGATTAATTCTTGTTCTCCTAGCCGGGGCAATGGGAGGCTTTGGGATTGCGCTTGGATTAATGGGAACATTTATTCACCTGGCTTCCTTAAGATCTTTTGGTACCCCGTATTTATCACCTTTCGCTCCTCTCAGTACGCAAGACTTGAAAGATTCGTTCATCAGGGCGCCTATTTGGGCAATGTTTACCCGCCCCAGAACGATAGGCTGGCATGACCCTCAACGCCAGGAGTTCAGATTAAAACCCAGCCATCCGTCAGAAGAAGACAAGAGCTAGACCGGCTTAAATAACGTTAAAAACAAGAGGCAATTGATGAAAAATCGTATGGGTTCCATTATAAAAATCATAGTATGTTTCATGTTAATTTTGCCCTTAAGCGGATGCTGGAGCCGTCATGAGTTAAATTCTTTATCGTTCGTGGTAGGCGTAGGTTTAGATAAAGCCGAGAAACCTGGAGAAATGCAATTGACGACGCAAGTTGTAAAACCAGGTGAACTAAAATCTGCTTCTGCCAAAAATAAGAGCGGCGGGAGCGGTGCGGACGGGACAAACGCTTACTGGAACATAAAGAAAACAGGATACGTTGCCTCTGAAATTATCAGAGATTTTAGTCATGAATCCAGTCACAGGTTATATTTTCCGCATAATCAGGTTCTGATATTTGAGAGAAAGTTGGCTGAGGAAGGAATACAACCATATATAGATACTTTTATACGGGATAGTGAGACTCGTTTTAATGTTTTGCTCGTGGTCTCCGAAGACCAAGCAAGTGAGGTACTTGATGTTTCGCCTGAATTGGAGAAGTTGCCTGCAATTAACATTGCCAAATTAGTTGAAACTCAAAAGATAACGTCTGAATCGCCAACAGTTAGGTTAATCGATTTTATTAATCGTTTAATGAGCAAGAGCACAGCCCCCATCGCCCCTTTGATTAGAGTGACCGGCCAAGGGAATGAAAAAACAGTGGAAGTCTTTGGAACAGCAGTTTTTAAGCATGATAAATTGGTTGGCGAACTGAATGAACGTGAAACGCGCGGACTGCTTTGGGTTATCAACGAAGTAAAAAGCGGGATGATTAATGTTGCTGGTCCTAGCGGTGATGGTGAAGTGAGCTTGGAAATCACGCTTGCGAAAAGTAAAATGACACCTGTCATCCAAGATGATACGATTCTGATAAAGCTCGATATCAAAGCAGAAGGGATCGTCAATAGCCAGAGTGGTTCAGAAAACCTAGCATCACCAATCATTGTTGCCTCTCTGGAAAAAGAACTATCCGCTGAAATCAGAAAAGAAATCATAGCTGCTTTAAAAACGGCCAAGGATCTCAATTCAGATATATTTGGTTTTGGTGATTCAATCTATTGGAAATACCCCTCAGAGTGGCATGAACTGGAATCTAAATGGGACAAGGTCTTTCCGGACGTTGAAGTAGCGTTAAATATCAATACTAAGCTACGCAGTACAGGCAATATCAGCGCTCCTGCCGTACCTGCTAAGGAGTAATTCATGAGGCTTGAAAGAGGAATCATATCAAGTTCACAGTTGATGTTTTTAGTTGCAGGATATGTTCAGGGTTCTGTTTTGGTGGCTGCATTTTCGAATACAGTTACCAAGCAGTATACTTGGCTGGTTGTTTTATCCGGATTGGCTGCAAGCATTCCCCTTGCCATGGCTTATGTTGCCTTAGCGAGGAAATTCCCCGGCAAGGACCTGGTACAAATCAATCGTATTGTCTATGGTCCCTATTTAAGTAAACTGGTTTCCGCCTTATACATTTGGTTTTTTTGCACGATTGCAGGTTTCATGTTAGCATATCTCGGCCAAATCATAAGGAATTACATGATGCCGGAAACTCCTATGTTCGCAATTTGTATTCTATTTGCTTGCATCTGCGCCTGGGCAGTGCGCAACGGAATAGAGGTCCTCGCCCGGACCAGTGTTATATTTGTCATAATCATCATAATTGTAATCCTAATAACTTTCGTTCTACTGCTGAAAGACATGGAACTAACGAATTTCCTGCCGTTTTTTGATCTTCCCCTGAAGGATTTTATTCAGGGTACACATTTTATGTTGACCCTTCCCTTTTGTGAAATCTTGGTGTTTCTCATGCTATTCCCCTATGTAAACAAGGGAGTAGAAGCAAAAAAATCTGTTATTTTAGGATTAATCATCGGAGGGATCAGCATATTAATTGATACGGTTCGTAATACAGCTGTGCTGGGAGCAGCAGCGGTGATCATGGTTTCCCCTTCGATTGAATCCGTGCGCCTGATAGATCTGGCAGAAATCATAACCAGGCTGGAAATGCTTGTTATTACTATATTATTAATTGCAATGTTCATAAAAGTAAATGTTATGTATTATGGCGCAGTATTAGGGATAGCCCGATTATGTAATTTACGGTCCTATAGGCCACTGGTACTTCCGATTGGAAGTATCATTGTTAGTTTATCCATTATGACATTTGATACTCTGGCACAAAGCAATGATTTCGCAACTAGGACAGGGCCTATTTTCACCCTTGTGTTTGAGTTTTCGCCTGTAATAACCTTACTTGTAGCAAAAATACGAAAGTTACCAAAATAACAGGAAAGGAAATGGCCGTGATTTTTTTATTAACGATAGCTTTTGTCGCCATAGGATTATTTGAAGTCCCTGCTCTTGTCAAAAACAAGCACTGGCGGGAACTTACCGTCTTTTCGGTCTTATTTCTGTTAGCGTTTATACTGGCTCTATTACAAGCAGCAGATGTCAAAATACCCAGTCCAGTCAAAGGCGTGGAATATTTGATTAAGGATATATTAAAAATTAGTTATTGATACTAGAAATCAAAGAAACTCCACCAAAATTTGCTATATTTGAAATATTCCTTTGACATATACTTTCATTCCAGTTATACTAAAGCAGCTCGTTCATTTTGTGGATTTACTAATAACCTCTCCATTGCCTAAAGCTCTGGGAAGCTATGAATTCTTCCCATAAAGCGGGTAATATATTTTGGAGGTTTTTTTATGTTTGAAGACAAAGTTTTAACCTGTAAGGACTGTGGAAATGAGTTTTCCTTCTCCGTTTCCGAACAAGAATTCTACGCAGAAAAGGGATTTACCAATGAACCTGGCAGATGTCCGGAATGCCGCTCTGCGAGAAAGGCACAGGGTAGATCCAACAACCAATACGGTCGTCCGCAACGAGAAATGTTCCCAGCCGTCTGTGCTACTTGTGGAAAAGAAACTCAAGTCCCTTTCCAACCCTCAGGTGACAAACCGGTTTATTGTCGTGATTGTTATCAACCACGCACACGAAATAATTGGTAAGTATTTGAAAGAAGCCTTCCTAGTACACACACTAGGGAGGCTTTTTTATTTCGGGTCTTCTTATACCATAAGCAGCCCATAAGGATATTTTTGCGCTATATTGGCTCATGCGGACACTTTAAATGGTTGTATTCTTGATAATTCATAGAATAGTGGCGATTTATAACCCAATGCTGAATGAAGCCTTCGGCAATTGTAGTAAATATTAATCCATTGCTTAAGTCCAATCTGA
>VMEE01000087.1 GCA_009910795.1 Dehalobacter sp. CP | reverse complement strand
GACTTTTTGTATATTCATACAACCACTCCGCTTTGGTTGAAAAAGTGTGCAAACTTTTTCAACTTTTTCAACCATATTTATTGTGATTGTACTATCTTCAAGGCTACAATTCTATGTGATGGTGTCTTTGACGCTTACGTTCATTGTATCACCTATTACTTTTTGAACTTGTTCAATTCATATTGAACAGCATATTGAACTGATTTTTGAAAATCTTCAAACTCCTTAACTGTAAGTATAATGGCTTCCTGACCTTCCTTTGTGATTTCACAATATGGAAGGGTTTCATTATTTGCTGCTTCTTTTGCTAATATTTCAGCTTCTTCTGGATTAAATGAGAGTGAAGCTGTTATTATTGGTTTAACCAAGAAACCTAATGAAGCAAGAAAATCATTAAAACATTCAATAGTGTGAACTTCTTCTGACATTCTATCTACATCCAGAGTTAAATCAAAAATAGAAATTCCTAAAGTTTTTGATATAGCTGTTAAAATATTTGGGCTTACGTTTTGAGAATCTCTCTTTGTAATAGAATAGAGCGAATTAAGCGGAATACCACTTTTTATTGATAATTCTTTAATTGACATTTTGTTTTCAGATAGTATTCTTTTTAAATTATTACCGATTGCCATAGTAATCACCTCATATATAGATTAACTTTAAAATAGGGCATTTGCAATAAAAATTTTGCAAATGCCCTAAAATATTACAAAAATATATATACAACGCACTAATTAGTGCGTATAATTGTATTTGGATGGTGCGAATGAACTAAAATAAATTGGGGGGAGTGAGAAAAGGAAATATGAAATTAAGTATTCCTAAGATGCAGTTAGCAATGGCTAATTCTTGTATGAGTATGGGGGAATTAGCTGTAAAATCAGGAGTTACCGAAACATCAATTCGGCGAATCAAAAATTGTCAAATGCAACCAAGACCAAAGACTATTGGAAAAATAGCAAAAGCATTAAATATCAAAGTCGAAGATTTAATTGATGTGGGTGATGCAGAATGATGAATATGACAGTCACAGTCGAGAATCCACCAAAAACACCAACACAGCTTGCAAGTCAATTTGCATTGGGAGTATATGGACTTTCTTTAACAGATTTTGCAAAGAAAATTATTAAGGAATTACAAGAGGAACAAACTGCTGAAGGGTGCTGATGTTCTTTCATCCTTGCTTTTTAAAAAGTTCAAAGGGGGTTCAATAAAATTGAACAAAGAAGACAAAGAATCTATTGAAGAAAAGACAGCTTCAATTTTGTTACAACAATATGTCCATTTGACTGATCGGTATGAAGAATCGATTTTGGAAAAACTGTCTGCTAAGAAAAAATCAATTTATATCATTGTAAGTATGCTAGATAGTCTTGATTTTCATGGACATTCAACTAAAGTCATTTATGAAGCGTATTACCATCTTTGTCAGCAGAATAATGTGCAAAATGTATTTCCAAAGGAAGAATTTTCGAAATTTATATGTAAATGGTTCACTTATGAAGTTGTTGACCTTAAAAGGAAAGGTAAAAAACATCGTGTATTTAAAAAAGTTCAAGATGAAGGGTAAAAGTTCAAGATGGGTTCAAGATTAAGGTTCAAGATGAAATGCAGTGATATCAAGGAGGTTCAAGATGGTTCAAGATAAAAACAAAGTTCTTTCTATATACTAAAAAAATAATAACAAAATTTTTATATATTCTTTAAAAATAAGAATATAAGAAGAAATACCTTGAACCATCTTGAACCGATAGGCTGAAACCCAGGCACATCAACGCTTTGAATCGGTTCAAGATAAAATTCATCTTGAACCGCATCTTGAACCTGAAAAGTTAAGAAATCCAGCAAATATGTGGGTTTGCAGCGGTTCAAGATTAAGATAGTTTAAATCATAATGATAATTAAATGGAGGAATGTAAGATGTTTATTATTTTTAATCATGAAAAGTTGGAAGAAAGAATCAATGCAATGTTCGATAACATAGAAGCCTTCGGAAAATTTATGGGAATGAGCAAACAAAGAATCAATTCCAGGTTGAAAAGTGCAACAGAATTCACACAATCGGAAATTGAAAAGGCTGCTGAACTGTTGAACATTCAACCTGAAGAAATTCAAACATATTTCTTTGATGTTGAAGTATGCAGGTCATAAGGAAAGTCACTAAATAATACTTCGGACAAGCATATTTTTAGAAAGATGGTGTGAACGATGGGAAGCTTGTCTTTAAAACAAGTTGAAGCAGTTGAACAGGTTAACTTCAATCATATCTTTGGGTATGAATGGAGTGAAAGAAGGTTTCATTTAACATTTTATTTTGACAGCAGGACAAGATTTGATGGATATATTCCAATTGTCAAACCCATTGGTAAAGAGAATGATATTTATTATATTTGTTGTCCGCATTGTGGAAGGTTTGAAACCGCTTCTGAAGCTGAAATTATTAAAGGTAATATGATTATGTCAAAATGCTCAAAGGGTGGCTTTAAACCAAGCAGAATCATTGTAAAACATTCTAAGAGAAGCAACGGTGTTCATATTGAAAAGGTAAAGCAATTTGGATATTTGATTGACCTGGAAGGATGGGGTGAATGATGTCAAATGTTGTTCCTATTAAAAAGTTGAAAGAAGTTGTTGGTGAAGTTGCCTTTGATGAATTGGTTAAACAGCTTCCAGGAACAAATGTATATATTCCAAAGAACTTCAATGAAGAATACCATGACAGGAAGAAACGGAACAAGTATATAAGGGCAGATTATATTGCTGGAATGGAAATACCTGACTTGATGGAGAAGTATTCATTGAGCAAAGCTACAATTTACAAAATCATAGAAAACCGATAAGACACTAAATATAGTGTCTTATTTTTTAGAAACATACTAAATGTAGTGTTATATTGATGAAAAGAACGTCACAAATTGGTAAAATTAACATAAGGCAAAGTATGTTTTCAAGGGGGTGAAATCAATGGATGCAAAGACGAATGATCGAAAAGATTATTTCAAGAATTATCGTGAAGAAAACAAAGAAAAGCTTAACAAATACCAACGTGAATGGCGTTCTGAACATCCTGAAAAAGTTAAGGAATATCAAGAACGGTACTGGTTAAACAAGTTACAGCTTTCCTGTGTGGGGGTGTGATGATGCCAGCATTAGTTGATTTCATTGAAAAGCTTCCTGCAAATAATCAAATTGCATTTGGTCAGATGCTAAATGTCTTATCTGAAGATGATGCTGGATTCATTGAAGATTACTTAATAATAGGTTCGAATCTCCCAGGAAATATCATCAATAAAATCAATCAAGCATTTATAAAGGCTGGCTTCCCTCAATTCAATTGGGATAATTGTCAGATGGATACAAGCAATATGTGCTTTGATAGCTGGTTTGATGAAATTGAATAAAAGAAAGGAAATAAAAAAGAATGGCAAGATATTATGAAGTTGAAATTCCAGAATCAGTGGTCACAGAGTTTGGAGAATTCAAGTATTACAAAGAAGCTAAGAAGCTTCAGGTTTCATTGCCTAAATGGAAAAGTCTTGATGATGAAATTCATCATGGTAAGACGGTCACCCTTGATATGAATGATTTCAAAGGTAATGAAGAACTGAAAACTTTGTTGAACATGGTGCTTGCTGAAATTGGATAGTGGCAAATAGTGGCATATGCGATGCCCTAAAAAGGGGAAAACCTTACAAAACCTGACATCAAAAATTATATAGATGAAAGGCAGGTGTTGAATTTATGGCAAAGTTAACAAAGAAGCAGCAAAAGTTTGTTGAAGAATATCTGATTGACCTGAATGCAACACAGGCTGCAATTCGGGCGGGTTATTCAGTTCAAACTGCAAATGAACAAGGCAGTCAAAACTTAGCAAAACTTAGTATTCAGAATCAAATTGCAAAAACAATGGCTGAACGGTCAAAAAGAACAGGAATCAATCAGGATAGGGTTGTTATTGAACTAGCAAAGGTTGCTTTTTCAAATATAAGTGATTATTTGAAGGTTCAAAATAACCAGGTTGAAGTGTTTGATACTGCCAGCATACCCGCTGATGCAGTCTCAGCCATTGCTGAAATAAAACAAAACCCAACTGGTGTATCAATTAAGCTTTATGACAAGCTGAAGGCATTAGAACTGCTTGGAAGGCACTTGGGAATATTCAAAGATAAGGTTGAAATTACAGCTAATATAAATAATCCTTTTGAGGGGCTTTCCACTGAAGAATTGAAAGTTATTATTCAAAAATTATAAATATGAAAGGTTGGTACAATCATGAAAAAAACAGAAATTAAAAGCAAAGTTCAAAGCCTAATGAATTCTTACAATGAAGTAAAGAAGGATGTCATCACCCAAATTACTAACTGGCAAAAGGACACTGTTTATTCTGTTGAACACAAGAATGAAAGAATTAAAGAACTTCAGAATGAAGCTGCACAGTATGATTCAGTATTCAATAAAAAGCTGGCAGATATTATCACTGAAGAAAAGAAAACAATCATTGATGAACCAAAAGAAACACCTGCTGATTATCAAGTTAGAATCAGCAATGCTTTGAAGTTGCTTGAACTTGCTGGTAACAAGCTGACTGATGACCAGGCTTATAGTATTATGAAGCCTTTCCAAGGTGATTATGAAACAATGGCTTTGTTCCATGCAGTTGTTACTGGACTTACAGAAGGTAACGGTGTTTATGGTACTTTCAATA
This sequence comes from Dehalobacter sp. CP, assembly GCA_009910795.1. Next base: position 80,879 of record VMEE01000087.1, on the reverse strand, counting down.
AGACCTTTGAAAAGACAAACGATTTCATGGTACTTATAAACAGTTTTGAACTTGCTGAAAAAGCAGCAAAGAATCTGTTCAATTTCACTGATAGTAGCTTTCAGGCTGGTATTAAAATCAATCTATTTATGGGCAGTGTCAGTGAAATCGAAAAGCTTGTAAATAGATTTGAAGCAGCTTAAAAAAGAGAAAGGATGTGTAAAATTATGAAATATCGGGATGATGAAAGTCAAAATACAGTGAATGGTACTTATGTTGGGGTTAGAATAGGTTCACCCATGCAGGATGCAGCAGACCCAACAAATGATGGCTATGACGATATAAGAGCAACAGAGCATATTGGAACAGTTCTTCAGGATAGTAAAGGGACTAACCCAACTCCATTGGTACTTGCAATTGAAATAACAACTGAACCAACAAAGCTTCAGTATACAGTTGGTGAATCTCTTGACCTTACAGGAATTGTTGTAAATGCTTCTTTTAGTGGTGGAACAACAGAAAATATTGAAGTTACTCCCGAAAATGTGACTGGTTTTGATAGTTCTGCATCATCGTCATCACAAACATTGACAGTCACAGTCGATGAAGGTTCTGATACCTTTGATATTGTGATTGTTGAAGCATAAAAGAAAGGAATGGTGAATTTTAATGACAAAGATATTTGCACCAAATAAACAATATAATGGAGCTTCTGGTGGTATTCAGTTTTCAAATGGGGTTGCTGAATGTTCCAACCCCCATTTGATTGATTGGTTTAAGTCAAGGGGTTATGTTGTTGAAGAAGATGAAAGTGTTATAAGGGCAAAATACATTGAATTTGTGGATTCTCTTTGCACATATATTGAACAAATGAATGATACAACCGAATATAGAAATAAATTGCTTAATTCCTCAGAACAAGATATGAGAATATTTCTTTATCACCTAGAAGATGCTCAAAATAATAAGTCTGTTAAATATTTGATTGATAGCATTGCCAAGAATATATAATATGCAATTCAAGGCTGCTTCCCTGGTGCTTATCTGGGCAGCAGCCTTTTTCAAGGGGGATGATGTCTTATTGATGCAGAAATGTTGGCTTATATAAAAAGGGAAGCTGCTACAGATTTGATGATACTTTTGAAACAGCATGGACTTTTGAAACCAATCAAAGATAGTGCTTTTCAAAAAGTGGAAAAACTACTTTACCAGTATAACCAATTCAAGAAAGCTATTGAAGTGAAACAGGAACAGATTCAAGACATAAGAGATGAAGGATTGCCAGAAAGAAGTAAAAGCATTGTCATTTTCTCTGGTAACCATAACTCTGAAACATCAACCAATATTGAAAGAGCAGAAGTAATAATTGAAAAAATAGAATCTTCAATTGAAAAAATTGAAAGTTATATATATTTCATAGACAAAGCACTTGAAAAAATCAGCATGGATGAATATTTTGAACTGATTGAATTGAAGTATTTTGAAGATAAGACTATGGAATATATTGCTGAATATTTTGATGTTGATGTTAAAACAATCCGCAATAATAAAAAACGATTGATAAATAGTTTGAAAGTATACCTTTTCCCTGATGAAACTTTCATTGAACTAATTGGATAAAGAGGTGAACAACGTGAATAAAAACATTGAAGTAATCAACAACCGCTTATGGGCTGTAAAGTTCAGTTTCCTTCAGTTCATATCTGAAATTGATTATAAACCTGATTCAAAGATGGTCTATGAAGAACCTGCACATATAGTCAATGATGGAATACTGCTTTTGAATAAAGATTGTCCAGGGTTTGAAATTTTAAAAGATTATTTTCCTCGAATAATGATAAAAAAGGATAAACAACTTAAAAAGGAATTAACCAATGCGAAACATATCAAAAACAAAACACATTGGGATAATTTATATCATGGCATGATTCAAGTTGAAGCTGAACGGAGGGAAAAAGAAAGGAAGGTGAAACTTTGTGGCTACAATAAGAACTACACTTCAATTATGTGATGGCATGTCACCAGTTTTAAGAAGCATAACCAGAGTAATGAATACCACAATATCAAGCTTTGAAGCAATTCAGAGTGCTTCACATAATGCAATTGATACCAACAGCATTCAAGCTGCCAGGGCAGAATTGAACAGGGCAGAAATATCCTTGAACCAAATGGAACAGGAAATAAGGCAAGCTGACCAGGCACAGCAGCAGTTTAATAATGATATGCGGAGTGGTCAAGGTGCATCAGGTGGGTTATTAAGTAAATTAAAAGGTCTAGCAGCAACAGTTGGGCTTGCATTTGGACTGAATAAAATTATTGACCTATCAGATTCAATGACTTCCACAACAGCAAGACTTAATTTGATGAATGATGGACTTCAGACCACAGCAGAACTTCAAGATGAAATATTTAAAGCAGCGCAACGGTCAAGGTCAGTGTATATGGATACGGCTGCTGCTGTTTCAAAACTTGGAATTCTTGCCAAAGATGCCTTTTCTAGCAATGATGAAATGATTGCTTTTACTGAACTGATGAATAAGAACTTCGTGATTGGCGGTTCAAGCATCCAGGAACAAACTTCTGCAATGTATCAGCTTACACAGGCAATGGCTGCTGGTAAATTACAGGGGGATGAATTCAGAAGCATCATGGAAAATGCCCCATTATTGGCACAGGCAATTGCAAAATACACAGGTAAATCAATGGGTGATTTGCGACAAATGTCTGCGGATGGTGAAATTACTGCTAACATAATTAAGAATGCAATGTTTTCAGCAGCGGATGAAACCAATGCCAAGTTTGCTAAAATACCAATGACCTTTGCCCAGGTTGGAACAGTCATTGGAAACACCTTGCTTCAAACTTTTGAACCAGTTATTCAAGGCATCGGTCAAGGGGCACAGTGGATATATGATAATTGGTCAACCCTTGAACCAATCTTTTGGGGGTTAGCTGCTGCGGTTGGTGCTTATGCTGCCATGACAGGGGTTCAAACGGCTGCAACCTGGCTTGCTGTTGCTGCCAACAGGACATTGATTGCAGAAATGCTTGCTAATCCTTTCTTGTGGATTGCTTTATTGATTGGGGTTGTGATTGGGGCAATTTATAAATGGGTTCAAGCAGTTGGTGGAATTTCAAATGCTTGGGTGATTGCCAAAAACACAATTTTGAACATTGTGGGTGATTTGAAAGTTGGTGTTTTGAACTTACTTCAAAGCATGATAAATACTGCCATAGGCAACATCAATGAATTCATCAATCTATTAAATAAGATACCAGGGGTACACATTAGTACAATTCAAACTGTTACCTTTGGAACAAATGCACAGATTGAAAACCAAGCAGCCAAAACAGCAAGACAAGCTGAAATAAATGCAGTAAAAGTACAGGCAGCAGCTAGTAAAGCGGATAATGGTTTATTTGATTTTGATAGTTTATTAGGCAATGTTGCAAATACTGCTGGAAATACAGCAAAAATGGCTGATTCTATGGAATTCAGTGAAGAAGAACTAAAATATCTTCGTGACCTGGCAGAACAAGAAGTGGTAAACCGCTTCACAACTGCTGAAATCAGTGTGAATCTTGGTGGGGTTGTAAACAACGTCAGTTCGGAAATGGATTTGGATGGTGTTGTGACTTATATCGAAGATAGGCTTTATGAAACAATGCAAGTGGCAGCGGAAGGGGTGCATGAGTAATGCCGTATATCATTTAAAGTAGGTTAAGGAATCTAATTCCAATAAGTTCTAATAAGAAGTCCACTGAGTTTTACACTTGCGTGAATACTCAGTGGACTTCTTATTAACGTTTTAATCAATGGAAAATAATGTTGATTTTTTAAAGTTTTTAGGCTTATACTTGTATTCAGGGCATTTTTTCCAAAGAAATAGAAAGTAAAATGGTGTAATACCGGAGTATGCAATAATTATAAAGTAAATAAGAAAAGGAGGAAGAATTTTTATGCAAAGTATTATTGTAAAAAAACTTCATTTCTCAAGCGAAACCAAAGACCTTTTATCTAGCCAAATTGGAAATTTTGAATTTTCTCCAGAGACTGGTGAGGGTATTCGTGTTGTCTCTCAAAATACTGAATACATAAATTGTCATTATCTAATAGAAAAAATATATAGCCAAGATACATACAATTTTGAAATTGATGGATTTGAAAAAATAGAATATAAGAGGATTGAGCTTGTTCCTTTTTTCATTGATCTTGAGCACGACACATTAGACATTATTGGAAATAAGCAAAAAGCGACAAAGGTAATTGAATTTTTAGGGAAGGTAACAAAATACAAGATAGCAATTTCCGATACACAGATTAATCTTTTGAAGTTGGTAGAATGTTGTAGAACCAATAACATTGTTTTCGTTGTGTCAAAGGTTAAAATTGCAGATTACACTTTCTTCGATAATATTATTGGTGACTGTGTGCTAAATCTTTCTGATTATCCAAAAACATTAGATGTATTAAAGAAATTTGAAAAACAAATTGTTAATGTTTCCATCAGCATTACAACAGATGAGAGTTATTTTGTAACTTTCTATAAAAGCGGTTCTATTTCTATATACAAAGATATTGAAAGTATTGATATCGATTTTTTGCGTTTGATAAAGCAAGGAATATAGAAAGAGGGGAAAATAATGCCAGAAGATCAAAATGCAAATGGTGAGCATTGGACTAAGGAAAGCGTTTCTATTCTGAAACAATTAGGTTGGACACAAAAAGGTTCCACCAATTTTGATGTTGAATGTACTCATCATGTGAAAGAACGTAAAGGGCATAAACATGGTGTAGATTCTTTTTTTCAATATTATGACCCTTACTATCAAACAGAACAAGGGGTTCTTGTTGAATCAAAGAATTGGCAATTTAATAGTATTACGACAGCAAACATAAAAAAATGGATTCAACAAATTACTGATTGCATGGAATGTATGCAAGTTTCTCCAACTATTCAAGATTTATCACAAGCACCGATACAAAATGCAGTTTTGATGTGCTGGGCGAATGATGAGTATGCCCATAGCACATTTATAGAGCGTTTAAACAAAGTAGGAATAGGAAGCAAGAAATATCCATGTAATATATTTGTTGCATCAAATTACGAGATATTAAGATGGTGTTCTTTAATCAACTCAGTTAACAGCATAAAAAGGGATGCCAAAGCTTTTAATTTTATATACCCTAATGTTCCTACTTTAGGGACAAGCCTAATTAAAGCAGAACATCTAACGTTAACACATTTATATTCAAAATATATTTTTGCGGAAGTTAAGCAAGAAGTAGGAAACTATCATGGTGGTAACGATGTGATTGATAAACTTGTGGTATTTTGTTATGAACCGGTATCAAGCTTATCGTTAGATTTTCTATATGACTTAATCAGAAGATTAAATTTCCAATCTTATCCAGTATATGAAATATATTTAAACGAAAAAGAAACCAGTATACGGCAAATAGTAGCTGATTTTAAGACACGAATAAATACACAAATTAAAGGTGATATAAAAAATCCTTCTACAATTGAAGTTAAATATTTGGACATGTTTGATGGATTAAATAATGTTCCAGATGGAATTATTCATTTTGGGGAGGTATGACAATGATAACCAATTATCCAGAGAAAGCATCACTTAAAGAAGTTCTTTCATCTAGCCTATCAATAACCGCATTAAAAACAATATGCAAGAATAATGGAGTATTTATTTTATCATCTGATAAAGATATTGTTATACGTGATGCTCACTTGTTTTATTGGGGATTTAATGATATAAATTGTATTTCAAATTATATGGAAGATGAAAAAAATTATAAAAAATCTTTTCGCTTAAAGTTATTATTTGATTCTTCCAATATAGAAGCGGATACCGAAGAAAATACAGAAATAGATGCTTTTGATGAGTTCTATTCTAAGTTGTCAACTTATAGAAATACAATGGCTTCCCTTGAAAATATCAGATTTGAGAGCTTTAATATAGTTTTAAATGGAGATGAAAAAACATTAATTGGTGAGATATCATATAAAAAAAGGAAGCCCGGTAAAGTTGAGTTACTATCAGAAACAACGCAAAAGTTTAGCTTTCAGGCAAAAAAGGCTTTAGATACAGAAATTGATATTGATTTTATTTTTAATGACCGAGGGGATATAGCTATTGCAAAGAAAATCATAAACACTGCAATAGCTACATCCGATAATTTTGGAACACCTACCCAAATATCCTTAAAAGGACTAGCTGTACCTGAACGAGTTGAATTGTTTGATAGATTTTTCACGTACACTTTTCAAGATTGGAGAATTGATTCAATTCAAAATATAAAGATAAGTGATACTGAGGAAATCCTAGATGAAGGAGAAGATGAGGAATTAGAAGGAAGTATTCTAAATGGAATAAAATCAGCATTGCTTTCTGGAACAGGGCTTCGTAGCAATCCGATTGTTATACAAGCAGTTGATAGAGGATATTTTTTTCCAAAAGCCACTATAATGTTTGAACATAGAAGGGAAGCTCAAAAAATTTTAGTTGATATTACATTTAATTCAGATGACTTGTTGCTTGAAATCGTTATGGTTGCAACATATGAAATAGAGGATGGTCGTCCATATAAGCATCCAATGTTTGTTGATGGGCAAAAAATAATATTAGAAGAGTTTCAAGATATTATTCAAGAAATATATAATCAAATTCGAGTAGAACGTACAGTGGAAGCAGGGTAAATTATTTAGACTTTACTTCTGTTATCCGCTCAGTATTGTATGCAAAAATTATCTGATAAGGATAGATATGAGGTATAATAAGTAAGGTGATTATAAGACATATTATGCTTTTTGGAAGTTAATTTTTAAAAATTTTGAAGGTGAATAATATGATTGGTACAGCACCAAATTGTTTAAAGTGTATAAAGTATCATTCCAATGATTATGAACAATTTTCTTGTGACCAATATCCTGAAGGAATTCCTGAAGAAATTGTTGATAATCAGAAAAAATGTGAATATGAAGAACTTGAAAAATAATTTTCAAAATATTATGAGATTATTAGTAGTCATAGGAGAAAATGTAATGACCAAAGATGAATTCATAAATAAGGCAAAAGAACTTGGTTATTCAGATGAAACCATTTCTGAAGTTGTTAAAATCCATGATGAAGCTGAAAAAGATGGGATAAATATTCCATGGGAAAGTGATTTAATTGAATTACCTGTATTTACTTTCAATATGATAAAAGCACTTGCGGAGAACGCAGGTGCTTTAGAAATATATAGTGGTACAAATTCCCTAAACCCTAATTTTGAAGCCTTACAGGGCAAATATGAAGGCGGTTTCGGATTGGATATATGATAAAAATAAGGAAAGGTCACACATGAATATTGAAATCAAACTGGACGAAAAAAAAATTGCGGAAGAAATTATCGCTGATTTAAAAAGGCATGATATTTTTGGAAAAAATCAAGATGTCACCATAATTTATAATGCTGAATCAACTAATATCCTTTATACAGTTTCAGAGGTCGCTAAATTGATAAAATGTAATACTTCTTATGTTTATGAACTCATTAAAGCAGGACTATTGCCAGCTTTAAAGCTTGGTTCATTAAAAGTGACACATTTTGCTTTACTTGAATTTCTTAAGAAACATGATGGATATGACTTAACTAACCCATTTGAAATAAAATCTATTGAACAGTATAAAGATTGATTAAGCAACAAGTAATTTACGAACACCTTTGACATAATAGAATGGTATCGTAAACAAGACATATTGCGTACCCCCGCAACCAAAGAATATGAGACTTTAAGCCAAAAGCTTAAAGTTTTTTTATTTGTCTGACACACATGATTTTCGGCGTTGACACACATATCGATAACTAGTACAACGTTCTTGAAATATGAAGGAAGGCTCGGTCTAACTGCGTCCGGCTGGCGCGCCAAGCGCAGCTGGCGCCAGCCGGAAGGCGAAATCGTCTCTCTCATTTTCTCTGCACAGTCAATTTGATAGGAGAACTTGAATATCGTGTCACAAATTATAAAAAGCCGGTCTTTCATTCTATCTATTGGTATGCTAGTATATAAAACAGGGAGCTGGTAAAAATGGACAAACTCGATCAGATATTAGACAAGCTCAATTTGATGGAAAAAGCCTTACGTGCCGAAAACAAGACACTAAGTGACCAGGTCGGCACCTTAAGTGACAAAGTTGAAAAGATTGCGGAAAAGCAAGACATGACCTGGCAGGCCGTCCAGGAACTGAGGGAAGAACTAACCAACAACAGCTTAAAAATTAAAATCATAGACAATAAGGTAAAGGCTTTATAAGCCTTTTTTCTTTCCGAAATTCCAGTAGATAAAATTTATAAGACAAGTTGGAAAGTGCAAGGATTTTATTCAGGATTTATCAATTAATCCCCCGGTATTTGTTATGCCAGGAGAGAATCAAGCGGGATTGGGGTCTTTTACAAAAAGGGCACGGCTGCACTCAAATCCGTCCATATCCGGCATAACAATATCCATAGTTACGATATCGGGTTTGCACCGGTCATATATTTCGATTAAGCTGTCGTAGGAATCGGCTTCACCGACGACTTCCAAGCCGCTGTCGCGAAGTATTTCCACAATGAATGTTCTTGAAAAAAGAGAGTCGTCAACGACCATTACTTTTATTGCACCCACTTTTTCGGACTTACCCCCATTCAATGCCAGTACCAAGGTACTAGTCAGTATGCACTCTAAATTATAGCAAGTAATTTTTGGGATTGCTATCACAAATGGGTTTATTAATAACAATTTTAAGACAGAGTGCTGTTGCACATGCGGCTTCTTTAGCCTTTTTTCTTTTGCTAGTATATAACTGCATGCAAACAATATACGAATAAGTGAAAGGAGTTGTTTCGTTTGGAGTGGAGTAACCTCACAAAAGCACTAGGTGAATTAGATGAACAAAAGGTGGATGACCTCTTAAATGAGTTTCTCGCAGCGAATCCTACAGAGGAGGAAGCCAAGATTGCTGTGGCCGCTTGCCAGGCGGGAATGGGTACCGTTGGAGATTTATTTGAAAAGGGAGAGTATTTTGTAGGCGATCTAATATTTGCAGGTGAATTATTGACGGCAACCATGGATCGTTTGAAGACTGTACTTGATTCAGGTTCTTCGGAGAAGACGGGTAAAATTGTACTTGGAACAGTATTTGGAGATTTGCACGATATAGGCAAAAATATTTTTAGGAGTATGGCTGAAGCCGCCGGTTTCGAAGTGTATGATCTTGGCATTGATCAGCCCGTAAGCGCCTTTGTTGAAAAGGTAAGAGAAGTAAAACCAGATATTGTGGGTATGAGCGGAGTACTGACGCCAGCCTTGACTTCCATGAAAGATACTGTGGATGGATTAAAAGCGGCAGGGTTAAGGGACCAAGTAAAAATAATCATCGGAGGAAATCCGGTATCAGAATCTTCCTGCAAAATGATTGGAGCAGACGCCTTTACCGATAATGCTGCTGTAGGGGTAAATATTTGTAAAGGGTGGGTAAAATAAAATGAATAGTGCTGAACTGTTTAGAGAAAGAGTCAAAATTGGTAAGGAAACTATTCGAAAAGAGAAAAGGCCTTCCAGAGTATTAGTATTTGGTACCATGGTAAGCTGGTTTATTTTTGATCAGGGCTATAAACTCAGTGAAGCATATTCGGATGATTTTTCCGTTCTGGAAAAAATTTCAGATCAAGCTCAGGCGAGATATAATTTCGATGGTTATACTTTTCCGGTAATCCCCAACTCACAGCCTTTACAAAAAACCCTGGGTGTTAACAACTACATTATTAACGACAAAAGTGAAAGCTATAACAGGATTGATGTCGATTATATGGACTTTGAAGACTACGATGTCCTCATAGAAGATCCGGCTAAGTTTTTTTGGAGTAAATATGCTAAGAGAAAATTTCCAATCCTTGAAAGCCAAGACGGACAACAAATCTTTATGAAATCCCTTCACGATTTTCAAAACTTCTTTCAATATAACCAAAACGTTGAGAGAAACTTGATCGAGAAGCACGGCGTACCGATGAATTCTTCTCCTGCTGCGATGGGATTAGGGGGCTATTGGCCATTACATGAAGTATTGATGCACGGATTGCGCGGCATCAAGGGTGTTTCCACCGACATGAGAAAGGATCCGGTCAAGGTAAAAGCGGCTTGCGACAGATATCAGGAAGTCATTCTTGAACCGATGCTTCAACAGTATAAAGCAACTGCCAGTAAAGGAACTGACGAAAATTGTTACTTTGATATCAAAACGGGTATGTTATCCTATAGCGTTCTGAACCCGAAACAGTTTGAAATGGTGTACTGGCCTAGCTTTAAGAGGCTCATTGATGTTGCGGTGGAAATGGACAAACTCGTTTATATCTTTTCCGAAGCCGGCACGAAGAGATTGTGGGATTTCTTCCGCGAGATACCTAAAGGAAGAATTGCGCTTTATTGTGAAATGGATGATATTTTTGAAATGAAAAAAGCGCTTCCGAACGTAACCCTCATGGGAGGCATGCCTTTGGAGTTACTGGGAAATGGTACCCCCGAACAATGTGTCGATTATGCCAAGAAATTGGTCGATGAATTAGGCTATGACGGCGGGTATATCTTTGGGACCAACAAACAGGGTCAGTTTAGAAAAGACGCTAAACGGGAGAATTTAGAAGCTGTTATTAAGTTTGTCCAAGAATATAAATAAGGAGGTGTAAAGGATGGTCGATTTCTCTTACCCGGAAGGATTCGAGAAAATGCTGAGTCAGCTCAATTTTTTGCCGGATAATTATGAAGTCAGAAAAGGTTTTCTGATGCAATATCTTACTTTTACGTGTTCTTTCATTTAAGCCGCATTTCATCAAAGAATAGCTGCTGCAAGTGATAATTGTTGTGTAATAGACAAAATACTGGTCATAGAAAACCCCCAAAAAACTGGCATCATTTGAATTGTCCCAATTTTTTGAATACCATTTTTGGGGGTTTCCAATTTTTTGTGATTAAGGATCCCCAAGAGTCTATCCCCGCGCTATTGCATATTGGAACAACAGAGCAATTTATCAATCATTTGTAAATACCTAATTTAACAAAGAGGAACATATGGATATGAATGAAACTGCTAATCTAAAACCCAGCTCATACCGTTGGATCATACTTACTGTAACTGTTTTAAATCTGATGGTTCTAGAATTAGGAATTTTCCAAATAGCCGGATTGGCCAATCGGCTGATACCTGCATTACACATTACGACTAGTCAACTTGCTATGTTATTAACAGCATTCATGTTATGCAGTGCTATCGTGAGTATTCCTTCCGGTGCTTTAGCAGACCGGTTTGGAGTAAAAAATGTGGTAATCGCTTCGTTGATATTCAGCCTACTGGGCACCTATGGGCGTATGAGCGCCAATAGTTTCGCTATTGCCTTTATTTGGATGTTTTTAATGGGCTTTCCTGTTGCCTTTGTAAAATCAAATCTTTCTAAATTGTATGGTGCTTGGTTTCCTGCAAAGGAAATAGGTATGGCCATGGGATTAAGTGTCGCGTCCATGTCCTTGGGCATGACTATCGCTATAGCGACTTCACCGCTTTTCCCCTCCGTCCAAAGTGCGTTTCTCTTTTCAGCAATTGCCGTCACAGTTTGCGCAGTATTATGGATACTGTTGATCAAAGACAAGCCCGCAGGGGCACCTGATTACCCTTCACAACCGGTCATAAAATATTTGGGTGTGGCAGCTAAAAGCAAATTTATTTGGATTGGTGCAATAGCGATGGCTGTTGGCATGGGAACGTTTACTGCTCAAAACGGATTCTTAACGAATGCATTTATCCAGATGAAACATGCCGTACCGGCTCAAGCCGGTTTGATTGCCTCTACTTTGACATTCGCTTCTATTATTGGAGGAATACTTGGGCCGACGATTTCTTCCAGAGTTGGATTAACCAAACCTTTCATAGTTTTAGGTCCCATTCTGGCCGGAGTATGTGCTTACCTTAGTTGGGTAGTTCCGTTTGGATCGATTACTGCGGTAATGCTCATAATAACCGGTCTTCTGCTAGGTTCGACTATTCCGCTGATTATGACTCTGCCAATAATGCTTCCTGAAGTCGGGCCTACGTATGCAGGGAGTGCAGGCGGCATTATGAGTACCGTCCAAATGATAGGCGGCTTTATCATACCCGCGTTCGTGATTGCGCCGCTGGCAGGAACAGATGGAACTAAATTTATCCTGATTGTTGCTATCATTTATGTGATTTTTGGCCTTGTAACAATGTTTTTACCCGAGTTGGGAACAAAGGGAAAACTCGCTGCTTCAAGAAAGTCAATGCATCTTTAAAAACAAATATACTGTGATAACAAATAAATAACATAACGTGCAGGTAGTATCGGATGAACAATAAACCGTTTCATTCTATACTACCTCAAATCTTTATCTGATATGATTACCTGTACCATTTTAATCGAATATGCTCCTTTAAAGTTAACTGATGAAATGGGATGATTCAGGACTGCGGCAAGGAACGACCAGAATGTGCATGGGTTAATAATCAATGTTAACTTAAAAGGAGGAGTATTGGTTATGGAAGAAACTACGTTTTTAAAGGCCTATCTTGCTAAAGTAAATAAAATAGTTGTCATTGGAGTATGGGTTTTAGTAGTGCTGATACTTGCTAAAGGATATGCATCTGGGGCGGAACTCAAAGTTACAGTAATCGGATGTTCGGTATTTTCTGTAGTAAATCTAGTGGTGACATATTTATTTGTCAGGAATAAAGCGAGTCGTCTGGTTGGTTATATAACAGTCGGGATAGTTTCAGCATTGCTAATAGGTTTATGTACTGTCGATGCGGAAAAACTTAGAGAAATAATTAATCTTGTTATTTTTCCCTGCGTGCTTGCATTATATATGAAAAAAGAAGCAATTGCCGTGTATGGTATTGGTGTTAATCTCTTGATATTCGGAGTATATGCTGTTAAACCTTTATTACCTTTAATTGATTTTGTTAATATAATTTTTCCGATTGAAATTGTTATTGCAGTTCTTTTTTTCCTAGCCAAATGGGGGCAGGAACTGCTTGAATCGGTTACTGCCAAAGAAAAGTCGATTACCAGTTTATATAATGAACTTGACAAATCCTTCGTTACGATAGAAGGGAATACGGCTGTCCTAAATAATGATATAGTTACCAGCAATTCGCATCTGGAGGCAGCTAATGAGACTAATTTTGCGCTTACTAAGGCCGTGGAAGAGATCGTTAAAGGAGTCGGAGTCCAGACGGAAAGCATAAACTACATTAATAAGATGATCGTTGACGCTGATAAAACATTAAACGAAGCTTACGATGTGTCCCGTGATATGGCGGATTCCTCGCAACACTCTCTCCGGATTGTGGCAGAATGCGGCAGCGACATCAAACAGTTAGATGGGCAGATTATTATCATCCGTTCAGCCATTGATGAATTTAGCAATACGGTGTCCGATCTGGAGATCAGTATGGGCGAAGTGAATAAATCCTTATCTTCTATAACAGGAATTGCCGAACAAACCAATCTATTATCATTAAACGCTGCAATTGAAGCGGCAAGGGCGGGGGAATCCGGAAGGGGATTTGCCGTTGTAGCCGATGAGGTCAGAAAACTAGCGGAACAAAGCGCCGGTGCTGTGGATATGATTAACAAAGTAATAGCCAAAATACAAGACAAAACTAAAACAGCTATTGTTAAAGCCCAGGACGGCCATAATGCCATAAAAAGCGGCGAAGCCATAGTAGAACAAGTTGGGGGAAGCTTCAGGAAAATAGAAGATTCTTACGATCAGACCAAAGAGAATATAGATAATATGTATTCGATGACGGGTAATTTTAAAAACGTATTTGATCTAATTAAAAAGGAAACGGAAAACATCGCCTGCGTCTCCGAAGAACATGCGGCTTCTACCGAGGAAATCCTGGGTTCGATCGAAGAGCAAACCCGGACGGTCGATACAATCTTTAAATCAATGAAAGAAATTCAGCAATCGTCGGATAGTCTGCAAAGCATTCTGCAAAAGAGAGTCGTCAGATAGTTTACAAGGCATTTTGCAAAAGAGTATCGCCTGAATCAACTAAAAAACCCGTGGAACTCTCGTCCACGGGTACATAAACACAAGGCTACTTAGAGACGAAATAGGCGTTCTGCGTTACCATGTGCAATCCGCTTTTTGTCGTCGGGGCTCACCGGGAGTTGCTCAAGGAATGAACGCGCTTCCATCCCCGAACTATAGGGATAGTCTACTGAATACATGATTCGCTCAGCACCAACTTGTAAGAACAAGTCCAAAAATGTTGGTATAAAGAGGAAGTTAGCGAAGTTGTAATAGACATTCTCACAGAGGTAGGAACCGACTGTGCGATCTAATTTTGTAATTTTTGGCGGCAAAGTGAAATCTAATCTGCCCTTCATAAATGGAAGGCCTTCACCTAAGTGGCCGATGATAATCTGCAATTCGGGGAACCGGTCGAATGCTCCGCTTAAAATGACGCGCAGAACATGGAGGCCGGTCTCAATATGCCATCCCCAACCTCCTCTTGCCAGAATGGCTGCAGTCGCTGGCGGATAGTTGCCTAAATAGGATGCCTCGATCACCGGTTTCGGTGGCTCGGCCGGATGGATGTAGATAGGAATCTGGAGTTTGGCGGCTCGTTCCAGAATTGGCCAGAAATACTCGTCATCCAAATAGCGCCCTCGAGTATGTCCGTTGATTATCGCTCCCTTGAAGCCATGTTCACTTACCATACGCTCTAATTCATCGGCAGCCGTGTCTGGAACTATTGTAGGTAAAGTAGCTAATCCTATAAAACGGTCTGGGTAGCGACGTACGGCATTTGCAAGATAATCGTTAGAGTCGCGGGCAAGCTCCACCGCCTCAGACGCGTCGAGTTGCTCCACGCCTGGACTAGTGACTGAAAGCACCTGCACGTCAGTGCCTGAAGCATCCATATCTGCGATTCTTCCTTCACCCAGATCCAGTAATTGCTCGATTAGTTTGCTGTTTGTAGCTGCAATAATTTTTAAGAGCGGGTCTGTACTTCCGGTAGCCTTCATGATTGCGGGTGTAATATAGTGTTCTTCGAGAGCAATAGTTCGCAAAGCCTTGACTTGTTCATCCCCGGTAAAGCCTTTCATTATTTTCTCACTCCTCAAATAATTATGATGTGTCACTTAGTATAAATATAGAGAATCCTACGTAGTATTTCCAATATTTATTCAGTCCATAATCTATAACCATTACGCTATAAACCTGTCAATGTTGAACAGATTTTTAACATTGCATAGCTGGACATAGAACCTAGAATGGAGGCACACTTTATGAATTTTTTGCAAATGAAACAATTTAGTATACTGGCAAAACATCAGAATATGACTGAAGCTGCAGAAGAACTCTATATTTCACAACCTGTATTGAGCAAATTACTAAAGAAATTTGAAAAATATTTGAATTGTGAATTATTTACAAGAAAAGGAAGAAATATAGAATTAAATTTAAATGGAAGAATATTTCTAGAATCAATTGATATCATTTTAAACGAATATCAAAAGATCAACGAGCATTTTTTTATAAGTAAAAATGTTGATATACCTATTAAGATCTCCGGGTTTAATAAAAATGAACTTGATTTGCTTATAGTCAATTTCAGTCGGCAATATCCAAATATATCAATAGAAAAAAATCCAAATACACCTATGGGAGCGCTTAATTTGTTGTTAAATAAAAAATCAGACGTGATTTTTACCGATAATTTCTCTCTTAATAAGTTTAACTTGGAAACAAAAAATATAGATTTTATCAATCTTTTCAGAAATTATTTATATGTATCTGTTCTGCCTAATAATGTAATTGCTCAAGAAAATGAAATTAGTTTGAATGAATTGCTAAAATATGAATTTATCGGTGCAATAAAAAATACCTGGACAAGTGAGTTCATTGAAAATGTATGCGACAACGAAAAAGTAAATATTAACTATGTGCACAAATATAAAATGGAGATGCTTGATAAAATATTTTTTTCCACGCCCTATTTAGTTTTTTGTGATTCAATTAATATAGCGTACTTTACAAATTACAGAGAAATCCGCAAGCATATCTTAATAAAAAACGCTTTTCAAGACATATATCTCTGCTATAGAAAAGGTGATAACCGCATTAATCTTTTAGTTGAAAATATCAAAAATACATTTCATGAAATATTTAATTATTCGTGATAAATTTCACATTTAAGCAAACTTCACTCTAAAAGAAGCTGTGTAAAACTATTTAAGTTTCAGCACAGCCTCTCCAGAGCGCTAGGCACGCTTATCCTTCGGGAGGATCATAGAGATCCTCCACGTTGTTGTCGTAGACCTTAACGTCCCGCATTAATTGTAACTCCCCACTGGAAGTGAGGAAAATATTCCGCTCGATAACCGTATCCATGACGGCTTCGCACTGAGCCTTCGTCAGGCCTTCGATCGGATCCGGCACGTTAATGCCGAAAGTTTTGCCACCTGTGGTGGCAAACGTCAGACGAACATATCTGGTATTTGCCATATGATCACCTCCTTTCCCGCCCAAACCGGCAGAAACCTTATCCCTCTTCGAACTCAAGCCGGTAATTCTTCTGCAACAGGATATCCTGCAGTTCATGTTGGCTCAAACTGTATAAGGCTGAAATAACATCATAAAGGGCTTGCTCCGTGGCGTCAGGCTTAACATAATTCAGTCCTTTTTTCCTGAGGATCGGACCGCCGGCCGGCGTCGTACCGATCTGATAGCGTCCGGCCAGAACCGAACTTAACGGGATCATGGTGACAGGCATGGCTGTGCACCTCCTTTCTCTTTGACAGGCGGACTTGTCTCGCCTGTCCTCATTAACTACTTTATGAATATTTTGTCCCGGGGGTTACAGGTTGTCCCTAAAAATATCCGGAGTCCCAAAAAGCAGAAGCCCAGCACACGATTCCATCCTGAACCGGCCGGGTTTCTGCTTATCTTTACGATCCTCCGCAATAATAGCTTATGCCTTGTCTGAATAAATCGTTACAATCCTGTCCTTTTGCAATCCGATGTGCAGGTCCTGTCCTTCCGGCATATATTGTAATAATACCCAATGATTTAGGCCGGTGCTTGTTCCAGATTCCGCGACAGTATCGGAAACTGGGACATCCTATTGGGCCAAAAAACACACAGGGAAGCGAGGAACGGGAAGAGCTTATGAACGAAGTGATTGACATGAACGAGACGATGACCGTACGGACGCCGCAGTTAATCGCGTCGGAAATTAACCTGATCAAAAGACAGACCCATCGGATCGTGCTCAGCAGCGCCATCGATATCGGGCGGCGGCTGACGGAGATCAAGAAACAGGTCAAGTATGGGGAATGGGGCCGTTGGCTGAAAGAGGAGGTCAGCTACTCCCAGGATACGGCCGAAAAAATGATGCGCCTCTACCAGGAGTACGGCGTCAAACAGCTTTCTATCTTCACCGACGGCGAACCGGACCAGGAAATACCCGAACTGAGCTTTTCACAGGCCTACATCCTCTTAGGCGTACCGGAAAAGGAAAGAGCCGCTTTCATCACGGACACGGATGTCGCGAGAACGTCTACCCGCGAGCTGCAAAAGGCGATTGACGACTGGAATCAGGCCCGGCGGAAGAAGGAACAGGCCGAACAGGAAAAAGCGGTCCTGCAGCAAGCCCTAGAGGAGGAAAAGGAAAAGTCCGCCCGGCTGGCCCAAGCGAACGCCGTATTAGATAAAAACGCCCAGGAATTGTTTACGGCCAAGAGCCGGCTAGAACGAAAAGCCGAAAACCTGCAGAACGAGGTAACCTCCATCAAAAAAACAACCGCTTATAAATCCCTGAACTCCCTGCGCAAGAACTTAAGCAGTGCGTCGACCAAGGTACGCGCCAACAATATCGCCTTTCTCTACGGGGAACTGGACCGGGTGATCAAAGAATTGTGGTTCCAGCTCGATAAGATCAAACAAAGCGACCCGGACACCTTCGTTGCCTATAAGGATAAAGTCTATGAGTTTCTGATTCAGCGGGCGCGGGATGAGATGTGGGCAAAGGATATTCCGGAACTGTAAACAAAAATCCTATTGTGAAGAATCCCGTTGTCACGACCAAACAGCGGGATTCTTCTCTAATTGAATACTACTTTTGTTGGTGGCTTTAGTACTGATTGAAACGCGACGTAAAAAGTCATCAAGCTGATGTGCATCTCAGGTCAAACTGGAATGGGGATTACATTGCATAGCACATAATATGCCCCTTTTTTTATTCTTCTGCTTTGCTGTTAATGCAATGCGGCATAAATGGTCAATATTATTTCAAAATAGCAAAGAAGCTGTGTGAAACTATTTAAGTTTCAGCACAACCTCTTTTTGGTTGACGCAAAAAATTATAACAATCAATGACTATTTAACTCGCAATTCGGTCTGATATTTTTTTAGCTGTTGCAAATCTTTAATAAAATAATAGCCGTTTGTTTGCTCGATTAAATTCATTTCTTTTAATTTTTTGATCGCCCTGATGGTCGTTGCTCTATTGACGCCCAGCATGTCACTAATGAACTGCTGACTTATTTTCAGATTCAGCTTTATTTTATTTTCGATTTCCATTCCAAAACTATCGGCAAATGTTAATAAGAGGCGACATATTCTCCATTCTGAGTCATAAACTAGCAGTTCATTTAAAAGATGATTAGTCACCATAAATTTACAGGTAATCGATTGTGTTATAAATAGCATTACATCAAAGTCAGCTTTCAACAAATTCAAAAGGTCTTCTTTCTTAATAAAAAGTATATTGGAATCCTCTATGGTCATAAAGTAGCAATCAGTAGGAATATTGAAAAGTATGTTATGTTCCAAAAAGATACTTCCCTTTTCTTGAAGGCCCCGTATATTTTCATTGCCATTTGGAGAGTATGTACTAGCTTTGACCCGGCCATCTTTTACATAATAAAGCCCATTGGGGACATAACCGGGAGAAACCAGTATGCTGTTTTTGGTTAAGAAAAAATTTTCTCCTAAATTTAATAATTTTTCGGAAGCATTCTCAAATTTAAGAATTTGTGTTACATTTTCTATTCTAAATTCTTTCATAAAAATCATACTCCTATCAAAAGGATTTTTCTGTTATGTCAATATAAGTTCGCAAAAACCATCTAGCATTGAACTAGACCAATATCTTTTCTTCTTATATGGACTGGAGTATTTTGGGCTTAACGTAACACCTTCCTGTGGTCAGAAACAAATTTTATTAAAGGAGGAAAATCGCTAGAAAACTGTGTGCTTGGCAATAGGCTGCTAATCTAGCATTCTCATATACGGAATCAGCTATTCCTGTCTTGGGTATTAGCATATGCTAACTTAATCCTGCAACGTAAGTATAATTCTTAATGTTGACGGTGTCAACATAATACTGTAAAATCATAAGAAATACATATAGAAGAGGATATTATGGGAAGCAGTAATGAGACAAAACAAAAGCTGATTAATGTCACAAGACATATGGTTAATACGAATGGTATTGATTCAGTTAGTATGCGTGACCTTGGAAAAGAAACGAAATTATCTAGAAGTGCAGTTTATAGACATTTTAAAAATAAGGATGATTTACTTGCAGCCATTGTGACTGAAAATTTTGAGACGTTAAAAAGTAATTTCTACGAATTAATTGGAGAAATAAGCGATCCTAGAAAACTTGTTTTTGCAATTTTTTATAATTTTTATGATTATGGCATAAGGAATCAAGAGCATTATCAATTGATGTTCCACAAACCATGGAATAAGAAGCAACATCCCAACCTATGCAATTCAGCTGCTGAAGTATATGGAATCATGGAAAAATGTGTGGGAAAAGCTCAAGAACAAAAATGCACGATTCGTATGTCACGGAAACAATTAACAGCAATGGTATCTGCATTTATTGTTGGTCTTATTGAACTTAGTTATGGAGGACATTTAGATTCTGAGAAAGGATTTGATGATCCAACTGGTTTAATTAATTCATTTTTAGATATTATCTTAGTTTAAGTTTATGTAAATGCCCTTTAGAAAACGAACAAATATAAAAAGAGTAATGAATATATTGGGAGTTAAGAAGTTGATTGAAGTACAGGGGTAATACGCCCTTGTATTTTTTTTATATTAATGTTGCATAGTTCACATCAGTTACATAGGAATCTTCTTATTATATTATTTTTTTTCTATGATAATTTCAGATCAAATATTTAAGGAGGGTTAAAGTATGATTCCAGATGATGACAAAAAGGAAAAAAACCAAGAGAAGAAGGCCTTCTCCAAAGAACTTAGCAGGCGCGGTTTTTTGAAGACCTCATTAGGAATGGGGGTTGGGGCAGCAGGTGCAGCTTTAATAGGTTATGACGGCAGCATAGCCAATGCTGCGGAGGCGGTACAACAAGATACTTTTCCAGTTGAAATGAACGCAGATTTCAAAAGGTATGATCAAAAAGATCAAGTGATTTTTCGCGCTATGATGGGAGATCCGGCCGTCGCAGAGTCATTTGCGAAGGCACATGGTGGACCGATGCCCACCGGGGAGGGCTATAGCAGAATCGAAGTAGCCATGTTTAATGGCGCCAAGGCCATTGAAGATGGAGTCAATGGTTATCATGCACCGGGTTTTGCCAGTCAGGGATTATACGATTGGAAAGAAAGCCAAATTGGTGGAAAAGTGAATCCTGACGTTTATAAATTTGAGAGCCCTGAAGCCGCAAGTAAAGCAGTAAAAAGAGCTGCAAAATTCTATGGCGCAAGTCTGGTCGGAATAGCCCCATATGACGAACGATGGGTATTTTCACGTGTTTTTGATATGCAAAAAATGGATAGCGTTCCCAATGAACTTCCGTTTAAACCCACAAATGTTATTGTTATGGCTCTGGAAATGGATTATCAAGGTATGGAAGCTGCTCCGACTGCGCTTGAAGGTGCCGCAACTACCAATATTTATTCCAATATGAGTGTAACAGTAAATAAACTTTCTCATTTTCTGAGGAACTTAGGTTATAAAACCTTACCTTGCGGCAATGATACCGCTATAAGTGTTCCTTTGGCGATTCATGCCGGACTGGGAGAACTCAGCCGAATAGGAATTCTTATCACTCCGGAATTTGGACCGAGAGTGCGGTTATGCAAAATATTTACCGATTTGCCTTTAGCTATCGATAAACCAATTTCCTTTGGGGTCAAGGAATTTTGCACGACCTGTATGAAATGCGCTGACGCTTGTCCCCCGCAAGCGATATCCCATGATAAAGAACCAAGTTTTCAAGCTGCAACGAAGTCCACAAATGGCGGTGTGAAAAAATGGGCGTGCAATGCTGAAAAATGCTTACAAGGATGGGCAGCTGCCGGAACTGACTGTGGAATCTGTATCAAAGTATGCCCGTACAACAAACTGGATGAATGGCACCATGACTTGGCGAAACTAGGGACAAGGACACCAGCCCGGCCAATTTTAAGATTCTTTGATGATTTGTTTGGATATGGAAAAGTAACAGTGGCCGATGCAGTAAAGAATTTCTGGGAAAAATAAAATATTGTAATGAAAAGAGGAGAGATAATATGACTATCTTCTGGATTCTTCTGGGTGCACTCACGGCATCATCCATATGGTTTGGATATATCAAGTTCAAGGCTGCAGGAAAAATGTCTGTTACACGCTTGATTTTAATTGTGACCTCCGCACTCTGGGGAGCATTTACCCAGGCTTGGATCTTCAGCAGCATAGCTGAAGGTGAGATGCAGGCTGCCGGCATGGGACTGTTAATCTTCGGAGCAATTCTTCTTGTCTTAGTTATCCTTATAGTACGCTTGGACTCCTTGATGCCTTCAAAAAAGAAAGCTGATAAGGTAGAAGCAGCATAACATCAGGGTAAGGCAGACCTTTAACAGGAGTAAGGAATGAAAAACACAGCAAATAAAATCATTGTGTTTGCAGCAGCAGTTATATTCTTCCTAACGTTAGGTTTGAGTTGGACTCATACAGATAACGATATCATACCGTTTATGAATCAAGTGTTTCCGGAAGCGCAATCTTTTCAAAAGATTGCGTCTTCCCCTGTTATATACGAAGGGCAAACAAAAGATCAAAACGGCAGGGAAGAAAAAATAGGCTATGTCGTAATCGAGCAAGCGGTTGCTTATGGCGGTCCGATTAAAATGGTGACCGGGATAGACCTCAAAGGGAAAATTGTCGGGGCGGTCATTGCAGCGCATAAGGATACGCCATCCTTTATTGATAAGGTCATCGACCAGAAATACCTGGAGAAATTCATCGGCAAAGACATCACGGCCCCTTTGTCCATTAACAAAGATATCGACCGAATATCGGGCGCTACTTTTTCTTCCCGGGGGATTGCCAAGGCCATTTCCCAGGGAAGCCATGCAGTAGCCAGAGAGCAGTTTGGGCTGGATGTGAAGGATGAGAAAGAACCGTTTAAGTTCGGGTCCAAGGAGATATCCGTCATTGCGTTGGTTATCCTGATGGTGATTGGCGTTACATTCAAACAAAGAAAACTACGTTGGATTGCCCTGATAGGCAGTTTGGTCTTCATTGGTTTTCAATACAACACACCCATTTCGCTTGCCAATATTGCCGGACTTTTCATGGGGAATTTTCCGTCTATTCGTGAGAACCTCGTTTGGTATATCCTCTTAATTGGAATCCCTATTATTACCTTTATATTAGGAAAGAACGTTTACTGTTTCTGGCTTTGTCCGTTTGGCGCTTTGCAGGAAATCACGGCAAAAGTAGGCGGCGGCAAATTCAAATGCGGCAATAAAGCAGTCGAAGCCAAAGCGGCTAAATTAAGGTATATCCTCATCTACCTGGCACTCATAGGGGCATTCCTGACGAAGTCACCCAGTTTTGCCGGGTATGAGCCATTTGCTACTTTGTTTGGACGGCAGGGGTTCGGTATCCAGTGGCTTATCTTGCCAGTCGTTATTTTTAGTTCCTTCTTTATCAGCAGATTCTGGTGCAGATTCTTCTGTCCGGGGTTTATTCTCAATGAACTCATATTACGCTCCAGGAGATATATCATGAAATTTTTAGAGAAAGCAAAACTAAAAAAGGTTCCGGGAATAGAGGTAGGTTCTGCAAATGAAATAAACATCGAGGTCAAAGGATGAAAAGCAAATTAAGTATGGGAGATTTATTATTTATCCTATTGATATCCGCTGTCATCATCATGATTGTAATCAGTGAAGTTCAAAACTTATCAAGTTAACCCCGGTCATGATACTGATAATATGATTGTGAAATAGTAGTTTTTTATGGAGCTATTCCCCCAAATAATGTCTTACCGCATCAATAGAAGTTTTGCTCCCGATAAGGCTTACAAGTTCAGCAAGCAATAGATCAGCAATATCTATTGGCAGCGTTTGGAGTCTTCAGGAATGTAAATTGCATAGTATCCTTGTCCTGCATTTGATATTTCCTTATATTTAGAGATTTGGGACAAAGACTACCTATCTCTAATTATAAGGATTTTTTATTGGTGGCAAAAAAACGAACCCCGTGATTTTTTATCATGGGGTTCGTCAGTAACCTGAGCCAGGCTATTAGTTACCTGGCTGCTATCTTTGTTTGCATCATTTATACTCTCTTTTTTTATCCAAGGCTTCGTCCCGGATTTCCACCCTCATTCCGTTTAGCGCATCACGCCTTCGATCATTCTTTTCTTTCAGATCTTTCTTACTTTTAGGATCATCAGTTTTCGCAATCATTTCATCAGCAAGCTCCATATTCTGGATGGTGTGATTAATGTTTTTTTGGATTCTGTCGGCATTATCTCTGCGGTCATCCGGATTGTGTTTCATAAATACTGTTCCTCCTTTGGTCTGCACTTAAAAAAATTGTTGCAAGTATATTGTTTGAGGAGTGAACAAGTCTTATACCATAAAATTTTAAAGCAGTTTTTTTATATTGTATAAAGACCTTAAAACCAGCCAATTCTGGGGAAAATATCTTCCGATCGTCCAGTAGCTTATGCCCCCGACCCGAAATTCTTTGGCCAGGGTCAGTTTGGCATAGATGCTTCGGGCATCTTCAAACCATACTTCGTGCTTTTTGCCGGCATCGTCGTAGTAGGTGAAATACGGAGACTGCGCTGTTGAATCATACTGGATTGCTGTCTTTTCAGTTCTGGCCAGATCTACCGCCCCGCTGTTGGAGACTGTTCTGGCGGCAGTACCGGAAACGTATGGAAGGGTCCAGTCATAGCCATAATTGGGGATACCCATAAAGATTTTTTGTCTCGGAATAGCCGACACCGCATAGGTCAATACTTTGCGCACTTCATTTACAGGAGCGACTGCTTTGGGTGGGCTGTAGGTGTAACCCCATTCATAGGTCATTAGGATGACGTGGTTGGCCAGAGCCCCGTGAACAGGATAGTCATGGGCTTCGTATAGCAGACCTTTTTGATCGGCAGTCAGCTTAGGAGCGAGAGCTGTCGTCACAGGATAGCCTAAAGGGCGGAGCGTATTAACGATCCTTCGGAGAAAGTTGTTATAGTTTTCCCGGTCGGATGGATAGATATATTCAAAATCAATATCGAGGCCGTAATAGTTTTTTTCTCTCAGCGTTCTGATAACCTGACTGATTAAAGTATTCTGAGCAGTCTGATTTGTCAGGATGGATCTGGCCAGCGTACTGTTGAAGCTTCCACCTTGCTGGATATTCGTAATGACCATTAGTGGAGCTGTCCGGGCTTCTCTCGCTGCCTGAATCAGCGGTTCATCCGGAATCGTATTCAGGGTGCCATCCGCGTTGACCTGATAACTGAAGATACTAAGATATGTAAGATGGCGAAGACTTTTTCGGAGAATGTCTCTGTTAATATTCGGAAAGGCATACCCGTTCACTTCTATCGTTCCATAGCTGGCAGCCGCTGCCGGAATGGCAATAGTCTGACCGGCATAGATACGGCTCGGATCTGTTATCCGAGGATTGGTGGCGAGTAAAGCATTCACAGTTACTCCGTGTTTTTGGGCAATCAGATAAAGAGACTCACCGGCGGCAACCGTATGTGTTCCACTACTTTCCAGAATGACCAGCGTCTGCCCGACAACTAGCTGGTTTGGATTGGTCAGTTCATTATCTGCAATCATTTTCTGGGGTGAGACCCCGTATTTGCGAGCAATCGAATAGATGCTCTGTCCTGAGCTCACAACATGAATTTTCAAGAAACACACTTCCTTTTTCATACTGTATGCTTCAGAGAAAAAAGAAGTGTTTGGAGTGCGGGTTTATTATTCGGGATGGGTTGTGTTATCATAAGACAATAAACATAAAGAATAAACCTTAAGGAGCTGTGGAATGAATATCGGAGCCAGGACGTTAAAGACAGGTCTCGCTGTGGCGGTCAGTGTTTATATCTGTATCCTTTTGGATATTGAGCCGTCTTTGTTTGCTGCGACATCGGCAGTGGTCTGTATGCAGCAATCTCTCGGCAGAAGTTTTCGAAATGCGCTGGAAGAAATTATAGTAAACATCATTGCAATTATTGTGGCTGTGGCGATCGGACTGGCCATACCGCTGCAGTTTCTGAGTATGGCACTTGCAACGATTATCCTGATTATTATTTTCACCAAAGTGATCAAAGTGCCGAATCAGATCGTTCTTGCAGTGATCTCGGCCATTTTTATCCTGGCTTCACCGCAGGAGCAGTTTTTGTCCCACGCGGTTTCACGGTCACTGGCTATCCTGATTGGTATGGTGACTGCAAATGTGATCAATTTGACGATCGCACCTCCGCGTTACCAAAAAGTGCTTGAGGATAAATTGATTGAACTAAATAATTTTGCTGTCCGGATGTTTGTCGATGCAGTGAACCGGTATCTGTACCTGAATCTGGCTTCGGAAGAAGAAATGCATAAAAATAAAGCGGAATTCAACAGCTTGTTTCAAGAAGCTGAGAATTTGTATGATTTATACCGCAAAGAGTGGAACGTCTTGTGGTTCGGTAAAAACAAGAAAGACCCCAAGGCCCGTAAACCATTATATAAGGAATATTTAAATTACAGCCGGGGCCTCTGGCAAAGATCACAGGACTTGCTTTTTCTTGCCGCAGAACGAAAAACCCGCCGGGAGGAAGCCAATGATCCGGCGGTTAGTCCTGAATTTGAGCATGTTTTTGAAATGCTGCACAATGTGATGTTCAGTGCGACAAGCTACAATCTGCAGCTTCAGAAAAAAGTCAAGGGGGAAGAGGCAGCTCAGTTTCCCGAATTGCGTGTCTGGAGCAAACTGCACGCTATTCTGAATGAATGGCAGGAGAATACACCCTCGACAAGCTTTTACTATCATGCGCTGATTGAATTGTCTGTTGTCACCTACAGCATTCGCTGGTTTGCGAAGGAATCCTCCCGGCTGCTGAATCTGGAGACGGAAATGAGTGTCTGAAGAAGACTAGATGCAGCTTGATTTCATAGTATTGTAGGGTTTACAGCTGCAGGCCAAACAGTTTTCTGCCGTTTTCCCAGAGGATTTTCTGGTTTTCCTCTTTCGTCAGGCCAAGTGATAGGAAACGCTCAAGTTCGGCTTCGGGTGACCACATTGGGTAATCCGTGCCAAACAGTACTTTATCAATGCCATGGGAGCGAATAATATCAACAGCTGTTTCTTTTTCTATTAACATCAGAGAGCTGGACGTGTCGATGTAGACATTTCGCTCAAACAGGCTGTGGTCAAAATCATCCCACAGACTCCAGCCGCCCAGATGGGCTGCAATGACCACCAAATCGGGAAACATTTTCAGAATGTGGGCAAGTCTGTGCGGATTGGAGTAATCCGTGCGCGTATCTCCGACATGAAAAAGGATAGGCAATTTGCCTTCTGCTGCCTCGTATATAGGAAATAAAGATGGATCGTCAATGTTATATTCCTGAAAATCCGGGTGAAGCTTTAAACCTTTTAAACCGAGTGAAAGTACCCGCTCGATTTCCAGTTGAGGATTAGGAAATTCAGGATGCATGGTGCCGAAGCCGACGAACCGCGAATCGGTGCAAACACTGGCAATGAAATCGTTGATTGACTCGACTTGTTCTGTTCTCGTAGCGGTCGAGGAAATCAAAAAGCGGTTGATCCCGACGCCTGCGCCGGAAGCGATCAGATCGGAGGCGGTTCCTTTTCCAGGCTCCATATCTTGAATAAGTTCGTCGTAGAAGGACAAGATGGAATCGACTGCCCTGGGAGCTACTTTCTGCGGAAAAATATGGGCATGGGCATCAAAAATGTTTGGATAATCTGGATTGGACATAAGACAGACCTCTAATTCTTTTTTTATTTTCTAAGCACAGTTATGATATAATGAATAAATATCGACAATAATACAATCCTAATTCGTTCTGCCTATTTTGGCAAGAGAATTTCACAGTTTATTTGCGGCATACAAAGGAATCTTCCTTGACAAAGACTTTATTATTGTGTTAAATTATTCTGTGCGACTTGTAAAATATGCAGTTTAATGCCATTGCCGGGGGGGTGTTCCAAATGCGTGTTGCAATCACATTGGCTTGTACTGAGTGCAAAAACAGAAATTATCAGTCCAATAAGAATAAGAAAAATGACCCAGATCGTATAGAGATCAAAAAATATTGCAGAACTTGCAAAGCTCATACTGTTCATAAGGAAACAAAATAGTACGAACCGGAAGAATATTCCGTTAAGGATGTGAAGATATGGCAGTGGCAAAGAAAGCAGATACCACAGGTGCAAAAGGCGGCTTTCTTAATAGGTTTAAGAACCCCGGAAAACGGTTTGCTTTTTTTCGTGAGGTTGGGCTTGAGCTGAAGAAAGTACATTGGCCGACTCGTCAGACGTTGCTGACGTATACCGGTGTCGTGCTTGTTTCTGTGGCAATTGTTGCTTTGTTGATTTGGATTGTAGACAGTGGTCTGACGTACGCAATGACCAACCTGCTTGGTATTTAACAATTCATTTGACAATTGGATGAATCTTTCTTAGGAGGCTTTCGGTTAATGACGAAGAACTGGTATGTTATTCACACTTATTCCGGATATGAGAACAAGGTGAAAACAAATCTGGAAAAACGCGTGGAATCCATGAATATGGAGGATAAAATTTTTCGCGTTTTAGTTCCTATGGAAGACGAGATCGAAATAAAGAACGGCAAGAAAAAAATCTCCAAACGCAAGGTGTTTCCAGGTTACGTTCTAGTGGAGATGGACATGACTGACGACTCTTGGTATGTGGTCCGCAATACACCTGGGGTGACCGGGTTTGTAGGAAGCGGCAGCAAACCGATTCCGCTTCTGGATCATGAGGTCGCTGTTATTTTACGCCAAATGGGACTCGAGAAAATCCGCACCAAGATTGACGTTGTTGTCGGGCAGTCTGTCCGGGTCATTTCCGGTCCGTTCAAAGACTTTATTGGTGTTGTGAAAGAAGTCCTCGAAGAAAAGCAAAAAGTCAGAGTCTCGGTTTCCATGTTTGGGAGAGAGACGCCGGTCGAACTTGAGTTTGGGCAAGTGGAAAAGCTTGACTAAATAGATATTCCACAGCAAGGAGGTGTAATTATGGCAAAGAAAGTTATTGGGCTGGTAAAATTGGCAATCACCGCAGGTAAGGCAAATCCGGCACCTCCAGTTGGTCCTGCTTTGGGTCAGCACGGTGTTAATATCATGGGCTTCTGCAAAGAATACAATGAAAGAACGAAGGATCAGGCTGGACTGATCATTCCTGCAGAGATTACGATTTATGAAGACCGTTCCTTTACTTTTGTTCTGAAGACTCCGCCGGCATCCGTATTGCTTAAGAAGGCAGCCAACATTCCGTCTGGTTCCGCTGTTCCGAACAAGCAAAAGGTTGCGAAAGTGACCAAAGATCAGGTTAGGGAAATTGCTGAACAAAAGATGAAAGACTTAAATGCAGCAAGCATTGAAGCTGCAATGCGTATGGTCGAAGGTACTGCACGCAGTATGGGAATCGATATTGTTTGATTCCGTTGAACAATGTGGGAGGGTTTGGCCCGAAGACCACAAGGAGGTTAAAGAAAGATGCCAAAAAGAGGTAAGAAATACCTTGATGCTTTAAAAGCATTTGATAATCAGGCTGTGTTTGAGCCGGCCGAAGCAATTGGTGTTGTAAAAACCAATGCCAAAGCAAAATTTGATGAGACAGTTGAAGTTGCTTTCAAATTGGGAATCGATACCCGCCATGCTGATCAGCAAATCCGCGGAGCGGTTGTTCTTCCACATGGAACAGGCAAAACTTTAAGTGTACTTGTTTTTGCCAAGGGAGACAAAGCCAAAGAAGCCGAAGCTGCCGGCGCTGATTTTGTCGGAGCTGAAGAAATGGTTGAGAAAATCCAACAGGGCTGGTTTGGTTTTGACGTTGCTGTAGCGACACCGGATATGATGGGTACTGTCGGTAAGCTGGGTAAGCTTTTGGGACCTAAGGGCCTCATGCCGAACCCGAAGACCGGAACTGTATCGTTCGATGTCGAAAGAGCAGTTAAAGAAATTAAAGCCGGTAAAGTGGAATACAGGGCTGATAAAGCCGGTATTATTCATGTACCGATCGGCAAGGTTTCTTTTGATCAGGATAAGCTGATGGACAACTACAAAACCATTGCCGAAGTTGTCACAAAAGCAAAACCTGCAGCTGCCAAAGGACAGTATGTCCGTAGCGTAACGGTATCTTCCACCATGGGACCAGGAGTGAAAATCAATCCTTTGAAAATTGTCTAAAGACTTTTTAAGGGCTGAGATATACCGACTAGACTGAAAAAAATTAATAACATTTTCCGCTGTAGAAAGCAGGCGCTTTATTAAGCTTAATATCCTGCCGAGGTGGAGACAAGGTCGTCTTTTGAAGACATGAAAGACATTAATAATCTTGCCTCTGCGCCCAGCAGAGGCTTGTTTATTGACAGCCATGGATGGCAACGAAACGCATACGACAGTATGCGTTCGGAAGGAGGTGTGTGTATGCCAAATTTTGAAGAGAAGCAAAAAGTTGTTGAAGATATCAAACAGAAGTTTGAAGGTGCAAACGGAGTGATTCTGGCAGACTACAGAGGTCTGACGGTATCGCAGGTGACCAATTTGAGAGTAGAACTGCGCCAGGCCGGTATTGAATACCGCGTATTGAAAAATACAATGGTTCGCCGGGCTGCAGATGAAATCGGGATTACCGGTTTGGATGAATTTCTGGAAGGTCCTACTGCTTTAGCCTTTTCTGCAGATCCTGTTGCTCCTGCGAAGATTCTCAGTGAATTCAGCAAGAAAAACAAGAGCCTGACCATTAAGGCGGGGGTTCTTGACGGCAAGGTCATTAACGCTGAAAAAGTAAAAGATCTCGCAAATCTTCCGTCCAGAGAAGTTCTTCTTTCCCAAGTACTTGCTGGAATGCAAGGCCCGCTTCAAGGAATGGTCAATGTTCTGCAAGGGCCTATCCGCAAATTTGGTTATGCTTTGGAAGAAGTTCGTAAACTTAAAGAAGCCCAGGCATAGTCGAGGCACGGGATTCGATGCCCGAGGCCCGATGCATGCGCAGACTCTGGGACTATCCAACATCTGACACGAAGGTTTGGACGGTACCGGATGTTAACAGATCTAATGACTAGTCAAAACAAAAATAAAAAATATGTGAATTATTTTAAGGAGGATATTTTAATGTCCAAAACTGCTGAAATTTTAGAAGCCGTAAAAGGTATGACCGTTCTTGAGCTTGCTGAGCTCGTTAAAGCTTTCGAAGAAGAGTTTGGTGTAAGCGCTGCTGCTCCCGCAGCTGTTATGGCTGCCCCGGCAGCTGGCGCTGCTGCTCCTGTTGCTGAAGAGCAAACAGAATTTGATGTTATCCTGACCAGCGCTGGTGCTGCAAAGATCAACGTCATCAAAGTTGTTCGTGAAATCACTGGCCTGGGCTTAAAAGAAGCTAAAGATCTTGTTGACGGCGCACCGAAACCTGTCAAAGAAAAAATTGCCAAAGAAGAAGCTGAAGCCATCAAAGCTAAACTTGTTGAAGCTGGTGCCGGCGTAGACGTAAAATAATCTGAAACGAAAAATGTACCGCAGACTGAACCGGCCATGCTTAAGCCGGTTCAGTTTTTATTTGACGCCGGGTGCTCATGGATGTCAAATGTGTTCTGAACGAGGCTAATGGAATATTGAGTAGAAACAGGCAAAAAATATCTAAATGCCTTTAACTTTTTGGAATATAATATATAATAATAGATATTTAACCTATAATGCCAGAAAAATGTTGCAGGAATGATGATTAGTAAATAAAATATACTTGACAAATATCGGTATACTTGTTAGGATTAATAACTGTCACTGTGATCTTAAGCTAAGACAAACCAATAAAGTTGGGAGATAATAGTGTGGATGTATTGCATCTCATGTGAGGCAGCTCCATAAACATTGAAGCGAGGTTTTTTCCCAAAAAGCCTTGCTTTTGGTTGTTTATGCCTATCTGCTCTTTGCTTTTTGGTGTTTGGATAGTAATGGATATTTGTATTAAGGTATTCGCAAACAATTATAATTATTTCTTGATTATCTAGTTTTCTGTTGGAACGATCAGGAAAAAACACTGGAAGGGTGAAACGGCATGGTGAATCCTATCAAAGTTGGAACAAGAGAACGGGCAAGTTATGCGAGGCTTCGGGAAGTTCTGGATATGCCCAACTTAATCGAAATTCAACAGAATTCCTACGAGTGGTTTCTGAAGGAAGGGCTTCGCGAAATGTTTCGCGACATTTCCCCAATTCAGGATTTTACCGGAAATCTGGTTTTGGAATTCATAGACTACAGCCTCGGCGATCCAAAATATGAGGTCGAGGAATGCAAAGAACGTGACGTTACGTTTGCAGCACCTCTCAGAGTCAAAGTACGCCTTATTAATAAGGAAACAGGAGAGGTTAAGGAGCAGGAAGTGTTCATGGGGGACTTTCCCCTGATGACCGATAAAGGCACCTTCATTATTAATGGTGCGGAACGTGTTATTGTCAGTCAGTTGGTAAGATCGCCCGGCGTTTATTATTCTGAAACAATCGACACCAGCGGTAAAAAGCTTTACGGCGCAACGATTATTCCGAACCGTGGTGCCTGGCTGGAATTTGAGACAGATATTAATGATAATATTTTTGTCCGGGTTGACAGAACCCGTAAACTACCGGCTACGGTACTGGTCAGAGCCCTTGGCTATTCAACCAATGGCCGGATCCTCGAAGCGTTCGATGACAATGAGAACGTTAAAATTACGCTGGAAAGAGACAATACGGAATCAACGGAAGAAGCGCTAGTTGAGATTTATAAACGTCTTCGTCCTGGAGAACCGCCTACGGTGGAGAGTGCCCGCAGTCTTCTGGAATCCTTGTTCTTTGATCCCAGAAGATATGATCTGGCAAAAGTAGGCCGTTATAAGCTGAACAACAAACTGGGTCTGGATATTCCCAAGAACATACGGCATTTAACATCCGAGGACATCATCGCATCGATTTCTCGGATGCTTAAAATAATTAATGGTGAAGGACATATTGATGATATTGATCACCTTGGCAACAGACGTTTGCGTTCGGTTGGCGAGCTTCTTCAGAATCAGTTCAGAATTGGTCTCTCCCGTATGGAGAGAGTGGTAAGAGAGAGAATGACGATTCAGGACATTGAGGGGATTACACCTCAGGTGCTGATCAATATACGTCCAGTCGTGGCCGCAATTAAAGAGTTTTTTGGAAGCAGCCAGTTATCACAGTTTATGGACCAGACCAATCCACTGGCCGAGCTTACGCATAAACGCCGTCTCAGCGCGCTGGGACCTGGTGGTTTAAGCAGAGAGAGAGCCGGATTTGAAGTGCGCGACGTGCATCATTCCCACTATGGCCGGATGTGCCCGATTGAAACGCCTGAGGGTCCGAACATTGGTTTGATTGGTTCACTAAGCACATATGGACGCATTAATGAGTATGGCTTTATTGAGGCACCTTACCGCAAAGTAGAAAATGGCAAAGTGACGGATGAGATCCATTACTTAACAGCTGATGAAGAGGAAAAATATATTATTGCCCAGGCCAATGCCGCTGTTGGTGAAAATGGGGAGTTTTTAAGCGAAAAGATCGAAGCGCGCCACGGCGAAGATTTCGTCCTGGTTCCGCCGGTAAACATTCAGTATATGGACGTTTCGCCGAAGCAGATGGTATCGATTGCGACCGCCTTGATTCCATTCCTCGAGCATGACGATGCTAACCGTGCTCTGATGGGTTCCAACATGCAGCGTCAGGCTGTGCCTCTACTCAAAACAGATGCGCCGTATATTGGCACCGGCATGGAGTATAAGGCTGCTGTTGATTCCGGTGTCTGTCTGGTTTCTCCAAAAGAAGGAACTGCTTTACGGGTTACTTCCGATGAGATCATCATTCAAAACAATGACGGCACAACAACCCGGAATAGACTTTTGAAATACACGCGCAGCAACCAGGGAACCTGTATCAATCAGAAACCGATTGTTGTCAAAGGCCAGAGAATCGATGCTGGTCAGGTAATTGCCGACGGCCCGTCAACAGATAACGGAGAACTTGCCCTCGGGCGAAACGTTCTGGTAGCGTTTATGCCCTGGGAAGGATACAACTATGAGGATGCTATTCTGATCAGCGAGAAGCTGGTGAAAGAAGATTATTTTACGTCCATTCATATTGAGGAATACGAAGCAGATGCCCGGGATACCAAACTTGGGCCTGAAGAGATTACCAGAGATATTCCAAACGTCGGAGAAGATGTTTTGAAAGATCTTGACGAACGTGGTATTATCCGGATCGGTGCCGAAGTGCACCCTGGAGATATCTTGGTGGGCAAGGTTACTCCGAAAGGGGAAACGGAGCTTACGGCTGAAGAACGCCTGCTAAGAGCAATCTTTGGTGAGAAAGCCAGAGAAGTCAGGGATACTTCTTTACGTGTTCCGCATGGCGAGGCCGGAAAAGTTGTTGATGTTAAAGTATTTAAGCGCGAGAACGGCGATGAACTGGCCCCTGGGGTCAACCAACTCGTAAGAGTCTATATTGCCCAGAAACGTAAGATATCCGTCGGCGATAAAATGGCTGGAAGACACGGAAACAAAGGGGTTATTTCCAGAATTATGCGCCAGGAGGATATGCCTTTTATGCCGGACGGCACGCCGATTGAAATCGTTCTGAATCCGCTCGGTGTTCCATCTCGTATGAATATCGGACAGGTTCTGGAAACCCATCTTGGTTGGGCGGCGAAAGCACTGGGCATGTATATTGCCACACCGGTTTTTGACGGAGCCAGAGAAGATGATGTCTTTGATACCTTGAGAAAGGCCGGACTTCCCGGACATGGAAAATCCGTTCTTTATGACGGCCGTACCGGTGAGCCTTTTGATAATGAAGTTACTGTTGGCTATATGTATATGCTGAAACTTCACCATCTTGTTGATGACAAGATCCATGCCCGTTCTACAGGTCCGTACTCGCTGGTCACCCAGCAGCCGCTCGGCGGTAAAGCGCAGTTCGGCGGTCAACGCTTCGGAGAGATGGAAGTTTGGGCACTTGAAGCTTATGGCGCATCGTTTACGCTGCAGGAGATACTTACCGTTAAGTCCGATGATGTGGTAGGTAGGGTCAAGACCTACGAAGCAATTGTCAAAGGTGAGAATATTCCTGAGCCGGGCGTGCCAGAATCATTTAAGGTACTCATCAAGGAATTGCAGAGCCTTGGACTTGATGTTTCCGTACTTTCGGAAGAAGATCAGGAAATTGAAATTAAGGATTTGGATGATGATGTCACAGAAGCTGCCCATGAACTGGGAATGGATGATCAGTATTCCGTGATTGATGTCAATGACGAAAGCGGCATTGGCTATGATAATGAAGATGAGACTCTTGATGAAGATTTGGATGGCGATTTGAATGACAAAACTGAAGATTTCCCTGTCCTGAGTGTTCCCGAGTCTGACCTTGGTAATGATCTTGTTAATGATCTGGACAATGATTTCAGCGACAACATGGATGACGATTTTGATCCGGATTACAAGTAAAGTGTGCGTTTAGATCGAGAAAGCTTGATGGGCGAAAGGAGAGAATACCGTGCTTGATGTGAATAATTTTGAGAGGATGCGTATCGGGTTGGCTTCTCCGGAGATGATCCGCAAATGGTCCTATGGGGAAGTAAAAAAACCTGAGACCATTAATTACCGCACCTTAAAGCCCGAAAGAGAAGGTCTTTTCTGTGAAAAAATATTTGGCCCTACCCGTGACTGGGAGTGCCACTGCGGTAAATATAAGAGAGTCCGTTATAAAGGCATTATTTGTGACCGATGCGGTGTTGAAGTAACGAGGTCTAAAGTCCGCCGTGAGAGAATGGGACATATTGAGCTGGCTGCGCCGGTTTCCCATATCTGGTACTTCAAAGGGATTCCGAGCAGAATGGGGCTTCTGCTGGACATGTCACCGCGTTCCCTGGAAAAAGTTCTATATTTTGTCGCGTATATCGTTGTTGATCCAAAGGATACCTCCCTGATGAAAAAACAGCTTCTTACCGAGACAGAATACCGGGAGGCCAGGGAAAAATACGGCAGTGGCTTCAAGGCAGAGATGGGTGCTGAGGCCATCAAGGCGTTATTGGCCGAGATTGATCTAGATAAACTGAACGAAGAACTTCGCACCGAGCTTAAGGAAGTGTCCGGTCAGCGAAAAATCAGGGCGATCAGACGTCTGGAGGTTGTCGAAGCATTTAAACAGTCCGGAAACAGTCCGGAATGGATGGTTCTTGATGCGATCCCGGTTATTCCACCAGAACTGCGGCCGATGGTTCAGCTGGACGGCGGAAGGTTTGCAACCTCCGACCTGAATGATCTGTACCGCAGGGTCATTAATAGAAATAACAGGCTGAAAAAGCTTCTTGACCTTGGCGCTCCGGATATTATTGTCCGGAACGAAAAAAGAATGCTTCAAGAAGCTGTTGACGCACTGATTGACAATGGCCGTCGCGGACGGCCGGTTACCGGACCCGGCAACAGGCCGCTAAAATCGTTAAGTGATATGCTAAAAGGTAAGCAGGGAAGATTCCGTCAGAACCTTTTAGGAAAACGTGTTGACTATTCCGGTCGTTCTGTTATCGTTGTAGGGCCGACACTGAAGCTTTCCCAGTGCGGGTTGCCGAAAGAGATGGCAATTGAGCTGTTTAAGCCTTTCGTGATGAAAAACTTAGTTAATGAGGGTTATGCTCATAATATTAAAAGTGCCAAGCGAATGGTGGAAAGGGTAAGACCGGAAGTATGGGATGTCCTGGAAAAAGTCATTGCTGAGCATCCAGTGCTCCTGAACCGTGCTCCAACGCTGCACAGACTTGGAATTCAGGCTTTTGAGCCTATCCTTGTCGAAGGTAAGGCTCTGCAGATTCACCCGCTCGTTTGTACGGCTTACAATGCCGACTTCGATGGGGACCAGATGGCGGTTCACGTGCCGCTTTCCGCTGAGGCCCAGTCTGAAGCTCGGCTGCTGATGCTGTCTGCGCACAATATCCTGAACCCGAAAGACGGACGCCCGGTAGCTTCACCAACCAAAGATATGGTTCTGGGCTGCTACTATCTGACAATGGAAAGACCTGGAGCCCTTGGTGAAGGCAAGATCTTCAAGGATCTGGATGAAGCGGTTCTGGCGTACAATTCCAAAGCTGTCCATCTTCAAGCCTTGATCAAGGTGCGTAAGGATGGAGAACTTCTGGAGACAACGACAGGAAGACTCATTTTCAATACCGTTATTCCTGAAGAAGCCGGTTATATAAACGAAATGGTCACTAAGAAGTCTTTAGATAAAATTGTTGCCAAGACTTACCGTTTTTGCGGTTACGAGAAGACAGCCTTATTACTGGACGGAATAAAAAATCTAGGCTTTAAGTTTTCGACACGAGCCGGAGTCACGGTCGGTATTGACGATATCCAGGTTCCCGAAGTCAAGAGAACGATTCTGGCCGAGGCGGATATTGCTGTTGCCAAGACCGAACAGCAGTACCGACGCGGTCTCATTACCGATGAAGAGCGCAAGATCCTTGTTATCGAAATTTGGACTAAAGCCAATGATTCCGTAACGAAAGCTTTGATGGAATCACTGGATAAGTTTAATCCGGTTTATATGATGGCCAATTCCGGAGCGCGTGGTAATATTCAGCAGCTGCGTCAGCTGGCAGGGATGCGCGGACTGATGGCAGACCCGTCAGGCCGAACGATTGAACTGCCTATTAAAGCCAACTTCCGTGAAGGCCTGACTGTGTTGGAGTACTTTATCTCTTCGCACGGTGCACGTAAAGGTTTGGCTGACACCGCACTCAGAACTGCCGACTCCGGGTATCTGACCCGCAGACTCGTCGACGTATCCCAGGATGTCATTGTCCGGGAGGATGATTGCGGCTCCGATAAAGGCATTATGGTCGAAGACATCAAGGAAGGCAGTGAAATGATCGAAAAACTGGAAGAACGTCTGGTAGGACGCTTCCTGGTAAGAGAGATCCGTCATCCTGAAACAGGCGAACTGCTGGCTTCTCCCGATTACGAAATCAGTGAAGAACAAGCTAAAGCGATTGCTGATGTTTATGACAAAGTTGAGATAAGGTCCGTGCTGAACTGTAAGACCCGTTACGGCGTTTGCAAGAAATGCTACGGCAGAAACCTTGCCACCGGACGTCAGGTTGAAATCGGCGAAGCAGTCGGCATTATCGCTGCCCAATCTATCGGTGAACCTGGAACTCAGCTTACGATGCGTACTTTCCACACCGGTGGTGTTGCTGGAGACGACATTACTCAGGGTCTGCCGAGGGTAGAGGAACTGTTTGAAGCACGCAAGCCCAAAGGCCAGGCGATTATCTCCGAAATCAGTGGCACAATTACGATCAGAGAAGTCAAAGGCCGCAGAGAAGTGGAAGTCACGAGCGAAACCGGGGAACAAGGAATCTATACCATACCGTTTGGTTCCCGCCTCAAAGTTAAGAATGGCCAGGTCATCTCCCCTGGTGACGAATTGACCGAAGGCAGCATTAATCCTCATGATACGCTGAAGATCAAGGGAATCATCGGTGTACAGGTCTATCTGCTCGGAGAAGTGCAGCGGGTATACCGTCTGCAGGGCGTTGATATCAATGACAAGCATATCGAGGTGATGGTCCGGCAGATGCTCAGAAAAGTTAAGATAGAAGAAGCCGGAGACACCAGCCTTCTACCCGGCGGACTGATCGATATCTTCGAGTTTGAGGAGGAAAACGCGAAAGTCTTGCAGGAAGGCGGAGAACCTGCTGAATGCCGTCCGGTTCTGCTCGGAATTACCAAGGCTTCTCTCGCTACCGATTCCTTCCTCTCGGCAGCATCCTTCCAGGAGACAACCAGAGTACTCACGGAAGCTGCTATTAAAGGAAAAGTCGATCCGTTGATTGGCCTGAAAGAGAATGTCATCATCGGAAAACTAATCCCTGCCGGTACCGGGATGTCAAAATACCGGACCCTGAAAATCACAGACGACGGTGCGCTTCGATCCAGAACCGAAGTTTAACACTACGATTTCATAGAAGCAAGCTGCATATTAAGTTACCGTAATGGATGGCCGGCACCAAGCGGAGCATGGATGCGGAGCGCGGGATTTTGTGTCAAGGATGACACAATGACCGAAAGCGGCCGTCCATTACGGTAACAAACCCGAGCAAAGCAGTTTAATAGTTTAACAGCGAAGCCAAGCTAATTGTATTCTTGACACAGTAATAGGTGACTGCTAAAATAATATAGTCTGATTTTAGGATAGGGGAGGAGAGCATTTTAAAATGCTTGATGAATCTATAAAAAAAACGCAAAGAGTTGTGGTTGGTCTTAAACAAACCAGCCGGGCGCTGGAGAAAGGCGAAGTCGGCAGTATTTATCTTGCCAAGGATGCAGATAAAAAGCTTCTTCGCCCGATCCTGGAGATGTGTGCTGTCAGACAAATTGAAATCAAGGAAGTTCCTACGATGACTGAATTGGGTAAAGCCTGTGGTATTAAAGTGGGTGCTGCAGTCGCAGCCATTCTGAATGACTAGGGTTCCTATAAACAGCTTTCTTGGTTGCCAAAAACCATCTGATTTTTGTAGAATAATTATTACAGGAAGGAGGTGCAGTTATGCCGACAATTCATCAGCTTATCCGCAAAGGGAGAGAAAAGGTTATTACAAAATCGACCGCTCCTGCTCTGCAATGGGGACATAATTCGCTGAAACGCAAGGATTTTCCTTCGGGTGGTTCTCCACAAAAGAGAGGGGTATGTACGAGAGTGTATACCACAACACCTAAAAAACCGAATTCTGCTCTGAGAAAGGTAGCCCGTGTCCGCCTGACCAATGGCATTGAAATAACCACGTATATTCCTGGAATCGGCCATAACCTTCAGGAACACTCCGTAGTTCTGGTTCGTGGAGGCCGTGTTAAGGATCTTCCGGGCGTACGTTATCATATCGTTCGTGGGGCATTGGATACAACCGGTGTTCAAAACCGTAGTCAGGCTCGTTCCAAGTATGGGGCCAAGAGACCTAAGAAAAAATAATGTATAAGTATCGTAGCCTAAAATATGTTATATTTTGGTTGCACTCTATTTTATTGCAGTGTTTTTAGAAAGGAGGAATACAGTTGCCCAGAAAAGGTTATATTGCGAAAAGAGAGATCCTGCCGGATCCAATCTATAAGAATAAGACCGTCACAAAATTTATCAACCAGATTATGCTTGACGGCAAAAAAGGTGTTGCTGAATCGAATTGCTATAATGCCTTTCAGATTATTCAAGATAAGACCGGTAAAGATCCGATCGAAGTATTTGAGACAGCATTAAAAAATGTTATGCCTGTATTAGAAGTCAAAGCACGCAGAGTCGGTGGTGCCAACTATCAGGTGCCGATCGAAGTACGTGTGGATCGTCGTCTGACCCTAGGCCTGCGCTGGCTGGTTGAGTATGCCCGTAAAAGGGGAGAAAAAACCATGCAGGAAAAACTGGCCGGAGAGCTAATGGATGCTGCCAACAACACTGGCGGTTCTTATAAGAAAAAAGAAGATACCCATAAAATGGCCGAAGCAAACAAGGCTTTTGCCCATTATCGCTGGTAATCACAATGATTAGCTTGGGGGTACTTTAGAGTTTATTTATCTGGATAGAAAGGCTGATAATAAGTGGCAAGGCAAGTTCCCTTGGAGAAAACTCGGAATATCGGCATCATGGCGCATATTGATGCTGGAAAGACCACAACCACAGAGCGCATCTTATTTTACACTGGCCGTGTTCATAAAATCGGTGAAGTGCATGATGGTGCTGCCACGATGGATTGGATGGTTCAGGAGCAGGAGCGTGGGATTACCATTACTTCTGCAGCTACCACCTGTCAATGGAAAGGGCACAATGTTAATATCATCGACACA
Organism: Dehalobacter sp. CP; assembly: GCA_009910795.1. The sequence continues at coordinate 40,436 of VMEE01000087.1, read as the reverse complement.
CCCGGGCACGTTGATTTTACCGTTGAGGTCGAGCGCTCTCTGCGTGTACTGGACGGCGCTGTAGCGGTGTTCTGTTCAGTTGGCGGTGTTGAGCCTCAGTCGGAAACAGTTTGGCGCCAGGCCGACAAATACGGTGTACCTCGTATCGCTTATATAAATAAGATGGACAGAGTCGGTGCGGATTTTTTCCGTGGAGTTTCCATGATTGTTGACCGCCTGGGATCAAATCCTGTTCCTATTCAGCTTCCGATTGGAACTGAAGACAAATTTAGCGGGATTGTGGATTTGGTTACCATGAAAGCAACAGTGTACACGGATGACCTCGGGACAGCAAGTGATGTATCCGAAATCCCTGAAGACATGGTTTCACTGGCAATGGAGTACCGTGAAAAATTACTGGAAGCGGTTTCCGATGTCGATGAAGAATTGATGTTAAAGTATCTTGAGGGCGGAGATATTACTGAACAAGAAATTAAGAACGCAATTCGCATAGGTACAATTGGATTGAAATTTATCCCGGTTTTATGCGGATCATCTTTCAAGAACAAAGGGGTTCAACCTTTGCTTGACGCTGTTGTCGATTATATGCCGTCACCACTCGATGTGCCTGCTATTAAAGGTGTCGATCCGGATACCGGTGAGGAAGACGTGCGTCATTCCGATGATAACGCACCTTTTTCAGCATTGGCATTTAAAATTATGTCGGATCCTTATGTCGGAAAATTGACGTTCTTCCGCGTTTATTCCGGAACGCTCAGCGCGGGTTCTTATATCACGAACTCGACGAAGGGTAAGAAGGAAAGAATTGGCCGAATTCTGAGAATGCACGCCAATCACCGGGAGGATGTTGATGAAGTCCGCGCTGGAGATATTGCAGCAGCTGTCGGAATTAAAGATGTCAGTACCGGAGATTCCCTGTGTGATGAGAAAAATCCAATTATTCTTGAAGCGATGGTATTCCCCGAACCCGTTATCCATATCTCGATTGAGCCGAAAACGAAAGCTGACCAGGAGAGACTTGGTGGTTCGCTTGCGAAGCTCGCTGAAGAAGATCCTACTTTCAAAATGCGCACAGACGAAGAGACTGGACAGACAATTATTTCTGGGATGGGAGAACTTCATCTGGAGATTATCGTAGATAGACTGATGAGAGAATTTAAAGTCGATTGTAATGTCGGTCGTCCGCAGGTTGCCTATAAAGAAACGATCCGTAAGACTGTCAAAGCTGAAGGTAAATATGTAAGACAGTCCGGCGGACGTGGACAGTATGGACATTGCTGGGTCGAATTCCAACCTCTTGAACCTGGTTCAGGTTTTGTTTTCGAAAGCAAAATCGTTGGAGGATCTATTCCTAAAGAATACATCAGTCCAATTGGAGCGGGTATTGAGGAAGCATTACAAAATGGAATTCTCGCGGGTTATCCAGTTTTGGATGTTAAGGCTACGGTAGTTGATGGCTCATACCATGATGTAGACTCTTCGGAAATGGCTTTCAAAATAGCTGGTTCTATGGCATTTAAAGCTGCGGCAATGAAGGCAGATCCGGCAATTCTTGAACCTATGATGAGAGTTGAAGTAACGGTTCCTGAAGAATATATGGGAGACGTCATTGGTGACCTTAACTCGAGAAGAGGAAGAATCGAAGGAATGGAAACCCGTTCGGGCGCCCAGATTATTCGCGGTTTCGTACCTCTCTCGGAAATGTTTGGTTATTCAACGGAACTCCGTTCCCGCACCCAAGGTAGGGGTGTATATAGCATGCAGACTGACCACTATGAGGAAGTGCCCAAGAATATTGCCGAAGGCATCATTGCCAAGAGGCAGGGGGCTTAATATAGAAATTAGCTGCAAATCATATCAATTTTAAATTTTTTTTAAGGAGTGAAACTTCAATGGGTAAACAAAAATTTGACCGTTCCAAACCGCACGTTAACGTAGGCACAATTGGCCACGTTGACCATGGTAAAACAACAACGACTGCTGCGATTACATTCGTTTTGTCCAAGGTCGGCGGTGCTGTAGCAACTGCATTTGATCAGATCGACAAAGCGCCTGAAGAGCGTGAACGCGGAATTACGATTTCTACTGCTCACGTTGAGTATGAAACGGCTAACCGTCACTATGCGCACGTTGACTGCCCAGGCCATGCCGACTATGTTAAAAACATGATCACCGGTGCTGCTCAGATGGACGGCGCCATCCTGGTTGTATCCGCTGCTGACGGCCCGATGCCTCAGACGCGTGAACACATTCTACTTGCCCGTCAGGTAGGTGTGCCTTACATCGTTGTATGGCTGAACAAGGTTGATATGGTTGATGATCCTGAACTTCTCGAACTGGTTGAAATGGAAGTTCGTGAGCTGTTAAGTGAATATGAGTTCCCTGGTGATGACATTCCTGTTATTCCCGGTTCCGGACTCAAAGCTCTGGAGTGCGGATGCGGCCAGAGAGAGTGCGAATGGTGTGGAAAGATCTGGAATCTGATGGATGCTGTTGACAGCTATATTCCTCAGCCGGAGCGCGCTGTCGACAAACCGTTCTTGATGCCTGTAGAAGACGTTTTCACCATTACAGGACGTGGTACGGTTGCTACCGGACGTGTAGAGCGTGGCATTCTTAAAGTCGGCGATGAAATTGAAATCGTTGGTCTTTCTGAAAAACCGCGTAAGAGTGTTTGCACAGGCGTAGAAATGTTCCGTAAACTGCTTGATCAGGCTCAGGCCGGCGACAATATCGGCGCGCTGCTGCGTGGTGTTGAGCGTAAAGACATTGAGCGCGGACAGGTTCTGGCTAAACCAGGAAGTATTAAACCGCATACGAAGTTTAGCGGTGAAGTATACATTCTGAGTAAAGAAGAAGGTGGACGTCATACTCCTTTCTTTAATAATTACCGTCCTCAGTTTTACTTCAGAACAACTGACGTTACCGGCGTAATCAGACTCCCAGAAGGTACAGAAATGATTATGCCTGGTGACCGCGTATCCATCGAGTGCGAACTGATCACCCCGATTGCTATGGAAGAGGGGCTCCGCTTCGCTATACGTGAAGGCGGACGTACTGTTGGATCCGGCGTTGTAGCCAAAGTTGTCGAATAATTAGCTGTTGATATCAAGGGAAGCTGCCGGAGATTGTCTGCGCAGCTTCCCTGACGCTCACGGATGAGCTGATGTCGAGTGCCAAGGATGCCAAGGAGCGAGGATGCTCTCTACGCAAAAGGTTGCTGTCTTCGGTGACTCCGCCGTAAGGCAGGGAATTTTTGCGCCAATAGTCCTGTATAACAGGCGAACTATTTAGGAGGTAAAGAAATGAACCAAAAGATTAGAATTCGGCTGAAGGCCTTTGACCACAAAACGCTTGATCAGTCGGCAGAAAGAATTGTTGATACCGCGAAAAGAACCGGTGCGAGCGTTAATGGGCCAATACCCCTTCCGACAGAAAAGAGTATTTACACTATTTTACGTTCTCCGCATGTCAACAAGGATTCTCGCGAACAGTTTGAAATGAGAACGCACAAGAGATTGATCGATATCATTGATCCTACCTCGAAAACAGTGGATGCACTGATGAGACTGGATCTGCCTTCCGGTGTAGATATCGAAATTAAATTATAATTAAAGTCTGGCGTTTTTCTAGAATATGTGGTAAAATAGATATGTTTGTGACACGAAACACCCGGAGGTGTGGAACACCTTTGGGGGTAAGTGTTGCTAAACGCATATAATATATTAATTGATTACACTCTCGTGCCCCGTTTCAGACGGTGCACTTCAAAGTGTACAGGAGGTGGCGTCGTGTCTAGAGGAATTCTGGGTAAAAAAGTGGGTATGACCCAAATTTTTGCAGAAGACGGAAAAGTGATTCCGGTAACTGTTGTTCAGGCTGGTCCTTGTTATGTCCTGCAGAAAAAAACTGAAGCTTCAGACGGTTATAACGCAATTCAGGTTGGATTTGATGAAAAAAGAGAAAATCTGGCAAACAAGCCTGAAAAAGGTCATTTCAAGAAATCCGGTGTCAAATTCATGCGCTTTATCAAGGAATTCAGAACTGCTGAAGCAGATTCCTATGAAGTTGGTCAGGAAATCAAAGCGGATGTCTTTGCAGTCGGGGACAAAATTGATGTAGTTGGGACTTCCAAGGGTAAGGGCTTTGCTGGTATGCATAAGCGTCATGGATCCCGCCGCGGACCCATGGGTCATGGATCAAAATATCATCATCGTACAGGTTCCATGGGCGCGAAAGGGCCGGCTCGTGTTTTCAAGGGAAGAAATTTACCTGGACGGATGGGCGGAGAAAGAGTTACGGTTCAAAACCTTGAAGTTGTAAGGGTTGATACTGATAAAAACTACATCCTTATTCGAGGATGCGTACCTGGTGCTAAAAAAAGCCTGCTGATACTGAAAAAATCGGTTAAAGCGAAATAATCCGTAAGAAAGGAGGAAAAAGCAATGCCTAAGGTACAGGTTGTAAATATGCAAGGATCTCCGGTTGGAGAAATGGAATTAAATGAAACGATATTTGGAATAAAGCCCAATACTCATGTTATGCATTCCGCTGTTGTAGCCCAGCTGGCCAACGCCAGAGTCGGCACCCATTCTACATTAGGTCGGAGCGAAGTTAGAGGCGGCGGTCGCAAGCCTTGGAAACAGAAAGGAACAGGTCGGGCCAGAGCCGGCACAATCCGTTCACCGCTCTGGAGAGGCGGCGGCATCGTCTTTGGACCAAAACCGAGAGACTATAGTAAAAAGCTTCCTAAGAAAGTGAAGAGACTGGCTCTGTGCTCGGCACTTTCCAGCAAAGTGATTGACAACAATCTGATTGTAGTTGATCAAATCAGATTTGAGCAGCCAAAAACTAAAGAAATGGTTAAACTTCTGGAAGCTCTGAAAATTGATAAAAAAGCGCTTCTCGTTGTCGAGAACAATGACGATAATAACGTTCTGGTCTCTGCACGCAACATTCAGGGAGTGCTTACCTCAAGAGCGGATGCCTTAAATGTTATAGATCTTTTAAAATATGATTTTGTGGTATTTACCAAGGCGGCTGTGATGAGGACTGAGGAGGTGCTGAGCAATGCGTGATGCTCGTGACGTATTGATTCGACCGGTCATTTCTGAAAAATCGGTCGGATTGGTAGAGGAAAACAAATACTCCTTCTGGGTTAGCACTGCAGCGAATAAGATTGAAATCAAATCAGCTGTAGAGAAAATGTTCAAAGTTAAAGTTGATGACGTTCGCACCATGAAGGTTAAAGGAAAAGAAAAACGCCAGGGCCGTTATTCGGGCATGACACCTACAAGGAAGAAAGCTATCGTAACCCTGAAGGCCGGCGACAAAATTGAAGGATTTGCAGGTCTGTAGTTTTAAGGCAAAGGAGGTAGAAAAAAATGCCAATTAGATCGTACAAACCAACATCTCCGGGACGCAGACAGATGACTGTACTGAATTTCGATGAGATTACCAGGAATGAGCCTGAACGTTCCCTTATCGCTCCCCTGCGCAAGAAGGCTGGAAGGAATAATACAGGACGTTTGACAGTCCGTCATCAAGGCGGCGGTCATAAGAGACGTTATCGTCTGATAGATTTTAAAAGAATCAAAGATGGCGTTCCTGCCAAGGTTGCTAGCATTGAATATGATCCGAACCGTTCTGCTAACATCGCTCTTCTGAACTATGCTGACGGCTTTAAAAGTTACATTATTGCTCCCAATGGACTTAAGGTGGGCCAGGAAATTGTAAGCGGCGAACAGGCTGATATTAAAGTCGGCAATACGTTAAAGCTCAAGAATATCCCGGTTGGAACACTGATTCATAATATTGAGATGAAACCCGGCAAAGGCGGCCAGTTAGTTCGTTCGGCCGGTGGATCAGCTCAGTTGATGGCCAAAGAAGGCAGTTATGCAACGCTCAGACTCCCGTCGGGAGAAATGAGAATGATTCATATCGAGTGCCGGGCCACGATTGGCCAGGTCGGGAACTTGGATTATGAAAACGTGACGATCGGTAAAGCCGGAAGATCCCGTTGGCTTGGGATTCGTCCGACAGTCCGCGGTTCAGTCATGAACCCGTGTGATCACCCCCACGGCGGTGGTGAAGGACGTAACCCGATTGGACGTAATCCTGTTACTCCTTGGGGTAAACCCGCCCTTGGCGCCAAGACCAGGAAAAAGAAGAACCAAAGCAATAAGTTTATTGTCAAGCGTAGAGATAAGAAGTAAGCGAAAGGAGACCTCATAATGGGCAGATCTCTAAAAAAGGGACCTTATGTCAGCGCTCGTTTGTTAGAACGGGTGGAAGATATGAATAAAAACGGCGAGAAGAGAGTATTGAAGACTTGGTCCAGACGATCCACCATTTTCCCGCAGATGATTGGTCATACGATTGCCGTCCATGACGGACGCAAGCATGTACCTGTTTATATTACAGAAGATATGGTTGGGCATAAACTTGGTGAGTTTGCACTGACCCGGACTTTCAAAGGACATGCCGGAAGTGAAAAATCGAGCGGCTTACGCTAGTTGAGAGGAGGTAAAGAAAAATGGAAACAAAAGCAGTTGCTAAATTTATCCGTATCTCTCCTCGCAAGGTGCGCCTGGTTGTAGATCTGATTCGCGGTAAGAAAGTTGAAGAAGCGATGGCGATCTTGAAATTTACGCCGAATATATCTGCTGAACCGGTTGGCAAGGTGCTGAAGTCAGCAGTAGCAAACGCGGAACACAACCTGGAAATGAGTCCGGATGATCTGTATGTTACCAAAGTATTCGTTGATCAAGGACCAACCTTAAAGCGTATCATGCCCCGGGCGCAGGGAAGAGCTGACAGGATCCGCAAACGGACCAGTCACATTACCGTTGTCGTCGGGGATAAGAAGGAGGAATAGGCAAAGCATGGGTCAAAAAGTTAACCCCAAAGGTCTTCGTATTGGCATTATCCGTTCGTGGGAAGGCCGCTGGTATGCTGATAAGAACTACAGGGAGCTCCTCCACGAAGACTTAAAAATCCGTAAATTTGTAACCGACAAACTCCAACAAGCCGGAGTTCCTAAAGTTGAAATAGAGCGCGCTGCAAATCGGGTCAAAGTATCTGTTCATGCTGCAAAACCCGGGATCGTAATTGGCCGCGGCGGCGCTGAAGTTGAGAACCTGCGCAAGGCATTAGAAACGATGACCGGCAAACAGGTTGCAGTTAATATTGTTGAAATTAAAAAGCCTGAATTGGATGCCAAGCTGGTGGCTGATAGTGTCGCTCAGCAGCTTGAAAAACGTATTTCCTTCCGGAGAGCGATGAAACAGACCGTAGGCCGCACCATGCGTGCAGGTGCTCAAGGGATCAAGATTTCATGCAGCGGACGTCTGGGTGGAGCTGAAATTGCCCGTACAGAATGGTATAACGAGGGAAAAGTTCCTCTTCATACGCTGCGTGCAGATATTGACTATGGATTTTCCGAAGCCAATACAACGTATGGCAAAATCGGCGTAAAAGTATGGATTTACCGTGGAGAAGTTCTTCCGACCAAGAAGTCCGTTCAGGAGGAAGGAGGATTATAAAATGTTAGTACCAACCAGAGTAAAGCATCGTAAACAACATCGTCCGAGCCTTAAAGGAAAGGCTCAGAGAGGTACTAAAGTCGTTTACGGTGAATATGGACTTATGGCACTCGAGAATGCCTGGGTTACTAACCGGCAGATTGAGGCAGCTCGTATTGCAATGACCCGTTACATTAAGCGTGGCGGTAAAGTATGGATTAATATCTTTCCTGACAGGCCGATCACTGCAAAACCGGCTGAGACCAGAATGGGTAGTGGTAAAGGTACTCCGGAATACTGGATTGCTGTTATCAAACCCAACAGAGTCATGTTTGAACTCGCCGGTGTTTCTGAGGAAGTTGCCCGTGAAGCGTTAAGGCTCGCAGCACATAAACTTCCGATTAAATGTAAGTTTGTCCGTAAAGAGGATCAGGCTGAAGAACAGGTTGGAGGTGGCGCAGATGGCGAAGAATAAGAATTTTCCCGATATGACCGATGAAGAGCTCCTGAAACAGATTGACGGGCTCAAAACGGAATTATTCAATTTGCGTTTCCAATTAGCTACCGGACAACTTGATAACCCGATGCGGATCAAAGAGGTCCGTAAAGGGATCGCGAGAGGCAAAACCATTCTCCGTGAGCGCGAGCTCAAACGTGCTTAAGGTAGGAAAGGAGGCAAAAACATTGGAAAGAACAATGCGCAAAACGCAATATGGCAAAGTTGTCAGCGATAAAATGGATAAAACGATTGTTGTGGCAATTGAAACCAGAAAAAAACATCCAATCTATCATAAAACAGTAAAGGTTACCAAAAAATATAAGGCGCATGATGAGAATAACGAGGCTAGACTAGGGGATACCGTCCTGATTATGGAGACCAGACCGTTAAGCAAGGAAAAAAACTGGAGACTGGTCAAAGTTGTTGAAAAAGCGGTTATTCTCTAAGCCGAGGAAATATCAAGCTGCTAAGAAAGGAGGTTCCGCCCAATGATTCAGGCTGAATCAACCCTTAAAGTGGGAGATAATACCGGAGCAAAAAAACTTTTATGTATCCGTGTGTTGGGTGGTTCTAAACGTCGTTACGCATCAATTGGTGATATCATCGTTGCTGCGGTTAAAGAAGCAACACCAGGCGGCGTTGTCAAAAAAGGTGATGTTGTCAAAGCTGTTGTTGTCCGTACTACCAAAGAAATTAAAAGACCAGACGGTTCATATATCCGATTCTCCGAAAATGCGGCAGTTATTATCAAAGATGACAAGAGTCCGAAAGGAACGCGTATTTTTGGACCCGTTGCCCGTGAACTCAGAGAAAAGGATTACATGAAAATCGTTTCGCTGGCACCGGAAGTACTATAGAAAAAACCGGACGGAGGTGAAGTTATAATGTCCGCCGAAAAAACAAAAGTAAACGTCAGAAAAGGCGATATGGTCATGGTGATATCCGGCAAGGATGCCGGGAAAAAAGGCAAGGTTCTTGAAGTTCTAACTCAGAAGGGCAGAGTTGTGGTCGAGAAGGTCAACGTTGTAAAGAAACATCAGAAGCCGACCAAAGATATGCCCCAAGGTGGAATCGTCGATAAAGAAGCTCCGATTCACAGCTCCAATGTGATGCTGTTTTGTGCAGAATGTAATTCTGTCACCAGGAAGAGTGTTAAGATTACTGGAGAAGGTAAAGTGAGAGTCTGCAAGAATTGCGGACACAATTTGCCGGAAGAAAATAAGAAGTAATTCTGGAAGGGAGGTACTCTGGTGGCTCGCTTAAGAGATTATTATAAAAATGAGATAACCCCGGCTCTGCAGAAAAAGTTCGATTATAAGAATATTATGCAAACACCGCGCTTGGAAAAAGTGGTTATCAATATAGGTTTGGGAGAAGCCATTCAAAATCCGAAAGCCATTGATTCCGCTGTAGATGATCTCATGACGATCACAGGTCAAAAACCGATCGTAACACGGGCAAAGAAGTCGATTGCAGCATTTAAGCTTCGTGCAGGCATGCCGATTGGCGTGAAGGTTACTTTAAGAGGTGACCGGATGTATGAGTTTGTTGACAGGCTGCTGAACGTAGCGCTTCCTCGTGTCAGAGATTTCCAGGGAGTATCCGCCAAGGCTTTTGACGGCAGAGGCAATTATACTCTCGGCATCAAAGAACAGCTCATTTTCCCGGAAATTAACTTTGACAAGATTGATAAAATCAGAGGTATGGATATCGTCTTTGTAACAACGGCCAATACGGATGAAGAAGCAAAAGAACTGCTTAAAGCATTCAGAATGCCGTTTAAGGACTAGATATGAAGGAGGCTTAAGATATGGCCAAGACGTCAATGATTGTTCGTCACCAACCAAAATATTCTGTACGTGTGCATAACCGCTGCAAAATATGTGGCCGCCCGCATGCTTATATGAGGAAATTTGGAATATGCAGGATATGCTTCAGAGAACTGGCTTATAAAGGCGAACTGCCTGGTGTAACGAAGGCTAGTTGGTAAGCATTATTGGAGAAAGGGGGAAATAAAAGTGTCAACAACATCAGATCCTATTGCCGATTTCCTGACACGGATCCGGAATGCCGGGATGGTTTACCACGATAAAGTAGAAATTCCTGCTTCAAGTATCAAGAAGGCTCTGGCCGAACTGCTGAAACAGGAAGGCTTTATCAAGGATTTTGAATATATTGATGACAATAAACAGGGGGTCTTGAGATTATACCTCAAGTACGGCCCTAACCGGGAAAGAGTCATTACCGGCTTGAAACGTATCAGCCGTCCTGGCTTAAGAGTTTATGCGAAAAAAGACCAGATTCCTAAGGTTTTAGGAGGTTTGGGCGTTGCTGTGATATCTACCTCCAAAGGCATCATGCCTGACAGACAGGCACGCAATGAAGGCTTGGGTGGAGAAGTTATCTGCTATATTTGGTAAAGGATGGAGGTGTAGAATATGTCTCGAATTGGTAGAAAAGCAATCACCATTCCAGGCGGGGTGGAAGTTAAACAAGAAGGTCAGGTCGTTACCGTTAAAGGCCCTAAAGGAATGCTTACCAGAGAATTCCGGCCTGAAATAGCTATTCAAGTAGAAGAAAATACAATCAGCGTTACCCGTCCCAACGACGAACCTTTCTACCGTTCGCTTCACGGACTGACCCGCACCCTTCTTGCCAATATGGTGGAAGGTGTATCGAACGGGTTTAGCAAAAATTTGGATCTTGTTGGAGTAGGCTATCGTGCTGCTCTTTCGGGTAAAAAACTTGTGCTTACTGTCGGCAAATCTCATCCGGTTGAAATGGAACCCTATGAAGGGATTGAAATTGAAGTTCCTGCACCGAACAAGGTGATCATTAAAGGAATTGATAAGGAACAAGTCGGTAATTTTGCTGCAGATGTTCGTAAGCAACGTGAACCGGAACCGTATAAAGGTAAAGGGATTAAATACGAAAAAGAAGTCATCCGCCGCAAGGAAGGTAAAACCGGCGGTAAGAAATAAGGTAAGGGCAAAATCTCTTGCCGCGTAGAAAGGATGAAAGAGCTTGATTAAAAAAAGTGACCGCAGACAAATTCTGAAACAGAAGCATAAAAGTGTCCGCAAAAGAATCCAGGGCACAGCCGAAAGACCGCGTATGGCGGTATTTAGAAGCTTGAACCATATTTATGCCCAGGTTATTAACGATGACCTTGGAATTACCCTGGCTGCAGCTTCTTCTCTTGATGCTGCGTTTAAAGCAGCAGAGCTGTCTGGAGGAAACATTGAGGGAGCTAAAAAAGTTGGCGAGCTCATTGCGAAAAATGCGCTGGATAAAGGAATTACCAAAGTGGTCTATGACCGCGGCGGCAGTCTATATCACGGCAGAGTCGCAGCTTTGGCCGAAGCCGCCAGAGAAGCAGGACTTGACTTCTAATCTTTAGAAAAGGAGGGAAAATCATTGTCAAATATCGATCCTAGTAAACTGGAGCTCACCGAGAAAATTGTACACATTGCCCGTGTTGCTAAAGTTGTTAAAGGCGGAAGACGTTTCAGCTTCAGTGCTCTGGTTGTCGTTGGCGACGGCAATGGTATTGTCGGCGCAGGACTCGGAAAAGCAACCGAAGTTCCGGAGGCTATTCGTAAAGGCGTAGAAGATGCTAAGAAGAATCTGATTGCTGTACCTTTAAAAGGAACATCGATCCCGCATCCGATTCTCGGCCAATTTGGTGCCGGCGAGGTTCTGCTGAAACCCGCTGCCAAAGGTACCGGAGTTATTGCCGGTGGTCCGGTGCGTGCAGTACTCGAAGTAGCAGGGGTTAAAGATATACTCACAAAATCACTGGGATCTTCCAATGCTCATAATGTTGTCAATGCAACGATGGCCGGCCTCAAGGCCCTGAAGCGCGACGTTGATGTTGCCAAAGCCCGCGGCAAGGCAGTGGAAGAAATACTCTAAAATAATGTATCGCAGCACCAAGTAAGGAGGTGTCCATATTGAAACTCCATGAACTCAAACCTGCAGAAGGTTCGACCAAATCACGCAAACGTGTTGGAAGAGGCAACGGCTCGGGACTTGGAAATACAGCCGGCCGTGGCAGCAAGGGTCAGAAAGCCCGTTCCGGCGGTGGTGTCCGTCCCGGATTTGAAGGTGGCCAGATGCCCATTACCCGCAGACTTCCGAAACGCGGTTTTACAAATAATTTTGGAAAAGAATATGAGGTCATCAATGTATCCGATCTTGAAGAAAGATTCGAAAATGGTGAAGAAGTTACCATTGAAGCTTTATTTGAGACTGGACTCATCAATAAAGTCAAGGATGGGGTCAAAGTACTCGGAGACGGGGAATTGACCAAATCATTAACCGTAAAAGTTCATAAGGTAAGCAAAACAGCAGCAGAGAAGATTACTGCTGCCGGTGGAAAAGTAGAGGTGGAATAAATTGATACTTGAAACCCTGAAGGATGCCTGGAAAGTTCCAAGCATTAGAAAGAAAATAGGGTTCACCTTGCTTATGCTTCTGATCTTTAGGATTGGGGCTCACATCCCGATTCCGTTTATGGATCGTGAAGTGCTTCAAAACATGATGGGCAGTGGAGGATTGTTTGATTTCTTCAACACATTCTCTGGTGGCTCCCTGAAACGCTTCTCTGTTTTCTCGTTAAGTATCATGCCCTATATCACTGCCTCAATCATTATTCAGCTCTTAACGGTCGTCATTCCTTATCTGGAAAGACTATCGAAAGAGGGCGATCAGGGCAGAAAAAAGATTGTTCAGTATACCCGCTATGGTACTGTTGTACTTGGCTTCATCAACGGTTTTGGACTGACCATCGGCTTAAGAGGCGCGCTTACGATCCCTCAAGAGTCGCTTAGGATTCCAATTTACATGATGATTGCAATCGTACTGACCGCAGGTACAGCTTTTCTGATGTGGCTGGGCGAACAGATCACCGAAAAAGGCATTGGCAATGGTATCTCGCTCATCATTTTTGCCGGTATTGTCGCTGGAATTCCGGATGCAATCAAGCATTTGGTCAGCCTGCTGCAGGTTGGGGAAATCGGTTGGATCTCGATCCTGGGCATCGTGGTCATTGCAGCGCTGATTATTGCCGGTGTTGTATTTATTCAGGAAGGCCAGAGAAGAATCCCGGTCCAATATGCTAAGAGAGTTGTCGGACGCAAACAATACGGCGGACAGAGCTCTCATATCCCATTAAAAGTAAATCAAGCCGGTGTCATTCCGATTATCTTCGGTATTTCCTTAATGGCCTTTCCGGCAACTATCGCGACCTGGTTTCCTCAGAATTCAGGGTTCGCGCTGTTTGCTCAGAAATGGCTGTCCATGAACGGTTCAGCCTATTCGATACCATACTTGATTATGTACGCATTGCTTATCATCTTCTTTACCTATTTCTATACAGGAATTACATTTAATCCTGTAGATGTCGCGGATAATCTTAAAAAGTACGGCGGTTTTATTCCCGGAATTCGTCCGGGTCGTCCGACTTCAGATTATTTGTTTAAAATCCTGAGCAGAGTGACTTTGGCAGGTGGGATATTCCTGGCACTGATTGCTGTTCTCCCCAGTCTGATTATGGGATTTACTGGAATAGATAACATCTATTTAGGTGGAACATCCCTGCTGATTGTGGTCAGCGTTGCTCTTGATACGATGAAACAGATGGAGAATCAGCTGATGCAGCGTCACTATCAAGGATTTTTAAAGTAGGAGGCGATCAAGATGAGAATGATACTCATGGGTCCTCCTGGAGCAGGAAAAGGAACACAAGCCGATTTGCTCATTGAGCATTATCATATACCCCATATTTCAACTGGGGATATGTTCAGAGCCGCAATCAAGGAACAGACTGCCCTGGGAATGAAGGCCAAAGAATACATGGATGCCGGTGGCCTCGTCCCGGATGAAGTAACGATTGGGATTGTAGCCGACAGATTGGCTCAGGCTGATTGTCAAAATGGTTTCCTTCTGGACGGGTTTCCCCGTACGGCTGCCCAGGCGGATGCATTGGCGAAAATCTTAAGCGACATGAAAATTGCTCTGGACGGAGTTATCAACATTGAACTGGGCGAAGCGGATCTCTTGGAAAGGCTCACCGGAAGAAGAGTCTGCAAACAGTGCGGCGCAACCTTCCATACTGTCTTCAACGCTCCGAAACAACAGGACGTTTGTGACAAGTGCGGTGGTGCACTCTACCAGAGAAGCGATGACACACTTGAAACAGCACAAAACCGGCTGAACGTGTATAATACACAGACTGAACCCCTGATTGCATATTATAACAACCAAGGCTTACTCAAGAGAATTCAAGGGGATAAAGAAATTAAGCAGGTTTTCAGCGATGTTCTCAGCGTGTTGGAGTAAGAAGCCATGATTGAACTGAAGAGTAAGGAACAGCTTGGCCGCATGCGGAAAGCTGGCCGGATCGTGGCAGAAACTCTGGAACTGATGCGGAGAATGGTTGCTCCGGGAGTAACTACGGAACAACTGAACAGAGCAGCGGAAGATTACATTTGCAAATGCAATGCGATTCCTGCCTTCAAAGGGTATAACAGCTTCCCCGCAACACTGTGTACTTCGATTAATGAAGAAGTGGTGCATGGGATCCCGGGTTTAAGGGCCCTGAAAAGTGGAGATATTATCAGTATTGATTGCGGGGCAATCATTGACGGATACGTCGGTGATTCTGCGATCACACTGCCGGTAGGAGAAATCAGCAGGGAACTTCAAAATCTGCTGGCAGTGACTGAAGAATCTCTCAGGTGTGGAATTGCCCAGGCGCTGAAAGGTAACCGGCTGTTTGATATATCCCACGCTATTCAGACGTATGTAGAAGAGAATACAATGTCGGTTGTTCGGGACTATGTAGGTCACGGAATCGGCAGAAAAATGCATGAAGAACCTCAAGTACCCAATTTTGGCAAACCCGGCAGGGGGCCGAGACTCGAGGTAGGAATGGTCCTGGCGATAGAACCAATGGTCAACTTAGGAGGCTATCAGGTTGAAACTCTTGAGAACCAGTGGACTGTAGTAACGAAAGATCGCCGAGCATCGGCGCATTTTGAACATACAGTGGCCATCACTGAAAATGGCCCGGAAATACTAACTCGAATTGAAGGCTGAAAACCGGTAAATAAATGTCAAAGGAGGGATAGGCGCAAATGTCAAAAGAAGATGTGATTGAGGTCGAAGGCAAAGTACTGGAACCATTGCCAAACGCAATGTTTACGGTAGAATTAAATAATGGTCATAAGGTACTGGCGCACGTTTCCGGCAAGATTCGGATGCATTTTATCAGAATCCTGCCTGGAGACCGGGTCACGGTGGAGCTTTCTCCCTATGACTTGACCAGAGGAAGAATTGTATACAGATTTAAGTAAGGCAAGGGAGGGATCACAGGTGAAAGTAAGACCTTCTGTGAAACCGATTTGTGAAAAGTGTAAAATTATTAGACGGCACGGAAAAGTAATGGTTATTTGCGAAAATCCGAAACATAAGCAACGCCAGGGCTAGAGTCGAGGTTCGAAGTTCGAGGCACGATGTTGGGGTATACAATCCTAGCATTTGGTGTCAAACGACGAGCACTGAACACTGATCTGCAGCTGACGTATACCATTACGAAAAGCGTTATCAAAAAGCAAGAACGAGTAAAAATAACGACAAAGAAAAAGCACTGATAATTCGGACTTCGAACATCGAACTTCGAACGTCGATTAAAACGGGGGTGTGAAATTTAGATGGCACGTATCGCAGGGGTGGATATACCTCGGGACAAACGTGTTGAGGTTGCACTTACCTACATCTATGGTATCGGCAATTCTCAATCCAAAAAAATCCTGACAAAAACACAGATTAACCCTGAAACCAGGGTCAAAGATCTTACAGACGACGAAGTCGCCAAGATCAGGGAAACTATTGATAAAGAATTTAAGGTCGAAGGCGATCTGCGTCGGGAAGTGTCCCTTAACATTAAAAGACTGATGGAAATCGGCAGTTATCGTGGCCTTCGCCATCGTCGTGGACTGCCTGTGCGCGGACAGCGGACCAAAACCAATGCCCGTACACGCAAAGGTCCCGCAAGAGCAATTGGCGGAAAGAAGAAAAAGTAAAGGGGGGCATTGAAGCATGGCTCGTAAAGTGGTTCGTACCAGAAAAAGAGAACGTAAAAATGTTGAAAGCGGCATAGCACATATTAAGTCGACTTTTAATAATACGATTGTCACCATTACAGACACGACCGGAAACGCACTTTCCTGGTCCAGCTCCGGTTCTTTGGGTTTCAAAGGATCACGTAAAAGCACACCTTTTGCTGCACAGATGGCTGCAGAGACAGCTGCCAAAGCAGCAATGGAGCATGGGCTTAAAATTGTTGAATGTTTTGTCAAAGGTCCAGGATCAGGCCGTGAAGCCGCAATCAGAGCATTGCAGGCGGCAGGTCTGGAAGTGAACCTTATTCGGGACGTAACTCCGGTACCGCATAACGGATGTCGGCCGCCCAAACGCAGAAGAGTATAGGGGGTGTAAAACATGGCTAAATATACAGAATCAGTATGTCGTCTGTGCCGGCGTGAGGGTCAGAAGTTATTTCTGAAAGGGGATCGCTGCTATACCAATAAATGCGCTGTGGACCGTCGGGCGTATGCTCCGGGCATGCACGGACAGGCTAGAGGCAAAAAACCGACTGAGTACGGCATTCAGCTCAGAGAAAAGCAGAAAGTTCGGAGGATTTACGGCGTTCTTGAGAAACAATTCCGTGGATATTTCGACAAAGCTGCCCGTCAAAAAGGTATGACCGGGGAAAATCTTCTCCGTTTATTGGAACGCCGTTTGGATAATGTTGTTTTCAGACTTGGCTTTGCTTCATCCAGACCCGAAGCACGTCAGCTTGTGACACATGGTCATATCACAATCAATGGCAAACGTGTCGATATTGCATCTTATCTCGTCAGCACTGGCGAAGCAATTTCGATTAAAGAAAGCAGCAGAGATAACAATAGAATCAAGGAAATGGCCGAATCCTTAAAGGATCGAGCTGTTCCTGCATGGTTAAGCCTGGATATCAACAGCATCACAGGGACTGTCATCAACATGCCGACCCGTGAAGATATTCAGATTCCGATCGAAGAACACCTTATCGTAGAGAAATATTCTCGTTAAACTTTTCCGGGAAAGAAGGGGTGCATTCCGATGCTTGAAATCGAAAAGCCCAATATTGAATGTGTTGAGAGATCTGAAGATAATACCTATGCCAAATTCATTATTGAACCCTTAGAGAGAGGCTATGGCATTACCTTGGGGAATTCCCTGCGTCGTATCCTGCTTTCTTCTCTACCCGGGTCCGCGGTTACTTCAGTAAAAATAGAAGGCGTACTACACGAATTCTCAACCATTCCAGGAGTCTTGGAAGACGTAACTGAGGTCATTCTCAATATTAAATCCCTCGCTCTCAAAGGCCATACGGATGAACCGCGCGTTCTGCGTTTGGAATGTGAAGGGGAAAGGGTTGTTACCGCAAGAGACATTATCACCGGTCCCGATATTGAGATTCTCAATCCAGATTTGAAGATCGCCACGTTGGATAAAGACGGACGTCTCTTCATGGAAATGAACGTCGAACGTTCCCGCGGCTATGTCTCAGCTGAGAAGAATAAAAAAGCAGATCAGGTAATCGGCGTTATTCCTGTCGATTCAATTTTTACCCCAATTTATAAGGTCAACTATGCTGTAGAAGATACTCGGGTCGGTATGATGACTGACTTTGATAAGCTTACCCTGGAAGTATGGTCTAACGGCAGTATTACCCCGAAAGAGGCAACGAGTCTCGCAGCCAAGATTTTGAGTGAACATTTGAGGCTCTTTATCGGACTGAACGATAATCTGGGTAATGTTGAGATCATGGTGGAAAAAGAAGAAGAGGCCAAAGATAAGATTCTGGAAATGACCATTGAAGAACTGGATCTTTCCGTAAGATCTTATAATTGCCTGAAACGCGCCGGCATAAACAGCGTTGAAGAACTGACACAAAGAACAGAAGAAGATATGATTAAAGTACGCAATCTTGGGCGCAAATCTCTGGAAGAAGTCGAACACAAGCTCAGAGAACTTGGGCTGGGATTCCGTACTCCTGAAGATTAAACCTAAAGGGGGGATCACAGTTGGCATACCGTAAGCTTGGAGTTAACATGAGCCGCAGAAGGGCTATGTTAAGAAATATTGTAACTTCCTTGCTGAAGCATGGAAAGATTGAGACAACAGAAGCAAGAGCAAAAGAACTGAATTCCCTGGCAGAGAAAATGATTACCCTAGGCAAAAGGGGTGACCTGGCTGCCAGACGTCAGGCGATGGAATTTTTGCTGGATGAGACGGTAGTAAAAGAGCTTTTTGATACAATAGCTCCGAAATATACCGATAGGCAGGGTGGCTACACCAGAATCATGAAAAACGGCTATCGTCGTGGAGATGCTGCCGAAATGGTTTTAGTTGAGCTTGTGGACTAAGATGAAGGCCTAATTTCGAAGTTCGAAGTTCGAGGTTCGGTGTTCGATCGCAGATAACGGAAACCGGATACCGGGAATTGATTGATACCGGATAACGAAACCAAATAAGCGTATCGATAACCCTTAATCACACACATGAATCGTACCTCTGAACATTGACACATGTTCAGCTTCGAACTTCCTGTTGGCTCTTTTGAAAACAAGCATACCGTCCAGTTCAATATTATAAGATTGCTGGAGAAAAAAATGCGCAACATCCTTCTGCGATTAGCCTATGATGGTACAAACTACCACGGATTCCAGCGCCAGCCAGAGGAACATGGACAAACTATCCAGGGAGAACTGGAAAAGGTCTGGAAGAAGCTTTTTGCCGAAGAAATAAAAATCACAACAGCGGGCAGGACGGATACGGGTGTACACGCTGCCGGCCAAGTGGTTAATTTCTGCTCAGAAGCGCGTATTCCGCAGGAGAAGATTCCTAAGGCCATGAACAGTATTCTGCCGTATGATATCAGAATACGCGAGGCCAGGGATATGCCTGAAGATTTTAGTGCCAGGAAAAGCGCCAAGTGGAAGAGATACGATTACAGAATTGACAACGGACGAATTCCGGACGTTTTCAGAAGACTGTACGTTCTTCATGAGCCAGTGCCACTGAACGTCAACGCCATGCAAATGGCAGCTTCCCGGCTTGAAGGGAAATATGACTTTAGTGCATTTGCCGCTGCCGGGTCTTCGGCTAAAAGTTTTGTCCGGACACTGTACCGCTGCAAAGTATGTTGGTTGGATGGACAAATCGTAATTACCTGTATTGGTGATGGGTTTCTTTATAACATGGTAAGAATCATTGCCGGTACCTTATTGGATGTAGGTAAAGGCAGAATACTTCCGGAAGCGATTTCAGAAGTAATTATGTCCAGGGATCGGACCAAAGCAGGTCAAACTGCTCCGGCCAGAGGACTCACCTTGACCTATGTCAATTATGACGCATCCAGTCCCGGTGAAATCTTTCCGGAACTTTAAGAAACAGGAAACCATAGGTTGACGAAAGACGTTATTTTAGTTAAACTTTTTAAGTAGTCTTTTACCGAAACGTGAATGAGCCCTTCACGTCCGGTGATGATATAACGAACACAAAAATCGTACATGAAAACATGATGGACGCGATTAAAAATGGAGGGAACCAACATGACCACCACGCAATTTGCGAAAGCCCATGAGGTGGACCGTAAATGGTTAGTCATTGACGCAGCCGGTGTTTCTTTGGGAAGAGTGGCAGCTGAAGCCGCCCGCTTGCTCAGAGGAAAACATAAGCCGATATTTACACCGAACGTTGACACAGGTGATTTTGTCATTATCGTCAATGCAGATAAAACATTGATTACAGGAAATAAACTGGATAAGAAAATGTATCGCTGGCATACCGGTTATCCAGGCGGTCTGAAAGAAATGACCTACCGAGTACTGATGAGCAAAGCCCCCGAAAAAGCTATGGAACATGCTGTAAAAGGAATGCTTCCTCACAACAAACTTGGTGCACAGATGTATAAGAAACTTAAAGTATACTCGGGACCGGAACATCCGCATCAGGCCCAAAAAGCAGAAGTATGGAATATGAAATAGTTGGAAGGAGGTAAAAGCATGTCAGCACAGCTTCAGTATCAAGGTACAGGCAGAAGAAAAAATGCAGTTGCCCGGGTCAGACTTCTGGCCGGTAACGGAAAATATACGATTAACGACAGAGACCTAAGTGAGTACTTCGGCAAGAAAACTCTAGAGATGATTGTTCAGCAGCCCTTAGAGATTACTGAAACTTTAGGGAAATACGATTTAATTGCCAGAGTTCACGGCGGCGGTACAACTGGCCAGGCCGGTGCCCTCAGAATGGGCATTGCCAGAGCTTTGCTTAAAGCAGATGAAAGTCTTCGTCCGGCTTTGAAACGCGCAGGTTTCCTTACCCGTGACCCGCGTATGAAAGAGCGCCGCAAATACGGACTTAAAAAAGCCCGCAAAGCGCCTCAATTCTCGAAACGCTAATTTCAGACAAACAACAAATCCCTCAAACCTGATGGTTGGGGGATTTGCTTTTTATTTTAGATTATTCGGTAAATATCCGAAAACTTTGTTATCTTTTGTTTGGGACTTTATATGTAGATATTTGGTTAAGTACATAGCCTACTAAAAGTCCGTTAAAAACAATAAAACCAATTATGGCAATCCAAGGGACAAAGGGTGAGTCCTTACCTAAGCCTGTCTGAGGAAAAACAACTATAAAAAGGAAGTAACCTCCTGCTGCGCTCATTGTAATGCTTTTGGCATATAAATAGTCTTTCCCAGTTAACATAAGAATGAGGCTTAATAGTATTCCATTAGCTGCAGATACTCCTATAGCATCTACCATTCCATGGATTTGTGCACCAACAGTCATTAGCAATTGTTGATTGTAAAAAAGTCCTGCCATTGCATGCCAAAAAGTTTTATGTTGTAAACCTAACATAAGGAGTAAAGAGTTATATAATAGGTGTGTAATTCCCCCAAGCGTTCCTGCAATTAGTCCAGAAGAAAACCAGTCATTAATTTTCTTCATTTATATACTCCTATCTATACTTCTAGAGTTTAGTTTCTTACTATTATCATGTTAAAGTTAAAAAAAAATATTCAATTCAATGCCAAATGACAAATAGATTTTTTATTAATCTCTATACGTAGTACACATATATGATACAAAAAAGATGAAAGCCCGTATGAGGCGAGGATTTCCAACTCTCGAAACGTTAAAACAATAAATATAATAATCCCTCAACATACGTATGGTTGGGGGATTTTTTTCATGATAAAGACTATATTTTGTAATCATTCCCTCCTGAATAATTGCCTACCCTTCACCATAGATATAGGTGAGAGGGGGAGAACCATGGCCAAACAAATAAATTATTCACAGATCAGCGGATTGATGCACAGACAGATAATACCAAGACCAAAGATTATACTGGTATCAAGTATTCTCGTTCTTCTGGCTGTAGCCGGTATTTTTCTCAGTCAGAAAGCAGCAGTGCATACCGCCAAGAATGTTCCCGGATGGAGCTGGGTACTTGGCGGGGTAACCATAACGATCGATGCCGGTCATGGCGGGGTTGACCCTGGAGCTGTTGGCGTCAATAAAACCCTGGAGAAGGATGTGAACCTGCAGGTTTCTAAAAGACTGCAGCTACTGTTCACCCAGGCCGGAAGCAAAGTTGTGATGCTAAGGGAGCAGGACCGGGATTTTGGAACTTCTTTAAGCCTGCTTCAACGCAAAAGAGAGGACTTGGCCTACCGGATTCAAACCGCTATGGAATCCCAGGCTAAAATATATCTGAGCATTCATGCCAATAGTTTTTCCGATCAAAGACAGCATGGCCCGCAAGTATTTTACCATTCGGAATCTGAGGGAGGAAAACTGCTGGCTGAAAGTATCCAGCAAAGTTTGAATAAAGTCGGAACAAAAAAACGGGAGGCAAAGGCGAACCAAAGCTATTTTATCCTTAAAAATACGGATATGGTGGCTGTGACGATCGAAGTGGGTTTCCTGTCCAATCCGGAAGAAGAAAAGAAATTAAATGAAAGTGCTTATCAGCAGCAGCTGGCCATGGCTATTTTCGAGGGAGTGGGCAATTATCTGGCCAAGGAACAGCCGGTGGCGGCAGCCGATTAATTATAAAAGGTTATAAAAGGAAATTTACCGTGCTGGCAATAAATAAAGGAAGATAAACAATTAATCCCGAATATATCAGATAATCACTTTGAAAGCTGTAACGCACCTGACCTTTCAAGGCTTGTGCTTGACGCCATTTCAAATCTATTTCAAAGTAAAAAACTGAAAGATGAATTGTCCACTTTGCCCAGAAGCATTGTTTATAAATTGTTTAGATTCTGTTTACAGATATTCAAGATATTGGGAGTAAAATAAGATCAAGAAGCTTTCCAATATTTGAAAAGGAGTAAGTGAAGATGAGAATATCTAAAAAAGCGGCGCTGCCGGTAGTCTTTACCGTCGGGGTTCTGTTGTTTGCGACGACTGCACTGGCGGACATTGTCAGCAAAAGCGGCTATGATACGCTTAAGGACGGCTTGAAGCAAAGTGCAGCGAGCTGTTCAGAGAAATTTAACAACTTTACCCTGGATTATTCATTTGCCATAAAGTATAACGGTAAAATCATCAGTTCCCAGAATGATGTCAAAAAATTTGACAGGCTGAATGGGGCGACCGAAGACAGCAGCCACAGTCTGAGTCCGGACGGAAAGGTTTCCGATTCTTATTACTATACGGATAAGAACACCTGGATCAATGGTACGGATATCGGTACCGGCAATGAGGCCTATTACTATACCGAATATACCCAGGAACGCGAAACGGATGTATTTGACAATCCTTTTAAACAGGATGAAGCGGAAGATGTTGAGAAGATTGTGGATGCGGTTGTCGGCAGTTTGAAGGACTATGTGGTCGTTCAGGAGAATGCCGATGGCAGCAAAGCGCTTTCGGGCTCCCTGTCTGAAGTACAGATCCCGGCTTTGGTCAACGCGGTGGCCTCCCTTCAGGTTAAACAGGCTTTTTCGGGACAAAACAGCTATGGTGCCAGAATCCCTGTACTAACGCAGGATATCTATGTGAAACAAATTGAAGGTTCGGCCACAGTGAATTCCGACGGTCTCTTGGATTATATTTTGGCAACAGTGATATTATCCGGCAAGGACGCACAGGAACAGGTCCATGAAATTACGATGGAAACGCTTGTTAAATTAACGGATATCAATGGAACAATTGTTCAGAAGCCGGACCTTAACGGCAAAAAAGTTCAGAGAACAACTGAAAGAACCAGCGCCGGGCCTCAGATCTCCAATCCTGAAAAGTTTATCGGGACATTTAAAAACGATATTATCATTGAGCAAGACGGTAAATTTGTCAAGATTGGCGAACGCATTCTAAAAATTGCCCACGTTGAGAGCGCAAATATTGCCGGAGAATATTCCGAGAAATACAGAGAAGGCTTTGAGACGTATGCTCAGAATGCCCTGACCTTTACGTTTGACGCCACAACCTCCAATCAGGCAAAATCGGATGCCATGTTTGAATTCAGAGATAATGACGGATCGAACCGGTCCGGAAGCATCTATCTAGATGAAGCGAATGCCAAGGTGTATTTCAACTTGAACAACATGTCCAGCGCGTCTTACGATTCTGTCTTCTCGCCTGTTCTGGAATGAACAGACGCAATGTTAGATGGATAGATAACGAATAACAAGTAACAAAACAAATAACAAATAACAATTACTATAAGTTGGAGCTGCCGGGGAATCCCGGCAGGCTCCTTGCAGTGCGCAATGGGGGCAATTATATGGAAAAAGTGATTGAAATATGCAGCCTGACCAAACTGTATAAAAACGGCCGGGGCATTGACGATATCAATCTGGAAATTGATCAGGGGGATATTTTTGGTTTTCTTGGGCCAAACGGTGCAGGGAAAACAACGGCAATGAAGGTCATGACCGGATTGATCAGGCCGGACCGCGGTGACGTCAGGATTTTCGGGCATAGTATTACCGAATCATATGAGAAGGCCATGGCGGAAGTTGGCTGTATTATTGAAATTGCTGACTCTTATCCGTTCTTGACCGCTTATGAAAACTTAAGGCAGCGTGCCCGGTATTATCCGGGAGTTGATGACCACAGAATTGATGAGGTTCTGGAGCTTACCGGTATGATCAAATACAAACAGGAAAAACCCAGGAAGTTCTCTCTAGGAATGAAGCAACGCTTGGGCTTAGCTGCAGCTATTCTGGCCAGACCCAAAGTTTTGATCCTGGATGAGCCGTTGAACGGACTTGATGTCGAGGGGATGATTGATGTCCGTAATCTCATTAAGCAGATGGCTGAACAGGAAGGAACTACCTTTTTTATTTCAAGCCATCTGATCCATGATGTTGAACTTACCTGCAGCAGGATCGGGGTCATCGTCAACGGAAAGATGCTCAATGTGGACAGCACGGAAAAGATTCTGCAAAATTACGCCACGTTGGAGAATTACTTTGTCAGTGAGGTGGAACGCAATGGCCGCGTATAAAGCTGCTTTGATCAATGAAATTGAAAAGCTGTATAAAAAGAAAAAAGCCCTGGTTGCGCTGATTATCTCGCTGGTTGTGATTGTACTGGGGCAGCTGGCCGTCGTTGGTGTCAGAACAGGCTTTGGCGTAAGAGGCACCGGCAGCGTGGAATTTTCCGTACTGGTTTTGTCGGTCGTTGTCAATACGATTCTGCCGCTGTTTACAGCGCTCGTTGCCATTGACTGTTTTTCCGGGGAGTTCTCCCATAACCTGATGCGCGTCACGCTGACCAGGCCGGTCAGCAGGCTAAAAATCTATACGGCTAAAGTCACGGCTATTGCGGTCTTTATTCTGGCCAACCTGATGATCTTAATGGTCTTCTCCATGCTGGCCGGTTTTCTGTTCAATGCCAATTCCGCTACGATTACCGCTGTAGCGAGAACCGTGCTCGTTTATGTGATCAGCCTGTTTCCGCTGTTTACATTGTCCCTGGGGATTGTGTTTTTGGCCAATATTCTAAAGAGCGGCACGTCGATATTTTTTGTTGCAATTATTGTTTTTCTGGCCATCAAGGCTTTTGGTATTTTCTTTTCCGAGTACGCAAGCCTGTTGATTACCACACAGCTCGACTGGTACAATTTGTGGCTGGCCAATTCTTTGCCGCTGGCGAAGATTGGCCGGGAGTTTTGTCTGATGCTTGGCTACGCACTGATGTTTTTTGCAGTGGGGTTTTATTTGTTTGATAAAAAAGAGTTCTAGATTTCAGAATTTGCTTAAGAATGATGCTAAATGACTGAATAAGAGGACCGGCAATGAATCTTAAGAGGCGCTTAATTGCAGCAAATACAGCTACTGTGGTGATTCCGGTGCTGATTACAGCACTGGTCGCCATGGCTTATCTGTTTATATACAGCAAACTATATGGCAATATATATTCCTGGGAAAGCTACCAGCGGGCCTCTCAGATTGAAGCAATACTGATGGATACAGAAAGACTGATCCAGCAGGAGAGCCCCGACGCGATTGCTGATGAAAAATTTCAGCGGCTGTTACGTCAGAAAATAGCCGAAATCGGAGGCGAACTGATCATCCTGAAGGATGATAGCATGATCTATACCTCGCTGGATGCATCGGAGATTGGCAAAATTGAGCTGGCTAAGGCCCTGGAAGCAGGACAAAACAAGCCTGGCAAGGAAACCATTGTAATCAGCAGTCAGTCCTTTACGATTCAAATTATTGATCAGGATCCCGCAGATGCCGCGGGAGGGACCGTGCTGCTGCTCGTTCCGCCGGATCAGGCAGCTAACGGCCTGATTCAATTTCTCATTGTGATCGGACTGACGTTCCTTTGCTCTTTTATTGTTACGAATATCCTGATCTCCTATCAGTTTTCGCGGACGGTTTTACAGCCACTGAATCATCTGCAGCATGCTGCAGATGAGATCCGAACCGGCAACCTGGACTGCCAGATTGCCGAAGAAGGTGACCGAGAGATTGAAGCATTGTGCCGGGACCTTGAGCTTATGCGCCTTAAGCTCAAGGAATCGATCCAAACCCAGCTGAAATACGAAGACAACAGGAAAATGCTGATATCCAGCATATCCCATGATTTAAAGACTCCCGTTACTTCGATTAAGGGTTATGTTGAAGGCATTTTGGATGGCGTCGCAAATACCCCGGAAAAAACGGAGAAATATTTGAGAACCATCTATGTAAAGGCTGAGCAGGTTGATAAGATGATTGATGATTTGCTGCTCTACGCCAAACTTGATCTAAACCAGATTCCGTTTAATTTTAAAAGGACCGATGTTCAGGAATTTATTAGAAGCTGCTTACTGGAAAGTGAACCTGAGCTCGAAAACAATGGAATACACATGGAAATGTTCAGTGACCTGACCCAAAAGCGCTGCGTTCTTCTTGATCGGGAACGAATGAAAAGAATTGTAATGAACATTCTGGACAACTCCCGCAAGTATATGGACAAAGATCAGGCGGTAATAAGGGTGCTGCTCAGGGAGACGCCTTCCAGTATTATTATGGAGTTTCAGGACAATGGGTGTGGAGTCAGTGAAAAGGATCTGCCGTATATTTTTGACCGGTTTTACCGTTCCGATCAGGCCAGAACAGGGATTGAGGGAAGCGGCCTCGGACTTGCGATTGCCAAACAGGTCGTTGAGGGGCATCAGGGTATTATCTGGGCAATGCCCCACGGCAAGGAAGGAATGAGTATTCTGATTTCACTGGCCTATCTAAAAGACGAGTACCACGTCAACCTTGAATCTACATGAAAACCATCCAAAAACGAGGACTGTTATGAAAAAAATTCTGATTATTGAAGACGATCTGAATATTGCGGAACTGCAACAAGATTACCTGGAAGTGGAAGGTCTTGCAGCCAATATTTGTACGGATGGTTCTGCCGGTCTGAAGCAGTTCCAGGAAAACGGCTATGATCTCCTAATCCTTGATATCATGCTTCCGGGTCTGGATGGCTTGGAGATTCTGCGCAGTCTAAGAGATGAAAAAGAGGTTCCTGTGATTCTGGTATCCGCTAAAAAAGAGGAAATCGACAAAATCAAGGGCTTTAATCTCGGAGCGGATGATTATATCACGAAACCTTTCAGCCCGGGTGAACTCGTCGCCAGGGTCAAAGCGCATCTGCAGAATTATGAAAAACTAAAGAAGAAATTCAGCGAAAAGCAGATAAGGAACAACGCTGTTGTGATCCGTGGACTCAGGATCGAGAAAGAAGCCCGCAGAGTCTATATCCATGACAAGGAAGCCAATCTCGCCCAGAAAGAATTTGAGCTGCTTTTATATCTGGCGGCGCATCCCAACCGGGTATTCGGCAGAGACGAATTATTTGAAAAGGTCTGGGGACTTGAGGCACTCGGTGATTCTGCTACGGTCACGGTTCATATCGCCCGGCTGCGTGATAAAATAGAAAGCGACCCTTCCAACCCGCAGTATATAGAAACGGTCTGGGGAGCAGGCTACCGGTTCAGGGTCTAGGCGGACGAAGGTGCATATTCATTAATGTTATTGATGATGCCGAAATACTGTTGTAAGGCCTCATGAAAAATACTTTTCGCATAACGGAGAGTATTTTTTTTTGGAAAAAGACGGAATGTATAGTAAGATAAACTGAGAGAATAGATAGAGAAATTGATCAGAATAATTTAAAAGAAGTATTGGAAAAAAGTAAAAATTTAAGGGCTTAGGTATTGAATAATTATTCACGTAAGTGTATAATTATTAAAATATATTATTAAATGAACTAAATGCTGCATTACCGTTACAGGAGGGATAGGGATGATTAAAGTTGGAATTCTTGGAGCAACCGGCTATACAGGGCAGGAACTGCTTCGTTTATTAAATAACCATCCGGAGGTCACGCTGGCGTATCTAGGCTCTTCTACATCTGCGGGAAAGCGTATTTCAGATATTTGCCCTTATCTTCAGGACAGTCTGGAGAATGTGCTGGAGACAGAGGAGATACCTGATATCGACGTAATGTTTATGGCTCTGCCGCATGGCATAGCAGCGGCCAGAGCCAGGGAATTGATGGAACGCGGCATAAAAATTGTAGATCTTGGAGCCGATTTCAGACTTAAAGACGCCCAGGAATATGAAAATTGGTATAAGGTTAAGCATGCTGATCCAGCTTTGCTGCCAGAGGCTGTCTATGGACTGCCTGAACTATACAGAAATGAAATTGCGGGGAAAACCCTTGTGGCGAATCCGGGCTGTTATCCCACAGCATCCCAGCTAGCGCTGGTGCCGCTACTCCGGACAGGGCTGCTTGATCCGACCGGCATCATCATCGATGCCAAGTCGGGTGTCTCAGGAGCAGGCCGCGGGATTGTCCAGAACCTTCATTATTCCGAAGTGAATGAGAATTTCAAGGCTTACGGTGTTGGTGTGCATCGCCACACGCCGGAGATTGAGCAGCAGCTAAGCGGTGCGGCGGCTGCGAAAGTCGTGATTAGTTTTACCCCGCATCTCGTACCAATGACCCGAGGCATATTGGTTACCATCTATGCCGGTGTCAAGAGCGGCATAACGGAGCAGGAACTGTGGGACTGCTGGCAGCAAGCTTACGAGAAGGAACCGTTTATTCATGTAATGCCGGAAAAAGAGTGGCCCCAGACGAAATATACGTATGGGAGCAACCACGCATTCCTTCAGCTAAGACACGACCAGCGGACCGGCAGAGTCGTCCTGGTTTCCGTGATTGACAATTTGGTCAAAGGAGCATCCGGCCAGGCCATCCAGAATATGAACATCCTGTTTGATCTGCCGGAAGCGACCGGGCTTCAAACCACTGCGCTCTGGCCATAGGGAGACAAAGGGACATTTTTGTCCGCAACCATATAGAGACAGAAACGATCTAAGGAGGAATAAAAATGACGGATAAATTAGATCCTTGGAAAGAAATAAATGGCGGGATTTCTGCACCGCTTGGATTTTATGCCAGCGGTGTCAAAGCAGGAATCAAATATAAAGACAAATACGATCTGGCGCTGATCTTATCTGAGATCCCGGCCAGTGCGGCAGGGATGTTCACACGCAATGTCGTGAAGGCTCATCCGCTGGTACTCACCGAGAAACATCTTGCAGACGGCAAAGCGCAGGCTATTGTCGTCAACAGCGGCAATGCCAATGCCTGTATGGGCGAGATTGGTGAAAAAGCTGCCTCGGAGATGGCCAAGGTGACCGCAGCAGAGCTCGCCTTTGCTCCGGAAGATATCCTAGTATCGTCCACAGGGGTAATCGGGCAGGAACTGCCGCTGGCTAAAGTCATCCCAGGGATCAGGCTGGCAGCAAAGGAAGTTCAGGCACTTAAGGGAAAAGTCTCCGCAAGTGAAAAAACTGAATACGCTCACCAGGCGGCGTTGGCTATTATGACCACAGACACGGTTTGCAAAGAACTTGCTTTGGAACTGCAGTGCACCCAGGGAACGATAAAACTTGGCATCATGGCTAAAGGCTCGGGCATGATCCATCCGAATATGGGAACGATGCTTTGTTTTATCACGACGGATGCGCAGGTTGCGCAGGATAAGCTGAAAGAGCTGCTGAAGGCGGCAACGGATGAAAGCTTTAATATGGTGACCGTGGATGGGGACACCAGTACGAACGATATGGTCGTGATCTTGGCCAACGGATTATCGGGAGTTGCGCCGGAAGGTCAGGAATGGGAGAGCTTTTCTGCTATGGTCCGGGAAGCCTGTTGTACGATGGCCAAAGCGATTGCAAGAGACGGCGAAGGGGCCAGCAAGTTCTTGGAAGTGAAAGTCACAGGGGCCGCATCGTCGGAAGCCGCCAGAATGATCGCACGCAGTGTCTGCTCCTCTAGTTTGGTTAAATCTGCCATATACGGCGAAGATGCCAACTGGGGAAGGATCCTGGCTGCAGCGGGATACTCCGGAGCCAGCTTTGATCCGAACAAAACGGATATCTACCTGAACGGGTTGCAGGTCGCTGCACATGGACAGGGCTTGCCGTTTTCCGAGACGGAAGCTTCGGTTTTGCTGAAGAATACAGACATCAAGGTCGATGTCCTCCTGGGTGAAGGAAACGAACAGGCCGTGGCCTGGGGCTGTGATCTTACCCATAAGTATATTGACATCAACGCTGATTACCGGACGTAATAATATCAGCGTAATTGAGTGATTATTGAATATAAACGTTAGTTACTGGTGATTATCTGTTAAAGCACTTAAGTTTTTTAGAGACACTTGATGAAGAGGAGTAAAGGAGGCGCATCAAAATGGAAGATTTCAGTGCGAAGATCAGCAATCTGGATAAGGCCAATATTCTGATCGAAGCCTTGCCGTATATTCAAAAGTTCTCCGGGTCTACCGTTGTGATCAAATATGGCGGGCATGCCATGATTGATCAGGAGCTTAAAGAAAAAGTCATGCTCGATATCCTGCTGCTGCATACAGTTGGTATCCGTCCGGTTATAGTTCACGGCGGAGGACCGGAAATCAATACGATGCTGAAGCGTGTCGGCAAAGAAAGCACGTTTGTACAGGGCTTAAGGGTTACGGATAAAGAGACCATGGAAATTGCAGCGATGGTTCTGGTCGGAAAGCTGAACACGGAGATTGTTTCCATGCTAAACAGCTTTGGCGGAAAAGCGGTAGGGCTGAACGGTCAGGACGCTAAACTGCTCGTTGCCGAGAAGAAACCGATGCAATTGGCCAATGAACAAGGATTGGTCAAGGAAATCGATCTCGGGTATGTCGGTGAGATCAAGAAGGTTACGCCGGGGATCATTACCAGCCTTTTGGATCAGGGATATATTCCGGTTATTTCACCGCTGGCCGGTGGAGATGATGGCGAAAGCTATAATGTAAATGCCGATACGGCTGCCGGAACCATCGCCGGATGCTTAAAGGCCGACAAATTCCTGCTTTTGACCGATGTTAAGGGAATTATGAGAGATATCAATGATCCGGAGTCTCTTATTTCCGTTATCCCGAAGGAGGATGTACCGGCAATGATGACAGAAGGGATCTTTAAAGGCGGAATGATACCGAAGATAGAATGTGCAGTAAATGCACTGGAACAGGGAACAGGTACCGTTCATATCCTGGACGGCAGGCAGCCGCATGCGATTTTGCTGGAATTGTTTACTGACGGCGGGATCGGGACGATGATTAAATAAACGGAGAATATTCAATAAATTGTATTAGATAAGAAAGGTCGATGGTCGATATGAATATAAAGCTGAATACGGAACAAATGATTGCGATGGGCAAAGAAAATGTCATGAATACGTATGGCCGTTTGCCAATGGCCTTAGTCAAAGGATCCGGATCGCTGGTCTGGGACAGTGACGGCAAGCAATACCTGGACTTTGTCGCAGGTCTGGCTGTAACCTCACTCGGGCATGCCAATCCGGAGATCGTGGAGACCATCCGCGAACAGGCCGGAGAGATCCTGCATACCTCAAATCTGTACTGGATCCCTGGGCAGGTCAAACTCGCGAAAATGCTGACGGACAATTCGTTTGCGGATAAAGTATTCTTCTGCAACAGCGGAGCGGAGTCCAATGAAGCTGCCATCAAACTGGTGAGGAAGTATGCCAAGGAACATTTTGGGGCTGAAAAAATTCAGATCGTATCCCTGAAGAATTCGTTCCATGGCAGGACGCTGGCAACGATAACAGCCACAGGCCAGGCCAAGTACCAGAAGGGATATGAGCCGCTGCCGGAGGGATTCTCCTATACCACGATGAATGACTTCAGTGAACTGGAAGGCATCATCAATGAGGAGACTGCGGCTGTAATGATCGAACCTGTGCAAGGGGAAGGCGGTGTGCACCCTGTTTCACGTGAGTTTCTGCAAAAAGCCAGAGAATTATGCGACAAGTATGGGGCGCTGCTGATCTTTGACGAAGTCCAGTGTGGGCTGGGCAGAACCGGGAAACTGTTTGCCTACGAGTGGTCCGGCGTAAAGCCGGATATCCTGACGCTGGCCAAAGCTCTGGGCAATGGTGTGCCGATTGGCGCGATGCTCGCAACAGACAACGCAGCGGCTTCTTTCCAGCCGGGAGACCATGCTTCGACTTTCGGAGGCAACCATCTGGTCTCGGCTGTCGGCTGCAAAGTGATGGAGATCATGACCCGGGAAGATTTTCTGACCGGGGTCGAGAATAAGGGGCATTATTTCCAGGATAAGCTGCAGAAGCTTGCTGGGAAATTTCATTTACCCGGTAAGGTCAGGGGGCTCGGGCTGATGGTCGGGCTGCCTGTCGAAGAAAACGGACCCGAGATTGTGAGTGACTGCTGTGTGAACGGACTGTTGATCAACTGCGTCGGCGGCAAGACCTTGCGTTTCCTGCCGCCGCTTACAGTCACGTTTGACGAAATTGACCAGGCGATGGAAATCCTGGAGCAGGCCTTTCAAAGAAGCTTTAACGTAAAGTAAGAACAGATAAGATAATAACAACCAACAGATTAAAATGAATAAAAAGGGAGGGCGTGACCAAACTCTATCAAAGTCGTTACGCCTTCTTTTTTATGTTTTCAGAGATCAGGCTGTCAATACTTAAAGGGAATGTTAAACTGATTCTGTTTCCCAGAGTTACTTATATCAAGTATCTGATAACAGATTAGAAGTAACATATTGGGTAATTAATCGATAATTCTATACAGTCTGACAGATATCCTTTTTATGGATGAAGCAATAGTTTTATCGATTTGCAGCCGCTAATACTGCTGCACGCCATACTATGCTCATGAAAGAACACTCTTCTTCAGACAATGCTCGTTTAGACTTGAGAAAAAAGAATTTTGGTTGTAGACTATTAGAGATATAAGGTCAAAAGGGTTGAAACGATTCTGGAGAAAACAGATTGGATGAGACCGGAGGAAGAAACGTGGATTATTCGGATAAAGTTATTGAACATTTTATGTGCCCGCAAAATGTGGGAAGCATGCCTAACGCGGATGCCGAGGGAATCTTCGGGGATGTGTCCTGCGGAGATTCGCTGACGATCTATCTGAAAGTAAAGGATGGTATCCTGACAGATATTAGTTACCTGGTGTTTGGCTGTGCCGCGGCTGTAGCAGCAAGCAGCATGTTTACGGTTTTAGTAAAAGGGAAGCGTATTGAGGAGGCTTTAGACATAGGCGGCAGGGACGTTTTCGATGCGTTGAATGGTCTGCCGGCAAGTAAAGTCCATTGTTCCGTACTGGGTCCCCAGGCCCTGAAAAAAGCTATCGAAGACTATGAATCCAAAAGAAAGAATCAGAGCTAAAAGTGTTGAAAATCTTGCTAAAATGGCAGAAATATGATGAAATTTTTGATTGTTTACGATATGATAATAAATAGTTTCAATAATAATGCCTGCAATCATGATGTCTGCATCATATACAGAACGCCATAGGTGAAAGGATTTGAAAGTATGAAGCTGTCCCAGCGCATTCTGGGCATGAAGCCGTCTGCTACATTGGCTGTTGACGCTAAAGCCAAAGAATTAAAGAGTCAGGGGAAGAATGTTATTTCGTTTGGATCCGGGGAACCAGATTTCGTGTCCCCGCCGTCCGCTTTCAAGTATGCGACGGAAGCGATGGAAAAAGGGAAAACCCATTATACACCCACACCTGGAATTCCTGAGCTTCGTCAGGAAATTTGCACTTATTACCGAAAGGAATTTGGTCTGGAATTTGATCCGGGACAGGTAGTTGTTGGCCCGGGAGCCAAACCTTGCATATATGAAGCGCTGACAGCGATTGTTGATCCGGGGGATGAGATTGTCCTGCTTGCACCTGCCTGGGTAAGTTATATTGAACAGATCCATCTTGTCGATGGAAGACCGGTGATCGTAGAAACCGAAGACAGCGGTTTTATGCCAAGATTGGACCGCGTGGAAGCTGCAATCACGGACAAAACCACTGCACTTTTGTTGAACTCTCCATCCAATCCGACAGGGGTACTATTTGACGAAAAGACCGTCAGGGGCCTTGGTAAGATCGCCCAGAAGCATGATCTCTGGCTGATTTGGGATGAGATTTATGAGAAGCTGGTCTATGGTCAGAACAAACATGTTAATCCGTTGCAGCTTATGCCAGAGCTGGCTTCACGGACGATCATCATCAACGGGGTAAGCAAAGCCTATGCGATGACAGGCTGGCGGATCGGTTATTCGATTGCTCCGCTCGAATTGTCATCCAAGATTAATTCGTTTCAAAGCCATCTGACCTCGAATGCCTGCTCCATTGCCCAATGGGCTGCAGTCGGGGCGATGCGGGAAAGCGGGGAAGATTTACTGAGAATGAAGGCAGCTTTTAGTGACAGACGGGATCTGATCTGCGGACTTTTGCGTAAAATGCCGCACATCTCGTTTCCGGAACCTGAAGGTGCCTTTTATGTTTTTCTAAATATTAAGAACTGTATCGGAATGTCCTTTGAAGGACAGAAGATCAAGGATGATATCGGATTCTGTAATAGACTGCTTGATTCCGAACTGGTTGCCGTCGTACCCGGCAGTGCTTTCCTGGCGCCGGGGTATTTACGAATCTCTTATGCAAGTTCTTCGGAACAGATAACTGAAGGTATGAGAAGGCTACATCGTTTTCTGGATAAGCTGAAATAGTGAGGTGTTTTCTTTTTTGGGTGTCTGTAGCCTCGCACAGATACTCCGCTCGCCAGACTGTCTAACAATTATGAGAAATATCACCAAATAAAGGAAGAAGACAGCTATCACTGTCGAATATATACAAAGAGATGGGAGTGATAGCATGGGGTATATAGAAGGTGAAGAAAGAAATCAAATAAATTTGTTTCCCGATACTTTAGAGGATTATGTCAGCAAAAAAATCCGGTAAGAGTAATTAACGCCTTTGTGGATAGTTTAAATTTAGAGGAAATAGGATTTAAAGTATACTTTGGTCAAAAAGCAGGCCAAAAGCCATATCGAAGAAACGATTTGCTTAAATATATCTCTACTGCTACATGAACAAAATAAGGTCATCGCGAGTCATGGAAGCTGAAGCAACAAGATGTGGCTAATTGGAAAAATAACACTCGATCATGGAACTCTGTCAGCCTTTATGAAAGATAATAAAACGGCAATAAAGCAGCTGTTTAAAGAATTTAAAATGTTAAAAGGCTTTGGCCTTATTGACGGCAAGGTATCTTATTTAATAATGCCATGATGATAACGATGGAAATGAATAAGGATCTTATTAATGGAATCCGGGACAGAGATTTTCCGAACCTATGATGAGCAAGGAAAAAGCGTTAATATAATTGCCATCCAAGACCTGCTATTGGTGGTGATATCTGTACCTTTCCTGTGGCACAGGATGCTAACTTAGGGGCAGTAAGAAAAAATGGTTTATTGATCACCCCGGAACATGGACGCTGTGTCAGACTGGCAGCAGTCTTTATCGATGTGGATAATTTGCCGATAGCAAAAAAAGAATGAACACATGTGGATAAGTGATTTCTGAGATACTTGTGACAGATGTGTGGCTAAATGTCCAGCAGGGGTAATATATAAAGAACCAAAGATCCACAAGGATGGATCGAAAGTATTTATCAATTTGGAAAAATGTATGGTGCCTTTTTCTGAAGGCTACTCAACGTGTATTAAAGAGTGTGTATTTCTTAATGGTCACTATGATAGAATTAAAGAAAGGTTTATGAAGAGGTAGAATTCTGATGTTCTAGTAAGCTTAGTGCGTTATCCATCACTAAGTTCGAGCTATGAAATAATAAATTGAAATTAAGGAGGAGCAATGGATCTAAGAGAATAGGTAAGATATTCGCGGTCTAACGTACAATATGAATAAATACCTGGAAGAGAAGGTAGCTCTGCTAGGCATTGGACACGGTCAAATTGAGTATTTTAAGATTATCGCAACTCACCAAAATGAAATCGCCAAGATGAAAAATGTTGGTAAAGCTAGTGTGACAAATGCGATCAATATTTTAGAAAATAAGGGTTATATCGTGCGCCAAGTCAATGAATGGATAAAAATTGTATTGTATAGATATGGGAAATCAGTTTATTGATGGCTTTGAAGCTTACGTGGATAAAATTAAATCGATACTTTTTAAGGATTTAGCTTCAGCTCAAATAGAAATGTTTGTTCGTGTATTAATAAAAATGTACGTCAATAGTAACCAACTTGCTAAAGATGAAACTAACAATCCTTAATAGCATACATCTCCAACAGAGAAATATCGTTTATGATATAGTTAGATCCTTTTACATCCAAGAGTCCCATTTCTCTCAGATTCTTTATTATCCGAACAGTTGTTATCCTGTTTATTCCAACCATATCACTTATGAACTGCTGGCTTGTGCGGAAAGTGATTGTATAACTACTTGTATCCATTTTTCCTTCATAGAAAGCTAGTTTAATAAGCATTTCACATACTCTGGTCTCGGCATCTTTAAAACAATTGTCTTCTAACTGAACAACTAGGTTTTGAGCTTTTTTGCTTAAAGAAGAGAGAATATATAGGTTGAATTCAGGATACTTATAGAGAGCTTCTTGTAAATCTTTAAAGGTTAATTTTATTAGTTCTAGGCTTTCCATGGCTTCTACATAAAAACCAGTCTCTTTCTTTTCTGAAATGGAAAGGTCTCCAATCATACCACCTGGTTCGAGAATAAACAATATCTTTTCTCGACCTTCTTTGGATATTGCATACTGCTTTGCTTTACCCTTTAGAATAATGTAAATATCTTTCATTTCATCATCTGCAGAAACAATGATTTCGCCTTTCTTATAACGTATCTTATTACCGATCTGCTCGAAGAAGGCAGGTACTTTGTCAGGACCTAGATATGGGGAAGAAAAATCTCTAGTGTTCATGTCTTTGTACCTCACAGATTATGATCTAAAGGCCATTACTATAATATTATCATAATTCTTATATAAGCTATAGGAAAACAATATATAATAAACTTATCAGGGACGCTATTTTATTTGAATCTAATGTATTCTCTGGATTCGTTTTTCAGGGAGCATAAGAAACCAAGTGCAGAATGTGAAGAAACCTGAGTTCTAGAAGTGGGGGTTTATTCATGATTATTGAACAAAATACGATGCCAATAGTAATATCCAAAGATTACAGAAGAATGGACCAGAAGTTAACTGTATTCGTTCGGGGATTTTGGGACAAAGAGATTATCCCTGTCCGCGAGAGATTTGAAGAAGGACATTATAATCTTAAACCACCCAGGGGTTCTGAGGGGTATACACAATTAGAAGAGGCATTAAAGACAGCGGCTTGGTCTGTTTGTTTTGCATATACGCCCAATAATGAATTAGGTCGAGCAAATCTCGGGTTCTACGATTGGTGTGGAGAAAAAAGTGAGAAAACAACAAGATTCAATAATCCAGAAGAAGCTTCTAAAATTGTAAAGAGTACCGCAAAGTTTTTTGGCACTGATTTAGTGGGAATAGCCCCTTACGATGAAAGATGGGTGTATGGTACTTGGTACGATTTTTCTTCTAGAGAGAGTGTTCCACCTGAATTTCCCTTCAAGGTAAAAAGTGTCATCGTTTTAGGAATAGAAATGGATCAAGATGCCTGTATGACTTCTCCTTCCTTAATTGCCTGCGCAGCGATAGGACTTGGATACTCTCGTATGGGTGAAATAGGAAAAAAACTGGCAACTTTTCTTCGTATGCTTGGATACAATGCGATCCCTTGCGGGAATGACACGGCATTAAGTATTCCAATAGCTGTGCAAGCGGGATTAGGTGAAATGGGCAGAAGTGGTATGCTTATTACGCCTCAATATGGTCCCAGAGTAAGACTGTTTAAAATATTTACAGATCTTCCCTTAAAACCTGACAAGCCTATATCTTTCGGAGTTAGCAAGTTTTGTATGAAATGTAGAAAATGTGCTCAGTCTTGTCCGGCGGGTGCTATAACCTTCGAACCAAGGCCGACAATGGTGGGGCCAAGTATATCTAACTCTCCGGGAATCCTCAAGTGGTATACCAATCCAGAGAGTTGTTTTGAGTTTTGGGCTATAAATGGTGATGACTGTATTAACTGTATTGCCTGTTGCCCTTATAATAAATGGGCTAGCTGGCATCATGGGTTGACACAGAAGTTAACAAAATCTATTTGGGGATAATAGTAGCCGTAATCCTGTATCTAATCTCTTTATATTCTTGAATTATTGAGAGGAGGAGTTCGAAGATGAAACCTGAATCAGATAAAAAAGATGAGCATACGTTCAAACCGGAAAAAGGCAGAGTAAATCATAGCGAGCCTATGGGAAATGATAATTGCTCTTCAGGGAGTACTCAGAAGTCTCCTTGGGAAGCTAAGACAGAAATCCAAATTCATGATGACTTACCTCTTGAAATAACAGATAAATATCGGCGTTTCAACCAAAAATACACGGTTTATAATCGTGGGGTTTGGGATTCTAAAATTGAGCATGCCTCTATAAAACTAGAGTCAAGTATTAAGGGTATTCTTCCACCTCTGGAAGAACAGGGATTTACTCCTATAGATTATGCCCAATGCATAGCTTCATGGATTGTTAATGATTATGCTGCAGCAGGAAGTCAGTTTGGAATCCCTAACCAGGGCTTATACCAGTGGGATATAGAACCTAACATAAATAAGAGAGAATTTAATAACCCTGAAGAAACCTCCGGGATAATAAAAAAGGCTGCTCAGTTCTTAGGTGCTAGTCTGGTTGGGATAGCTGATTATGACGAGAGGTGGGTATATTCGAATTTATATCATCTACTAAAAAAAGAAAGCATGCCTGTAGATTTTCCTTTTAAACCGAAAAGTGTAATAGTAATAGCAATAGAAATAGATTATAAATCGAATGGTGAGTCTTTTTCTGGAATAACCGTGTCAGCAAAGGGTTTAGCATATTCTCGTATGGCTGAAACCGCGTATAAAGTAGCTACATTTATCAGGCATTTGGGGTATAGGGCAATACCGTGCGGTAACGATACTGCCCTTAGTGTACCACTTGCTATTATGGCTGGCTTGGGGGAATGTGGTAGGAATGGGCTTTTAATCACAAGAGAGCATGGATCTCGTATAGGGATATGCAAAATATTTACCGAGCTTGAGCTAAAGCCTGATAAGCCAATAACTTTTGGAATTAAAGAATTCTGTACTTCATGTAAGAAATGTGCGGAAGCTTGTCCGTCTAAAGCGATTTCTATGGAAGAGGGAACGACTTTTAAAGGAATAAATATTTCCAATTCTCAGGGAATAGACAAATGGTATACCAATGCTGAAAAGTGTTTTCAGTTTTGGGTTGATAATTCCCTAGACTGTTTCAGATGCATCACTGTATGTCCTTTTAATACACCACAAAACATTCATCATGATTTGGCTCAAACCCTGGCAGTTGCAGAATTCAGTAGACCTGAGTCTACTTTTGGTTTTGATAAATCATTTAATGATAAGGGTATAAGAAACTGGTGGAATAGATAATTACTTAAAAAAATAAGTAGGGCTTGCTAAAGATCGAGAAAATTCAGTAATAACAAGGGGTTTGACGGTACTTCTGGCGAATTTAAGTGTAAGAGAATAGAGAAAAAACCCCGAAAAACCTCGCACTTGGAGGAGAAAATGTACCGCAAACCTGATCCACAACTAACCTTAGATGATTTTATGCTGCCGTTTTCGGGCAAGATGAGCGCCGAAAACCGCTGGGTTAAATTGGCCAAACTCATACCTTGGGATGAATTTGGAAAAGATTATGCCTTCATGTTTCCCAGTGATCGCGGCAAGGTCGCCAAACCTGTCCGTATGGCCTTGGGCTCTTTGATCATCCAGACTCGTTGTGGGTACACAGACCGGGAATTGGTGCACCAGATAACAGAAAATCCATACCTACAGTACTTCATCGGCTTAAAAGAATATCAACTAACTCCGGTTTTTACGCCAGTAGCGTTGGTTAAGTTTCGTAAACGGTTTAAAAAAGACCGTTTGGATAAGATTAATGAGCGTATTGTCAGAGCATTGGCATCAGCTCAAGTAACTGAAGACGCTGAATCAAAGAAAGATGACGATGATCACGACAATCATACCGATTATTAAGGCGGCTCTGGCAATGTCGATTCCGCAAAAGTAAAGGAAGCCGAACAGCCGAAAGAACCACAAGGCAATCAAGGAACCTTGATTCTGAATGCAACCTGCATCCCGGCAGATATTAAAAATCTGACTGATCTGGGTTTGCTCAATGAAGCGAGGGAAAAACTCGAAGAGATCATCGATACCCTTCGCAGTGCTAACGGCAAACAAGAGAAAAAGCCGAGAACTTATCGCCAAACTGCCAGGAAAGCTTATCTGAGCGTCTCTAAGTAACGAAATCCCAGAAAAATTCAGCTT
>VMEE01000086.1 GCA_009910795.1 Dehalobacter sp. CP | reverse complement strand
GGGGAAGGGTCAGGCCGGACCTCATGGGATTCAAGGGATTGGAGCCGGGTTCGTTCCGGAGATCCTCAATCGGGATGTGATGGATCGGGTCATCCCGGTTACGGAAGAAGAAGCTTATAAATATGGTCGTATGATGGCACGGGAGGAAGGCTTGCTGGTAGGGATTTCTTCCGGTGCCGCATTGGCCGCTGCCATTAAGGTGGGAAAGCTTGCAGAAAACAAAGGAACCACCTGGGTGGTACTTCTTCCAGACACAGGGGAACGATATTTATCGACGAAGATGTTTCAAGAAAACGTATAGGGATAGGTAGTAGATATGGGAAAAATAAGAGAGGATTTAAAATCCATTCAAAAGAGGGATCCGGCTTGCCGCAATAGCTTGGAAGTGGTATTTCTCTATTCGGGATTTCATGCGTTGGTGTTTTATCGAATCGCGCATCGGTTTTACCAATGGCGGCGATTTTTCATAGCCAGATTCATTTCTCAGCTGGGAAGGTGGTTGACCGGAATCGAAATTCATCCGGGTGCTACCATTGGAAGAGGTCTTTTTATTGACCATGGCAGCGGTGTGGTGATTGGAGAAACCACGGAAATTGGTGATTATTGCACCTTGTACCAAGGGGTTACGCTGGGTGGTACGGGAATCGTTCAAGGCAAGAGACATCCCACCCTGGGAGACGATGTATTGGTGGGAGCCGGTGCAAAGGTGTTGGGACCCTTTAAAGTGGGAGATCACGCCAAGGTAGCCGCCGGAGCGGTGGTATTGAATGAGGTGCCGCCTTATGCTACGGCGGTTGGAGTCCCCGCAAAAATAATTTGTGGCTTTGCCACAGACCCCGCCGGGGAAAAGACAGGAAACCAGGATGTGGATCAGATCAACATAGAAGATCCCATTATGTTGGAGCTGTGCCGTTTGGAAAAACAAATGGAACTTATGGAAAATAAATTGAAAGAGTTGGAAAAAAAAGACGTAAAGACGTAAATAAAAACCCTTTCAAGCATATGCTTGAAAGGGTTTTTGTATTTTTATGATGAAACGCGCTGTACGTCCAAACCGATGGGGCGGCCATTGATATCCGCGGGGTTAAGAGATTCTTTCGAATCTACGATCTCAAGTGCTAATGTTTCTGACATGATGTGTTCTCGATGTACGGCTACGGCATCCCATACTTCTTGGTCTGCATGTAGCAATATATGGATTCGATCCATCATTTCAAAGTCTTTTTGTTTTCGCATTTGTTGAACCTTGGAAATCAATTCGCGAGCCAGACCTTCCTGAACCAATTCCGGTGTGAGGTTGGTGTCTAAAATGGTGAAAAGGTTGTTTTCCATTGCCACCGAAAAACCTTCTTTGGCATCAATGCGCACATCCAAGTATTCTTTTGTGATGGAATGGCTTTCACCTCCCAGAGAAATTTCCATTTCTTGCTGACTTTCCAACTGGTGAACCAAATCTTTAGCATTCTGGTTCTGAAGGTAGGTAGAAAAATCTTTTATTTTTCCGCCCAGCGCCGGACCGGCTACTTTGAAATTTGGTTTTAGCTGGAAATTCATAAACCCATCCAAATCTTTTTCAAAGACCACATCCTTCACGTTCAATTCTTCCTTTATCAGGTCTGTTAAATCGGAAATTAAGTCTTCGTATTTGCCATCCACCAGGATTTTTGGCAGAGGCTGCCTTACCTTGATTCGTTCCTTTTCCCGGGGTCCTCGCCCCAACCCCACCAGGTCCCGGATTAAGTCCATTCTTTTTTCTACATTATCGTCCAAAAATTCCGGGTTCCCTTTGGGGAAGAAGGAAATATGTACGGACTCTTCCCCCGTTAGCTTCGTATATATTTCATCGGAAAGGAATGGGGCAAAGGGTGCGGACAATTGACATACCCCTACCAACAACTCATACGTTGTGGCGTAGACACTTTGTTTATCCAGGGACATTTCCTCTCCGTAGAATCTTCGCCGTGCACGGCGGATATACCAGTTTGAGAAGTCCTCGGATACAAATTCCTGTATTTTTCGTACGGATTTCATATGATCGTATCGATTCATTTCCTCGGTAACTTCCAGAATCAATCGATGGAATTTACTGAGAATCCATCGGTCCAACTCCGGCCTTTGTGGGTAAGGGACCGTCATGGCTTTGGGATCTGTTTCATCCTGGTTGGAATAGAGCACAAAGAAATTATATATATTGCGTAACGTGCCGAAGAATTTACTGTTTACTTCTTTTAATCCCTCTTCGTCAAACTTGGTAGGAGACCAGGCAGGAGACACGTACAATAAATACCAACGGGTGGCATCCGCTCCATACTTATCGAACATTTCAAACGGGTCTACTGTGTTCCCCTTTGATTTGCTCATCTTTTTGCCTTCTTTGTCCAAAATTAAATCGTTGACCAATACATTGCGGTATGGCGCTTGTTTTTTGATGAAGGTGGAGATGGCCATGAGAGAATAGAACCATCCTCTCGTCTGGTCAATCCCCTCGCATATGAAGTCTGCTGGAAACAATTCTTCATCAAAGCGTTCTTTGTTTTCAAAGGGATAATGCCATTGGGCAAAAGGCATGGCTCCGGAGTCAAACCAGCAATCCATGACCTCGGGAATTCGCTCCATGGTTCCTCCGCATTTGGGACAGGTTAAGTGTACATCATCCACATAAGGGCGATGGAGTTCAATATCGATGGAAATTTCTTCTTGGGCTTTGTCTTTTAATTCTTGACGACTTCCCACACACTCCAAGTGGCCACAGTCACAACGCCATATCGGAATCGGAGTGCCCCAATAACGATTTCTGGAGATGGCCCAGTCCTTTACTTCCTCCAGCCAGTTTCCAAATCGCTTATCCCCCACAAAGTCCGGATACCAATTCACCGAGTTGTTATTGGATACTAAGAGATCCCGTAAACGGGTCATTTCGATATACCAACTGGGCTTTGCATAGTAAATGAGGGGTGTGGTGCATCTCCAACAATGGGGATAATTATGATTGATCTTCTCCTTGGAAAACACTTTGTTGTTTTCCGATAAGTACTTCAATATATCTACATCCAGACCTTCATCCATGACAAAGCGTCCAGCCCAAGGAGTATCCGTGTATTCCCCTTCTTCGTTCACAGGATTCATCACCGCCAAATCATATTTTCTTCCGGTGTTGTAGTCGTCTTCGCCAAAAGCGGGAGCGGTATGGACAATTCCAGTCCCATCTTCGATTGTTACATAGTCTGCCAAGGTCACGAAGAATGACTTTTTCCCAGGGTCGGGAGTCACGAAAGGCATCAGCTGTTCATACTCAATATATTCCAAGTCGGAACCTTTCATTTCCTCTATGACGTCATATTTTCCTTCGCCAATAATGGAGTCAGCCAGTGCTTTGGCCACATAAAGAACTTGCCCCGGGGCATTTTCTACATCATCGTGTGCCTTTACTTTTACGTAATCCACATCGGCGCCTACGGTAAGAGCGACGTTGGATGCCAAAGTCCAGGGGGTAGTAGTCCATGCTAAGAAGTACTCATCCCGGTCTTTTCGCTTAAATTTCACGGTTACTGTGAGAGTCTTCACATCCTTATATCCTTGGGCCACTTCATGGGAAGCCAAGCCAGTTCCGCATCGGGGACAATAAGGTAAAATTTTGTGACCTTCATATATCATGCCGTCTTTGAAAAATTCCTGGATGATCCACCAACAGCTTTCAATATAGTCATTATTTAGTGTGATATAGGGGTCATCCATATCGATGAGAAAGCCCATCCTCTCCGTCATTTGTCGCCAGAGGCCCTCATACTTGAAGACGGATTCTTTGCATTTTTCATTGAACTCTCGAATT
The DNA here is from genome assembly GCA_009910795.1 of Dehalobacter sp. CP. The sequence continues at coordinate 3,483 of VMEE01000086.1, read as the reverse complement.
CCATACTTTTCGATATCTTGTTTACCAGACATGTTCAGGGCTTTTTCCACTTCAATTTCCACGGGGAGTCCGTGGGTATCCCACCCGGCTTTGCGTTTAACACTAAAACCTTGCATGGTTTTATACCGGCATACGGAATCCTTCAGGGTTCTTGCCATAACATGATGAATTCCCGGATGACCGTTGGCGGTGGGGGGGCCTTCATAAAAGACGAAGGAAGGCATTCCATCTCTGGTAGTAATGCATTTTTCTAACAGATTTTCTTCTTTCCATTTGGCCGCTTGGTCCAATTGTACTTGTGCAATGGGCTTTTCAGTCAGATGTTGAAACATTCTATTCTTTTCCTTTCAAATTAAAATCCCTAACGCGATTGCGCTAGGGACGATTTTCACCGCGGTACCACCCTAGTTGTCCGATGGATACCGGACCCCTTCATTCGCAACGAGACTCCGGAGTGATATTCGGTCCTTGTTTCACCACCTGTCTCTCACCGTGTGACAGGCTCTCGGGAAGGATGTTAGGCAAGGCCTACTGGGTTCCGTCATAGTCCCATATTTTGTTTGCTAGTAATATGGAAAGCAACACATTAATTCTAAGGGAAACAGGGTCTACTGTCAAGGGAAAACTAGGAGAGATTTTGGGGGAAAGTGGCTTAATTTGGTACAAATCAACGAAAATATAAAAATAATGGTCAAATATTTGTTAAATATTACAAAAGGTGGGTTGTAATCCGGCTTTTAAAGTGATACTATATTTTTGTTTGCAAAATAGGATGCAAAAAAGAAACAGAATCTGGCGACGAGCCAAGAAAGGAGGCCTGTAAATGGCTAAGGAAAAAGTCGTATTAGCCTATTCGGGAGGGCTGGATACGTCCATTATTATCCCGTGGTTGAAGGAAAACTATAATTATGATGTCATCGCTGTATGCTGTGATGCCGGACAAAAGGAGGATTTTTCAGCTATCAGACAGAAGGCCCTTGACACGGGTGCGTCAAAGGCCTATGTTCTAGATATAAAGGAGCCCTTCATTACAGATTTCATATGGCCCACACTAAAGGCCGGAGCCATCTACGAAGACGACTATCTTCTAGGGACCTCTATGGCTCGACCGCTGATGGCACAAAAGCTGGTGGAAGTAGCCGAGGAGGAGGGTGCCTTCGTCATCGCTCATGGCTGCACGGGAAAAGGAAATGACCAGGTTCGATTTGAAACCACAGTGAAGGCCTTGAATCCGGCCATCAAGATTATTGCGCCGTGGCGTATTTGGGAACTGACATCTAGAGAGGAATGCATTGCCTACGCCAAGGCCCACCATGTTCAAATTCAACAGACAGAAGAAAATATATATAGTCGAGATGAAAATATCTGGCACATGAGTCATGAGGGTGGGAATTTGGAGAACCCTTGGAATCAACATAAAGACAACATTCATGTGCTCAGCGTACCTCCGGAAAAAGCACCAGATGAGCCGGAATACGTTGAAATCCATTTTGAAAATGGAATTCCGACCCAGGTGAATGGGAAAGAGTTGGGCCCGGTAGATCTCTTGCTGGAGCTAAACGCTCTTGGAAGTGCCCATGGAGTGGGAACCGTGGATATTGTGGAAAATCGATTGGTGGGTATGAAATCCAGAGGAGTGTACGAAACTCCGGGAGGAACTATTTTATTCCATGCTCATAAATCATTGGAAAAGCTTATATTAGACAGAGACACCATGCAGTACAAGAATATTGTGGCACAGAAATGGGCACAATTGGTATATGACGGGCTGTGGTTTACTCCATTGCGGGAAGCCATTCAAGCTTTTGTAGACAAGACCCAGGAGCTGGTGGATGGCGATGTTCGTATGAAGTTGTACAAGGGTACCGCTGCAGCAGTAGCTACCCGCTCACCCCATTCATTATACAGCGAAGAGTTTGCCACCTTTAGCAAGGATGAGGTATATAAGCAGAGCGATGCAGAAGGCTTTATCAACTTGTTTAGTTTGCCCTTAAAGATTCGAGCCATACAGAAGCAGGTCAGTGAAGGAGGAGCAGAAGAACATGAAACTCTGGAAAGGAAGGTTCTCAAAGGAGGCGACTTCATCTGCTGATGAATTCAATGCTTCCATCTTAGTGGACCAACGAATGGTAAAGCAAGATATTCGTGGCAGTATTGCCCATGTGGAGATGTTGGGCAGACAAGGCATCATTCCGGCTTCGGATGCCCATGCGATCCGTGAAGGACTGGAAGGGATACTTACCGATGTAGAAATGGGAAAGCTAAGCTTTTCCAAGGAATACGAAGATATTCACATGGCGGTGGAAACCATCCTTACGGAAAGGATTGGGGATACCGGTAAAAAATTGCACACCGCACGAAGCCGAAACGATCAAGTGGCCACGGATTTGAGACTTTATCTAAAGGAAGAGTTAGTAGAACATCTGGATTTGCTGGAAAGACTGGACCAAGTATTGGCCAAGCAAATGGAAGAGCATAAGGAGACGGTACTACCGGGATATACGCATATGCAACGGGCCCAGCCAGTTACCTTGGCTTGGCATCTGGGAGCTTATCGGGAGATGCTGAAAAGAGACCGGGATCGGCTGGCGGATTGTTATGGTCGAACGGATTGCTTGCCCTTAGGAGCTTGCGCACTGGCGGGAACCGCATATCCCATCGACAGGAAGTGGGTACAGCAGGAGCTGGGTTTTCGCCAACTATGTGAAAACACCATGGATGCAGTCAGCGATCGAGATTTTGCCCTAGAGTTCATATTTTGTGCCTCCATGGTGATGATGCACCTTTCCAGGTTTTGCGAAGAACTGATATACTGGAGCAGTAAAGAGTTCGACTTTGTGGAGATGGATGATGGCTACAGTACGGGAAGCAGCATTATGCCCCAGAAAAAAAATCCCGACATGGCGGAGTTGATTCGTGGGAAAACCGGAAGAGTCTATGGAGATTTGATGGCTCTGTTGACGGTGATGAAGGGATTGCCTCTCGCCTATAATAAGGACATGCAGGAGGATAAGGAGCCGGTATTTGATGCTTCCGATACGTTAAGAGATTCCTTGTCCATCTTTACCGAAATGCTTGGCACTTTGACCTACAAAAAAGAAGTGATGCGAGAAGCCGCCAGAACTGGGTTCATGAATGCCACCGATGCAGCGGACTATTTGGTAAGAAAGGGTGTTCCCTTCCGCCAGTGTCATGAAATTATCGGCAAAATGGTATTGGATTGTGTGCAATGCGGAAAAGGAATCGAGGAGCTGACATTAGAAGAACTGAAGGTGTATTCGGATAACTTCGAAGAAGATATATATGGGTGCATTGCGTTGGACACATTGATTCAAGAACGGGAAAAAATCAACCAACCCAACCACAAAGAAATGGAATAGAACCATAAAAGAAGGCACCTCTCGGGTGTCTTCTTTGACGTATTTAGGTGGATACTAAGGAACATGAAAAGGGAAAGAAAAGGTGGCAGGCTTGAAACGGAAT
>VMEE01000085.1 GCA_009910795.1 Dehalobacter sp. CP | reverse complement strand
TCAGATTGGACTTAAGCAATGGATTAATATTTACTACAATTGCCGAAGGCTTCATTCAGCATTGGGTTATAAATCGCCACTATTCTATGAATTATCAAGAATACAACCATTTAAAGTGTCCGCATGAGCCAATATAGCGCACGGAACGATGGCGTCACACACACGACATATTCCCGGACGCCAATCGAACTCAACCATTCGGAAGTGGGGCCACAATCGTTTACAATTATATAGATCTCCAAATAAAGAACGATACCCAATACAGGTATCAGCTTCTAATAAGGGTAGGGGAATCGGATTTAGAAGGCGAATGGCGATGTGAACAACCATTGACCCCCAAATATGAGGTTTACGAAAGTGACCATTTGATCACACAGGAATGGTGGGGGGGGTTACATGCGCCACAACATTATTAGACGTAAGGTGTTTGATCTTGATGATAATCAAATAGGTGATGATTTTGTCACGGAAAATCATGCAATTATGATGTACGAACCTATGTTGGTAGAACATGTGAAGATTGTTTAATTTTTTTATTGTTTATCTTCTCTTTGTTCTAACCAGTCGAGTTCACTCAACAAATATTTTGGAATGAGGATCTTGCCTTTGGCAATATTTTGAATAGTACTCAGTTTGTTATTTCCGAAAACTGAGCTGTTTATTTTAAGAAATAAAGCTGCCAATCGTGGGACAAAAGTCCACCGACCGACAGCTTTTTAAGAGCGCTCATGGGGCGGGAGTTTCAGGAGTTGCCGGAACTTCAGGGGCTGCGGGAATAGCTTTCTCAATTCGCCTTAACTTCTTCGACATTTTTGATATAAACTGGTTGGTATGAATTAAATAAAGCTTAAAAGCATTCGGGTCCGCTGCGGCCATTTCGCTCATAGCGATAAACAGATCGTCGAATCCTTTGGTTATCAGAACGAAGCGGGCGTCTGCCTGGGTCATGGACAGGTTGAGCTTTAAGATCTTGCTTTCAAGTTCTATTTCGGCGATGCGCTTGGCTGCTGCATTTTCATTTTCAAGTACGTCAAGCTTCCGCTGCAGCTTCAAAACATTTCCCTGCTCGGCCCATACGGCTTGCAGGTTATCCGTGGCTTCTTTTTTCGCCTGGCCAAGCTCATTGGATAATTGGGAGATGGCGCTCTTTTGGGCGTCACGGTCTTTCTGCAGCGCTTCTTTCTCAGCGAGGGCCTGTTTCCTGTCATTGACCGCCTGCTGCAGTTCGCGGATGGCCATGTTCTCAAGATCAAATTGGGTAATGAATTCCTCCCGTTCCTCTGCCGGGAGCCCCAGGAGGAGGAACGCCTGGGTATAGCCCAGCTTAGCAAACGGCTCTATTTTCTCGCTGACGCCGGGGGCGGTGGCGCCTGAGTCGACGGTGCCGGACAGATCGGGCCCGTACGCTTCAGCTATGCGCATGAGTTTATAGGCCGTGCTCTCTGAATACTCCACGGCATTCTCCAACCATGCGACAAATTCGCCATAAGGGATCTTTTCCTTGGCCTCCATGAGGCGATATCCTATTTCCACGGCGCTGACGAGCAGGATTTTTTTTGTTTGCTCTTTGATTGCCACTATTTCACCAGCGATAATGTCCGGTGTTCTTACGCTTACATCTGTGATATGATTTGTCTTCATGATTAACGTCCTCCCCGGTTATTCCCTTTCCCAGCATGATATGTTGCCAAGCCTTTTGACGTGAATCTTCCATACGGCAAAATTTCTGAATTTAAAGAATTTGTATGCGCCTACAAATTCTTCGGTTATTGAAGTAAAAAATTAACGGCGGTCTTGCGGCCACCGTTAATTTGGCTGATTTTTAAAAGACTACATGATGCAGCCTGTGGGAATAATAACCATAAACCAGGCAGGAAAGCGAGATATTTTGTCGAAATTTAGAATTTCTAAGCAATGTTGAAGGAGTATTTCATGTTTAACGCAGACTTTCTGACGCTGATTTTGATTGCAATATTTGCGCTGCCCATACTCATAGGGGCTTTTGCGGAATTTTCCCGTGAAAAAATCCAATTATCCTTACGGTCATTGGGCGATGGCTTAGCGTTTATATTGGCGCTTTTTCTTGCGATCTATCTGACCAGAGGGATTTTCTTTCAGCATAATTACGGCATATTTGCCCGGATCTATCATGGGATTCCCGACCAGATCCGGGGACTGCTGGCCGGTAAGGATGTACTGATATACATGGTCGCCGTCCCGCTGATCGCTTCGCTGCTCAGCGGTCTGATCGGGTTCATTACCCGTCCGGTTTACAATGCTGTATTAAGCCCTCTGGCTAATGGTTTGTATAAGCTGTTAATTCTTGCCGGAAGCGGGCTGAGACGTATAATCGGCGCTTTGGTCCAGCTGCCCCGGACTGCCGTAATGGTCTTTATTTCCGCACTGCTGCTGAATTTCTATGCCTATTATTTTCCTTCCCAGCCTTTGACCCGAATGATGAATGATTCGAGCGGTTATCAGTTTATCTACAAAAATGCCGTTTCTCCCGTCCTGAACTCCAATCTTGCACAAAAGATACCGGTGCTGGTCAATGACTATTTCAGGCAAAATGCGGTTTCCGATCCGACGAAGAGTAAGGGGTGGGTAATCACCTATTTTAATGGGGTAACCCTGGATGAAGCCGTTCAATCAGATCCGCAAATCGATGCCGCCGCACGCCAGGTGGCAGGCGACGCTTACAGAACAGCCGTCAAAAAGCCTATTTCATCTACGAATGGATCACCCGGAACCTAACCTATGATGAGCGGAAAGCGGCTCAGCTCAGTAAAGATTTAAGCGGAATGGATTCGGGTTCGGTCATGGCATTCAATACCCGCAGAGGTGTCTGTTTCGACTATGCGTGTCTCTATGTCTCCATGTGCCGGGCGGTCGACCTGAAGGTCCGCCTGGTTACCGGTCTGGGATACAGCGGATCAAGCTGGGGCGATCATGCCTGGAATCAAGTTTATATTCCGGAAGAGGACAGGTGGGTTAATGTTGACGCTACTTTCGGGACTATATACAATTATTTTGACAAACCGGATTTCAGTGTTGACCATCGGGATGCGGAAGTGCAAGGGGAGTGGTAACTACGTGTGAAGTGTGTGAGCGCTGCCTCAAACCCCGTTCTCGCCGGAAGGCAACCGGTCATACTGACCGGAATAAAAGGATGTTGAGTAACTGTAGGCATTACACCAACGACAACTGAATTAACAGGCCGGAAAGTAACAATCAGTCAATCATTAGATGATCTCTGAATTCAGGAGTCATCTTTTTTACATTATAAAAGACCATATTTGTAAAATGACTACAGAAAGTGTTGCAAAAGTTGCCTTAGATTGTCTATTAAATAAAGTGAATAAAAAACACAATTCTAATACTATTATTCTTTGAGTTTTTTTACTGTTCTTTAGGAGGATACAATAGTGAAACGTTCAAAAATTGAGGTATTGATCGCAGATAGGCAGACACTTTTTGCAGAAGGGATGGCCTCGTTATTATTGCAGGAATCAGATATTGAATTTGTGGGTATCGCCCTAAATACAGCGGATTGTCTTGAAATAGTAAAAAAAGCTTATCCGGATGTTGTGTTGTTGGATATCAATTTATCAGATGTTTGCAGTGTCGACATAATGGACTGGATTAATAAAGAATTTCCTGACACAAAGATTATTATCCTTACTGGGCAAAGCCCAGAAGAATTTATAGAAGTATCTTTTGTTCAAGGGTTAGCAGGATTTCTCTTAAAAGACTGTACAAAAAATGAAATAGTTACAGCCATCAGAAAAGCGATTAAGGGAGAGGTGTATTTATCCCAAAACCTTTCGGTTTATTTGAAGCCAATTCCTGCACATTTACGGAGTAGAATGAATGATTCCGATCCATTTCTGTTTCATAATGCTTCCTTAAATGTGAATAATTCGCAAGAAGTTCTAACAGAGAGGGAATCTGAAATCCTCATTCTAATTGCAAAAGGTTTAAGAAATAAGGAAATTGCCGCAAGTTTGGGAATTTCGAAACGTACAGTGGAGTATCATGTCAGCAACATTTTGGAAAAGCTTGGAGCAAAATCCCGATTGGAAGCAGTGTTGAATTATAAAGAAATAAGGCGTGGAATAATGTAATATTCGGCAATCTGAAATTGAGTTTTTTTAGGATAACCTGTAGTAAATACGGTTTACATTATGTGGAAATTATTACAAAATGTAAATTGTAATAACATTAATCTCAAATCAAAATGCAAGCCAATTAAAGTGAAAAAAAGACCTGTTTAGAAATTAACTCTGAAATTATGAGATTAATGTTACTTCCCAAAGGTTTATGTCACAAAGGGAGGTGGACAGGCTATGGCCCATATAAGATCTCCGTCTACGTTAAAAGGATCTCTCATCAGATACTATAAAAAGAGGATGAAAGGATTGGTGTTCACATGAAAACAAAAAGTAGAAAAAAATTAACCGTATTGCTTGCTTTATCTCTGTGCTTATCCCTTGCGCTTCCTGTCGCATCATTTGCAGAATCGACTCTTGTAAATGCGAGTAGATCGGGAGCAAGTTATTTCATTACTCCTTGGACGGATTATGCAACAAAGTCCTATTTAGGATCTACGGAAAGACTGGATTATGGATTTAATACTTTCTTGATTAATGAAGATGTTGCGTATGCTTATAGTGATGGAAGCATACATTGCGCTAGAATTAAAAACGGAAGTGGGACTCATAATGGACCCATGGTAGTTGCAAGAGAAGACTCGAATCTTGAAGTACAACATTCCGGAACCACAGTGAATTATTATAGTATTGCACAATAAGCTTAATATTTGAATAATACATGAGCTTTCAATTCAATCAGATTGAAAGCTCATGTACTTTCGATATAATATAAGTGAGTTTAAAGGTTTGGTTACGATATGACGATATGGAGGCATTCTTTAGCCCCGTATTTGCCACAACTAATAGAGAAGGGTTTTCTGTATTATGAAGAAAATAAAAGTGATCGTCATATACTTGTTAATCACTATAGGCTTTATTTTTAATGGGGAATTGTTCATTCTTTATCTGGACGGCTTTCAAGAATCCTATTACCAGTCGGGATTTGATTTTGTGAATCGAGAAGCTGCTATCGGGGAAAAAGAAGTCATCCAGGATTTTCTCGATGCAGGAAAGGAGTATGATGTCGATTTCTTCTTTGTGGACAGTACGATTATCTCGGCCTACGCAAAAGAGATCACGGTATTCGGCACGCCCAACGCTTTGAAAACATTACAAATCAAAGGTATTCTTGAAGGAAAGCATAACAGCCTTTTTATGGGAGAAACACAAGTTAGATATGCGGATTTCAGTAAGATTAAGACGATGGAAAAGTTCAAAGACTGTTATTACATCGGCGATCAATCCCAACTGAAAGCCATGCGCTTATTTAAAGCGAGCTTGGTAGGTAAATACGGAGGCGGACTCCCTAAATTGTTCAGTTCCGATAAAGAGACTTGGCTGAATCTATCGGCGGTTTGGTCTATCGTTTTTGGCTTGATCTTGCTGCTGACGATTTATGAAATCATCAGTCTGAAGAAGGAGATCACGGTGCGGATAACCCTTGGGGAGGATGTCCGAACTGTTTTTGGCAAAAATGCTTTGGCTGATATCGGTATCCTGGTCAGTGCCTTCCTTAGCTTGCCGTTCATATTAAGCCTATTATCCAATTCCAATGTACTTTTTAAAATTAAAGCCCTTGCCCTGTCCTTTCTGGTGTTAATAATTGTAAATACCCTGATCAATGCGGCAATTTTGCGCGTTAACTTTAAAAAAGATATCGCCGTCAGACGCTCCGGCGGCGGACTGCTTACAGCCAACTATATCCTGAAAACCATAACCACCATACTCACCCTCATTGTCTTGTCCAGCAATTTCTCCATCCTAGCTCAAGGGTATCTGATGTATAAGCAGCATGATTTTTTCTCCGAACATAAGGATTATAGTTACTATCAATTGAATTACAGGGTGAATAATCACTTAGGTAAAACAATATCAGATGAAAGCATGATGAATCAAGAATTCTATAAACGGTTTCAAAAATATTCCTTGCAATACAACGATTTGACAGCTAATTTCAGCAGCCCGTACCCTGTTATCTTAATCAATAGAAACGCCTTTGAAGAAATATCAAGAGTAAGCAATGCCTTGACAGCGACGGTCAAAAGCGCCGACGACGATTATTATATCCTGATCCCGTCCGGCATATCGGAGGATTCTCAGGAATGTTTTATTGCGAAAGAAATGATCACTGCTTTTTTTGGAGAAAAAATTCTTTCAAGCGTTAAAACCAAAGTATATGACGGCGACATGAGTTTTGTGGGCATTCATAATCAGCCGAACAAGTACGTAAGCCGACCAATGGCGAACCCGATCATAATTTTCAATAATACGCTTCAAAAAATTGATGAATATCAGGCAGGTAACGATATGTACTATGCCTATGATACGATGTACAATATCCCCGAACAGGACTTCAATCAGTTCATCGCGGAGTATCAGCTGTCTGATCAAATCAGGGTCAAATCCAATGCCCTGGATATCTATGAACACAATTGGGCGATTATCTTACGCAATGTGAAATTAGTCGTTATTTTATCGATCTTCTTGCTGGCTCTGGAAATCGCGCTGATCAGTTTTATTATCAAACTGGAGTATCAGTTCAACGCAATGGAACTGGCGCTGAAAAAAGTACTTGGATACTCACTCTTTGCCAGAAATAAGAGGTTGATACTTATCACGTTAGTCGTTTTTCTGGTGAGCATCATCCTGGCGTTTTTATTTAGAGAGCTTTTAGGGATTGCCGAAGGTGCCGATTTCATCTGGGGAGGGCTCATTTTGCTGGCGGTTGAGTTAATATTTATTGCTAAGAAGGCAAGTACAGTGGAAAAAGCCAATGTACCTGCCATTCTAAAAGGAAGGGTATTATGATTGAAGGAATTAATATCACCAAAAAATTTGATGGTTTGACTCTGTTTCAAGATTATAGTTTTCTGATTAAGGATCAGGAATTCGTATGCTTTTCCGGTGCCAGCGGAACGGGAAAGACCACATTATTGAACATGATTGGCTTAATCGAGCCGGTTGACGCCGGAAGTTTAAGAATTAACGGAACCGAGTACACGACAAATAAGCAAAAACTGGCGTATTTTCGCTCTGTTGTCGGTTTCCTATTTCAAAATTTTGCGCTGATCGAAAGTAAAACAGTGAAACAGAACCTTGAGTTGATCAGGCGGGACAGCCGCATGAATTATACGATTGAAGAAGTGCTGGAAAGAGTCGGGCTGGAAAGTAAGCTGCATAGCAAGGTGTATACCCTGTCCGGCGGAGAGCAGCAGCGCGTAGCGTTGGCTCGTCTATTTCTTAAAAAATGTGACATTATTTTAGCTGACGAACCAACAGGCTCGCTGGACGCCAAAAACGCTCAAATCATTATGGATATTCTATTTTCTCTGAATACCGAAGGTAAAACCGTCATTATCGTGACCCATGATCAAAAAATTAAAGATAAGGCGCGAAGGGTTATCGAACTGTAAATTTCGATTTGAACAGGTAATATATATGCTTACTATGTTAACTTAGTTTATTAAACATAAGGAAACGAAGTGTAAATTTTGAAAAGATAAAAATAGTATAAAGCAATGCTGCCGAAAGGGCAATCGTAGCAATGCTTGGAACAAGCAGCAAAGTCTACAATATTGTTACTAAGGATGAAGAAGCCGGAATAGATTATTCATTGGATGTTGGGTATAAACAGACAGAATCTTTCCGGAAATCTCTCGCAGAAAAGAAAAATAAAACGTATGAACCTGGAGTCTTTTTAGTAGTGCCGGGGGTTAGTGTAGATATGTCTGAAGAAAACATTGCTGCAGTCGTATACGAAGATATCAATGGGAACAGGATAAATATTCCGATTGTGGGGATTGAACCAACGACAACTGAATTAACAGGCGGAAAGTAACAATCAGTCAATCATTAGATGATTTCTGAATTCAGGAGTCATCTTTTTTACATTATATAAGACCATATTTGTAAAATGACTACAACAAATTTTGGCTTTTACAGTTCTACCAATGGGTACTGTCAATAATTCTTCGCAAATTTTATTCTGCTTGGTACGAGTCTCTGGTTATTATCTTGACCCCAAAGCAAGACTTGATATGGGGGCGACTGATGCTACCCTTAAGCATGGGATGGGGCTAACCTAGAAGGAATACATCATTTGAGCCACATCCCACGAGCCATTGAAGCATTCGTCGTGGGGTCCCATGGTCAAGTCTACCCCAGAGTATCCCTTGTTAAGAGCCGGAATTTATCCGGCCAGACTGTTCTCTTAGTTCCAACCAGAATTGAAAATTCAATTGTACAATGCATCAAATAATTCGTTAGTTACAACTCAACTTAATGGCTATATTGACAGTGAAACGAGAGATAAATATGCTGGAATTGTAAACCTTGCTTAAAGTTCAACAATATTTTATTATATGTCATATTCCTTCGATATTTCGGCTCTTGGCTTGCCGTTCAAATATAACTGAACCATTTGATTCTTGAATTCACCGGAAAAGGATCTGCGTTTTCTTTTGGTCATTGTATTCGCTTCTTTACTTTTGATCTTAATTTACAAGACCTTAAGAAAACTGTCCAGTTAAGTGTAGCCTACTCACTCTTACTCCACACATAACAGGTACGGCTGCATACGGGATTGGTTATACTTCTGTTTCAAGTCTTTTTGACCAAGTCTACAATGCCAAATACAGTTATTACCATTTGCCGCCTACAACTTATTAGTATAAGACTAAGGCAGCGGAACTTTCCGCTGCCTTAAGTAAGCTTAACCAATACAGATAACCTTAAAATATGGTAATAATTTACTTTATTCACAAAATCAAAAAACGATTAAAAATGCTGCAAAAATACTTCATGATTGTCTTTTATATATTTTATTTCTTTCCTTATCTTTGTCTTCTGATACCCAGAATATGTTATTATTGTTATCAAAGGAGTGTGTTTTGATAATAATGATGATAATGACAGCATTGACAAATGATGACGATAAGGATTATATGGTGGACTTATATCGAAACTATTATGGCCTCGTACGGAAGACCGTTTATAATATCACCCATGATACGAATATTGTGGAAGACCTGATTGATGATACTTTTCTCAAACTTATCGGTAAAATTCCCTTACTGCGTACATTTGAAAGTTGCAAAACAGCTGCTTATATTGTCTATACTTCCAGGAGCGTGGCAATCAATTTTATTAAACATCGCGATGTGGAAAAAAAGCATATGTATTATGGGGAGGACGCAGACCTTGCCGAAACGGTTATCGACCTTAAAGGCGGTGTGGAGGGCATGATCATTAGTCAGGAAGAGGCATCGGAGATGAACGAAACCATTTTAAGACTTCCCGAAAAAGAAAAAGATCTGTTATATTTCAAATATATCTTAGAAATGAATAATGAAGAACTCGCAGAAATTTTGGGAATTAAACCGGGCAGTGTCCGGCAGTATTTAACCAGGGCAAGGAGAAAAGCCCAAAAACTGATCAAAAAGGAGGTGGTATAACATGGTGAATAAGCACTCACAATCAATGCAGAAGAAACTTTATGAGGAATATGAAGACAGTTTGTTCAGGCTGGTTATGTACGAGACTGCGGAAAAAGAAGGAAAAGCTTTACTGGAAGAAAGAGAAAAGCTGAAAAATGATCCCGCATTTGTTCCATCGGAGGAAGCTGTTCAAAAGTTCAGAGCTCAATTGGATAATATCTTGAAAAAGAAGAAGGCTTATGCGTTAAGGCAAAAAACTTTCAGGATCTTGAATAGGTCTGCGGTAGCTATGCTGATTGTTATTATTCTATTGTTTACCACCGTAGCCAGCGTACAAGCGATTAGAGTCAAAGTATTGAACTTTTTCATGGATATTCAGCCGAAATATACATCTTATCAGGTAAATGAAACTGGCAATGTATCGGGCAACGGCGGACCGGTTGTCAACTGGACCAATGCCTATATTCCGACATATATACCGGAAGGATACAAAGTCACTAACTCTTCCAATAGTGAAATGTACAAAGAAATTATATTTAAAAATCAACAGGATATGTTTATTGTTTATTCGGAGTTAACTGAAGGCAGCATAGCCCAAGTGGACACGGAAAATGCATCCGTCTTTAAAGAAATCAGTATAAACGGCCACAAAGGGACGCTTACGGTGAAAAACTCCACGGTTACAATAGTATGGCAAATGGAAGGCCATATATTTACGGTGAATGCATCGACGGATCAGGATACTGCGCAAAAGATTGCTGAGGAAGTAAAATATATTAATTAAATTGTAAAAATTTGTTGCAAAAAACCTTCTTTGTTGTCTTTCGTAAATGGAAGATATTACAAAGGAGGTTTTTTATTTATGAAAAAAATAATCTGTATGAGTCTAATTGTACTTATGGCTATTTTTTCTGCAGTTCCGGCTTATGCCGCTATTGATGGAAAAAGCGTAAGTACACAAGGATCAGGAACGGTAAGCCCTTTATTTACTTACATTTTACAACTAAATGTAGGTCTTGAGATTGATTCATCAGGGAAAGCGGCTTGTTTGGGTAAAGCTACTCTTTACTCCGGTACCAATCGTGTAGATTTAACGGTACAATTGCAGAAATTTACCGGCAGTAGCTGGAGTGCAATTAAAACCTGGACGTCATCGGGAGTTGGGATGTCTGGCACGACAATATTACAAAACTATTATGTTGTCAGCGGAACCTATCGGGTATCTGCTACAGCTAAAGTTTATAATTCTTCTGGAAATTTGCTGGAAACTGCTACGGCGTATTCTCCTACGGCAACATATTAATATGGAAATGCTAATTACCCCCAATATTTTGCTTCGATATTAAATATTCAAATCAGAAATCAGTGGAAAAGACCAACATATCTTCCTCTTTTCTACCGATCCTTATGAACCAATTAACATTCTCAGTTAAAAATAAATACGAAAGGGTGGACTCCTATAACACTGATGATAAAGGTATTTGTGTAGACAAGGAAGAGACGTATTTATTTGGTTCTATTAAGCCGATGAGAATTTCAATGATTTATAAAAAAGGTACCGGTGGGGTCAACGCCATGCAGGGAAAGAATTCTTGCATGGCGTTCTGGGCTAAATCAAATAGCGCAGAACAAGGTAAACCGTACTGATGGCGACGGTGATCAGCATTATGGGGAAGCAGACTTTAAAGTACTGGCCGAAGGTTATTTTATATCCTGCTTCCTCGGCCATGCCGGAAGCCACAACATTGGCACTTGCCCCGATAATGGTGCCGTTTCCGCCCAGACAGGCCCCCAGTGAGAGCGCCCACCATAACGGTGTAATATCCATTCCGGTCAGCACGCCGACTTCCTGAATCAGCGGGATCATGGTCGCGGTAAACGGGATGTTGTCAACAAAGGCCGAAGCGATCGCGGAAACCCAGAGAACGGCCATTCCGAGTAAAAACATGTCACCGTTGGTTTGCTGAACGATGCTTTTTGCGAGCACTTCCAAAACTCCGGCCCGTTCCAGACCGCCCACCAGCATAAAAAGACCGGCAAAGAAGAAGATCGTTTTCCACTCGACTTCTTTCAATACTTTCTCCGGTTTGACTTTGGAAATCAGCAGAAGAAGGACTGCCCCGGTCATGGCTACGACCGAAGACGGATAATTTAAAACGCCATGCAGGATAAAGCCCAGGATGGTCAGGCTCAGTACGATGAGGCATTTAGTAAGGAGCTTCTTATCCTTGAGTGCTTCGTATTCGTTGAACAGCAGGACCTTTTTTTTGTTCTCTTCTTTTGTATGGAGATATTTTTTATAGACCAGCAGAAATGCTCCAATCGTGACGAGCAGGATAGGAACAATGATTGGTGCAACATTAATAACAAAATCCATAAAGCTTAAGCCCGCCTTTGTCCCGATCATGATATTTGGCGGGTCGCCAATCAGGGTCGCCGTGCCGCCGATGTTCGAGGCAAAGATCTGGCTGATGACGAACGGGATGGGCTTTATCTTAAGGTCTTTTGTGACATCCAGCGTGATCGGGAGAATCAACAGGATTGTGGTTACATTGTCCAGGAAGGCTGAAGCGACCGCTGTGATGAAGGAAAGGTACACCAACACTTTCCAGGGTTCTCCCTTGGCCAGCTTGACAACTTTAATGGCCAGAAATTCGAACACACCGGTGCGCTGGGTAATCATGACGATCACCATCATGCTGATCAGCAGGGCAAGGGTGTTAAAGTCGATGGCTTCGTAAGGATTCTCCTGGTCTAAAAGCCCCGTAAGCGCCATCAGGACACCGCCGCCGAGCGCGATGATCACTCTGTCAATCTTTTCAGTCACGATGAGCAGATAGGCAGCCGCAAAGATGATGACAGACAGTGTCATGGCAGGTGTGAATTCCATAGTTGAGAGGCCTCCTTCGTCTTTGGACAGTAAACTTTTTCCTCATACATTATGACATTCTTGGCAAATTAATCAACAAGTATGAGGCGAGCAGGACAAATATTTATATTTTCCAAATTCTTTATTTTCTTATATAATAAACTGATATAATATATGGAGGAATTCCAATCAAAAAGATCGCTCCGATTGAAGAGGAGATACAGGAGGGTACAATGGACGAAAAAATGGCCAAATTGAAGGAATACCTTCAAATGGAGACAGAGATTGCTTTCGAAGAATTCAAGACCTATTATACCAGTGTGATTGAACAGCTGAACAAAACGTATAACGAGATGGACCAGGCTGCCTGCTTGAAAGCCAGGTATATCTGCAGTATCGTTCAGGGAAACGCCGAATCTCGTGCCCAGAGAAGCAAAGTGAATGGGAAAGCCTTCAAAAAAATGGCTGCCAAATGCGGATTTTGGGTCGATGCGATTGATCATCGGCTGAAAAAAGAAGGAATGACGCAGAATGAGATTGACGCGGTAATGGGTGAGATAAATAAGGCTGCTGAGCAGTAAAGACGTTCGGGATTTATCGGCGAAAAGGGTATGGATGGAGAATCAGCGATGATCATTATCCTGTCACATCAATTTCTCGATTTTGATGCGCTTGCAGCGATGGCCGCAGCGCAAAAGCTATGTCCGGAAGCCGTATTGGTGATCGACGGCAAATACGGTTCTTATGTACAGGAGTTTTTATCGCTGGCCAAAGAACAGTTGCCCTACTACCGCTTCAAAGATATTGACGTGGACAAGGTAGAAAAGATCATTCTCGTGGATACACAGGAAATCGAACGGTCCATCGGCAATAAAAATCTTATGGACCGGCTTCGGACCATCCCGATTGAGATCATTGACCATCATCCTGTCCTTGAACCGGATGGCCGGGACCGGACGGTTGAAATGGTTGGGGCCTGTACAACGATTCTGGTGGAACAGATTCAGCAAAGAGGCATTAACCTGACCAGTTTTGATGCGACGTTAATGGCTCTGGGGATTTATGATGACACCGGGAGCCTGCTTTTTGCCAACACAACACCGAGGGATCTGCTGGCAGCCGCCTATCTTTTGGAAGAAGGGGCCGAGCTTGCCGTCATGGCGGAGTATCTGCAGAGACCGCTTACCTCGGAGCAAAAGGACTTATTCCAGCAGTTACTGGATAACGGCATGATCGAAAAATATAACGAAATGCCGGTTTTTATCTCCTATGCCGAAAGCAAGGAATATTTTTCAGGGCTGGCTTTGCTTGCTCACCGGATCGGTGAATTTGAGAATGCGGAGATCTTTTTCCTCGTCGTGAAGATGGAAGACAGGGTCTATCTTGTCGGAAGAGCAAGAGGAGGCAGCAGCCTGCCGCTCAATGAAATTGTTCAGGCTTTTGGTGGCGGAGGTCATGAAAAAGCCGCTTCAGCCGTAATCAAAAATGGCAATATCGACAGCATCCTCAGGCTGTTACGAGAAGAAATCAAGCTGAGGGCAGAGAAACCAACGACGATACGCGACATTATGAGTTATCCTGTTAAAACGGTTTTCCCGGATACCTCGATCGAAGAGGTAGGCAAGATGCTTCTAAAGTACGGGCATACCGGCCTGCCTGTTGTCCAGGCTGAAAAACTTGTCGGGATCATCTCGCGCAGGGACGTGGACAAGGCCCTGAAACACGGGCTGCAGCACGCTCCGGTTAAGGGATTTATGACCCGGGACGTGATTACGGTCCAGCCGGATTTAAGTTGGGAAGAAGTCCAGAAGCTGATGGTTTTACATGATATCGGCAGAATCCCGGTGGTGGAAAACGAGATCCTTACCGGTATTGTGTCGAGATCCGATGTGATGCGGCTCATTTATGGCAGCGTCGTACCGACCTTAAATGAGCTTGCCAGAGACAGAAGCATAGCCAGACGGGAAGAAATCCTGCGGCATATTGCAGAGCTTCCCCAGTACATTCAGGATGATCTGGCGGCAATTCGGGAAGCCGCTTCGGAAATGGGGAACCAGGTCTATCTGGTTGGCGGTTTTGTCAGAGATTTACTGATGAATATGCCGAACCATGATCTGGATATTGTTGTCGAAGGCAACGGGATTGAACTGGGCAAGATCCTAAGTAAGAAACTGGCTTGCGATAAATTGGTCTTGCATCACTCCTTTGGCACAGCGAGTCTGATGTTTAGCAACGGCACGCATTTGGACATTGCTTCAACCCGCCGGGAGGATTATGATTTTCCCGGAGCTTTGCCGGTTGTGGAGGAGTCAACCCTCAGAGAGGATTTGCTCCGGAGAGATTTCACCATTAATGCCATGGCTTTATGTTTGAACGAAGACAGTTTTGGCGATATCATTGATTATTATGGCGGTTTTCGTGACCTGCAGCAAAAGGAAATTCGTTTCTTGCATAACCTCAGCTTTATTGACGATCCTACCCGGATGCTCAGAGCCATAAAGTTTGCAGTTCGGTATGCGTTCAAGCTTGCCAAGGTGACGGCGGATGCGATACCGATCGCCTTAAAAGAAGATGTTTTTGCCAAAATCAGCGCGGACCGCTTTACGGAAGAACTGATCCTGATCTATAAGGAAGCCAAATTTCAGTACATGGGCCGCGAATTAATACGGACCGGTGTTTTCAAAGCCTGGTTTAAAGCGGATTATGCCTGGAACTTTGAGGAGGCGGAGTCCGTCGGTGAGCAAAGGTCGTTGACCGAACGATGGCTCATCAGCCTGAAAAATCTGGACAGTACAGAGATTTCCGCTGTTTTGGACAGACTGGCCTTACATAAATCGCTCAAAAAGATTACGCTGGAATATCTGCGGCTGAAGCAAGCCTTAAAACTGGAAGATCTTACCGATCTGAAAAACGTTGATGAATTACTTGCAGGAGTTCCGTTATTGTTGTTTAATATTCTTGGCAGTGATGATGCCTATACGGATTCTCTGAAAAAATACCGTTTGCTGCGCGATGGAATCCAGATGAAAACAACCGGAAAAGATCTGCGGCAATTAGGCGTCAGGGAAGGACCGGAAATCGGCAGCATCCTGAAACAGATTCGGCTGGCCTGGCTCGAAGGAAAAATTCGGACTCCGGATGAAGAAAAAAGGTATCTCCAAATCCTGCTCGAAAAAAATGACAGAGCTGATTGCGTAGATAATAAACCAATAGATCATAGATTTTTATGAATTGTAAAATCCTGAAGGGAGAAATGACTTTGAGAAACAGAATTTTTAGCGGTATGCGGCCGACAGGTTCGCTGCATATAGGACATTTAAGCGTTCTGCAGAACTGGGCTGCGCTCCAGGATGAATATGAATGCTATTTTGGCATTGTCGACTGGCATGCGCTGACCACTGGTTATGAAGATAAGCTTGACCTTAAGGCTTTCATCCGAGAAATGGCCCTGGACTGGCTGAGTATCGGCATTGATCCCGAAAAGAGCGCGGTGTTCATTCAATCCCAGGTCAAGGAACATGCGGAACTTCACCTTTTGTTCTCCATGTTCACGCCGATTTCGTGGCTGGAAAGAGTGCCGACGTATAAGGATCAGCTCCAGCAGCTCGGGAATGAAGGCAAAGACCTGCATACGTATGGTTTTCTCGGTTATCCTTTACTGCAGGCGGCGGATATTCTCGTCTACAAGGCCAAAGCCGTCCCGGTAGGAGAAGATCAGATTCCGCATATCGAACTTTGCCGGGAAGTCGGACGCCGCTTTAATTACCTGTATGGGAACGTTTTTCCCGAACCGCAGGCCCTTATCGGCAAAGTGCCGCTGCTGCCGGGTGTTGACGGCCGAAAAATGAGCAAAAGCTATAACAACGCGATCTCGCTTACAGCCTCAACGGAAGAAATCAATATCAGGGTCAGACAGATGATCACGGATCCCGAGCGCCTCCGCAAGGACGACCCGGGACATCCGGAAGTCTGTGTGGTTTCCAAGTTTCATCATATTTATACGCCGGATGTGAACCGGGTCGAAGAAGAATGCTGCGCCGGCAAGATCGGCTGCGTCGCCTGTAAGAAGTATCTGGCCGAGAACATCGATAAAGTGCTTGCCCCCTACCGGGAAAGAAGATTATTCTGGGATGAAGACGGCAAGGTTGAAAAAGTACTGCAGGAGGGCGCCGAAAAAGCCGGAATCACCGCTGCGGCAACCATGGCGGAAGTCCGGTCAGCGCTGGGAATCTGATGGATGATGCGCTAAAACATAAACCTTATATTAAAATTCCCAATTTTCAAGGCCCTCTGGATTTACTCCTTCATCTGATCCAGGAGCATAAAGTTGATATTTATGATATTCCTATCGCGCTTATTGCCGATCAATTCATCGCTACTGTCCGCAAATTAGAAGCGCTGGATATGGAAGTGACTTCGGAATTTCTGGTGCTGGCGGCCCATTTGTTGTATCTGAAATCACGGCAGCTGCTGCCAAAACCGCAAAAGACCGAAGAGGAGCTGTTGCTGGAAGAAGAGATGAAACAAGACCTTGTGGAAAGGCTTGTCACCTACAGGGCTTTTAAAAGTATTGCCTCGTTTTTGAGCTCGAGGGACGAAACGCTGGGCAGCAGATATTTTCGGGAAATCGATCTGGAAGAGATCCTTTCCAGGATCCCGCCGCCGAACCCTTTGCAGGGCATTGTCATGGAGGATTTGTTCAAGGCATTTCAAGCTGTTCTGGAGCGGGTTGAAAAAGGTGAGGATATCCAGTATGTGCAGATCGAGGAAATCCCTGTGGAGATGATGACGAGCGACATCATGCGCAGAATGATCCTGCATCCCAGAGGGTTGAAGTTCAGTCAGCTTCTAAGATACGGGTCGAGAGTAGAAATTGTAGTAGCCTTTATTGCCTTGCTTGAGCTGCTCAAAGAAGGAAAAGTCAGGGCGGAGCAAAGCAAGGAGGCCAATGAAATATTTTTGGTTCCAACCGAAAAAGCTTGGGACTTTCGAAATGAGGAATTGGGATGATGCTGTTTCAGGATACGGAGATTGCTGCCCTGGAAGCTTTGCTTTTTGTGGCTAAGGAACCGCTGAGCATGACGAAGATTGCAGAGATACTGGAGATACCGGTCGATCATGTGCCTGAATTTCTGCAGGTTCTAAAGGACAGATATGAAGATCCCGCGAGTGGTCTGGTGATTATCGAGCTGGAACAGGGTTTCCGGCTTGGAACAAAGCCTGAACTTGCCGGTTATATCGAGGTCTTATACAAACAGCCTTCTCAGGTGCTGTCGAATGCAGCGCTGGAAGTCCTGTCGATTATTGCTTACAAGCAGCCGATTACCCGCGGCGAAATTGATTTTATCCGCGGCGTCCAATCCGACCGGGCGCTGGCCACGCTGGTTGAAAGAGGACTGGTCAAAGACTTGGGACGGAAGGATGGTCCGGGACGCCCGATCCTTTACGGGACAACTGAAGATTTTCTTATCCACTTTGGCCTGAAATCTATTCAGGATCTCCCGCCGCTGGAGCATACGGCAGAAGAAGAGGAAGAGGAAGCTTCAACGTATTTTGAGGAAGAACGGTCAGAAAATGTCTAATCAGTTTGAAAATATCCCAAAGCTAATGTTTGGGATATTTTTTAATCCCTCGAATTCTGAGGATTTAGATCATAAACCAAATTGTCGGCTACTATTCCAATTGCACTTGATGAAGTTGTCAGCAATAATAAAATCTGCAGAGGAGACTTGCTTATTTTCGTAGCCTTTGGTGGAGGACTTACTTCAGGTGCTATATTGGTTGAGTGGTAAAACAATCTCAATGATTCTGATCGGAAAAGTTGTCTTTTTTTGTCGTATATGCTAAAATAATTGAACGAATTGAATATTTAGGGATAGAGGCGCAGTGCTTAAGAGTAATGATTCTGAGATGCCAGTCGATGACGAATAAAGAAAGGAAACACTGCCGAAGCCGGATGATGGCCAAGAGTCCGGCTGGGTTTATACTGAAAGAGTATAAAACTGTCATTCTGAAACGGAATGAAGCGCTATTCGGAACCTTTCAAATTCCGGTGTTTGATATGCCGGTAAAATAGGATTTTTCAGGTTTACGGGTAGTGTCCGTAAACCTTTTTAGTGTATGAGAAATGAGGAGGATGCGACCATGTCGAATAAATCACTGCCTTTTTCCAGTCAGGAAATTGAAAGAATTGCCCAGGAGTATGGAACGCCTTTTCATATTTATGATGAAAAAGCAATCCGGGAGAACGTACGCAGGCTTCAGGCTGCCTTTGCCTGGAATCCAGGCTTTAAAGAATATTTTGCGGTAAAGGCGACGCCTAATCCGTATATCTTAAAAATTTTAGCCGAAGAGGGCACCGGCGCGGACTGCAGTTCTCTTCCAGAACTTATTTTGGCCGAGAAGGCCGGGTTGAAAGGGGAAAACATCGTATTCTCCTCCAATGATACGCCGGCAGCCGAATTCTGCAAGGCCAGGGACCTCGGAGCGATCATCAATCTGGACGATATCACCCATATCGATTTTCTGGACAGAGAAGCCGGAATACCTGAAATGATCTCTTTCCGCTATAACCCCGGTCCGCTGCGCGAGGGCAATACGATTATCGGAAAACCTGAAGATGCCAAATACGGACTGACAAGAGAGCAGCTTTTTGAAGCGTATGCCAAAGTCAGAAGTCTCGGTGCCAAAAGATTCGGTATTCATACCATGGTGATTTCCAATGAACTTGATCCGGAGTTTTTTGTCGAGACGGCCCGGATGATGTTCGAACTGGCGGTGGAGCTGAAAGAAAAGCTCGGTATCCGGATTGAAATCATTAACCTTGGCGGTGGGATCGGAATTCCGTACCGGCTGGGTCAAGATCCTGTAAATCTGGAATATGTCGGGAAACGGATCAAACAGGTTTACGAACAACTGCTTATTCCGTCCGGACTGGACCCGTTGAAGGTAGCCATGGAGTGCGGGCGGATGATTACAGGACCTTACGGTTATGTGGTTGCCAGAACGCTTCATAAAAAAGAAATCTATAAGAACTATATCGGACTTGATGCCAGCATGGCTGATCTGATGCGTCCGGGGATTTACGGCGCTTATCATCATATCACGGTTGTCGGGAAAGAACAGTTGATACCGGACCATCAGTATGATGTGACCGGAGGGCTTTGTGAGAACAACGATAAATTTGCGGTAGACAGGATTTTGCCCAAAATAGATATCGGGGATCTTGTGGTGATTCACGATACGGGCGCACATGGACATGCCATGGGATTCAATTATAACGGCAAGCTCAGATCCAAAGAACTTCTTCTGAAACCTGACGGCCGGGTTGAGATGATCAGAAGAGCCGAAACCATTGACGATTATTTTGCAACGCTGGATTTTTCCGGGCTTAATTAGTCCTGTCAATGAATACAGCATTCAACGCGCTGCCGAGCAGCAGTATAACACAGCTCCAGTACAGCCACAACAAAAGAAGGATGATGCCCGCAATGCTTCCGTAGGCCAGGGTATAGCTGTTGAAATGATTCACGTAATAGGCAAAAACCATCGAAATAATGATCCATCCGCCTGCGGAAAATAACGAACCGGCAAAGTAACTGCGGATCGGATATTTGTTGTGGGTTGCGATGATATTCAGCAGGATGAAGATCATAA
Organism: Dehalobacter sp. CP; assembly: GCA_009910795.1. The sequence goes on along the minus strand of VMEE01000085.1, from coordinate 47,416 downwards.
TCAGAAAAATAAACTGGATAAGCAGGCGAAGGTTCTGCCAAATGAGTGGAAAGATGTTGTCCGGCCCTAAAAGATAGACAAAAATATTGGCCAGTTTTTGGCCGAAGATTAATACCAGGAATGAACCGACGACAGCCAGCGCAACGATAACAAAAAAAAGCAAAGCCGAAAGTTTCAAACGAAAAAACGACCAGGTTTCCTGAAGACCGTAGGCTTTGCCGGCTCCTCTCATCAAGGCGTTGATACCATTCAAAGATGCCCACAGAGCCCCAAGCATGCTTACGATAAGCAAAGCAGGGCTGCTGCGGACGCCGAAGACCTCATTGACAATGGTTTCAACCATTTGGACGGTTTCTGCAGGCAGCAGGAACTTAAAACTGCTGAAAAACTCAGCATTGCTGATGTTCAGAAAACCGACCAGGGTCAGAAGAAAAATAACAAACGGGAAAAAGGACAGGATGATGTAGTAGGCAACCTGTCCGCTAAGCGCAAATAATTCATTGATGGAGATGATCCGGACATACTTCCGGAAAAAGCTACGCCAGTTCATATTGTCAGCCCCGCAGTTTTGAACAAGCCTGATCCTGCTTAACTTTTACAAAATGTTATTTAACTTCAGCGTTTCTGATTTTGGGACCTCCTGCAACAGGAAAGTCAGGGTATTCAATTCAGCCATGGAATGGCTTTTTTCTTTGTACTTAACGTATTGGGAAAGGCGTTTGTAGGAGATTTCTATATTGTTCAGGATACTGTGATTGAGAAAAATGGACCACCAATCGTGCAGTTTGGTCCAATGGTCATAAGTTTGCTGTATCTTTAAGGAGGCTTCGTCCCATTTCTCAGAGGCGATCAGAAGCTCGACCTGATTCAGATTATCCAGCACAGCGCCGGAAGTAGAATCGATCCTGTCGGCAACCCACAAGGTCGATCCGATTAGAATCACGAAACCCAGGATAATGGTGAGCGTCGAACGCATGCTGTCTCCTCCTTTTCAAAAGAGAATATTTGTTTGGGATTATTTGTTTGGGTCTGCTTTTTGCTGAATATAGAGCTTGCGCTGGGAGTCGATGCTCGCAAAAAACACCTTCTTAATATCGGGAACATTTGCTTTGGTCAGTTCCTTATTCAGCCATTGAATATTGACACCGGATTTCTCCAGATTCTTTTGCTGGAGCTTACCGTCCATGATCAAGGCTAAAGGCAGACCTTCAGCTGTTATCTGCAGCTTCAAATCCTGCGTATTCACCGGACGTTTGCCTATTTTGGGGATAACACTAAGCTGACCGTTGGTTTCTAAAATCGCATATTCAACATCGGCGATGTTCGGCAGATTTTTCGACCGGAGCTGTTCAAGCAGATCACTGAGGTTGTAGCGGAGTTTTCTGAGTTCTCCTTCAAGGATTTGCCCCTTATTGATCAGAATGGTCGGTGTACCGCAGATAATACCGCGGGCTTTTTCACTCTTTAAAGCGATCTCCGAAATGGCCAGACCGAGCAGAAGCAGGATCAGGACCGGAAATAAGCCCGCCACCAGCGGAATACCAGAATCCTGACTCGGGATAACGGCAAGTTCGGAAATCATCAGAATAATAACAAGCTCAAAAGGCTGGAGCTGACCAATTTGTCTTTTGCCCATGACTCTTAAGACGAGGACAATAATCAAATAGAGGATAATCGTTCGAACAATACCGATCAGCAATGGCTTGCGCTCCTTTCGGTCCATATCTCTATTAATTTTTTCCTTGTCCAGGCAATTTATTCTCGATTTTCTGAAAGTTATGATGAAAATGCCATGTGATTACCAAAAAAATCAAGAAAATGGAGCGTTTAAAATCTTCCCAAGAACTTTGTTTTGATATACAATGAATAGAATGATAGAATTATTTTGGAAATTCATATTTTTTGTAGAATAGGGAGGAAAGCACGTGTTCGAAAACGACATACTGGTTGCTGGTGCAGATCCTGGTTTTGGCGCCATAAAGCTCGATATTGGCGATACGAAGATATTATTTCCTGCAGTCATCTGTAATGGTAATGAGAGAATTTTCTCAACCTTGGGCAGAACTGAGCTTGAAAAAGGATCGGATCTCGATAAACAAATCGCTTCTCTTGATGTCATTGTCAGAAATAATTCCAGCGGCGTAGAACGGCATTATTTTATGGGAAGCCTGGCCGAGAGTCTGAATCCCAAAGAAGCTCATTATTGCTGGGATGAAGATAAATCTACGGATGAAGAAGCGATGTCTTTGCTGATCGTGGGCTTAGCTTTGGCCCAGCCTTATCCTAAGACGAACATCTATCTCGGAACCGGGGTTCCTGTCAAATTCTACGCCTCTCTGAAAGACAAATACGAGGCGGAATTAAAGGGTTCTTTTTCTGTGACTTTTCTGTCCGGCACATTCAAGGGACAAACGCGCAGTATGAACATTCTCCGTTCGAGAGTGCTGCCTCAAAGTTACGGCGTATTCATCAAGGAGACACTGACTGAAGACGGCAAACCGACCAATCCGAAGCTTTTCGGCGGTTATGTTGTTGTCATAGATCCCGGTTTCAGAACGACGGATATTGCCACATTTTACGATGGCATTATGCTTGATCCACCGAATTCATTCAGCATTGAGAAGGGGCTGCAATGGGCGTATGCCGGCGTAGCCGAAAAACTCAAAGAAATGACCATGGACCATACCAACCCGATCGAGACGGATGACAAGGAACTTGATAAAATTTTCAGAGTGAATAAAGGATTATATCCGTGGAATAACGGAGCAATTGACCTTAATCCTGTCATGAAGAAGATGCTGGCCCAGCTGGCCGCCGATATTTCCAGGGAAATTATGAAGACGCTGAAACCGATGGCCGGCAGGATTCATACAATTCTTGTTGCCGGTAAAGTCGGGGAAATGATCTTCGAATATCTGAATCTGGAAAATAAGGTTCTGATTGACGATCCTCAGTTTGGAAATGCAGCAGGTTTCCGGATTATGGCCGCAAACCTGGTCAATAATCTTACCAGGAAAGTAAATGTTGAATAATGAAAACAACAGGTCATCTTGTACTTTACATTTCTGAAAATGAAGATTTTGAGCTCTGGAGGGTTCTTTCGCAGATCCCTCCGGAGGAACGGTCCGCTTTTGTTAAAAATGCCCTGAAAACTGCGATTGTCCAAAACAATGAGTTCAGAAATCCTCAGGACGGTTGGGCAAGGCAAAATAACGTTCTGCGGCTTGATAAGAGCGCCGGTCAAAGCCCGGTGATGAATGAGGTGGCCATGGAGGAGCTGGGCTACAGCACGATTGCTGCTGCGGATGAAACAGTCATGCGGCCGTTAATGAACGGTATTCCTCAGAGCAGGGGAAATCCCAGACCCGAGGTGGATTTCGACCTCGTACGCGTGGAAGAATTGCTGCAGACCGGTGAGGCAAGGACCAAGACCTCACTGCCTGGTCTTGACTTCCTGCTTACGAATGTCATTGGTGAAGAGGATGATGAAAAAGTGATTGAATTTGTCCGAAAAAGTCAAACTGCCTCCGGAGAGGAATAAAGCAAATGCTCTCCGCGGGGCAGTTTCTCTTTTGATGATATTATTTGCAGCTCAGATAACGATATGCATGTTTTCGTAACGTAATCCAACCGCTCTGCGGCAGATAGCGCCCTCCTGGCGCTAACAGCCGCGCTCCACATCCTTGTTCCGCTTGGGCGCGATTGGATTACGTTACGTTAGTATTTTAAGAGATGCAGGATAGTGTGATAAGCTTTCTTCTTAAGCCGTCATGTTGGGAATTCAGGATCTGAATCTTGGCGAATTCCGAATAGAAAAAGCGCTACTTTTAGGCATTATTGGCCTCTTCGATGTAACCGCCTGTATAATTTCCTCTAAAGATCAGATGATCCTGATTTTATATTTTTTGAACCAGAAATCCAGCTGCAGCAGAAAGGCAAAAAGTCTGGGTGTGTCCATTAGCTGACCGAACCATGGTCGATTGGCATCGGATGACGGATTGGCCATTAACTCCTGAAGCTGTTTTTTATTCACCAAATCATACAGCGGTGAGGCAGAGTCTTCCAGAACAGTACGAAGTCTGCCGGTGACCATTTCCAGGAATTGCGGATGGTGGGTTTTGGGGTAAGGGCTTTTGCGCCGCCATAGAACATCTTCAGGAAGGATGCCTTCCAGGGCGGTTCGCAAAAGGCCTTTTTCACGATTTTGCCAGTACTTCATTTCCCAAGGAATATTCCAGACATATTCTACAATCCGGTGATCACAGAAAGGCACGCGGACTTCCAGACCGGAAGCCATCGTCATTCTGTCTTTGCGGTCAAGCAAGGTGGGCATGAACCTGGTCAAAGTCAGGTAACTGATTCGTTTATCGTTATCTGCTTTGGCGTTCGCGGTCCCCGAAACGGGAACTTCTGAAACGGCTTCCCGGTAGCGCTCTCTTACATAATCTAAAGGTGCGATGATCTGGAGAATTTCCGGAGATAGGATCTGGAGGCGGGTTTGAAGGTCCGTTGACCACGGAAAGGTATCTGCATTTTTAAGATCATCCCGGTGAAACCACGGATATCCGCCAAAAACTTCATCTGCGCATTCCCCGGAGAGTCCGACCGTCACCGACTCTTTGATTTTCCGGCTGAACAGCAGCAGGGAAGAATCGACATCGGCCATACCAGGCAGGTCTCTGGCTGCGGCAGCGTCTGTCAAAGCTTCGACCAGCTCTGCAGTATCCAGGAACAGATTATGATGGTTAGTGTTGAAGCAATTGGCCATTTTACGCACCCATGGAGCATCCGGATCAGGCTGATAGTCATTTGCTTGAAAATATTTATCGTTGGCAATGTAGTCAATAGAGAACGTGGGGAGGATTTTCCCTTCAGCCTGATACTTCTTCGCAGCGATAGCCGTTATGATACTGGAATCCAGACCTCCGGACAATAAAGTCCCGAGCGGAACATCGGAGACAAGCTGACGGGAAATGGCATCGATGACCAGCTCGCGAACATGATCAACCGTTGTTCGGATATCGTCTGTATGAGGTTTGTTCTCAAGCTGCCAGTACGGCCACTGTCTTATCCCCTCATACTTAACAAGCATGGCGTATCCGGGTTTAAGTTCACAAATGTTTTTAATAACACCAAAACCCGGAGTCCTGGCCGGGGCAATCATAAAAAGTTCGGCGAGGCCTTCACGGTCAATGACCGCAGGGATATCCGGATGGGCAAGCAGCGCTTTCATTTCTGAAGCAAAAATGAACGATGGGTATTTGTGATAATAAAACAGCGGTTTAACGCCCATCCTGTCCCGGGCCAGAAAGAGGGATTTTTCCCGGCAGTCCCAGATCCCAAACGCGAAAATGCCATTGAGCTTCTGAACGCAATCCACGCCCCATTCCAGATAAGACAGAAGCAGGACTTCCGTATCAGAATGCCCTTGGAAGGAATACCCTTTCACTGAGAGAGCCTGGCGGATTTCTTCGGTGTTATACAATTCTCCGTTATAAGTAATCGTATAGGCCCAGCCGCCGCGCCAGCGGGTCATGGGTTGCTTTCCTCCTTCAATATCTACAACCGCCAGCCTGCTGTGGCCCAAAGCAATTTCGGGATAAAGCCATTTTCCCCGAGCATCAGGACCGCGGGGAGTAAGGGTTTCAACCATTTTGTCAATGACAGGGCCGGATTCGGACAGATCCTGCGTCCAATCCAGCCAGCCTGTAATTCCGCACAAAGCTATTCACTCCTTAAGTAATGAAATAATGATAGCTGGTATCATCTAATACTATGTATATGACCGGCATAACCGGATGTTTCAAAATAATTTTCGTGAATTCACTTGCTAAATAAAAAGCATTTGTATATAATGATTTACAATAACTGCATAGCTTTAAAGCGAAGATTGAGAATAGTAACCATAAACGGAAAATTACAGAGAGTCGCAGGCTGGTGTGATTGCGGCAGGGAAGTTTATGACGAATGGCCTCATGAGTACGACCCGAAATCATCGATAGTAGGCGTCGTCGGGAATCCTACCCGTTATCATCAGGACGTGTATGTTTGTACATGATTGAGCGGGTATAGTAATATACCAATTTGGGTGGTACCGCAGGAGATATAGCCTCTTGTCCCTTTCTAGGGATAAGGGGCTTTTTATATTCACGGAAGACTTGATGCCGAACGGAGACCACGCATTAGCGAGGTACCATGTTAACCGGGTATCCAAAGGATAGATTTGGCGCATCGCTTTTACCAGGGATGGCAAAGAGCGGTATTCTATAGCAAACTTGGGGGAGGCTAAACAATATGAATACTTCAATCAAACCGTATTACACCAGCGGCAGGCTTCTGATTCATTCCGTAACGGAAGAAACTGACAAGTCCTATCGTGAGAAAATCATTACGGAACTAAATAATGTTCGGGGTGCCTACTTTTGCAGCAGCTTTGAATATCCGGGCAGGTATACCCGCTGGGACATCGGATTTATTAATCCTCCGATCGAGATTCGGACATTTGGCCGGAATATTGAAATAACGGCGTTGGATCAAAAAGGGCTGATCCTGCTGGAATTTATTGATAACGTTCTGCTGCAGGAGGCATACCTGGAAACACTGGTCCGCGATCAGCACAAAATAACGTGTAGGGTTGTCCAAAGTCAGGAATTTTTTCCCGAAGAGCAAAGAAGCAGGCAAAAATCCGTTTTTTCTGTAGTCCGCAGCCTTCTGGAAGCGTTTCATTCAGATCAGGATACGTTTCTGGGTCTCTATGGCAGCTTCGGCTATGATCTGATCTTCCAGTTTGAAAGCATCCATCTGAAAAGACCGCGGGATGAAGCGCAGGCCGATATGGTCTTGTTTATCCCAGATGAAATCTTTATCATCGACCATCAGAAGGATGACTGCTTCCGAACCAGGTATGACTTTGAATTCAATGGTCTTTCCAGTCTTGGTCAGGCGAAAAAAAATCTGTCGGCAGCCGGAAAAATATCAAACACTCAGAAAACGCAGGTTCAGGAGCTACCAAACGATAACGAAGGACAATATGCGGAAAAAGTCCGGACTGCCAAAGCCTATTTTAAACGCGGTGATCTTTTTGAGGTCGTTCCGTCTCATACCTTTTACCGGCCCTGTAAGATCAGGCCTTCGGAAATATTTAGAAATTTGACAAAGATCAATCCGAGCCCGTATGGGTTCCTGATTCATCTTGGGGATGAGTACTTGATTGGTTCTTCCCCGGAAATGTTCGTCAGGGTCGAGGGCAAGAGAATCGAGACCTGCCCGATTTCCGGTACAATTCCAAGAGGCCGGGACGCGCTTGAAGATGCCGAGAGAATCCGTCAGCTGCTGAACTCCAATAAAGATGAGTCGGAACTTACGATGTGTACGGATGTTGACCGCAACGATAAATCCAGGATCTGTGTACCGGGTACGGTGAAGGTGTTGGGAAGGCGCCAGATCGAGATGTATTCGCACCTGATCCACACTGTGGACCATGTGGAGGGGATCCTGGCAGACGGGTATGACGCTCTTGACGCTTTTATGACCCATATGTGGGCCGTAACAGTGACCGGGGCTCCCAAAAAAGCTGCCGTCCAATGGATTGAAGACCATGAGGAGTCCAATCGGATGTGGTATGGCGGGGCAGTTGGAATCCTTAGTTTTGACGGCCGGATGAATACAGGACTCACGCTCAGGACCATCCGCTTAAAAGACGGGATCGCCGGGGTCAGAGTCGGCGCGACGCTGCTGTATGATTCCATTCCCGAAGAGGAAGAAAAAGAAACGATCGTCAAGGCTGAAGCCCTTCTCAAAGTATTGGGCGATGCGAAAGCCAGTGTGACTGAAAATACAAGCGATCTGCCCGCCGGCTCCTCACCGCGGCAAGAAAACGCCGCTGATCTTTTGCAGGTACCTTTGCAGGTGCTGCTGGTCGATCATGAGGACTCCTTCGTGCATACGCTGGCCAGTTATTTCCGTAAAGCTGGCTGTCAGGTGGTCACGATGCGGCACCATCTGGCCAGAGAAGCCTTAAAAAAAGAACGGTATGATTTGGTCGTGCTATCCCCGGGCCCGGGCAAACCGTCTGATTTTAAACTCAGGGAAACAATCGGGCTCTGTCTGGATAAAGGGATTCCTCTCTTTGGGGTCTGTCTGGGGTTGCAGGGTATTGTCGAATACTTTAACGGAAAGCTCGGTGTATTGGATGTACCAGTGCATGGCAAACAATCGGTGTTAAAAATAGCTCCGGGATCAGTAATCTTTCAAAATTTGGCTAATCTAAGCGTAGGCAGATATCATTCGCTGTTTGCCGAAGAAGTACCGTCGGAACTTGAGGTTACGGCCTGGAGCGAAGACGGTGTCGTGATGGCGGTTGAAAGCAAAGACAAAACCATTCTGGCGGTCCAATTTCACCCTGAATCCATCATGTCGATGGATGAGGATAAGGGATTCCGGATCATCACCAATGTTTTGAACAAATTAGGAGGTGCCTGCTGTGCGTAAGCTGACTATTCTGGACTGCACGCTCAGAGACGGAGGATTGACCAACAACTTCCGGTTCCCGGAAAAGTATATCAAAGATCATGTGCAAAAGATTTCCGAAGCAAAGGTTGATTATCTCGAGCTGGGGTATAAAGCCGATCCCGCGTATTATGAACGGACAGCCTACGGTAAACTGAAATTCTGTGATGACAGTGAGATACGTGGCATCATCCAAGGAATTCCGGGGCTCCCCAAACTGGCTTTTATGGTGGATGTCGGCAGATTTGACCGGCAAACGGTTGAAGACGCCAATGTGTCACCGTTTACCATGGGCCGGGTTGCCTGCTATTTGGACCAGATCGAAGAGGCCGTCGAAGATGTCCGCTTTCTGCAAAATAAAGGCTATGAGACAACCCTGAATATCATGGCAATTTCCAGAGAAAGAATCCCGGAAATCGTTTGCGGCTTAAGAAAAATCAAAGCGCAAATCCCTGCAGTGGCAGTCTATGTGGTAGACAGTTACGGGGCGCTTTATCCGGAGGATGTCAAAAAGCTGGTATCACTGTACAAGGAAGAATTAAACAGTATAAAGGTGGGAATTCACGTGCACAACAACATGCAGCTGGCCTTCTCCAACACCATTACGGCAATTGAAAGCGGTGCTGACTTCCTTGATGCGAGTGTCAACGGGATGGGCAGGGGAGCCGGCAACTGTCCGCTGGAATGTCTTTTGCCCTATGCTGGCAAAGAAAATTATGATTTAAAGCCTGTACTCGCGCTGATTAATGATTACTACATCCATGATGGTGACGAACATTCTTGGGGGTACTGCCCGAAGCAGCTCTTAACGGGGATTTTCAACCAGCATCCTGTCTATAGTATCCAGGGGGCTGGCGAAGATCTGATCCGAATCTATAATCATTTTCAAAGTGAGGTGCAGGTATGAAGAACGAAATGATTAATTATCTAGGTCAAAATGGCTATTTTGGCGCCTATGGCGGGAGATATGTCCCGGAAATCCTGATACCGGCTGTCGATGAACTGAACCAGGCTTTTCAGGAAATATTGCGGGACGAGGACTTCTATAAGCAATACTATAACCTCCTGATGGACTTTTCGGGCAGGCCGACACCGCTGACGTATGCGGCAGGGCTTAGTGCGTATTTTGGTAAAGCCAAAATCTTTATCAAGCGGGAGGATTTGAATCATTCCGGCGCCCATAAAATCAATAATGTGCTCGGGCAGGGCCTGCTCATGAAAAAACTGGGCAAGACCAGAGTCATCGCTGAGACCGGCGCAGGCCAGCACGGTGTCGCAACGGCGATCATGGCAGCGAAAATGGGATTTCAGGCGACGATCTATATGGGAGCTGAAGATGCTGAACGGCAATATGCCAACGTCTTCTGGATGAAACAGCTCGGAGCTGAAGTTGTTCCCGTTACCACCGGTACGGCAACGCTTAAGGATGCCATTAACGAAGCACTTCGCGACTGGGCAGGAAATTTTGACAACACGCATTATGCACTTGGTACGGCGTGCGGACCAAGGCCATTCCCGGAGATGGTCACTTTCTTTCAGTCCGTAATCAGTAAAGAGATGAAAAAACAAATCAACGATATCTGCGGCAAAAATCCGGACCGGATCTATGCCTGTCTGGGCGGCGGTTCCAATGCGATGGGGGCTTTTGTGGAGTTTCTGCAGGAGCCCGGCGTAGAACTCGTTGCTGTCGAGGCAGGCGGCAAGGGCGAAGCATCCGGAAAGCATGCTTCGCGGATCGCTTATGCCAAAGCCAAAACCGGCGTCTCTCAGGGCTACAAGACACTGTTTCTCCAGGATGATGACGGACAGATGCTGGATACCTGGAGCATTTCCGCCGGACTTGATTATGTAGGCGTATCACCAATCCTGGCTCATCTGGCGGAAACCAAGAGGGTCCGGGTTTTAGCCGCCACAGATACCGAAGTCATTGAGGCCTTTAAACTGATCATCAGCAAGGAAGGGCTGATACCGGCGCTTGAATCCACGCATGCTTTCGCCGGACTTTTCAGGGAAATTGCTGACACCCAACCGGAAGATGTCATCGTTGTCAATATGTCCGGCCGTGGAGACAAAGATATCTTCAATATTGGGGAAGCATTGCAGGATCAGGGCTGGAAAACATTTGTCACAGAAAGAGGTAAGGCATATGCAGATTGAAAAACAAATTGAAGCTATGAGAAGAGAGAAGAAAATACTGCTGATGACCCACCAAATTATCGGCTATCCTGATTTTGCCGCCAATGAAAAAGCGATTGAATGCTTTTATAACAACGGGGTCGACCTGATTGAACTGCAAATACCTTTTTCTGACCCGATTGCCGACGGACCGGTATTTACAAAATCAAACCAGGCCGTATTGGAAAAGGGGATTAAAGTCAGCGACTGCCTGAAGTTTATCGAGAGAATGGCTCGCAAATACCCGATCCCGTTTCTGGTCATGACCTACTACAATATCTTGTACCAATACGGCGTCGAAGCATTTATTGACCGGTGCAAAGAGATCGGCGTCCAGGGAACCATCGTACCGGATGCTCCGCTTGATGAGGCCAGAGTCTACTACGATTATTCCCGCCAACAGGGGTTGGCTGCCGTAAGCATAGCGACACCTTATTCCGATCCGAAGCGACTGCAGGAAATTGCCGATATCGGGAGCGGATTTATCTATTACGTTCCCCGCAAAGGGGTAACCGGCAGCAAAACAACTTTTGACTCTGAGATTTTGGACGGAATCCAAAAAGCAAAGAAAGAGACCGGCAAAACAATCGCCGTAGGTTTCGGGATTCAAGGCCCGGAAGATGTCGCCCATTTAATTGGAACTGCCGATATAGCGATCATCGGCAGTAAGATCCAGCTGGTGCTTGAGACTGAAGGGCTGTCCGGTCTGGATCAGTTTTTAGGCGATATTGCGCGTGTGAATAAGGAGGAATGAATGATGGGAATGGAGATAGCTTTAAAAAAACTTTCCAATAGAGAGAATCTCAGTGCTCAGCTGGCCTATGATTCCATGACGGAGATGATGAGCGGTGAAGCCAGTGAAATCTCCATGGCAGCCTTTTTAACGGCGCTCCGCCTGAAAGGAGAGACCATTGAAGAGATTTACGGGACAAGTAAGGTGATGCGGGAAAAAGCCCTCAAAGTGGCGTGCGCATCAGAAAATCTGGTGGACACCTGCGGAACAGGCGGAGATGGCGCTCATACGTTTAACATTTCGACAACAGCAATGTTCGTTGCTGCCGGCTGTGGTGTAAAAATTGCCAAGCATGGCAACCGGAGCATTACCAGCAAGAGCGGGGCTGCCGACGTCCTCGAAGCGTTAGGGGTCGAGATTGCGCTGCCGCCTGAGGCGGTTGGTCAATGTATCGACCAAGTCGGCCTTGGTTTTATGTTCGCTCCGCATTTCCATACTTCGATGAAATATGCGATGCCGGTGCGTAAAGCACTTGGCTTCAAAACCATCTTTAATATCCTCGGGCCATTAGCCAATCCGGCCGCAGCCCCAAGACAGCTGATCGGCGTTTACGACAAAAGCCTTGTGCCCGTGGCTGCAGAAGTACTGAACAGACATCAGGCTGTACACGCACTCATTGTCCACGGCAGTGACGGTCTCGACGAAATCACCCTGACAGGACCGTCTTACGCAGCAGAACTCAAGGACGGAAAGGTAACCGAGTTTGTCATCCATCCGGAAGATTATGGTTTTTCCCTTTGTACGCCGCAGGATCTTGTAGGCGGAACGCCGCAGGAAAACGCGCGGATCACCTTGGATATTCTTGCAGGAGGTCAGGGCCCCAAAGCAGACACCGTCATCCTGAATGCCGGAGCTGCAATTTATGTCGGAGGCAAAGCCAAAAGTTTGCAGGAGGGGATCGAGATGGCCAGGGCCACAGTCCGGGAAAAGAAAGCGCTGTCGGTTCTAAACGAGTTTATCGCTGTGACGAGACAGCATTAGCATTCAGCAGAAACCGGCTTTATCAAGTCCGGGTTTAAGTACAGGTCTCAGTTTAGTGCCATAGAAGGGACTTGTACCTGTGGAAAGTTTGAAGAAAGGGGATAAAAATGATCCTCGATAAAATTGTAGAGGCCAAAATAAAACGGCTTTCCGAACAGAAGAAAAATGTTCCAATTGAAGATATCATAGAAAAGCTAACAAAAAAGCTGAAAATCAATAATAATCATGATAATCTTAAGCATGATGTTAACATGGAGCGGCCTGCAGGCGTCTTTGCCTCAGCCCTGACTGCGGGACGCCTGAGCAAAGATAAAGCAGGGATTTCCATAATCGCGGAAGTCAAAAAGGCTTCTCCATCCAAAGGAGTCCTGGTTCCGGACTTCGATTATCTGCAAATAGCCAGCATGTATGAACAGCTGGGGGCTGCGGCAATCTCCGTCTTAACAGAGCAGGATTACTTTCTCGGGAGTCCGGATTATCTGAGGGAAATTAGAGAATCCGTCAAGATTCCGCTGCTGCGAAAGGATTTTATGATTGACCCTTATCAGATTTACGAAGCAAAGGTTTTGGGGGCGGATGCTATTCTGCTCATCGTAAAAATATTGGATGATCAGCAGTTGAAAGAATTCCTGGGGATAGCTGAACAGATCGGTCTGGATTGTCTTGTGGAAGTTCATGACGAAGCAGAAGCGGCAAGGGCCATGGCAGCAGGAGCCAGTATTATCGGAATCAATAACCGGAACCTTGAAACGTTCGAGGTGGATTTGAACCACAGCCGCAGAATCGCTGCGATGATCCCGGATCATCTGATCAAGGTCTCCGAAAGCGGGATTCATACGGGCGAGGATATCCTGACGGTGCAAGCATGGGGATTTGATGCTGTTCTGGTCGGAGAGGCGTTCATGAAGGCAGGCAGTCTTGAACAAAAATTTGCAGAGCTTCTTCAGGCGCCATATCGACCCTAAATCGAATATATTTGTCGTTCATGGCATCGTTTGCCTTAGGCGGATGATAATAATATTTTAGGATTGACAAGATATAGGGACATACTGACAATTGCGTACAGATAACGCATGATTTAGGAGTTGAAATGGTAGGGATGGAAGATAATGTGAAAGGTATCTATGCCGGGCCGACGCCAAAAGTCAAGATTTGCGGGGTTCGTACCCTGGAGGATATCAGGATTATCAATGAGCTGAAACCGGATTTTGCCGGATTTGTGCTAGCCCCGAGCAAAAGACAGGTCTCGCTCAACGAATTGAAAACGCTGATTGCTTCCTTGGACAAAAAGATCATCCCGGTTGGGGTTTTCGTTAATCAGGACCCGGATGACTTATTGTGCGCCGTGGAAGCCGGTCTGCAAATACTTCAGATTCATGGCGATGAGCCTTTGGAATATATGCGTCAATTACAAGCGCGGCTCATGGGAAAATACCAGGCTCATCATCAAGTAACGGTCTGGAAAGCTGTCAGGGTAGGACATGCGAATCGGGCAGAGCTGAACATGGAAGCGTATCAGGGCCTGGTTGACGGTTTTGTGTACGATAAATTTGACCCTGAAGCTTATGGCGGGACCGGGAAACGCTTTGACTGGAACCTTCTGCAAAGAGATCAGAACGGCCAATCCGATAAAAACAAAGGCCGGGATATTCCAATGATTCTGGCCGGAGGCTTAAATGAAGAGAATGCTGCGTCGGCAATTTCCTTATTTCATCCCTATTGCCTGGATGTCAGCAGCAGTGTCGAGACGGAGGGACGGAAAGACCCGGACAAAATCAAAAGGTTTATTGACCGTGTCCGTGCTTAACGTGCCGCTCCTTGCCATCCATGGCACCGCGACAGTAGGCCATCCGTAGCCAGAAACCGCTGGCATGGCTTAACGCTGCGGATTCCTGTTCGCTTAACGCTGCTGGCACTTAGCGCTCGCTTCCGCATCTTGTGCAAGTCTACAATATTTGAAGCAATCAGAAGAAATATAGAGAATTTAAGATTTAAATATGGTATGAATGAGAAAAATGGATGTGTCGCTCATAATATGAGAATGATGGCAGTAGTAACTGGATAAAAACTCTAATAATATTGGGTTAGATAGGTGAAGGGGACGCCGCGATACGTCCCCTTTGTTTAAAGTCTTTGGACCATCTCTTCCGGAGAAGGGATATTCAAATATTTTCGCTGGATAGGGCCTAGACGAAAGATCTGGACCTCGACAAACCGAAGGACCGAGTTGGCAATCCAGTAAGCGCTCAGGGCAACAGGAGCTTTCCACAGAAAAACGACGCCAATAGCAACCGGGAATATGAACATCAGTAAATTTTTGTTTTCTGCTGTAAATACACTCAGCGTCTGAAGCAGACCGGCAATAACCGGCAAAATATGAAGATGATCTGCCATATGGAGATCAGATACCCACGGAATAAGAATGCTGCCGACGGGTATACTCAGATGCGTAATAGCAACGTACAAGGAGAAAAAAACCGGGGCCTGGATAATAAGTGTTGCAAACGTAAACAGTGGATTGATTTTATATTTAGATGCAATTTTCATTGATTCAGAGTTAACTTTTTTAATTTGATTGTGAAATTTTCCAGATAAAATTGTTCTGGCTTTGGTCAGATTTGCGGTTAATAATTGTACTTTTTGCTGTTTTATTGACAAAGGAAATAACAAGAGTTTTATCCCTAATGTAATCAGAGCAACCGCAATGAACCAATCACCCGTAGTACTGACAAGGAATGCTAATAACTGGGAAAGGACTATGCTAATCATATTCATTGAAACATCCTCCAAAGTTTTATTTCTTATAAAACAAGGAGGTTTGAATAAGGTGAGTCATCATCAAGGCTGGTCTTTATTTTTCTCCTAAAGATTAAATACTTATTTACCTGAAGATTTATGGGAGATGAGGAGCTGATCAGACAACTCGAAAGGTAAGTATCCGCGTATCTGACACTGCTGGAAGAAGAATGCAATAGTTTGATTGCGGCCCAGGAGACAGCTAAGATCAAAGTCAGATGAACGATTAGAATAACCAGGATACTACTATCGAATTGCATTTTATCACCCCCAAGAAACTAGATTTATTATATAATTAGCTACAGGAGATAGCAAGAAGTATAAGCTTAAGGCAGTAAAGCTTACTCCAACATAGAAACGCTAGGTAAATATGAAAACTTTGGTAGGGATATGAAATGAAGAAACGTTTGCGAATTCGGATAAAGGTTCTGATAGGTAGCCTGCTGGCGATCACAGTGATTCTCCTTGGTTCTATGCTGATGATCAATAACTATGTGGAACGGGTTGGTACGAAATACATCGGCGATGTGGATCATGTACCTGAGGTTGACGCGATCCTGGTGTTAGGTGCCTATGTTTTCCCGGATGGAACTGCTTCATCCATGCTTGCCGACCGCTTGACCGTCGGTTATGAGCTTTACCAGCAAGGCAAGGCTCCCAAAATTCTTGTGAGTGGTGATCATGGACGGACAGATTATGATGAAGTCAATGCCATGAAGCGCTTTCTCCTGGAAAAAGGCGTCAAGGGTCAAAATGTCTTTATGGATCACGCTGGTTTTAGTACATATGAAAGTCTATACAGAGCGAGGGATATTTTTCTTGCGAAAAAGGTAATCATCGTTACGCAGGAATATCATTTGAAGCGGGCAGTTTTTGTCGCCAGGTCTTTAGGACTTGAAGCTTATGGCGTTGCCTCAGACCGGCATGATTACGGACAGGCAATGGCCTACTATCAGATAAGAGAGATTGCAGCCCGAAATAAAGATTTTCTCTGGACTAAAATAATCAAGCCCAAACCGACTTTTTTGGGCGATGTCATTCCGGTATTTGGCGATGGTGGGGCTACTGACGATTAAATAAATAACTGGAGAATGAAGTGAACAGAATTATTCAATGAAAAAAGTCATCCTTGCGTGGATGACTTTTTTGTCAGGTATTTCTCAAGCAGGGCGTCTTTACTGATCCAGACGACTTTGGGCTTTGTTCCAAGTTTTTCTGTATCTTTTTTCCGGGACGGGTTATAGACTCGGTAAACGATTTTTTGCATGAAACCAATGAATCCGGCATTACCATTCGTATATTCAGTAACGTTAAACCCGAGGCCTTTGACACCACGGTTGATGAGTGTAACACCCAGGAAAACCTTGATATCCTTATAACCCGGATTCAAAGAGATATAGCTTGCCAGAACAGGCAGGGAGAGCCGGGCTTGTTTTAAAACATTATAGCCGATTTTTTGGATATTGGCACCAAGGCTCTGGAAGCGGGTATTGTCTAAGTGGATTTCACCGACCAGATCACCTGCTGAGGCGATTAATTCACCGTTTTCATTAAACAGTTCAGGGCCATGGTAGCGGGTAAGACCCAGGCGAAAAATATTGCGTTCATCAATTCTGGTAATTTGTTTACGCCGCGCGTAAAAAAGCTCCCATTTCTCCCAAACGCAGAAACCAATTCTTCTTGGCAGTGACCAGTCGGGAAGCTGAAGCGGAATGAGCGGCAGCTTACGTTCTTTTTGTATTTTCATGATCAGTGGTTTCAGGGCAGCTAAGGTATTTTCAGGAGCGCCCTCATCGCCGCCGCTATCATGAAGCAGGATAATTGTGCCTTCTTTGGTTCGGCGGATTATTCTTTGCACAATACGGTGCGGAGTTCTTTCAATGTGCCAGTCTCTGCCGTCGGCACTCCAACTAATCAGCTTTTTGCCTTTGAAACGGCACCAAAATAAAAAAGAAAGATTAACCCCTCCCCAGGGAGCTCTGACATAGACGGGTTCCTGACCGGTCAGACGGCGCATTTCCTCCATCGCTTTATTCCACAAGTTCCAGGTCTTTAGCGGGGGCATCAGCCAAGCGTGCCGGTGACGGTAGCCGTGACTGCCGACGGTATGACCGTGGTCTAGGATGCTCTTGACAAGTTCCGGCTGTTTTTCAGCCTTTTCAGCAACCAGAAAAAAACAGGCCCGAACGTTTTGCTCCTCTAAAATTGTCAGGAATCTCGGAGTGTATCTGGGGTCGGGTCCGTCATCAAATGTTAAGGTGACACCTGGAGAATAATGACGTTTCCAGGAACCAATACCGAAAAAATGCACAAATAGTTCGGGAATAAGAGCATAGACCGCAAAGACTGAAATTGCGACGATGAAGGCGCACAGCAAGGTTGTGGACACTGCAGATTCACTTCCCTTATGTTGACTTTGAAGGTTTATCCGAATCCTTGAGGTCCGCGAAATCAGCTCGGGACTTGGGAAATATTGACCGTTTCTTTGTAGATCTGAGGCTTTACGGATTGACCGAGGGCTAGTTCCAAAATCTTTTCCCAGGCATGGTACTCTATTTCCGATAAGTAGCTGTCAACGCGGTTTCGCCAAAGCACCTGTTCGTTTTGATCTTTAAAAAAGGCGTCCAACTGTTTGGCGACTGGGTAATTCAAATCTAAGTCATAGATCAATTTTTTTTCGCTGAGATAATTCTTATTGATTTGTTCCTGCCCTGGAAGTGCGGAATGGACAAAAATCGGCAGTTTTTTATGAAGGGTCTCACTGATGGTTACGCCGCCGGGTTTGGTAATAATGGCATCGGCCTCGTCATACAGTGAGTTGAGGGTTTCCCTGGATGAAATATAGGACAGGGGCTTTAAGTTAGGCAGTTTCAGGGAGCGAATATCTTTATACAATTTCTTGTTTTTGCCGCATAGCAGGGAAAAAGTATAGGATTTTTCTTTTTTACCCGGCAGGCTGTAAAGCAAATGCTCGATATCACCGAGACCGCCGCTTCCGCCGGAAATCAGAATATGGTAAGGAAGCGTCGGTTCGGAGGCTGTCCGAGGCAGGAAGCACTCATCAACAGGAATACCCGTCACAAATATTTTAGACGGATCAATGTTATTCTGGGAGATTAATTGCGCCTTAATATGTTGATCAGGGACAAAATGGTAATCGATGTATTCTGTTCCCCAAAGCTTATTAACAAAGAAATCAGTGTAGACATTGATTACGGGCGCAGTTGCGATACCGGAATTTCTAAGCCTGTCGATTAAGAAGGAAGGAAAAGCCTGGGTACATACGATCAAATCAGGCTGTTCTTCTTGCAGCAGGCTATTCATTTTGTCAAGGAATTTATATTCATACCAGTTAAAGTGCTTGGTTGATTTGGTCGGGTACACAAAGTTCCGGTAAATCCAGACGAAGGTTTGGGGAGAATGGTCGATCCAGGTCAGGTAAGTTAACCGAAATGCTTTCTCCAGCCGTTTGTCCGCATAACTGAAGAAATCTATCTTTGAGCATTTAAGATTACTGATTCGGTTTTCTAAGGAACGAATCATTGCATCGGCTACGGTATGATGACCCGTAGGGATTTGAAGGAACGGAAGAAAAAGTATCCGCATCATAACTTCCCCTTTCCAGCAACCTATTATTGTCCAAAGATCCTTGAAGGTAGCTATACATTTATAATTTTACTTTTTAATAGTGCTTTTTGTAAACCTAGTTTTTCCATTTATTTTATATATATTCTTAAACAGAGCGAAGCTAGTACCTAGTTAATCCTAAAATTATAAAGATATAGGGTTGACATGGTGCTGGCCTGTGTAAAATAAAACATATCAACGAAAAGACAATAATATATTAAAATGAAAAAATTGCATTCTGCATTTCGTTTAGATTTCTGTGAACCTGCAAATAATGATTTTGTTTAACGATAGCTGGGAGTGTGCAAATTGTCAAAGAAAAAAAATAAACTTGTCAGTTATTCTAATATGATTGCCACTGTTGGGACAGCCATACTTGCTGTGACGGCACTGATTACCGTCTATATCACCGTATCTGCCTGGAACGAGGAGAGAGAAGCCAACCGTCCGTACTTTACGTTTAAGGATTCGCCCGAAGTGGTATTGAGAGAGTCGCCTGAATTTGAGATGGTTTTTACCAATGTCGGCGAGCATCCTGCCGTTAGTCTTTGGAGCAAGTCTATTGTTTTTCAGTCCGGCTTAAAGGAAAAACCGGTCACAATTGACGAATACGCGCTCGTCAATGATATTCCTAAAAATGCTTCGGCCACCTTACTGATTAGTCTCGAAGGCATCAACAAACAAAAGACATTAAAAGATGTGCCTCCCTATTTCTTTGTCATTGTTTTGAGATATGAAGACCCGATCATCAATGAAAGCTTTGAACAAACGCTGTATATCAAATGGAATGGTATGAAAGGCGGGGAAATCCTCACAACCAACCATGCGGAAGAAGCCGAGAAGGAACAGATCATTCAGTATTTTAAGCAAAATAGAATTAATTTATAGATAGCGTGAATGCAAATGATCTGGATATGAAGTCACCGTTTATTTGAAATTCGGATAGCTCATTTTGGAATGAAAGGTTATGATAACGGTATAGCAATTAATGGTTGCAACCTCAACAAGAAGTTGTGCGATTTGGATAAGGGGAAAACAAAATGGCAGATCTGATTTCCAGAGCAAGGGGAGCAATGCTCGGGGTGGCAGCCGGGGATGCGCTTGGGGCAACCCTTGAATTTATGAGCCGCGAAGAAATTGTTCATACCTATGGCCGACACCGGGATATGACCGGAGGGGGATTCTGGAAACTGGCGCCCGGAGAAATTACCGATGATACAGAAATGACCCTTGCGGCAGCCAACGGGATTCTTGAAGCCCCTGCAGACCCGGTAAAGCACGTCGCCCGTCATTTTCGGGAATGGTCCCGGCAAGAGCCCAAATGTATCGGAAATATCTGCCGGATGGTTCTGCAGGAAGGAATCCGGACAGAAGCGGATAACGAACAGGAATGGCTGCAAATCGCTGAGAATGCCCATCGACTCAGCGGCGGGAGAAGCGGCGGCAATGGTTCGCTGATGAGAACGGTCCCGGTGGTCATTGCCTATCACAATAACCTGCCGAAAATGACGGATCTGGCGGCAAGATTATCGGCGCTGACCCATTATGATCCACTGGCAGGAGCTTGTGTGGTTTTTTACTGTAAAATTGTCAGGGAATTGCTTTTAGGAGAAGATCTCCGCATCGTGCTGGAAAGGGCTCAGGCGGATGCTCCGTTTGCCCTGAAAATGAACTTAAGTACGGATCAAATGAAAACAAGCGGTTATGTTGTCCATACATTGGAAACGGCCTTAAACTGTGCCTTTCAGACCAATTCTCTGGAAGAAGCGCTGGTAATGGCCGTAAACCTCGGAGGAGACGCGGATACGATCGGCGCAGTAACCGGCGGGATAGCCGGTGCCTGCTATGGCATAGAGAACCTGCCTTCCAGGTGGCTGGAGAAGCTCTCGCGAAGAGATGAACTCTTAGCGCTGACGGACAGGCTGCTTGCTATTGATAGGGACCCGAAAATAGGTATTTGAAATTTTTTAGAAATCTACTATACTAAGATAATATAAGTGTTTTCGTAGGGGGTTACTGCTATTAATACATCAAATACATCAAATACATCAAATACATCTTATTCATCATCCAATTTCATTCAAAATATTATCCGGGAAGATTTAAAGCTGAATAAAAACAACGGCAGGGTACATACACGTTTTCCGCCTGAACCTAACGGCTATCTTCATATCGGACACGCCAAATCCATCTGTTTGAATTTTGGCACCGCGCTGGAATTTAACGGATGCTGCAATCTTAGGTTTGACGACACCAACCCGAGCAAAGAGGAAACTGAGTTTGTCGAGTCGATTCAGGAAGATGTCCAATGGCTGGGGTTTTCCTGGCAGGACAGGATGTACTATACTTCCGATTACTTTGAAAAGCTGTACGCGTTTGCCGTAGAGCTGATTGAAAAAGGCAAGGCTTTTGTCTGTGATTTGTCGGCAGAGGAAATACGGGAATACCGTGGGACGCTGACCCAGCCTGGAACGGACAGCCCTTACCGTACCCGTTGTGTCGAAGAAAATCTTGACCTGTTCCAAAGAATGAGAGCCGGAGAATTCCCGAACGGCGCGAAAGTGCTCAGAGCAAAAATTGATATGAGTTCTCCGAATTTAAATATGCGCGATCCAGTGATTTACCGCATCATGCATGCGTCGCATCATCGGACCGGAGACACCTGGTGCATTTACCCGATGTATGACTTTGCGCATCCTTTATCGGATGCGCTTGAACATATTACCCATTCGATCTGCACGATGGAGTTTGAAGACCACCGGCCGCTCTATGACTGGCTGACAGAACAGCTGATTGAAGGGGACAGGCCCCGGCAATATGAGTTTGCACGTCTGGATCTGACGAATACAGTCATGAGCAAAAGAAAGCTTCGTCAGCTGGTTGAAGGCGGCTATGTTCAGGGATGGGATGATCCTCGGATGCCGACGATCTCCGGTTTAAGGCGCAGAGGCTATACGCCGGAAGCGATCAGAGATTTCTGCGACCGTATCGGAGTAGCTAAAGCCAACAGCATTGTCGATGTCGCTTTGCTGGAACATTGCCTGCGTGAAGATCTGAATTCCAAAGCAAAGAGGGTCATGGCTGTTTTGGATCCGATCAAGGTCGTCCTGATCAATTATCCGGAAGACCAGGATGAATTCCTGGAAGCAGAGAACAGTCCGGAGGATCCGGAGGCAGGAGTCAGATTGATCCCGTTTTCGCGAACGATTTATATTGAACGCGAGGACTTTATGGAGGAGCCACCCAAAAAATTCTTCCGTCTTTCCCCCGGTAATGAAGTCCGGCTAAAACATGCCTATATTATTCAATGTGAAAGAGTCCTGAAAGATGAAGATGGCCAGATTATAGAAATCCATTGTACGTATGATCCGGACACCAAAAGCGGCGGATCGGCAAGCTCGAGAAAAGTGAAAGGGACGCTTCACTGGGTTTCGGCGGCCCATGCCGAAGATGCCGAGATACGCTTGTATGATTATCTGATCAGGGATGACCAGTATACGGAGGATGATTCAGCAGAGAGCGACGACTTCCTTGCCAGAATCAATCCGGACTCCCGGCAGATTCTAACAAGGTGCAAAGTTGAACCGGGTTTGAAAGAAGCTGATCCCGGCAGCAAATATCAATTCTTGAGACAGGGTTATTTCTGCGCCGACTTAAAAGACCATGCCAGTGATCATCCGGTCTTTAACCAGATCGTCGGACTGCGGGACAGTTGGGCAAAGATGAATAAATAATCTTGAAAATAATCTTAGAAACATGGTGAGAATTTTTTTGTTTTATGAAAGTAAAGAAGCATTCCGATTAAGGAATGCTTCTTGTACGTTGCTTCTAAAAGTGATCAAAGAGAAGTTAGATTCTCTGTCCGTTTTTCAACTGCTGCTCAGCAAATTGTATCATGCGTTTGGTCATATTACCGCCGACAGTTCCGTTTTCACGGGAAGTGCGGTCTGCACCCAGCGTAGCGTTCATTTCATTAGCGATCTCGTATTTCAGTTGATCCAATCCTTTTCCTACGCCCTGGACGGCAGGAGTGTTTGAATTTCTTTCACCAGCCATGTCATTTTCCTCCTAAAAATATAAGTTTTTTGTTTGGGAGTCGTTCTTATTATTTGTGAATTTGATTTTCTTAAACCCGGTAATTGTTTGCTTATATTTTAGGAAGTAACATATCTGGAAAAAGCTCATTGTAACCATTAATATGAAATTTTTTAAAAAAAATTTAGACGGCTTTTTCTCCCGATTCTCCTGTTCTGATCCGCACGGCGTTCAGCACATCATAGACGAAGATCTTTCCGTCACCGATTTCTCCGGTTCTGGCAGTCTCGGTAATGATTTCGATAACTTTATCCACGGATTCGTCCGGGACAATAATTTCGATTTTGTATTTGGGCAATAGATTGATGGTATAGGCATTGCCACGGTATACTTCTGTTTTTCCCTGCTGCAGTCCGCAGCCGATGACGTTGGTGACCGTCATTCCTTTGATACCGAATTTTCCGAGGGCTTCTTTCACATTTTCCAATTTGGCTGGCCGAATAATACACTCAATTTTTTTCATTTTATTCACCTCTTCGATCAATAATATTTTTGATAAACAGTATTTGCAAAAAAAATAGTCCCCGGGATTAAATCCCGAGGACATCGTTGTCCGTGTTTACTATTTATCTGAATCTATCGTAGCAGAATGCCGGCATAATGCAAGAAATTTAACCAAAGAATTTTGTATTCATTGCCGATCGGCCAATAAAAGTCCGGCGTTTCAAGGATTATGCACATTTTTGGAGAATTAATAGGTGATACTTATCCGATACAGGAGTTGACGATATGCCGGAAAACGAACGAATCACAGCCATTAGCGGACTTGTTGCCGAAAGGAACGAAGAAATCGTCGATCTGAGGAGGACCTTTCATCGCTATCCTGAATTATCTTTTCAGGAGTATCATACAGCAGATATGATCTTCGACAGATTGCATAAAGTTCCGGGCATTGAGGTGTCGAGACCGACAGAGACCAGTGTTCTGGCTGCCATTAAAGGCAGTATGCCGGGAAAAATGGTAGCGCTCAGGAGTGATATTGACGCGCTGCCGATCCAGGAAGAAAACGATCTGCCTTACCGGTCCCAAAATATTGGAACCATGCATGCCTGCGGTCATGACGGACATGCGGCCATGCTGGTCGGGGCTGCAAAAGTTCTTGCGGAACTAAGATCCGACATGAAAGGAGAAATCCGCTGCATCTTTCAGCATGCTGAAGAAAAACATCCCGGCGGAGCCCAAGATCTTGTCAAACTTGGTCTCCTGAACGGGGTCGATGCGGTTCTTGCTCTTCATCTCTTTACGTCTTTGCCTGCTGGCAAGATCGGCTTAGCCTCGGGCCCTTTAATGGCTGCCCCGGATAACTTTACAATATCGATATTGGGTAAAGGAGGTCATGCCGCGATGCCGGAGGATACCATCGACCCGGTATTGATCAGTGCACAGATCGTTACCGCTCTGCAAAATATCGTATCCCGTCAGACCAGCGCTCTGAAATCCGTAGTCTTGTCTATTACGAATATTCAAGGGGGCTCGGCCTTTAATATCATACCGGAGCGGGTAGACCTGAAAGGAACCGTCAGGACATTTGACAGGGACACCCGTTTGGAAGTTCCGAAACAAATGGAAAATATCATTAAAGGAATCTGTATTGCTTATGGCGCAAAATACACCTTCGATTATGAGCTCGGTTATGATCCTGTTGTTAACAGCAGTTCCGTTGTCGGCAAAGTAACGGAAATACTAAAAGAAGAATTCGGAGCAAAAGCATTGGTTAAAGCCAATCCGGTGATGTGGGGTGAAGACTTTTCCGCTTATCTTCATCGCTTACCCGGCATGCTGATATTCATCGGAGCGGGGAATAAGAAGAAAGGAATCAGCCATCCGCACCATCATCCGTGCTTTAATATTGATGAAGAGGCGCTTAGCATAGGAACCCGGGTTCTGGCATGCTCTGCGCTCGGACTGCTGGAAAGGATGTAACGGCGATGGAAATATCTAAAAAGATGCTAGGTTTGAATATCCTGTTATCGCAGGTGATCCTGATTGTTATTGCCCTGGGCCTCTGGGTCATGCTGAAATCATTGGACAGAGAAATCGTGCTGGCAGAAATGTTCACGATCGGTAGTTTAAGTAAAGCCTTGATTACGTTGGCCGTCGGCTGTGCCGTTCTGATTGCGTTTCAATTTTTCTTCTTGAAATATCTGCCGAAGGAAAGGCTGTTTGATGAGATTAACCTTATCCTGATGGACAAATTCTCACTGACAGAGCTATTTCCAATATTTTTCCTCGGTGCTTTCAGTGAGGAATTCCTGTTCAGAGGCATGATTCAGCCAATTTTAGGGTTATGGTTGACGGCTGTTGTCTTTACGCTGATTCACTACAGATATTGGCGCCAGGTGTTTATCCTTGTGGAAGTCTTCTTGATGGGAATCCTTCTCGGAGTTGCCTATGCCGTTTCTTTAACACTCTGGGTTCCCGTGTTATGTCATTTCATCGTCAACATGACAACAGCTTATTGGATGAAAAAGGGCACTTTTGAATTGATTTGAAAGACCAAAAACGTTTGCTATAATTGAATTGGGTTAAAGCATCATGACAAGATAGGAACAGGAATAGAAGGAGAACAAATGGCAACCGATTTGTGGAATTTGTTTATCGCTTTTTTTCGGGCGAGCAACTTGTCCTTTGGCGGCGGGCCGGCGATGATTCCGTTGATTCAGGCAGAGACCGTTGATAATCATCACTGGCTGACCAATGCGCAGTTTGCTGATGCTATTGCCATGGCAAATGCGCTTCCCGGGCCGCTTGGAACCAAAGTAGCGGCCTATCTAGGCTATCAGGTTGCTTCCTGGCCGGGAGCGATTGTCGCCTTGCTGGCAACGATCCTGCCTACAGTACTTGTATTGATTGTCTTAGGCGGTATCTTAAAAAAATATGCGAATTCCAGTAATTTGAAGGCCGCGTTGAGCGGTGTGAGACCCGTTGTGACTGCTTTGCTGATCATCGTAGCTTATGAAATGGCTGTTGATGCTTTTCAGATTCAAGTGCCTCTGGATTATACCACTGTATTGATCGCGGTCGGGTCTGCAGCAGCGCTGTATTATTTTAAAATTCATCCGGTATTGCTGATTGTCCTTTCCATGGTCATCGGTTACCTGATCTATTGATTTGCTCGGTTTGAACATTTCAAATTCAGATTTTGGGAGTATGACATGAAAGTGCTTTGGGACTTATTTATTGCTTTTTTCAGAGCCAGTAACTTTAGTTTCGGCGGCGGGCCGGCCATGATTCCGATCATCCAGAAGGAAACGGTGCACAAATATCAATGGCTTACCAATGAAGATTTTACAAACGTTGTGGCCATATCCAATTCTTTGCCGGCACCGATCGCGACGAAACTGGCAGGAATGATCGGACATAGAGTCAAGGGTTGGAGCGGAGCGCTGGCTGCAATCATTGGCGCTGTTCTGCCGACGGCGCTTATTATGATATTCTTGGGTCACCTGCTGATCAACTATGCTGACTCACCTGCACTGCAGGCTATGCTGAAAGGGGTCAGACCTGTCGTTGTAGTGCTTTTGGCTCAGTCGGCGCTGCAGATGGGTCAGAGTGCTTTTAAGGATAAAGTGACCTGGGTCCTGGGGATTACAGCTTTTGCCATTATGCTGATTTGGCCTGGATTAAATCCGGCATTTCTGGTTGTCATTTCCATGATTCTGGGGATATTCATTTTTAAAAAAAATTTTGAATCAGAAATACACTGATCTTTCCGTCTATACTGTTGCCCGGGTAGAATTCAATGTTTCGGTTTAAGGGGGTGGGTCTGGGTATGAATCAAACAGAGGTCTCATTTGATGAAATCTATGAGGAACTATTCCCGTCTGTTTACAGGTTTGTCTGTCTGAGGATTCCTTCATCAGAAATTGAAGATGTTACTTCCGAAGTCATGGCTAAGGTCTGGAGATCACTGGCCGGCTTTGAGGGAAGAAGCTCTTTGAAGTGCTGGGCGTTAAAAATTGCTTCGAATTATATCGCGGATTTTTACCGGGGCAGGAAACAGGTTAATCTGATTCCGATTACAGAAGAGATCCAGGATGCAAATAACAGCAGGGATTATGGGGAGGACCTGGGTACTGTCCTTTCTGTAAGTAATACCCTTTCTCAGTTGACAGAACATCAAGTAGCTGTGATCCAATTACGGCTGATCGATGGATTCAGCGCATCCGAAACGGCGACAATTCTCGGTACCACGCAACAGGCGGTAGACAGCCTGCTCTACCGGGCCAAAAAAAGTTTCCGGACAGCCTATCAGGCGGAAGTGGCTGGAGGTGAATGCTGATGTCTGAAGATAAAATAAAAGCCATGTGGGAAGAAGATGGTGATCTCATGCGTCTTAAGAAATTTTTTGGTTATGTCTATCAGGACGACGGTCTTAAGGAGCGGATCAAAGATAAAACCCGGGGAAAAATTTTGGATTCTGTTAAAAATCAGCCGCTGGAAAACATGACCTTCGTAGCTGCTGAAGCCAATACCAGCATTCCTTTCTTGCAAACACGGCAAAAGAAGAACAGATTATCTGCGCTCGCAGCACGGCTAAAAAACAAACTTTTATATGGAAATAAAAAAGCATTTGCATTGATCGGCTGTGCCGCTGTCGTAGTGCTGGCCGTTGGTCTTGGCGTAAATGGAATCCTGATGGGGGATGGTTTGCAGAAACAGGTCAGTTCACTGCAAACGACAACAGATCGTGCCACGGATGATATGGCGAATGGATCTGCAGTGAGCCCTCCTGATGCCGGTGTTGCGACTGAATCTACCGGAGGGGTAGCAACTGACTCCGCTAATTCGGTTTCTCCTTCGTTTACTGGATCTGATGCTCAGAAAAAAAGTTTGGAGAATTCAGTTCCAAATGGATCTGCAGAATATGATTTTTCCCGGCAGAAAACCATTTATATGCTCAATATTTCCCTGAAGGCAGATGATGTCAAAGTTGCGTCAAAGGCACTCGAGGAGAAAGCTAAGACTCTCGGCGGGTACGTCGCCGAATCGACCCGGACCAATTATGACGACAGTGTGACGGCTTTTCTTTCTTTAAGAATACCTTCAGAACAATTTGAGACGTTTAAAAACAGTATTTCTCAGTTCGGCATCGTCGTCAATGAACACCAGAATACCGAAGATGTATCGATGGCTTATTTTGATACAGAGACCCGTTTAAGATCTTGGGAGGCTCAGGAAAAACGGTATTTGGAAATTCTCCAAAAAGCGAATTCTGTCGAAGACATTCTAAAAATTGAAAACTCCCTGGCTGTTGTCCGACAAGAGATTGAAAGCCTGAAAGGGCAGCTTAAATACTATGATAACCGGGTGGAATACTCCCAGGTCACCATCAATATTGAGCAGGCCCGGAACGACCTGACGGTCAATAATCCCTGGCAGCCGATATCGCTGAAGAATACCTTGATTGCCGTGAAGAATGCTCTGATCAAGACTGTAAGCTTCCTCTGGAATGCGCTCAACTATGTGTTGGTCTTCATCGGCTATGCGCTGCCGGTATTGGCGGTTCTGCTGCTGATCTGGCTGGTCTGCCGGATCATTAGAAAACGCAGGATGCTTTCGGAGAAGAGCTTTAGACGAAATAAGGAAGATGAAAAATAAAACCTTATATTTATAACGAAAAGATCGATGATAAAGCTAGGATGTCGTTGTACGACGCTACATCCTAGCTTATTTTTTATAGATTTATTTTAAATAAAAAAACAGAGAAATTCCTGGAATTAGAAAAATAATCACTAATTAGTAGCTACTAAGAGATATTACGTATTACAGAGATATAATGCGAGTGACTTGAGTTTATTTTATAGACTCGATGTGAAAAAGTATGGAAAGGGGGTGTTAACGTGTTGAATGTAGTTCTCATTTTTGTTGTTGGAATGCTCTTTTTAGCAGGTATTTTAGCCCTGAGACCTTACGCAAACAAGGCGGACAAAAAGAAAACTGTGCTTAATTGGTTTCTGTATTTGGTCTGGTTTCTGATTACTTGTATCGGGTTATCTTTCATTGTGCTTAATGCTCAGATTGGTCATGTCAAAGCTACGAGTACCGGAATCTTTCTCTTTTTTGGGCTATCCATCGTTATCGGAATCGTATTAGCAAGATTAGTGGGATTGATAGGTCTAGGTAAGAAACAAAAAAGTTCTAATTTGACGAGTTAAGAGGTGAGAAGTAATGTCAAAATTTCTAGAAGAAAAACAGCAGGAACAAGGATTCCAGATGAATCGACGTAAATTTTTGAAAGCAGGGGCTGCTTCGGCACTGGCAGTAGGGGTTGTTGGCGCAATCGGAGTTTTGCCGTCAGAAGCTATGGCAAGCCAGACAGGTTCTCAAAACGGAGCCAAATCCAAGCTGCATCCCAATGCAGATTATGGTGGTGCCACTGTCCGGTTCGTTGAGAATAATGATCAATGGCTCGGAACTTCAAAGATCGTCGGTTCTATTAAAAAAACTCATGCAGCAGACGCAGGATTCAATTATGCTATTCGTGGTAAACTAACCCCCGAAGCTCAAAAAGAATCCTTCCACTATCACTTTGTTGGTAAACATCCTCTTAATGCTGCTCTTATGGGATTCGTCGGTGTTATCGGTCCAGACGCACTGTGCGGCGGGAAACCGGCTCCTGAAAAACTGCCGATTCCTGATCCTGCACAAATGTCCCAACACATTAAGGATTGCGCGTATTTTTTACGGGCTGACGAAGTTGGAATCGGCAAGATGCCCGCTTATGCTTATTATAGTTACAGGTCCCCTTCGCAGGATAATTTGTTTAAGAATGGGGATGATTTGTCTAAGTCAATTCCGGTCACAGAGAGGATGCCTTATGTCATTACGTTTATGGTTGACCAGCATTTGGAAACGATGTTGGGTTCGACTGGATATGATGGTATCAGTGCCGGTCAATCCTTCCGTTCATATCATGCGTCCGGTGTTATTGCTGTCATCTTAGCGAGTTATATTCGTAACCTGGGTTATAATGCCAGGGCAAATCATATTTCCAACTATGAAGCAGTCATGGGTCCCTGCCTGATAGCGTCGGGATTGGGCGAGCTATCCAGAACAGGAGACTGCGTAGCTCATCCCCGTCTGGGATTCCGCCATAAGTGTGCAGCTGTAACCACGGATTTGCCGCTCGTTCCCGATAATCCCATTGATTTTGGCTTGCAGGATTTTTGTCGGGTGTGTAAAAAATGTGCTGACAACTGTCCAGGCGGCGCTATTACATTTGATGATGATCCAGTCGAGCACAATGGATACTTGCGATGGAACTCTGACTCTCTAAAATGCACCATATTCCGGTCAACAAACAAAGAAGGCTCTTCCTGCGGCAGGTGTATGAAAGTATGCCCTTGGGATTCAAAGGAACAATCCTGGTTCCATGAAGCAGGTACTTGGATCGGCAGTAAAGGTGAGAACTCATCCAGATTGCTTAAGACAATCGATGATATGTTCGGCTATGGTACGGAACAGATCGAAAAATACAAATGGTGGCTGGAATGGCCCGAGAGGTATTAGCCGCCAAACAATAATCGGTTCAGTTTTCTCATTAGGTATATCTTTAAGCGGCCGGGGCTTTATCTTGCCGCTTAAAGATATACGAAAACAGATGTTTATTACTTGCAATGGGTCTTCATCAAAAAATATTGCAGAGATTTAATCGTCATTTGAAAAGAATCATCCTTCTTTTTTCTAATG
Source organism: Dehalobacter sp. CP (assembly GCA_009910795.1). The sequence continues at coordinate 16,749 of VMEE01000085.1, read as the reverse complement.
ACTTTTTTGGTTTCAGCAAATAGCCTTCGCTCAACCCATCGTAATGTACCTCAACTTTCCCATCCCTTTCAAGGGACTAATACCTATTAAATTTTAGAAGACTAGGCTTAAAACAACAAGAAAACCACCATAACGGGTATAATGAGAGTAACCATAGGATATTTTCTTTTAAAGGTGGGGATAACTTTGGAAAACGGGAAACTACCGGATTGTATAATAAAGATGCCTATTATTCCAACATTTGATCCCATTGAAGAGCTAAACATGTATACTTCTCTTGGAAGCCTGCATACATTTGCAAGAGGAAGCAAGATCGTTTCGCCCGGCATACCTTTTAGTAATGTTATTTTCTTGATTTCAGGACAACTTGACGTGAGCATGGTATCGCGGAATGGTGAGGAGAAGTATCTGCTTGAAGTTTTTAAGAACGGCATAGCGGTGGCTTTAAACCAAAATGATGATCATGAATTTCAAATTACTGCAGTAAAAGATTGCACTGTCTGTTTTTTTCCTTTGGACATGATGGTTGCAATATTATCGCAGAATACGCGTTTATTAAAAAATTTTATCTTGAATCTTATACAAAAAACGCAATACTTTATGTATCAATCAAGGGACTTCTATCAAAGCCGTCCTTCCGCTAGGGTATTCTCTTTTCTATATAACCTCTGTCTGACAAAAGGAAATCGGGTGAATGACTATTATGAGTTAGCGGTTGAGAATGTGTCACAAAAGACGATTGCCAAAATAACAGGAACCCATCCTGTGACCGTTTGTAAATTATTTACTTATCTTAGTAAAGAAGGCATTATAAAAAAGAATAGAAAAGTCATAAAGGTTTACGATCTCAATAAATTATGTAACCTTATTGCAAATGAGGAATTAACATATTAATTCTGTTGGGCAGGGGTAATATAAAATATCAGTAATTTAGATATCTATCAGTTTTTATTTCCCATAAGCATCAATTATGAGTTGCCATGACTTATATTTGAACTTAACGATCGATGGGAAAGCTAGGATGTCGCTGTATGACGCTACATCCTAGCTTTATTTATTTTAAAAAAAAGTTCCTGTATTTGAAAAATAATCAGCAATTAGTGGCCACTAAGAGAAATCATGTATTACAGAGATATAATACTAGTGATTCGAGATTGTTTTATAGACTCGATGTGAAAAAGTATGGAAAGGGGGTGTTAAAGTGTTGAATGTAGTTCTCATTTTTATTGTTGGAATGCTTTTTTTAGCAGGTATTTTAGCCTTGAGACCTTACGCAAATAAGGCGGACAAAAAGAAAACTGTGCTTAATTGGTCTCTGTATTTGATATGGTTTCTAATTACTTGTATCGGGTTATCTTTCATTGTCCTTAATGCTCGGATTGGTCATGTCAAAGCTACAAGTACCGGAATCTTTCTCTTCTTTGGGTTATCTGTCATCATCGGAATCGTATTAGCAAGATTAGTGGGATTGATAGGTCAAGGCAAGAAACAGAAAAGTCCAAATTTGACGAGTTAAGAGGTGAAAAGTAATGTTAAAATCTTTGGAACAAGAAAAAAAACAGCAGGAACAAGGATCCCAAATGAACCGACGTAAATTTTTGAAGGCAGGGGCTGCTTCTGCACTGGCGGCAGGGATTGTTGGCGCAATCGGAGTTTTGCCGGTAGAAGCTATGGCAAGCCAGACAGGTTCTCAAAACGGAGCCAAATCCAAGCTGCACCCCAATGTAGATTATGGTGGCGCTAGTGTCCGATTTGTTGAGAATAACGATCAATGGCTCGGAACTTCAAAGATCGTTGGACCTATTAAAAAGACCCATGAAGCGGACACAGGATTCAGTTATGCGATGCGCGGCAAACTTTCACCCCAGGCTCGTATAGAATCCAGTGGTTTTCATTTCGTTACTAAGCATCCTTTCAATGCCGCAATTGTGGGTTTTCTGGGTGCTATCAGTCCAGACACACTGGTTAGCGGTAAGCCGTCTCCTGAAAAGCTGTCGATTCCTGATCCTGCACAAATGTCCCAACACATTAAGGATTGTGCGTATTTTTTGCGGGCTGACGAAGTTGGGATCGGTAAGATGCCCCCTTATGCGTATTATAGTTATAGGAACCCTAGTCAGGATGATTTGTTTAAGGATGATTTATCTAAGTCAATTCCCGTCACGGAGAGTCTACCCTATGTGATTACTTTTGTAGTTGACCAGCATTTGGAAACGATGTTAGGTTCGACTGGATATGATGGTATCAGTGCTGGCCAATCCTTTCGCTCATACCATGCATCTGCTGTTATTGCTGTCATCTTAGCGAGTTATATTCGTAACCTGGGTTATAATGCCAGAGCACAGCATGCTGGCAACTTCGAATTAGTCTTGGGCCCCTGCCTCATAGCATCGGGATTGGGTGAACTATCCAGAACAGGTGACTGTACGATTCATCCCCGGCTGGGATTTCGCCATAAGGGCGGAGCTGTAACCACGGATTTGCCGCTCGTTCCTGATAACCCTATTGATTTTGGCTTGCTAGACTTTTGCCGGGTATGTGGCAAATGTGCCGAAAATTGCCCTGGAGGTGCAATCACTTTTGATAAAGATCCAGTTGAGCATAATGGTTACCTGCGTTGGAACAGTGACTGGAAAAAATGCACAGAATTCCGGTCAACGAATAAAGAAGGCTCTTCCTGCGGCATGTGTATGAAGGTATGCCCCTGGGACTCTAAAGAAAACTCCTGGTTCCATGATGCAGGTACATGGATCGGCAGTAAAGGTGAGACCTCATCCAGATTACTCAAACAGATTGATGATATGTTTGGCTATGGAACGGAACAAATTGAGAAATTCAAATGGTGGCTGGAATGGCCCGAGAGGTATTAGCTGCTAAGCAATAATAAGTTCAGTTTCCTTATTAGGTATATCTTTAAGCGGCTGGAGCTTCATCTTGCCGCTTAAAGATATATGAAAACAGATGTTCATTACATTAAAAATATTATGGAGATCCAAGCGTCATTTGAGAAAATCCTCCTTCTTTTTATAATGACTTTTTTGTTTTCAGCAAATAGACTACGCACAACCTATTATAATTAAATATTAGAAAACTAGGCTTAAAACAACAAGAAAATTACCATAACTGGTATAATGAAAATAAATTACAAACCCAATAACTAGTACTTTGGAGGTTTGCTATGACAAGTATTATATCAGATTAGATTACTGCATTCTCATCCTGACGCTGAGGGTAGCCTGTGGCTACCATTGATAATATGCACTTTGATAAACTTCTATAATCTGGCATAACTATTTGAAGCGGTATTTAAAAAATAATCAGTATTAAGCCTAATAGTTTATATTTTCTCTTAAAAAGGTGGGAATACTTTGGAAAACAGGAAAATACCAGATAATAAAATAAAGATACCTATTATTCCAGTATTTGATCCCATTGAAGAGCTAAATATGTATACTTCCCTTGGAAGCCTGCATACTTTTATAAAGGGAAGCAAGATCATCTCGCCCGGTATACCTTTTTATAGTATCATTTATCTGATTTCAGGACAACTTGAAGCGAGTATAGTATCGCGGACTGGTGAGGAGAAGTATCTTTTTGAAATTTGTAAGAACTGTATTGGGGTGGCCATAAACCCAAATGATGATCATGAATTTCAAATTACTGCAGTAAAAGATTGCATTGTGTATTTTTTTACTTTAGATATGATGGTTGAAATATTGTCGCAGGATGCTAATTTATTAAAAAAATTCATCTTGAATATCGTACAAAAAGTTCATTACTTCGAGCATCAAGCAAGGGACTTATATCAATGCCGTTCTTCGTCTAGGGTATTCTCTTTTCTATATGATCTATGTCTCACAAAAGGAAAACGGGTGAATGACCATTATGAGTTGGCGGTTGAGAATATATCACAAAAAATGATTGCCAAAATAACAGGTACCCATCCTGTGACCGTTTGTAAATTGTTTACTTATCTTAGTAGAGAAGGCATCATAAAAAAGAATAAAAAAGTCATAAAGATTTACGATCTTAATAAATTATGTAACCTTATTGCGGATGAGGAACTAACGTATTAAATCTATTCATAATTATTAACATCTAAAATTACCCCGAATTAATCGTTATATTTTTAGGCTTCGATAATTAAAAATGCGCAAAGGTAATGTAAAATATCAAGGATTTTCCCTTGATATTTTATAATTATGATGTGCTTTTATTTCTCTAACTCACCTTTTCGGGTATTGTATTCTTCCAGATCGATTTCCCCTTTGGCATATCGTTCTCGTAAGATGGTCATAGCGCGGTCTTCCGGTTTACCGGAGGTGTTCTTTCTGTCCAAATAACTTCTAATAAGCCTAACTGCAAGATAAATAATTCCTAGCCAGAAAAGCAATTGGATGATCATGGCAACAAATCCCATCCAGGAATAATTTCCTCCCATCATCCAGCCTCCATCTGGTCCATACCAGCCTCGCATCATTTTTTAGTTACCTCCTTATTATATTTTCTAGATTCTTCCTATGGCATTAAAAAAATGAATGCCTGGTTTTGAGATTCTATTTTATTTGATGAAACCATTGTAATCAATATTTTGTACCATTTGGGCCTGATTTATGAATAGCCGCAGATCCGGGGAAGGAAATGGAATGTATGAATATGCTGCAGTTTTTTGGCAAGGATAGTGACTGAAGGAAAGCCAAAGAAAATTCAGAATTTTGATTCTGAATTGTTAGAAAAATAATTTCTTGCGCATAAAGGGAATTTCTCGGTATTAGCGAAACAATATGTTTGAAAACTAAATCACGTCAGCAGATGAACAGAGAAAAATGATCGAGAAAAAGACCGAGAAAGACTAAGATGATAGGAAGATGAAAATGAGCCAGCAAAAATCATGGTTTGCTGTTGTGAATCCCCGGTCAGCAAATGGAAGAACGCAAGGACTTTGGCCAGGGTATTATCAGCGGCTTCGTCAGGCAGGAATACAGGTGGATTATGCACTGACCTCCCGCTCCGGGGGAGGAACAGAAATAACACGTATGGCTCTAGACGAAGGGTATCGGAGGATAATTGCGGTCGGCGGAGACGGAACTGTCAATGAGGTGCTTAATGGTCTTATTGAGAAGGACCGGCTTGTTGCGGACGATATCGAACTGGCTGTTTTTGAACAGGGAACAGGCGGCGATTTTGTAAGGACAATAAAAACAGGCAAAGAAAAAGGTCTGAAAGCCTTGATCAGGATGCTGAAGGAGCCCAATATCATTCTTTCTGATCTTGGCCGAGTTGACTTTCTGAATTTTGAAGGGGAAGAACGGACACGTTATTTTCTGAATGCATCCAATGTCGGAGTCGGCGCGGAAGCGGTCCACAGGACCAATTGCCGGAGTAAAGCGATGGGCAGCAAGCTCTCTTATCTGACCAGTACTTTAGAAGCTGTTCTATCGTACAAGAGCGTCTGCGTTTCTCTGAAAATGGACCAGGATACATTCTGGGAAGGGAATATCTGGGGGCTTATGGTCTGCAACGGTCAATATATTGGCGGCGGAATGCGTATTGCGCCTGATGCCCGCCTGGATGATGGTTTGTTCGATCTGGTTGTGATAAAAGAAATGAAGCTGTCTAGGCTCTTTTCACGCTTTCCGCTGCTTTATAAAGGTCAACATATCCATCTTCCTGAAGTCCAAGTGTTCCGCTGTAAGGAAATTGCACTGCATATGCCGGATTCCATACTTTTTGAAACCGACGGGGAGATCCCGGGGGTATGTCCGAAGGCATACCGGGTAATCCCTAAGTGTTTGAAACTATGGGTATAAGTTTCCGTTAACATTAAAACCATACGGATGAATACGCATATAGACGAAGATTCTGCAAGGTCAGCTAAAGACAAATATATGTCTGACCAATATTGACCTTTAAAGGAATTTTGCATATAATACAATTAATGGGTAAGGAAAGCAGTTTTGAGGTGGTGAAGACAGTGGATTTTAAAGATTATTATCAAATCTTAGGCGTTTCTCCGGATGCAGACAATAAGGCCATCAAAAAAGCATACCAGGCACTGGCCAAAAAGTATCATCCTGATTTAAACCAGGGTGATAAAGCCTCAGAAGAGAAATTTAAGGAAATTAATGAAGCCTATCAGGCGATATCCGATCCTGCCAAAAGACAAAAATATGATGATTTAAGGGCAAACTACCAGCAATGGCAGTCGCACGGCGGCAGAGGGAATTCTTTTGACTGGTCGGCCTGGCAGGAATCACCGGGGAGCAACCGCTATACCCGTACAATGACGCCGGAAGAGTTCGCGGAAACATTTGGGGACAGAGGTTTTGGCTCTGGTGCCGGCAGGGGCATGGGGGGATTTTCTGATTTCTTTTCCTCGATCTTTGGCATGGGAGCAGGCTATGCTGATGATTCCGATGATTATTATTCGGATAGGATCAGAAGACCGCAGGCCGGCAGGGACATTGAAGGTGAAATCAGTATTACGCTTGAAGAAGCCTATCATGGAACCAAACGGATGATTGAAGTCGGCGGCCGGAGAATTGAAGCCACTGTTCCGAAAGGTATTAAGCATAACAATAAAATTAGGCTCAGCGGACAGGGACAAGCAGGAGCGAAAAACGGAAACAAAGGAGACCTTCTGTTAACGGTAAAAATCATTCCACATCCTGTCTATACCCGGGACGGAGATGATTTGTCCGCCAACATCGAAATCGATTTCTTCAAGGCCGTACTTGGCGGAGAAGCCCGAGTCAAAACCTTAGGCGAAGATATATCCATCAAGATTCCTCCGCGCACCCAAACCGGAAAAAGTTTCCGTCTGAGAGGGAAAGGAATGCCTATTCTCAACAAACCGGGCCATTTCGGCGATTTTTACGCAAAGATTACGCTTGTCCTGCCCGAAGAGATGTCTGAGAAAGAAATGAGTACGCTTCAGGAATTAAGCCAGGAAAGAAACACCTGATTACTCCAGAGTTAGGTCTGCATGCCGCAATTACCGGCGTCAAGCGGAGCATGGAGGGCGCAATCTGCCGAAAGCGGTATTGTGGCATGCAGACCAGACCCAAATATGCTTACCTATTTATATATTCCGTTGACCTACCACAAATACCGGTATGTTAACTCAAAGGAGTGATACGCATGGCTTTTGATACCAACCGTTTTACCCAGAAATCCCAGGAGGCAATCATCGCTGCGCAAAACAACGCAGAAAGTAACCATAACAGTCAGGTGGAACCCGAACATCTGCTACTGGCCTTATTGGAACAAAATGAAGGCGTTGTGCCTCAGATTCTGAATAAATTAAATATTTCGCTAGCTAGCGTCAGCGAGAAGACCAAATCCAGCATCGCGAGACTGCCCAGAATGATGGGAGCGGCTTCTCAGTTGAGCATTTCTCCGAGAATGAGAACAGTACTGGTGAACGCCCATGACCAGATGGAACCGTTTGGGGATGATTATGTCAGCACGGAACATCTTTTGCTGGCCATTGTTGATCAGGCCGGCGGAGAGGCCGGAAAGACCCTGAAAGAAGCCGGAGTTACCCGGGAAGCCCTGCTGAAAGTTCTAAAGGAAATCCGCGGATCTCAGCGGGTTACCGGTCAAAATCCGGAAGGGACCTATGCTGCCTTGGAACAGTACGGCCGAAACCTCGTGACACTGGCCAGAAGAGGAAAACTTGATCCGGTTATCGGCAGGGATGAGGAAATCCGCAGAGTACTGCAGATTCTGTCCCGCCGGACAAAAAACAACCCGGTTCTGATTGGCGAACCAGGCGTAGGAAAGACGGCCATTGTCGAAGGGCTGGCCCAAAGAATCGTGCGCGGTGATGTTCCTGAAGCGATTAAGAATAAAGAAGTAATCTCCCTTGATATGGGCGTGCTGATTGCCGGTGCCAAATACCGCGGGGAGTTCGAAGAGCGGCTGAAGGCTGTTTTAAAGGAAGTTGAAAGCCGCGAAAATATTATTTTATTTATTGATGAACTGCACACTGTCGTCGGGGCAGGAGCTGCCGAAGGCGCGATGGACGCTGGCAATATGCTGAAACCGATGCTGGCCCGCGGGGAGCTCAGGATGGTCGGAGCCACGACCTTGGACGAATACCGTAAGCACATCGAAAAGGATGCGGCGCTGGAAAGACGTTTTCAGACGGTGATCGTTGCACCGCCCACAGTCGAGGATACGATCTCGATCCTGAGGGGCTTGAAAGAACGTTATGAGACGCATCATGGCGTCAGGATTACCGACAGTGCGATCATCGCAGCGAGTATTCTTTCCGACCGCTATATCAGTGAACGGTTCCTGCCGGACAAGGCGATTGACTTGATCGATGAGGCAGCGGCCAGGCTGCGGATGGAAATCACCAGTGAGCCGCAGGAACTCGACGATATCAAACGCAGAATCATGCAGCTCGAGATTGAAAGGGAAGCGTTGAAAAAAGAAAAAGACAAAGCGAGTCAGGAAAGACTGGCCAATATTGAAAAGGAACTTGGGGACCTGAAGGAAAAAAGAAGTGCCCTAGAGGCCAAGCTTCAGGAAGAACGCGAAAAATTGGGCAATATTCACAAGCTGAAGGAAGATATTGACCGGACGAGGGTGGAGATTGAAAATGCCCAGCAAAAATACGACTATAATAAGGCTGCCGAACTTCAGTACGGCGTACTGCCAAAGCTTGAGAAAGAGCTGGCCGAACTTGAACAGCTCGTATCGGGCCGGGAGAATACGCTGCTGAAGCAGGAAGTCTCGGCAAGCGATATTGCTGAGATCGTTGCCAAATGGACGCATATCCCAGTCTCCAAGCTTCTGGAAAGTGAAGCCGAGAAACTAATTACGATGGAGGAAAACCTGCATCAACGGGTCATCGGTCAGGATAAAGCTGTCCAAGCGGTAGCTGATGCGGTCCGGAGAGCCCGTACCGGTTTGCAGGACCCGAACCGTCCGCTGGGTTCATTCCTGTTCCTCGGCCCTACCGGAGTAGGGAAGACAGAGCTGGCCAAAGCCCTGGCAGAATTTCTGTTTGACAATGAACAAGCCCTGATCCGGATTGATATGTCGGAATATATGGAGAAGCATTCCGTAGCCCGGCTGATTGGGGCTCCTCCCGGCTATGTCGGCTATGATGAAGGCGGACAGCTGACGGAAGCAGTCCGCAGAAAACCGTACGCCGTCATTTTACTCGACGAAGTTGAGAAAGCGCATGGTGATGTCTTTAATGTTCTGCTGCAGCTGCTTGATGACGGCAGACTCACAGACGGCCAGGGCAGGATTGTCAATTTCAAGAATACGGTTGTGATCCTGACCAGCAATATTGCCGGACAGGAGATCCGGGAAATGAATGAAAACCACAGCAGTCCGGAATTGATCCGCAAAATGATCGAAGCCGAGTTAAGCCGGTATTTCCGGCCCGAATTTATCAACAGACTTGATGAGATCATCATCTTTGATCCGTTAAAGAAAGAAGATCTTGTCCGGATCGTGGAAATTCAGCTTGACCTGCTTCGGAACCGCCTCAAAGAAAGAGGACTTACCCTGACTTTAGCCGACAAGGCTTTGCACATGCTTACAGAAGAAGGCTATGATCCCGTATTCGGGGCCAGACCGCTGAAGAGAGTGATTCAGCAGCGGATCCAGAATCTGCTGGCTAAACAGATTCTGCAGGGTGAATTTCCAGAAGGCACCAAAATCCTCGTGGATTATGACCAGGACTATCAGTTTAAGAAGATTTAACAAAAAAACGATCGAACGAGTCTGAAACATTAATATAAAAAAACAACACGGGTTTTATCTGTTAAACCCATGTTGTTTTTATTATTATGACAGGGAATAATGCATAAATTCAGCTCTTTTTGTATATCCTGAAAATACTTAATTCTAAAATACTTAAGAATTTTGGAAGGTGGGATATCATGCAGCATAGTCAAAGTGAAATCAAGAAAATTCTCGATCAGGGAATGATAACAAGATCTCTAGTTGAAAGCGAAGTATCGATGAGGAAATGTGAAATGTTCAGTGAGATGGCTCACGACAGGGAAGTAAAAGCATTTTTCAAGGATCAGGCAAGCGCACTCGAGGGATTAAACGGCTTCCTTAAAAGTAAACTTGCTCAAATCATGTAGGAAGGGGATTATTAAGTTTATGAGTAATTTTTCGGATCTAGATATGATGTATGACTACGAAAAAGATGTCTCGGCAGCGGCTTCCGGGTATATGACATTTGCCACCAAAGCCTCGAATGATGAAATCCGGCACCGCTATCTTCAGCTGGCGAATGAAGCAAGTAAAGTCTATGAACGGCTTGGGAAACTTATTGAAAAATCCGGAGGATCGATCTAAGATTATTTGTTAGCAAGTGGAGATCCATGAGTAAAAAAGACGGGAAGGTTATACAGCGGTATAGCCTTCCCGTCTTTTATTTGCCTTGTTTTAAGAATCGATCTACTACGCAAGCTGCTTAAACAGATTCGCGGTTTCAATCGCGGTTACGGCAGCATCAAAACCTTTATTGCCGGATTTTGTGCCTGCCCGTTCAATGGCCTGTTCAATCGTGTCGGTGGTCAGAACGCCGAAGATCACAGGAACGCCTGTTTCCAGACCGACATTGGCGACACCTTTGCTGACTTCGCTGCTGACATAGTCAAAATGCGGCGTAGCCCCTCTGATCACTGCGCCAAGGCAGATGACCGCATCAAAGCGTTTTTGTTCAGCGATCTTTTTGGCGGCCAACGGAATTTCAAAAGCACCGGGGACCCAGACGAGTTCGATATTGTCCTCATCAGCGCCATGTCTTTTCAGCGCATCCAAAGCGCCGCCAATAAGCTTATTCGTAATAAACTCATTAAATCTTCCGGCAACAATCGCAAACTTTAAATTCTCAGCCAACAGTTTTCCTTCAATGGTTTTCAAATGATATCCATCCTTTCTTTTGCAGCCTGTTTGGTCATATTTCTTTTAGGCTATTTGGTTATGATATTTGGTCTTTAGTTCTCTATACTCCTTAATGTCTTTGTCATTCGTCAATTAAGGATTGCCGATTATCACTGGTCAGCGAATATTGGTCAAAAAATGGCCCATTTTTTCTTTTTTAGTTGACAGGTAGTATTCATTTTCAGGTTTCGCGGGCATTTCAATTGGGACGCGTTCGGTAACTTGAATGCCGTAGCCTTCCAGACCTACGATTTTCTTGGGATTATTCGTCATCAGACGGACTTTGGTGATACCGAGATCAGCTAATATTTGAGCACCGACGCCATAATCACGCAGATCAGGCGGGAAACCCAGCGCCAGATTTGCTTCGACAGTGTCTTTGCCTTCTTCCTGAAGTTTATACGCCTTCAATTTATTCAGAAGTCCGATTCCGCGGCCTTCCTGGCGCATATAGAGAAGCAGGCCGCGCCCTTCGCGTTCGATTTGCTGAATGGCTGCCGTTAACTGGTCCCGGCAGTCGCATCTTCGCGAATAAAAAACATCTCCGGTCAGACATTCGGAGTGGACTCTGACCAAAACGGGTTCCCCGTCGCCGACATTGCCTTTGACCAGGGCCAGATGTTCCTTGCCGTCAATTTTACTTTTAAAACCGACTGCCTTAAACGTCCCAAATTCTGTTGGGAAATCAATACTTTCGGCTCTTTCGATAAGTCTCTCGTTCAGGCGGCGGTAACTGATCAAATCTTTGATCGTCACCATTTTCAGATTGTGTTTTTCCTTAAATTTCAGCAGGTCGTTCACTCTGGCCATTGTCCCGTCTTCATTCATGATTTCACAAAGGACCCCGGCCGGTTCAAGACCGGCCAGCCGGGCCAGATCGACCGATCCTTCGGTATGGCCGGCTCTGACAAGGACACCGCCTTCCCGGGCCTGCAGCGGGAAAATATGACCCGGTCTGCGCAAATCTTCCGCCTTACTATCTTTATTAATCAGCACCTGAATCGTAGCAGCCCGCTCAAACGCGGAAATTCCTGTGGTGCTGGTTGCGGCATCAACGCTGACCGTAAAAGCTGTGCCGTGGGGATCTGTGTTGTTCCGGACCATCAGATCCAAATCCAGTTCTTTAAGCCTTGCGGCAGTCAGGGAAGTACAGATCAACCCCCGGCCGTAGGTAGCCATAAAATTGATCGCGTCAGGAGTCACCTTGGAAGCAGCCATGATAATATCGCCTTCATTTTCCCTGTCTTCATCATCGACGACGATAATCATTTTGCCCTGACGGATATCTTCGATAGCCTCCGGAATGCTTGCAAAAATATTTTCTTGTTGTGTCATCTGTTTAAGCTCCTTTCGTTAGATAAAACGTTTGCTAAACGTTAGATAAAACCATTTTCAGTTAGAAATGCGAGGGAAATTTCCGTTTTGGTTTGGGGCGGGCTGTGGTCCTTTTGCAGGAATTTTGCTACATATTTTCCGATGAGATCGGTTTCAAGATTCACCGTAGAACCAACGCGTTTAAAGCCGAGTGTCGTATGCTGAAAGGTGTGGGGGATCAAGGAGACGGTAAAAAAGGCATCCCCGGCATCAATGACCGTTAACGAGATTCCATCAATGGCCACTGACCCTTTCGGCAGCAGGGAGGAGGTTATCTCCGGGGAGGTTTGAATTCGATAGATTTGAGCAATGCTGACCGGACTGATGGCAGTAATTTTTCCGGTGCCATCGACATGACCGCTCACCAGATGGCCGCCCAAACGGCTTTGCAGCTGCAGCGCTCTTTCCAGGTTGACTTTTGTCTGCGGCTTTAATTCTTGAAGGTTTGTTCGCTGCAGGGTCTCGTACATAACATCGACAGAAAAACTTCCGGAACCAATGGCGGTCGCTGTAAGACAGACCCCGTTGACGGCAATGCTGTCTCCGATTTGGGATCCCTTTAGCACAAGTGAAGCATCAATGGTTAATCTGGCGGAGTCTTTCAGCAGGTCTATGTTTTTTATTGTGCCCAGTTCTTCAATGATTCCGGTAAACATTATTTGTCACTTCCCATTTTATTGGTATGGTTATAGTCAACTGTTCCGGTAAAACTATAATTTCCTCCCAGCTCACAGACCGCTAGTTGACTGACATTTACTGCCTCAGACATGCTGGTGAGGTGCAGGCCTGAGAGCGGGGAGAAGCCTGATCCGGCCAGTTTCGGGGCCATCATAAACATGATTTGATCAATCAGCCTGGATTCCAGCATTTTACCGGCAAGCGTACCGCCGCCTTCCAATAAGATGCTGTTTAAGCCTCCGGCCGCGATATCTCTCAGCAGATCCGGCAAGGGAACCTGTCTGGAGGTATCATACTGCCAGATATCAACCTTGTCGGCAGCAAATGTTTCACGCATTCGCAGCAGTTTGTTCTGGTCAGCAGCTTTTGTTGTCGCGATGATGCAGCGGCTGGCGGATTCGTTCCGGAGGACCTGCGCGTTCAACGGAACAGACAGGGAACCATCGACGACTAGCCGGACCGGGTCCCGGCCATTCTCAATATTGCGGCAGGTTAAGAGCGGGTTATCCTGAAGGACTGTTTGACTGCCGACCATAATGACGTCAAAAGTATTTCTTAGGCCATGGACGAAATGTCTGGCCTCTTCCGAAGTGATCCATTTGGAGTTTCCTGATTCTACGGCAGTCCGGCCATCGAGCGTCATTGCAGCTTTATAAAGTACAAAGGGCATTTTTGTGGTAATCGCTTTCAGAAAAGGCTCATTAATTTTTCGGGCTTTTTCAGCCAGCAGACCTGTTTCGACAAGAATACCGGCATCCTGCAGCTTTTTCACACCCTGACCGCTGACCAGCGGATTCGGATCCGTCATCGCTACAATTACTTTCTTTACGCCTGCTGCAATCAGCGCATCGGTGCAGGGAGGTGTACGGCCGTAATGGGAGCAGGGTTCCAGTGTGACATAGACATCGGCACCTTCTGCGCTTGATCCTGCAGCATTTAAGGCATGGACTTCCGCATGCGGCGTACCGGCTTTCCTATGGTAGCCTTCCCCGACAATCTGACCGTCCCGGACAATAACACAGCCCACAAGCGGATTTGGACTGGTTCTGCCTGCTGCCAGTACGGCAAGATTCAGCGCGCGTTCCATGTAGTTTTTATCTTCTGCGGTAAAACGATCAGGCAATGGATGTACCCTCCAGTCATTAGCGTGTCAACGACAAATGGAAATATAAATCATTGATAAATTATGAAAAAATAATAAAAAATGCCCGGAAATACTCCGGGCGTCATCATTCAGATCAACAGTCATTCAAAACAAGCAGGTGAGAGGCTACGCGACAAACATGACAAGCACGTGCACGATCACACCATGTTTTGCTCTTTCCATCCAGACTTTAACTGTCGGCTTCGTAATTTCAACGAATCTGCCATAAGGCTCGCGGGCTGTACCGCCGGTAAGGAATTACACCTATCCCCAGAGTAAAGAACGTATTCAGTTTTGCTGCATAGATCAATCGAACTTGCAATTATCATACTGCAATCCTGCCAAGAATGCAACCATTTTGCACAGAGATCAAGAGAGTCTAAAGGCGGACGACCTCATCTTTTTTTAATAAACCTAAGATGATTGCGTCAAAATATTGCCCTTCCACATAATAGGCTTCACGCAGCCTGCCTTCGGCAATGAAGCCGAGCTTCTGATAGCAGGAGAGCGCCCTGGTGTTATTGACCCAGGTCTCAGCGGTCAGTCTCCGAAAATTCCACTGGCCAAACAGGTAGCGGATAAAAGCAGTCAGCGCATCGGTCCCGTAACCTTTTCCCCAGTAATCTTGGAGACCAATTCCGACATAGATGCGGGCCGATCTGGCCGGAATATTGACCTGATCGAAACCAATTGTACCGATAAGGCTGCCTTGTAAATCCGTAATCGCATAGCGGTTGGCATCCTCTTCAAAAAGTTTGCTCTCCAGATCTTCCCGGCGCAGCAGGGTTGTCAGCGGCCAATTGCCGCTGACCCAGTAAGAGAAGTCGTGATCATTATACCATTCATACAAGGTGTCCAGATCATCCATTTCGAGCGGACGGATTTGGGTTCGTTTGCCGTTTAACATGGCAGTCACCTTCCAAACAAAAATGCGTTTAAGTAATCATAGTTTAGCATGTAGAGAAATAAGATCAAGTAGAAGGAGAAGCAAATGCAAAATAAGGTAAAATATAGCAAAAATGCTTGAATTTTGTTGCTTCTTTCGTTAAGATGAAATAATTCATCTGGAGTCATCATTAATAATTTTGAAAGGGGACTAGAAAATGCTTGAAAACAAAGAATTAAGGGCCATGGCCCGCACCCAGTTAAAAGGGCAATGGCTGAGACCAATCCTGGCCTGTCTGATTTATGCTGTAATCGTGTTCATCCTGTCTTGGATCCCGTGTGCTGGTCCGATTATTACGCTCTTAATTGCGGGGCCGCTCATGATTGGCCTGGTGACCTTTACCTTAAAGTTCTGCCGCGGGGAAGATCCGAACGTTGAAGTGGTTCTGTCTGGATTCAAAAACGCCGTTAACTGCGCCGGGCTGTATCTCTGGTATGTGCTGTGGACACTTTTATGGTCACTGCTTCTCATTATTCCGGGGATCGTTAAAGCGTACGGCTATATGATGAGCTTTTATATTTATGCTGATAATCCTGATATGGGTATCAGAAAGGCCTTTGATCTCAGCAAAAAAATCAGCTATGGCTATCGCGGCAAGCTATTCCTGCTTACGCTCAGCTTCATTGGCTGGGCGATCCTGGCCACGATCCCGTTCTGTCTTGGCTATATCTGGCTGATGCCTTACATGCAAATTACGTTTACTAATTTCTATCAGGAACTGAAAAAAGAAAGCATCAAAAATGGTGTCTGTACTGCGGAAGAGTTTTAAGTTATAGATAAATTTACTCCGGGCAAAAAACCCGGAGTAAATTATTTTTCATTAACTTAGTGACTAGATTCTACTGTTAATATATTCAAAAGTTTTCTTAACCATGCTACCTCCAACAGAGCCGTTTTGTCTTGCGGAGGTGTCTGGACCTAGGTTAACATTAAGCTCGCTGGCAACACTTTGTTTGTTAACCGGCAGTTTATACTTAGCCATTCAATATCCCTCCTTTTTATTTATTATTTATCTATCTGTAGTATCTGCATATAGGAATAAAATACACAGGTAGTTTATTTTAGTTCAGTAAGTTTTTAACATTTAGCTTAAATATGACAATTAATAAAGAGGTTCAAAAGTGGATCAAATATATAAATATAAAAAATAAGCTCCGGGTATAAACCCGGAGTTTCTTTTGAGTTTCAATGGTCGGGGCGACAGGATTCGAACCTGCGGCCTCTTGGTCCCGAACCAAGCACGCTACCAAACTGCGCCACGCCCCGATGTCTCTTCTGAAGAACAAATAAAATCATAACAAATGGCATAACGCATGTCAAGGATAATATCCGGTCAATAAATGTTTTACATTACAAAATACTACAAAATAGGATATATAAGGAATGGTATGATGTATCACATATAAAGATATTTGACTAAACTTGCTACTGAATTATTGTATGGAGGGAAAAATAGAATGGAAAATGGAAACCAACTATAGCGGTAAGCCAACGCTTTGAAGGAATCTATTTTTCTTTTGCCTTCTCGACGGAGACGGTATCCCAAATTCGCAACCGGGGGTCTGTTGACAAACCTGGCTTAAAATGAAATATATATACTTAGTAAACGGGCCTTAATCGGATATTTCTCTTTAAAACAACATCTAGAATATAAAGAAGATATGGGACAGCCGGCAAGAGCGGT
>VMEE01000084.1 GCA_009910795.1 Dehalobacter sp. CP | reverse complement strand
TCGTTGTCGATGACCAGCACATTGGCGCAGGCGTGCATCCATATCGATACCTCGGAGTCCTGCACGAGGTTCCCGCCGATCTTCCCATCGACCATCGCCGCATAGATGGCGGCGTCGCCGATGCCGGTGAACGAGTTGGCCAGGACCGTGAGGTTATCCCCCCGGACCTGCATGGCCTGGCCAACGAGGTTGATCAGGGAGTTGTGAGCGAACTCCCCGCGGCTGCAGAGGTCGGTGGTCACGCCCCCGCTCTGGCTGTTCCAGATGGAGTTGTTGGTGACCGAGAAGTCCTGGCAGTCCTCGAGGGATATGGCGGCCCCGTCGCAGGACGTTATTGTGGACCAGGAGACGGTGAAATTATTGCTGTTCTGGAAATAGATGGCGCTGTTGGAAGACACCGTGATGGCATAGACCAGGGTGTTGTTCACCACCACGAACTGGGAGCCGGTGACCGAGATCCCGAGCCCGACCACGCCTATCACGCTATCGTTCACCGCGATGAAACTGGATTGTTGGACGTAGGCGAACCTGGCGGTGGGGGAGGCGGGGGTGAGCATCCCGTTCGCGGTCATCTCCACCCAATCCGATCCGGAGACCCAGAGCCCGATGTCGGTCTCCACGACACAGTTCGTGATGGTGACGTTGTCGGAATCGAGAACCCCTATCGAGACGGGGGCCTCGACGAAGGAGCAATCCTCGATGTTGACGTTCGAGGCCTGGTGGAGTCTGATGGCCATGCCGTTCACGCCGGAGCTGCCCAGCGTGAGATTGAACATCCGGCACTCGCTGATGTCGATCGGACCGGCGTTGTTTTCGATGACCAAGGCATAATGGCTGCCCCAGGCGTCGATGTTGACGTTCCGGACCACCACGTTCGCGCAGTTCGTAAGGAGGAACCCGTCGATGCCGGCGCCGAGCACCGCGCAGTCCTGGAAGGATATGGCGTCGCCGTTCACGACCTTGACGGCGTTGATGGCGGACGCGTTAAGGAAGGAGTTGGAGATCGTGATGTTCTCGGAGTCGAGGATGGTGACCGCGCAGAGCTCCGCGGCGATCACGGCCTGGACCGAGCAGTTGTCGGAGGATCCGATAAGGATGCCGTATCTGGCGTTGGTGAAAGTGCAGTTGGCGATGTCGACGTTTGAGCAGTTGACCAGCACCACTCCCACGCCCTCCTGCAGATAGTCGACCGCGTAGGTGTTGTTGAAGGTGCTGTTGACTATCATAACATGTTCCGTGATGTTCTGGAACCACAGACCATAGCTGTATCCCGCGCATTCGAAGACCTGGTCCTCGAAGAGGTAAGGATCATCCGCGGTGCCGCTGCCGGTGCAATTACCATCGATGACCGCCTGCGCCAGGTCGGGATCGCCCTCGTAGATAGCAGGATCGGCCGCCGTCGCGTTCCCCGCGGACAGCACCAGGACCAATAATAGCAACCCCATCACACCGAGCAGACCTAAGGCTAAAGCTCTACTTCTCGACAATCAGAAACCCCCCGATTTCTACAAACCAGGCAAAAGTCATGCCTGGATATATTACCTTTCCAGGTTAAATCAGGGTTGGAAAAGGAAAAAACGGTTTCAGTGATAGGACGCGATGTCCCGGACCTTGAGGTCGCCCTGCCTCGCTCGCTTGATGGCGCACACGGTGGCCTTGGCTCCATGCACGGTGGTCAAAAAGGGGATTTCCAGCTCTACAGCCAGGCGTCTCATCATGTACCCGTCGCGGCGGGAGCCGGATGAGTACGTGGGAGTGTTGATGATGAGGTTGATCTCCCCGCGGCGCATGAGCCCCAAAGCATCCGGTGAGACGTTCTCGGCCACCTTGTACACGGTGGTCACCGGCACGCCGTTGTTGCGCATGTAGGTGGACGTTCCCTTGGTGGCGTAGATGGTGAAGCCCATCTCATGGAGCTCCTTCACCAGCGGCAGGATGTCCGCCTTGTCGGCGTCGGAGACGGTCACGTAGACGCCGCCTTGCATGGGCAGCTTGTTCCCTGCGGATACCATGGCCTTGTACATGGCGGCGCCGTAATGCTTGTCGATGCCCATGACCTCCCCGGTGCTCTTCATCTCCGGGCCCAGGATGGAATCGACGCCCACCAGCTTGAGGAAGGGGAATACGGATGCTTTCACCGCAACATGGTCGAACTTAGCCACACCGACATGACCGAGGTCCTTGAGCGTCTCGCCGAGCATGACCTTGGTAGCTAACTTTGCCAAAGGAACACCGATTGCCTTGGAGATGAACGGCACGGTGCGGGAGGCACGCGGGTTGGCCTCCAGCATATACACCTCGTCATCCTTCACCGCCAGCTGCAGGTTCATGCTGCCCTTGATCTGCAAGGCGAGAGCAACTTGATTGGTGATCTCCACCACCCTGTCCATGACCTGGGGCGGGATGGTCTGGCAGGGCAGCACCATGGTGGCATCGCCGGAGTGCACGCCCGCCTCCTCGATGTGCTCCATGATCCCGCCGATGAAGACGTCCTGCCCGTCACAGACGACATCCACGTCCAGCTCCCTGGCGTGCGTGAGGTACTTGTCGATGAGCACCGGATGCTTCTTGGAGACCTTGACGGCGGTGGCCACGTACTGCTTCAGCTCCTCTTCCGTGTAGATGATCTCCATGCCCCGGCCGCCCAGCACGTAGGACGGTCGGAGAAGGACAGGGTATCCGATGCGGTCGGCGTGCGCCTTGACCTCCTCGTACGAGTGTCCAGTACCGGATTCCGGCTGGGCGATGTTCAGCTCCTTCATCAGGGCGGACCAGCGCTTGCGGTCCTCGGCCACGTCCATCATGTCCGGCGAGGTTCCGAGCACTTTGCACTTATGGCCCTTGAGGGCGGCCTCGAGAGGCACGGCCAAATTCACCGAGGTCTGCCCCCCGAACTGCAGGATCACCCCGTCCGCATCCTCCTTCTCGATGACGTTCATCACGTCCTCGAGCGTGAGCGGTTCAAAGTAGAGGCGGTCCGAGATATCATAATCGGTCGAAACGGTCTCAGGGTTGTTGTTCACCACTATCGCGTCGACGCCGGCGGCCTGGCAGGCCATCACACCGTGCACGCAGCAGTAGTCGAACTCAATGCCCTGGCCTATGCGGATCGGCCCGGCGCCGACGATGATCACCTTTTTATTATCCGATTTCGGAACTTCGCATTCCGTGCCGTAGGTCGAATAGAAGTAGGGCGTCTGCGCGGCGAACTCGGCGGCGCAGGTGTCGACCATCTTGTAGGTCGGCAATATCCCGTTATCCATCCGGACCTGGCGTACGGACGCCTCCGGCTTCTTGGAGAACTTGGAGATGCTCTCGTCCTGGAACCCCATGCGCTTGGCCCGGCGGATGAGCTCAGGCGTCAGCGGACCGGCGGCCAGCTCCTTTTCCATCTTCACGATGTTGTTGATCTTGCGGACGAAGAAGGCATCCCACTTGGTGAGGTCGGCTATCCTCTCCAAGGTCCATTCCCGGCGAAGCGCCTCGGCGATGGCATACAACCGCTTATCGGAGGGAGCTATCAGCTCGGCCTCCAGCTCCTTGTCGTTCCATATCTCCGGCTCAAGGTCGATGCGGTCCGTCTCCAGGGAGCAGACCGCCTTCATCAGCGACTCCTCGATGGTGCGGCCGATGGACATGACCTCCCCGGTGCTCTTCATCTGTGTCCCTATCTTCGTCTCCACGGTACGGAACTTGTCAAAGGGCCATCTCGGAATTTTAGCCACCACGTAATCGATGGTCGGCTCGAAGGCGGCGTAGGTCTTCCCGGTGATCTTGTTGGGGATCTCATCCAACGTCTTCCCGATGGCTATCTTGGCGGCCACTCTGGCGATGGGATATCCCGTCGCCTTGGACGCCAAGGCGGATGAGCGGGAGACACGGGGGTTGACCTCGATGACCCGGTACTCCCTGGTGGCGGGGTTGTAAGCGAACTGCACGTTGCAGCCGCCCTCTATGCCCAGCGCACGAATGATCTTGATGGACGCGGTACGCATCCTCTGATGGTCCTCGTCGTTTATGGTCTGCAACGGCGCCACCACGATGCTCTCGCCGGTGTGTATGCCCATCGCATCCAGGTTCTCCATGGTGCAGATGATGATGCAGTTGTCCTTCCTGTCCCGCATCACCTCGTACTCCAGCTCCTTCCAGCCCAGCACGCTCTCTTCGATCAGTACCTGGCGGATGCGGGAGTAGATCAGTCCCCGGCCGGTGATGGGTACCAGTTCCTCCTCGTTGTAGGCGATGCCTCCACCGGTGCCGCCCAGGGTGTACGCCGGTCGGATGAGCACAGGGTATCCGCCTATCTGCTCCACGGCCTTCTTGGCGTCATCGATGTTGGTGACGGTGACGGAACGGGGTATCGGTTCTCCGATCTCGATCATGGTCTCCCGGAACAGCTCCCTATCTTCGGATAGAGCGATGGCGCGAGGCTGGGTGCCGAGCAAACGGCAGTTCAGCTTCTCCAGGTATCCCTTGTCGGCCAATTCCGAGCAGAGGTTCAGGGCGGTCTGCCCGCCCATCCCCGAGAGCACGCCTTCGATCTTCTCCTTGCGGATGATCTCGGCCACGGTCTCCACGTTGAGAGGTTCGATGTAAACGATGTCCGCCATCTCCAGATCGGTCTGGATGGTGGCCGGATTCGAATTAACGAGGACGGTGGTGTAGCCCTCCTCGCGAAGGGAGCGGCATGCTTGCGAGCCGGAGAAATCGAACTCGGCGGCCTGGCCTATGACTATCGGACCGGAGCCGATGACCATGAGCTTGCCCTTGCTCACTTCCTCGCCTCCAGCATTTTAGCATAATCGTCGAAGAGGAATCGTGTATCAGCCGGTCCCGGCCGAGCCTCTGGGTGGTACTGCACGCAGAAGATGGGCAGTTCCTTGTGGCGCATGCCCTCCACAGTGCCGTCGTTGACGTTGACCTGCTCCACCTCCATTCCGGAGCCCTGGATGCTCTCCGGGTCGACCGCATAACCGTGGTTCTGGGATGTTATGAAGACCCGGTCCTTGTACTTGACCGGCTGGTTGGCGCCGCGGTGCCCGAACTTCATCTTGTAGGTCGTTCCGCCAAAGACCTGGCAGAGCAACTGGTTGCCCATGCATATACCCATTATCGGGTAATCGTCCTTCAGCTTCCGCACGTTGCTGATCACCGTCTCCTGCAGGGCGGGATGGGCCGGGTCGCCCGGTCCGTTTGACAAGAATAATCCGTCGACCTCGTGGTCGCGGAAGAATTTCACCGGGGTATCGTAAGGAAGCTGGTACAGCTCGAAGCGTTTCCTCAGCTCATTGATGATATTGTTCTTGGCGCCGCAGTCAAAGAGCGCCACCTTCTTGGCGCCTTCCTTGGGAAAATGATGGACCTTCTTCGGGCTGACCTCCCCGACCAGATTGCCTTCGGAGGGGTAGGGCATCTTCCGTATACGCTCCAAATGTTCTTCGACATCGCCCTCGTAGACGATGGCGCCCTTCATCGTCCCGGCGTTCCTGATCTTGATGATGAGGGAACGGGTGTCCACCCCGGCGATACCGGGTATCCCGTTCTCCCTAAGGAAGGAATCGAGGTCCTTTCCTCCGTAGACATCGGTGGGAGAATCGCAAAGTTCCCGCACCACGAAACCGCTGACCTGCACCTTCTCGGACTCATTGTCCTTTAGATTAACACCATAATTACCGATGAGGGGGTAGGACATCGTCAGAATTTGGCCGCGGAATGAAGGGTCGGTCAGGCCTTCCTGATAGCCGGTCATGCCAGTGCTGAAGACCACCTCCCCGGAGGTGTTCTCCATGGAACCAAATCCCGTGCCCTCCATGATAGTCCCGTCCTCGAGAACCAGGAAGCACTTCGCCATCAGAAATCCACGGTAGCATTGTAGGGTACTTAATGCTTACTGAGATTCCAAACCCAGCTGGAACCCTTTTGTCTGGATGCCTACAGTCCGTCGGGATTTACGGTAGTTACGCGGGGGGATTGTCCAATCTCGGACGCTTTGGGACAACCATAAATGCCCGGTAAGGCATGACCAGGGCAATGAAGGTACTGCACCAGGACCGGTTCAAGGGTGAGATCAAGATGCAGGTGGAGGTGTCCGACGACCTTTGGCATCTCTACAACATCCTGACCCCGGGTGACCTGGTGTACGCATCCACGTATCGCCGCGAAGAGGCGAAATCGGATAAAATACGTGCAGAGAGGGGCGAAAAGAAGCGGATGACGCTAGGGATACGTCTCGAAAAGGTGGAGTTCGGGGAGTTCGATAATCGGCTGCGGTTATTAGGTGTGATCGAGGAAGGTCCGCAGGACGTCGGTTCCTATCACACCCTGCTGATGGAGGAGGGGGAGGTGCTGTCGGTGATAAAGCAGCAGTGGAAGCCGTCGCAGCTGGACCGGGTGCGCCGGGCGGTGGAGGACTCCAAGAAGCCCAGCGTCATGTTCATCTCCCTGGACGATGACGAAGCGACTGTGGCGGTCATGCGCCAGTTCGGGGTGCAGAAGCTGGCGGACATCTTCGCTGGCGGCCATGGCAAGATGTACGCCACCAAGGAGGAGGGGGATTACTTCGGCGAAATAATCGTCAAGGCCAAGCAGGCCTACTCGCCGGGTGTTCCGATCATTATCCTGGGTCCCGGTTTTGCCAAGGAGACCCTTATCGCCAAGGGCAAGGAGAAGGAGCCGGAGATGTTCTCCCGGGCCTGCTTGTACCATACAGGGCAGTCAGGAATGACCGGCATCCAGGAACTTATGAAGAGAGGGATGGGCACCGAGGTGCTGAAGGATTCCCGGGTGGCCGAGGAGACGGAGCTGGTGGAGAAGCTCCTGGAGCAGGTGGGGACGGACGGCCTTGCTACCTATGGGCCCAAGGAAGTGAGGGAGGCGACCAAGGCCGGAGCGGTGGAGCAGCTTCTAATACTGGACTCCCTGGTCCGCGAGAAGGACGTGGAGGCGCTCATGCGTTCAGTGGAGGACGCCCGCGGTCGGGTGACCATCGTCAGCGAGCTGCACGAGGGCGGGAAGAAGCTGGAAGCGCTAGGTGGCATGGCGGCGCTGCTCCGCTACAAGATGTCCAATTGAAATCGCTCCACATCGTTCGGGCCATCCACGGTATGCTAAGGTCCGAAACCCTTTTGTACGGTCCTATTTATTGAGCTTTTGCCGTCCATTTACCGAGGTCCAGGGCTCTTTGGAAGATAGTTGTCGACAGGGAGACTCCCTTTCTGCCACTCTGTCCGAAAAGGGGCGACTCGGCCAAATATCACGTTCCGCATGGGCGGCGAAGCAGAAGGTAAGCTGATGAGAGATCGGTCCGAGATCCTTGCCAAGTTCGAGAAGAGCCCCCTGATCACCTGCGATACCACGTTACGTGATGGTGAACAGGCCGCCGGCATAGTCTTCGCCAACTTGGAGAAGCTAAGGATCGCCAAGCTCCTGGACGAGCTGGGCGTCCAGCAGATCGAGGCCGGGATACCCGCCATGGGCGGGGATGAGAAGCTGGCGGTCAAGAAGATCGCCTCCCTGGGATTGGACGCCTCCATCCTCGGTTGGAATCGGGCCAGCAAGGAGGACGTGGCGCACTCCATCGATTGCGATGTGGACTCTGTGGCCATCTCCATGTCCTCTTCCGACATACACATCAAGAACAAGCTGATGAAGACCAGGGAATGGGTCCTGGAGAAGGTCGTGGAGAGCGTGGAGTACGCCAAGGACCACGGGCTGTACATCTCATGCAACGCCGAGGACGCCTCCCGGGCGGACCCTGCGTTCCTGATAGAGTTCGGCAAGGCGGCCAAGGAGGCCGGGGCCAACCGACTGCGCTACTGCGACACCATCGGACTACTGGAACCGAGACGCGCTTACGATGAGATCAAAGCGCTGCGGGAAGCGGTGGGCATAGACATCGAGATGCACACCCACAACGACTTCGGAATGGCCACGGCGAACGCCGTGGCAGGGGTCCAGGCGGGCGCCAAGTTCGTCAGCACCACCGTCATGGGCATCGGCGAGCGCACCGGGAACACCCCCCTGGAGGAGATAATCATGTGCGCCAAGCACCTGTTGCACATGGACGTGAACTACCGGACGGAGCGCTTCCGGGAGGTGGCGGAGTACGTGGCGAAATCGTCCGCCCGAGAGATCCCCGGCTGGAAGCCTATCATCGGGACCAACTGCTTCGCGCACGAGGCCGGCATCCACACCGACGGCGTGATCAAGTATCTAAGCAACTACGAACCGTACACGCCGGAGGAGGTCGGGCTGTCCCGGAAGATCGTCATCGGGAAGCATTCCGGACGGCACACCGTGAAGCAGATACTGGCCAACAAGGGGATCGAGGTGGACGACGAGCTGGCGCAGAAGATACTGGACCAGGTCCGGGCCAACTCCATAGCGCTGAAACGTTCTCTATCGGAAAATGAGCTGATCTACATCTACCAGGACTTCCAGGTGGGAGACAATCAGGTGATGCGTTCAGGCTGATCGCTCGTTCGTTTTCCTCCCCTCCCCGGTTATACTGTCAACGTACAGCTGAAAATCATTAAGCTAGCGGTATGATGTTTCTTGGCTGGAGTTGATCTAATGGACGAGAGGACGTTCGAACTGGTGGCCATAGCCGCTTCGGTGGCCGGTCACTGCCAGCCGTGCTTCATGCATCATCTGGGGAAGGCTAAAGGACTGGGGGCGAGCGAGGAGGACATACGCAAGTGCATAATGATCGCCGGCAAGATAAGCGCGGCCGGAGACCAGCGGATGGCCGAGTTCGTGGAGAACGCCATAAAGGCCGCTGAGGAAGTGAAATAGGGGCCTGTAAAAAAGGCAGGTTCAATCGCCGCGCATCGCGCCGTTGATGGCTATCTCCGCGATGTCCACCGCGTACATCGTCGAACGTATTATGGAGTCCATGACCATGTTAATTATTATCGCTTCCCGGCTGTCCTTGGCTCTCGTCCCTTGACCGAGCTTCTCACAGCGCTTGACCACGTCCCTTCCCTCGTCAATGACCTCGTTAGCCTCGGCAATGTCCTTCCGGAACAGTGCGTCCATTCCCTTTTCCAGGACCTTCATGGCCTCCGCGCTCAGCTTCCTGATCTCCCCGGCATTGGGAAGCTTGTCCGGGTCCTCCGCGCTGATGAGCGCGTTCCTCGCGATACGCACCGCGTGATCGCCTATCCGCTCGATACCGCGGGCCACCAGCATAAGGTCGTTCGAACCGAAGATATCCAGGCCCATGCGGTCTCCCAGCTTGCGGTCCCGGGCGATCAGGTTGTTCTGCTTAACCGCCATCCAGTATAGCCGATCGACGTCCGTATCGCGGTCGATGACGTCCTCTGCCAGACCTTCGTCCTCTTCGCACAGCGCCTCTATGGCATCAGCATGCATGCTCCTTACGATGAGGTGCATGCGGCGCACGCACTTCTCCTGCGGCAGCTCCACCGGGTCAGAAAGGTCGTGCATGAGAACGCTGTTGGCATTTTCCTCCACCACCTCTGGCCCTATGGCCAATCGTGAGAACTCCCGGATGGCGCTCTTGGCCTCCGGCTCCATACGGTCCTTGGAGCGCACCTCGATCACATTATAACCGACCAGATAGGCGCCGATGAGCTTGCGGGTGAGGTGCTCCTCACTCTCCTCCCCGTCGGTCCAGATCTCCTTCATGATCGTCTCCCTCCGGCGTTCCATGCTGGTGTCCAGGAGTATCGTCCCGTCCATCTGCACGCTCATGGAGACCTGATCGCCCGCTTTCAGGCCCGAGGAGTCCACCCAGTTCTTCGGAAGTGAAACGGTCAACGTTGACGCCCCGGTCTTCTGCACCCGGCGGACCTCGGTGTTCATGGTATTGTCCGGTTTCACGAACGTACTTAAGTGTTTATTGTATATACAAAACTTACTAGAAATATAAAAAATTCTAATCAATACATATTCTATATACAAAATACAAGAATATATTCTATTTCGCCAATGTATATAAACGGCGCCCTTGGTAGCT
>VMEE01000083.1 GCA_009910795.1 Dehalobacter sp. CP | reverse complement strand
CCCTTCCGGAGTGCGGAAGGCCATTCCGTTTTTCATAGCTTTCCCTCCACTGAATATTCATCTGCCATTTTCTTCTTGTCGTTTATTATTGCTGAAAATCGCCGCTAAGCTTATTCCGGACGGTTTCCAGCCAGCTCAGTTCATTTTCACAGGATGAAATGATATTCTCTTGAATCATCTCCCACATAGTAAGTTCCCTTTTGCTTCTGGCTGGTGAAAACCTGCCTCTGCGGCTTTTCTCTTTTTCCAGGATGATCTGCATTTTAATTTGCTCTTCATATGCCAACAGCAAACTTTTTAATTCCTCATCATTCAGGAGATCCGACCAGGCAAGCTGTATCAGAAAGGTTTTTTTGATTTCCGCGATTTCCGGTGTTGAAAGCACCCATTTTTTCAATTCTACGATCCCCTCTGCCGTGATCGTATATATTTTTTTGGCAGGTGAACTTTCCTGCATCTGGATTTCATTGGTCACAAAACCCAGGTTCAGCAGTTCAACCAAGGCTTTATAGATCTGATTGTTATTGCCGGACCAATACATAAACGATGAATCCTGAATAATTTTTTTCAGATCATACCCCGTCAGAGACTGCGTACTGAGAATTCCCAGAATCGCATAATTAATGGACATCATCATGGGCATCATTTTTTTCTTCACTTCCATTCAAAATAATACAATAACATATGTTATTAATAACATATGTTATTGTATTTGTAAAGTGCTATCCCATTTATAAAAAGTTTAATATCAAATCAGATTAAATGCTTAATGCTTGTGATGCATATCCGGTGCATGATGATGTGCATGTTGTATGGTTTCATGTTCGTGCGGATGACTGTGTTCCCCTGATGTAAAATCACCGTGAACATGGGTATGATGGCCGTCACCATGATGATGGCGATGGTCATGACACAACACTTCGTGACGATGTTGATGGTCATGTTTCTCCCTAGCCGCATAATAGGCCCCAAATATCATTAGAATAGCTGCCATAATAAAATTGCTTGTTATGGGTTCTTTGGCGACAATAAAAGATAAGCCGACGCCAATAAACGGTGCAATGGCATAATAGGCGCTTGTTCTGGCCGCCCCGAGGTCTCTCTGGGCTCTGACATAGAAAAAGATACTGAGGCCATAAGCGAAGAATCCCAGTATTAGCGTAAAAAGTATATAGCTGTAACCGGCTGTCATTTGCTTGGTGACAAAGGCAATAAGCAAGGAACCTGTTCCAGACCCCAATCCTTTAATGACGACGATCTGCATGGGATCTTTCAGCGAAAGCATTTTCGTAAAATTATTCTCTAATCCCCAGCAGAGACAGGCCAGCAGGACAAATATGGAACCTGCCGAAAAAGAAAGTCCTTGAAGATCTTTTAAAGATAAGAGTATGCTGGAAGCCGTAATGAGAATGATTGCTGTCCAAAGTCTTTTCCCGATTGTCTCCTTAAAGAGCCACAAGGCAAGAAGTGCGGTCGCCGCGATTTCAAAATTGCTCAATAGAGATACATTAGCAGCCGCAGTCGTACTCAATCCGACCAGGAGCAGAATAGGCGCACTCATATCCAAAATCACCATTCCAATTGTAAAGGGCAGATCGTTCCTGGCAATACCTGCTTCTTTAGATAACGGCCTATTTGCTTTAATGATCAATCGCAGCGCGAACATGCCGGTGCCAGCACCCAGATAAAGAAGTGCAGCGATCATGATCGGCGATAAATGGGACAATAACAATTTGGACAATGGCGTGCTTATACCGAAAAGTGCAGCTGCCAGGAGTGCCTGGAATACTGCAAATTTTTGTTTCTGCATCGAAAATCCCTGCCTTATTGACATAATCTCGGCGTCACGTAATCAGCATTTTGAAGTTAATTGATACAGGTCTGACCTTCTCTGGGCAAGCAGCGGCAATTCACGTCGGACTTTAGCCACTTCAGCCAGGTCAAGATCCTGAATGATACAACCTTCGCGTTCATCCATTTGCTGCAGGACATTTCCCCACGGTCCGACCATGATCGTGTGCCCCCAGGACGTATATCCCGCTTCCGGATCACGGGCCGGAGCAGCGCCCACCATAAAAACCTGATTATCCACTGCCCGGGTTCGGAACAGGACCTCCCAGTGGGCCGGCCCGGTCGTCATATTAAAGGCTCCCGGCACAATAATCATTTTAGCGCCCTGATCGACCATCAGTCTCGCCAGTTCCGGAAAGCGCAAGTCATAGCAGATACAGATTCCCATCGTTCCGAATTCCGTGTCAAATACAGTAGCCTTGTTTCCGGGGCTTAAGGTATTCGATTCCCGAAATTGCTGTCCGCCCTCAATCTCGATATCAAAGAGGTGAACTTTGCGGTGTTTGCCTATTTGCCGGCCTTGGCGGTCAAACACATACGAAGTGTTATAAATCTTGTTCTCCCGGTCTTTTTCCGGCATCGAACCTGCAACCAGGTGGATTTTATACTGTACGGCCAGAGATGAAAGCTTCTGCCAGCATGCCCCGCCCTCTTCCTCTGCATAATCAGGAAATAAAGACGTCTGATATGGGCAGTTAAACATCTCCGGCAGAATGACCAGATCAACATTCTCTTTAGCCAGGCTGTCCAAATGTTGTTGGAGACGGTCAACGTTCTCCATTTTGTCTGGAGATACTTTTAACTGAAGCGCTGCAGCTCGAACAATAGACAAGATAACCCATCCTTTACATGTTTTTTATTCTTATACATTCTCAATTTTATCCAAGCTAAACAATCATCAAAATAATATAGTAAGAAAAAATCCTAAAATACTTCTATTTAGGATTCTTATCTGCTTACTATCCATTATCATACACGTCCGGAAAAAGTCAACTAGTAGACCGATTCGTACTGCTCCATACCATTCATAGTACCGTGATACTAGTTCTCCATAGCCGTCGAAGTAATATTTACTTCATCCGGTCCAGCGCTTTTAAGATCCCGTTAATGATGGCCTGAGGCCGTGGTGGGCAGCCAGGGATATACACATCGACCGGTACAATTGTATCGATGCCGTTGTTGGTGGCATAGGAATCCTTGAAAATGCCGCCGCTGCAAGCGCAGGCGCCCACTGCCACGACCAGTTTTGGATCTGGTGCTGCATGATACGTCTTCTCCAGCGCCAGCTGCATATTTCTCGTCGCAGTGCCTGTCACCAGAAGCATGTCGGCATGTCTTGGCGACGCCACAAAACTGATTCCGAGCCTTTCAATATCGTTGACAGGATTGTTCAGCGCATTGATTTCATAATCACAGCCGTTGCAGGAGCCGGAATCCACCTCTCTTATCTGCAGGCTCCGGCCGAACATCTTTTTGATCTTTGCTTCCAGGTCACTGCAAACCGCTTCGTAGGAGGTGTCAGGCAAGTTGTTTTCATCAATCATCAGCGTTTGGTTTTTGACAGTCACTGTTTTATCCACGTGGAGCATTGCTTTATCCTTTTCAGCAAGCTCAAATTGGTTGGTGGTCGTTACTGCGCCTGCCGGGCAGACTTCTTCACACAGCACACAGAAGATGCACGCGTCATAGTTAATCCCAATGATGCCTGCTTCCTTAGCCATCACGATTGCCTGGGATGGACAGCGCAGGACACATTCCCCGCAAAAACTGCACTTTTCAGGATTGATTTCGGTCTGCCCCAGGAACGGACCGCTGGCGGCGGGTATCTTCGGATATTCCTGGGTAAGCCTCGGATATTGGATGATCTTTTTTAGCGTCTTAAACATTTTTTCGTCTTCCTTGCTCGTACAGTATATTTTGATCAATAGGTGA
Organism: Dehalobacter sp. CP; assembly: GCA_009910795.1. The sequence continues at coordinate 250,648 of VMEE01000083.1, read as the reverse complement.
ATTAGTATCTTGGGCCTGTCTGCATGCCACAATTCCGCTTTCGGCCGTTGTGTCATCCTTGGTCGTCGCTCCTTGCCATCCATGGCATCGCGACATTAGGCCATCCGTGGCCGTCAAAAGGCCGCGCTACGCACTCCATGCTCCGCTTGACGCTGGAACCGTGGCACGCAGACTGATCAAAAGCTGGTTAATAAGTTTTGCATGCCCGACATTGTTAATTGATTAAAGTAAGTTGTACGATTACAACTATTTAAAATATCTACACAAAAACGAGCTACATTTTGACATGCAAACCTGCTTGAATATGCATACGATCAGTCTGGGGGCCACAGTTCCACTGTGAGCGGAGCAGGATTGCGCAGCGCGGCCTTTTGTGCCATGGATGGCACAATGGCCGAAAAGTGGTATTGTGGCCCCCAGACTTGCCCTAGATCGTAGTACGCCGCTCGCTTTAGAGATCGTTTCCGGCGTAGGAAAGGTTAAAGCTTTTATTGATCAGCGGAAAGTCCGGCACAATATTGCCTTTGACTGCATGACAGAGGGCCGGCCAGTTGCAGAAAGACGGCGTCCTGATTTTATAGCGGTACACAGTGTTGTTCTCGCCTGTCATCAGCCAGTGGATGTTTTCTCCGCGCGGGGCTTCGGTCAGACCAAAAGCAAAGCGATACGGCTCAACAGCTTTAACAGGTTCCAGAACCTTCCCGGAAGGCATTTGATTGATCGCCTGGATCATCAGGTTAATGGATTCAAAGCATTCCTCAATTTTGGTATTCAGCCGGCAGTTGATATCGCCGTTGTAATGTTCCGGGATATTAAACTCGAGCTGCGGATAAGCTGCGTACGGGAAAGATTTCCGGACATCATAGCGCAGTCCCGAAGCCCGTCCGCCTGGGCCGACTGTATTCAAATCCGCTGCAATTTCCGGAGCAAGAATACCCGTATTTTCTACCCTGTCAATAAACAAGCTGTTGGACTTAATAATCTCGACGGTATCCTCGATCTCGCAGCGGATTTTATTCAACTGGCCAATCAGACCGTCTTCCTTATCGGCCACAAAGTCTTTTCTAATCCCGCCCGGCTTATTGACACTTCGCAGGAAGCGCATGCCGCACAGTTCATCAGCTAAGGTATAGGCCCAGCCTCTAATCATCCGGAACTGAAATGTTGCAAACCCATAAGCAGCGTCAAGGCAAACCCCCCCGAGATCGCCCAGATGGCTGGTTAGTCTCTCCAACTCGGCAAAAATAACCCGGGTATAGGCTGCCCTGAGCGGAGCCTCGACTCCGGCAATTTTTTCGATAGCCTGGCAGTACGCCAGGGAATTGGCAAAGGTCTCGTCTCCGGAAATTCTTTCCGAAATATACAGGCATTTCTCAATGCTTTGCTGTTCGGCCAGTTTCTCTATTCCTTTATGAACAAAGTACAATTGTGCTTCAAGATTAATAATCGGTTCTCCGGCCACGCTGAAACGGAAATGGCCCGGCTCGATGATTCCGGCATGGACAGGTCCGACCGGAATTTCATAGACCCCTTCCCCTTCAACCTTGCGAAAACTGATTTCCTCTGCAGCCCGCTGTGGTCTGTACCCTGCCGGGAAAGCTTTGTGCAGCGGATAAACCCCATTCGGCCAGTTGCTATGAAAAACCAGTCTTTTGGCATCCGGGTGGCCTATCGGGATGATTCCGAATAAATCCTTGATTTCGCGTTCATAGGCTGCCGCAGCTTGGATCATATTGCTGACAGATGGCATTTCCATTTTGTCAGGACTGACCGACGTTTTCATCACCACAAGCAGTGCTTCCTGTCTGTCCGCAAAAACGTAATAAACGCCAAAGCAGGAATTCTGGCTTTGTTCATCATTGGCAAACATCAGGACGAGCGGATAACCCAGTTCTTTATTCAAGTAGGCGCATATTCCGGGAATACTTTCCGAAGCTGTTTTCAGATAAAGCTCATGATCCTGGCTATTCCTGTTTCTCCCGCCAATATCGGTCAACTCTGCAACGAAAAACTTTTCCGCGAGTATTTGTTTTAATTCGGATGCCTTCATCATCTCTACCTCTATTTCCAGCAATATTTCATTTACTAGTACCACGTTCTCAAATTCCCTGCTCAAATAATTCATACAAGCTTGATTAGCCAAAATTAGGTCTGGGGGTCACAATGTTGCTATCTTTAAACCATTTTGTTTTAACAGGATTTACGAATCCCAGTATTAGATTGTACCTAGGACAATGCTCTGCGCCTGAATGATCAGCTCCCGGACTGTTTCCGGCAGATAAACCCCGCCGACTGTAACGGCTGCCAGCAGAATGACCAGGCAGATTGTTCCGGGAATGTTGATTTCTCCCGCCTTGGGATCAGCAGCCTCCGTACTGTCCGGCTGACCATAAAACATCTTAAACAGCGTCACCGCGATTCCGGCAAAGACAGCCGCCAGAAGCAGGATAAACACCATCCCGACCCAAAGGCTGGATTGGTTGAAGATTGCGGCGGTAATGCTGAACTCGCTCGCAAATACGCTGAAGGGCGGTGTTCCGGCAATGGCAAACAGACCGAGCAGAAAGACCGTTCCCGAAACAGGCAGTACTTTAAGAATCCCTTTGATCTTGAAAATCTGTTTGGTGTCATATTTCTGCATGATATTGCCGGCAGATAAAAACAGCATAGACTTGGTCAGCGAGTGATTGATCATATGCAGCAGCCCACCAAAAATGGACAGCGGTGTAAAGATCCCGACCGCAACAGCGATAATTCCCATATGTTCAATACTGGAATAAGCCAGAAGTCGCTTATAATCCTTTTGCGTTAGAATAAATACAGCCGCGGCAGCAATCGATAAAACCCCGATCCCGATGAGGAGCCTCCCGGTAAAGCTGCTGCTCCCCTGATTGTGATTCACAATGGCCGTCGTCCGAATAATGCCATACATCGCGCTGTTCAAAAGAACACCGGACAGCATGGCACTAATCGGCGAAGGGGCCTGACTGTGCGCGTCAGGCAGCCAGGTATGCATCGGAGCAAGGCCGGCTTTCGTCCCGAATCCGACCAAAATAAAGATGAAGGCCAGGCGCAGAACGGAACTTTTTAAGGATGCCGCGTTGGCGTACAGCGCCGTCCAGTCCAAATAGGAGCCGTTCTCCAATATTCCGGCCGAAGAAAGGTGCAGCAAAATGATACCGAGCAGGGCGACCGCAATACCGACAGAACAAATAATCACATACTTCCAGGCAGCTTCAAGCGCATAACGATTGTTATAAAAGCCAACCAAAAAGGCTGAGGCCAGCGTTGTCGCTTCGATCGCGATCCACATCAGACCCATGTTTTTGACTGTCAGCGCCAATATCATCGTAAAAATAAAGGTCACCATCAGCATATAGTACAGTCGGATTTTTGGGGCCGGCAGCTTACCCTGTCTGACTTCTTCCTCAAGATAACCGATCGAAAAAATGGCCGCCATCAAACCTATCGTCAGGACAATATCCAGAATCATCATGCTCAGGGCATCGAGATAGAAAAATCCGCCCAGCGAAGAATAAGCAATCGCTCCATACAGTATGACGTTATGGGTCAGGATGGCTGCGATGATCAGCAGCAGCACAGCAGATGAGACGCTGACGAGGTGCTGCAGCCGCTTCGGTTTAAGTATAAAGAGCAGCAGTAAAGCAATGATTGGAATGACCAGAAGTAAAAAGCCCATATCGTTGTATTTTATCCTTTCAGATTATTGAGTTGATCCGTATCAATAGAGTCAAATTGGTCATTAATGCGAAACGTCAGCATACCCATGATCAGAACGAAGGTCACCAGGTCAATGAATATCCCAAGGTCCACAATGAAAGGCATTCCCTGCGTTGCCAGCATGGCTGTGATATACAGACCGTTCTCAATGACCAGAAAGCCAATGATTTGTCCAAGCGCTTTTTTACGGCTGATCATAAAGAAAAGGCCGATCCAGATCACGGAAACCGAGTTGACGAGCTGCATATTGGACATCCCCTGGCTGCTGCCGTCAATCGTTGCCAGCGTGAAGTAAGAAAAAACAACCAGTCCGCAGCAGACCAAAACCAGGATTGGAATATTCAAGATAAAGTCTTTTTCAACTTTGTACCTTACAGAGGCATATGTCCTGTTCAGAAGACCTGGAATGTAGATGACTTTCAGAACAACAATCAGGATACAGACAATCAAAATATCCCAGCGTCCTTCGCCCAGCAGGCTTCTGACTCCCATGACCCCGGCAGCCAGCGCAATCAGCATGGACTGAATCCGGAAAGACTTGATATAGGAGCTGATTCGTTTATTGGCCATAAGCACAAAAGAAGAAAGTAAAATCAGTACAGACAAGCTTTCCAAAAGATTTTCAGACATGATAACCTCCCAGGATAAAGAATTGCAAAATTCCCAGAAAAGCGAGAATAAAAGATAAGGCAGCCAGATTCGGGATGCTGAAAAGCTTAAACTTAACTGTATTGACTTCAATCAACGCGATGACCACCGCCATCATGACCACTTTGAGCAAATAAAGCAGAAGTGACAAAATAACAGCGCCGAAACCCATAAACGGAATTAGCTGGTCATGCGGAATGAAGATATTCACAAACAGGGTGATAAAAACCAGCTGTTTCACTGCTGCGCCATATTCCAACAAAGCCAGGTGCCGGCCTGAATACTCCAGGATCATCGCCTCATGCACCATCGTTAATTCCAGATGGGTAGACGGATCATCGACCGGAATCCTGGATGTCTCCGCAATGATAATGATCAGCAGCGCCAGCCCCACCATCATATAAACCGGATGAGCCAAAGGAAACCCTGTAACCTGTACGGTCTGCATCATGCGAGGCAGTGAAGTGGACCCGGAAAGGAGCCCTACCGTAAACAGGGATACAAGAATGGATGGTTCAATCAGGGAAGAAATCATGGCCTCCCTGCTGCTTCCCATCCCGCCGAAGGTACTCGCCGTATCCAGGGCGGCAGCCATCATAAAAAATCTGCCGAGTGCCAGGATGGAAACGAGCATAATAAAATCACCCGGAATCAGAACCGGTACGATCTTGGTTGATACAGGAACCAGCAGCGCAGCAGTCAGAGCTGTCGCAAAAACGATATACGGAGCTGCCTTGTAAATCCACGAAGATACCTCTGAAACGACAGAGGTCTTTTGCAGCAATTTATAAAGATCAAAATACATCTGCAAGACAGGCGCACCTTTGCGCTTTTGAGTCAAAGCTTTGACCTTTTTGATCAGGCCGCCCACAAGTGGTGCAGCCAAAAGAATCACAATCAGTTGAATGATAATATAGGCGATACTGTTCATTGCTTCATTCCCTATCCTTCCCGGTGTACAGTCTTTCATTAAACTTCCGCCTCGAATGCCAATCTTTCAGTCTAATTGTTTAAGCCAAACGGTTATACAGCATCAGTAAGAGAACCGCGGCAAATATATAAATCAAATAATTATGGATGCTGCCGGTTTGAATCTTATACTTTGTTCTTTGGGAAAATTTCTGAAGTCTTTTGATGACCGGATGATAGAGGTAATCTTCAAATATCGAAGCAACTGTCGTCGCATATTCGATTGACTCCGGATAATAGAAGGAGTCCCCCTCTGTCGTAATTTTCCTAGTTGGTCTGAACAGGATCCTGAAAACAATCTTGATCGGTTTGGAAAAACCGGCTGCGCTGTACTGCATGCGGGCATTCAGCGCTTCAAAGCCGCAGTCCCACGTTCCGTATTTCCGTTCGATATATTTACCGCCAACAATCCGGATGACCAGAAGCGCCAACAGGATGATTCCGGCTAAAGCCAGGATCAGCGCAACTGGAGATATGCTGCCCGGGGAAACCGTCAGCGGATAATAAGCCAGCATAAAGCCTCCCTGAAGCTGACTGAAAACTGAGCCGCCGCCGAGGCTTCCAACGACCGGATCCAAGAGCTTTAAGATTGTTAACGGAAAAAGACCGATCCCTAGGCAGATCAACGCAAGAATACCCATACCGATATTCATGGTTTTGGGAACTTTCTGCGCATTCGCGGCTTGTTCGCTTCGCGGAAGGCCTAGAAAGGATATCCCGAACAGCTTCACAAAACAGGCTGCAGCCAAAGCTCCGGTCAAAGCCAGCGCTGCCACGGCGACCGCCGAAAAGAAGTTTAAGCCGAACTGTCCGGGCAGTATATTGGCAAATAAGGACTGATATGTCAGCCATTCACTGATAAAGCCATTAAACGGTACGATGGCCGATATGGCCAAAGAAAAGCACAGGATCATAAAACCGGTAACGGGCATCTTTTTCAGAAGCCCGCCAAGTTTTTCAATATCTTTGGTATGTACGGCATATTGAATTGCTCCGGCTCCGAGAAACAAACCCCCTTTAAACAGAGTATGGTTGAACGTATGCAGCAGCGCTGCCGTTAAGGCCAGGCCGCCGATGAGCGAATGGTTCTGAGCGAAGGCGATGTACGAGACCCCTAAGCCAATCAGGATAATCCCGATATTTTCTACACTGTGAAAGGCCAGCAGTCTTTTGATATTATGTTCCATCAAAGCATAGGCAACCCCAAGCACAGCTGACAGCATGCCCAAAACAAGAATGACAATTCCCCACCAGGTATTCTGGACGCCTAAATAACAGAGAACAAAACGGATCAGTCCGTAGATGGCCGTCTTGATCATGATTCCCGACATCAGCGCCGAGACATTGCTCGGGGCGGCCGGGTGAGCGTAAGGCAGCCAGATATGCAGCGGGATAACGCCTGCTTTGGTGCCAAAGCCAATCAAAAATAAGATGAAGGTAATGTTTCTGGCCATTTCGGGGATTGCTGCGCCATTTTGAGCTGTAGTCAGGTCGAAGGAATGTGTATAGTGATAAATGATCATGAATCCAATTAAAAGACAAGCCGTTGCGAGATGGGTCATTACAATATAGATCGTTCCGGCTTGCTGATTTTCTTCTTTTTCCGATTCAAATACTACCAGGAAATAAGACAGCAAAGACATTGCTTCCCAGGAGATATAGAAAAATACGGCATTAGCCGAGGTTAGTACAAAAAACATCGAAATGATAAACATTACATATAGAAAGTTAAACAGGCCGATGTTCCTTTTCCCGTTGTAATGAGAAATATAGCCGATCGAGTAGATCGAAACACAAAAGACCAGGATCGACAGTGCCAGCACAAAGAAAGCAGAAAGATTGTCAATACTGATATTTAGGGTAATGAACGGAATCGCGGATTGCAGCGAATAAATGTCCAGCGTTTCAATACCCGAGAAAATTTTCCCGATGGAAGCTGCCGCTCCGACTGCGGAAGCCGCGATACATAGCGCATTAACAATGATATTGCCTGTATTTTGTTTTTTGACGAAGAGATATCCGAGGGAAATAACAGCTCCGAGCAGATAGCCAAATATTGAGACTAGATATATATGATGCAGTAAAAGCTCCATGAAACATTCGTCCTCCATATGTGAAATCAACGTTTAACCATTTGAACAGATCCCCCGCCAGAAATTATCCCAAATCTCCTCAAAATGGACAGTCACATCTGCAGGCTGATAAATGAGGATGCTTGACAGCAGCCCGTGCGTCATGGCCGTATAGGATATTGCCACGGATTCGGGATCCTGGCACCGGATAATCCCTTTATCCATATTGGCTTGAATAATATCTTTAACCATTTGGAACCGCTCTTCTGATAAGCAGTGGATTTTTGCGACCAGCGTTTCAGCGAAAGCTTTGGGTGGAAAAAGCAGCAGCCTCTTCCAGAAATACAGTTTGGTCAGCGACTTGTCATAGTAATCAAGAATCATAAAAAACATACTTTTCAGATCATCGCAATGCTCGTTGATCTCGAGGAAGTACTGGTTAATTTCCAGATTGATGACCGCATACAATAAATCTTCTTTACTGGAAAAGTGGGCATATATCGATGCTTTTTGGATGCCAACTTCACTGGCAACTTCGGTTAGGGAAAACTCTGTCCCTTTGTCTGCAAACAATCTGAAAGCCGAGTCCATCAGCTTTTGCTTCGTTTCCACAGCAGTGTTCCTCCGAAAAACAAAATGCCTACCTAACGTTAGGTAGTCTTAATAAATTATAGGATTGACCCAATAACTTGTCAAGCTCTTTAGAAAAGTTCATAAAGTATCTTGCACCGGAGAATAATAGATTTATAACGTTCATCAAAAAGAAAAAAGTGAGGCGTTATCACTGAAAAAACTACTGAAAAAACTCCGTTTTAGATACATAGGGACCTTTAGCGTTTTGCTCTCGCTTTTATTATTCTGTTCAGGATGCTGGAGCAGCAAGGAAGTCGAAACGCTAGCTTTTGTCACGTTAAGCAGCTATGATTATACCCAAATCAACGGTCAGGATGTTTGGACTGCGGCTACGCTGATTCTGGGAACACAAGGCAGTCAGGGACAGAATCAAGGAAAAGAGTCAGGTCCGAAGGTCAATACGGAACAGCTTTTCACCGGTCGGGGATCAACCATGCAAGATGCAATTAGAAATTATTCCGCAAAATTGTCCACTGTCCCCTTTTATGGTTACGCTACAGGCTTTATTCTTGGGGAAGAGGCTGCCAAAGAAAAGGCACCTGAGATTATCGAACATTATGCCCGCTTCCCGCAGACCCGGCCACGCGATATCATTTTTGTGTCCAAAGGTGAAGCTAAGGAAATACTTAAGACGGGAGGCACGATGAACCAGTTGTTTTCTGAGGAGGTATCCCAGTTTATCGATTTAAAAGCCACAAACACCGGCAAATCTTACGGTATGTATTTCTACAAGTTTGTATCCTGGCTGACAAGCACTGACCGTGATGCCGTTTTACCACAAATTAAGATTATACCCTTGGAATTGGATAACAAAGGATCCGAAGCTAATCCCAAAACTGAAGGAAGCATTATTGAAGGCCTGGGTGTTTTTCAGTCTGGCCATTTGGTGGGATGGCTTGATGAGGAACAAACCCTTGGTTTTCTGCTGCTGACACAAAAAATTAACAAAGGCCCGATTTCCATCCCCGTTCAGAAGGACGGAACCATGTTTAACTATTTTCTAAGCGGTTCAACGTATAAAGTAAAACCAGTTGTCTCCAACGAAGAAATATCTTATCAGGTTACAATTCAGATAAAAGGAGAAATTGATGAAAATAACGGTTTAAGGCTAACTAAAGAAGATATTGAGCAATTAGAACCTGTCATTAGTGAAAAAGTAAAAAAAATAGCCACTTCAACAGTTAAGCAGGCCAAAACCTACAAGGCTGATTTTTTGGGTTTCTCCGAAAAGCTGCATCAAAAAGATCCCAAAACATTTCATGCTTTGGGATCGGAATGGCGAGAAGCTTTTGTGAACGCTAATGTTGAAATTAATGTGAAAGCAAAAATCATTAGCACCGGCAGACTGAAAGAAAAATTAGAAGTGAATCCTCCGAATGAATAAAACTCCTTTGAGAAAAGTTCATAAATTTTCCTGAACTGGGAATAATATACTATACCGTTTTAGATAGGATGAGGCCAACAAAAGATGTTTATCAATCGACTGATGAAAACCTTAAAAAGCTGGACAAATACAGCACCTGAGCCTACCTTTGCCCCGGGGCCTCCCAAAAAACAGCCGCTGTCCAGAAATTATGAGGATAACATAAAAAAGCTGCAGCAGCTTTTTGCCAATTGTGCGGATGTCCGGTTCCATTCATTTCAAATTGATTTGGAAGAACCGGTAAGGGCTTTCATCGTCTATGCCACAACCATCACGGACAATCAAGTGATCAGTGATTCTATACTGAAAACCCTGTTGGAAGAGACGCGCAAACTCCAGCAATTGACGAAGGGCGGCAACGCAAACCTGCTGCAGATCATTCAGAACAGCCTGCTGAATCTTACCGAAACCAGCACGGTTTCTTATCTGGATGAAGTCGAACGAAAAGTGTTTGCAGGCAATGCGGTTCTGATTATCGACGGTTCGTCCTCAGCCCTGGCTGCCGGGGTACGAGGCGGCGAAAATAGGTCTATTGTTGAGTCTGATACCGAACCAGGTGTGCGCGGGCCAAAGGATGGGTTCATCGAGTCCATTGATACAAACATGAGTCTTATCAGAAGGCGTTTAAAAACCAGCAGACTTAAACTGGAAACTTTAGAAGTTGGTGAGCTGACTCATACGAAAATTGCAATCTGCTATATTGAGGGGATTGTAAATGAACAACTACTACAGGAAGTGAAGCAGCGGCTTGACAGAATCGAAACGGACAGTATCCTGGAGGGCAGTTACATCGAAGAACTGATTATGGATGAGCAATATTCCCTGTTTCCGCTGGTACAATACACGGAAAGGCCCGATAAGGTCACTGCCTCACTGTTGGAAGGCAGAATCGCGATTCTGGTGGATAATTCTCCAATGCCGCTGCTCATTCCGGCGACATTTATAACCATGCTGCAGGCAGCCGAGGATTATTATCACGGTTCAGTATTTGCGACGTTTACAAGGATTCTGCGCTTGATTGCCTTAAATTTGGCCTTGTTGCTGCCGTCAGTCACCGTTGCCGTTTTCTCTTTTCACCAGGAATTGCTGCCGACGCATCTCGTCAGTTCAGTGGCAGGAACGAGGCAGGGTTTACCGTTGCCAATTGCTTTGGAGATCCTTGTCATCGAGTTTGCATTTGAACTTTTGCGGGAAGCCGGTATCCGGTTGCCGAAAACCATCGGTCAGGCTATCAGCACGGTCGGCGGTCTGGTTATTGGCCAGGCAGCTGTCAATGCAGGCCTGGTCTCCCCAATCTCCGTTATTGTCGTAGCGACCACGGCAATCGCGTCTTTTTCGATCCCAAATTATGATGCCGGCTATGCGCTCAGGATACTGCGGTTTATGTTGATTTTACTGGCCAGCTTTCTGGGAGGAGTCGGTATCATGTTCGGCCTGATGATCATCCTGATCCATCTCTGCAGCCTACGTTCTTTCGGTGTCCCCTATTTGATTCCGTTTGCTCCTTTAAGCCTTGGCGAAATCAAGGATATCCTGGTCAGGGCTCCATGGTGGGCTATGTCCAAACGGCCAAAGTCGTTCCGTACGGTGAATCCTGTCCGGCAGAAAGACAATCAGGGGCCGTCGAAACCAAAGTATAGGAGGAAAAGGTCATAAATACCGAAAAGATATCCGGTGTACAACTTGCTTCTTTGATGTTTATGATTGTCATGTCCACTGCGATCTTGTTAATCCCCGGCATAACAGCGGAAAAAGCCGCAGAATCGGCCTGGCTTTCCGTCCTGATTGCGCTTGCTGTCGGGATCGTTAACCTTATGCTGATTTATTATCTGGGACGGCGGTTTCCAAAGCTGACGCTGCCCGAATATGCTGAAATCCTGCTCGGCAAAATCCTCGGAAAAGTCGTGACTTTCGGCTATGTATTATTCTTTCTGACCATAAGTATCTTGGTAATAAGAGAATTTACTGATTTTTTGAATATGAACCTTATGCCCGAAACTCCACCTTATGTTTTTCAAACAGGTTTGATGATTGTGGCTGCCTATGCAGTTATTAAAGGAATCGAAGTGATTGTGCGGGTCAACCAGTTTATTCTACCTTTATTTATACTGTCTCTGGTGGTCTTGCTGGCGTTAGCCGTCAGAGATATGGATCTGAGCAATCTGCAGCCTTTTCTGGATAAGGGCGTCCTGTCCGTTGTGGATGCTTCCCTTGTTCCTATAGCCTGGTTTGGCCAGATTGTTGTACTCGTATTTTTATTTCCAAAAGTAAACCAGGCGGAGGATATTTTAAAGAATGGCATCTTCGGAATTATTGCTGCCGGTATCCTGCTGACTTTCATTACTGTTGCCACCCTTACTGTTTTTGGGCCGGAATATACGGGTGATATGTACTTTGCTTTTCTATATTTAGCTAAATATATCAAATTCATCACAATTCAAAGGCTTGAATTCCTTGTTATTTTTATCTGGGTATCCGGTATCGTGGTCAAAGTAGCCGTCATGTATTACCTGGAGACAATGACCTTAGTCCGAATGTTTTCTCTCCAAAGCAGGAAGTATATTCTGCTGGGGCTTGCTCTACCAAATATTATTCTGCCAAACTTATTATTTGAGAGTCCTGTTGATGTCGGTCATTTTCTTAAGAATATATGGCCATCAATCGCTTTAACGTTTCAGCTGCTGATCCCTGGTCTGCTGTTGCTGCTGGCTGTCATCAAAAAGAAAAAAGTGGGGCGTTACCATTGAAAAAACTACTGAAAAAACTCCGTTTTAGATACATAGGGACCTTTAGTATTTTGCTCTCACTTTTATTATTCTGTTCAGGATGCTGGAGCAATAAGGAAGTCGAAACGCTAGCTTTTGTCACGCTAAGCAGCTATGATTATACCCAAATCAACGGTCAGGATGTTTGGACTGCGGCCACGCTGATCCTGAAGCCGCAAGGCAGTCAGGGACAGGATGAAGGAAAAAAGTCCAGTTTGAGCAGCAATACGGAACAGCTTTTCACCGGTCAGGGAGTAACCATGCAAGATGCAATTAGAAATTATTCCGCAAAATTGTCCACTGTTCCTTTTTATGGTTATGCTACAGGCATTATTCTTGGGGAAGAGGCTGCCAAAGAAAAGCTACCTGAGATTATCGAACATCGTTCCCGCTTCCCGCAGACCCGGCCCCGCGATATCCTTTTGGTGGCCAAAGGTGAAGCCAAGGAAATACTTAAGACGAGAGGCACGATGGACCAGTTGTTTTCTGCGGAGGTATCCCAGTTTATCGATTTAAAAGCCACAAACACCGGCAAATCCTACAGTATGTATTTCTATAAGTTTGTATCCTGGCTGACAAGCGATGACCGCGATGCCGTTTTACCACAAATTAAGATTATACCCTTGGAATCGGATAACAAAGAATCCGGAGATAATCCCAAAACTGAAGGAAGCATTATCGAAGGCCTGGGTGTTTTTCAGTCTGGCCATTTGGTGGGCTGGCTTGATCAGGAACAAACCATTGGTTTTCTGCTGCTGACGCAAAAAATTAACAAAGGCCCAATTTCCATCCCTGTTCAAAAGGATGGAACCATGTTTAACTATTTTCTAAGCAGTTCAACGTATAAAGTAAAACCAGTTGTCTCCAACGAAGAAATATCTTACCAGGTTACAATTCAGACAAAAGGAGAAATCGATGAAAATAACGGTTTAAGGCTGACTAAAGAAGATATTGAGCAATTAGAACCTGTCATTAGTGAGAAACTAAAAAAAATAGCTACCGCAACAGTTAAGCAGGCCAAAACCTACAAGGCTGATTTTTTGGGTTTCTCCGAAAAGCTGCATCACAAAGATCCCAAAACATTTCATGCTTTGGGATCGGAATGGCGGGAAGCTTTTGTGAACGCTAATGTCGAAATTAATGTGAAAGCAAAGATTATTAGCACCGGCAGACTGAAAGAAGAATTAGAAGTGAATCCTCCGAATGAATGAAATCCACATCAGACAAATTCGCGCAGGACACCGGCAAGGCTTTGCAGTCCTGCTTCAATTTTGTCATCAGGCATATTGGAAAAATTAATCCGGAAAGTATTTTCTCTCCCGCCGTTTGGGAAGAATGAACCGCCAGGTACAAACGCGACGTTCTGTTCCAAGCTTTTGATCAGCACATCGCGGGCATTGACATTCGCCGGAAGCTCAATCCAGGCAAAGAGCCCTCCTTTGGGTCTGGTAAAGGTGACTCCTTCGGGAAAATGATCCTCCATTAATTTTACAGTCAGATTGCGGCGTCTTTTATAAACTTTGCGAATTTTTTCAATATGTTCGTCAATATTATACATCTCAAGGTATTTGGCGATTTCTCTCTGAGCCAGCGTATTGCACTGCAAATCCGTTCCCTGTTTGACAAGGACATATTTTTCAACAACCTTCTGATCACCGGCAACCCAGCCGATCCGGTAACCCGGGCAGAATATTTTGGAGAACGTTCCGAGGCTTAAGACGCAGCCCTCCTGGTCAAAAGCCTGCAGGGACGGAAGCGGTTCATCCTCAAAACGCAATTCACCATACGGATTATCTTCAACAATCATGACCTGGTGTTTCATAGCTGCCTCAACCAGGTGTTCCCTGCGGGGCAGTGTCCAGGTTCTGCCCGTCGGGTTCTGAAAGTCAGGAATTACATAAATGAGTTTAACGTTGGGCGTACTGTTCAGTATCCTGTCCAGTTCCGCAGGGATCATGCCCTCCTCATCCGTCGGCACTTCTTTGAATTCGCAGCCATAAGCTTTGAACGCACTGATAGCAGCAAGATACGTCGGACTTTCACACAGCACAACATCTCCTTCATCCAGAAAGACCTTCCCGGAAAGATCCAGAGCCTGCTGTGAACCGTGGGTCAAAAGGATATTATCGGGCTCAAATTTGGTGCCCAGCCGATGATTCATGCGTGCTGCAATCCATTTCCGCAAAGGAAGATAGCCTTCAGTGGTCGTATACTGTAAAGCCTCCGTCCCTTGTTCTTCCAGCACAATCCTGCTGACTTCCTTGATTTCCTCGACTGGAAACAGCTCCGGTGCTGGGAGTCCGCCTGCAAAGGAGATTATTTCCGGGTTTTCAGTGACTTTTAGTATTTCCCTGATTTCTGAAGCTTTTAAATGGTTGATTCTTTTTGCATAGTTGTATTCCATGACGCTCTCTTTTTCCTGCCTTTTCGCACAAATTCACATATCTATTAGTATCCCACATTTGATAGGAAGATTAAAGTCCTAATCTAGTAGATCGATTCGTAAATCCATAACAACAACGATACCATGGTTTGCCCGGATTAGCCTCCAGCTTTTGTAAGTTAATTTTGCGAGAGAAAAATGTTATAATAAGTAGCGAGGTGATAGGAATGCAGATTCTTAAAAATGACTGGCATGATTTGCTTCATGCCGAATTTGATAAAGAATACTATCAGAAGCTTCGGAAGTTTCTAATCGATGAGTACCGATCTCGGATCGTCTTCCCGGATAAATTCGACATCTACAATGCCTTGCATTATACGGCGTATAGAGATGTAAAAGTGGTTATTCTGGGCCAGGATCCCTATCATGGCCCTCAACAAGCCCACGGTTTAAGCTTTTCTGTTCAGCCGGGTGTTCAGGCCCCGCCGTCCTTGATGAATATCTTTAAAGAACTGCACGATGATTTGGGATGTTATGTTCCAAACAACGGTTATTTAAAGAAATGGGCCGACCAGGGTGTCCTGCTGCTGAATGCTTCGCTGACCGTCCGGTCCGGTCAGGCCAATTCCCACAGCAGCATAGGCTGGGCCCGGTTTACCGATAAAATCATCGAGCTCTTAAATGAGCGGGAAGACCCTGTTGTTTTTATCCTCTGGGGAAAAAATGCCCAGTCTAAACTGAGCATTCTCAATCCATCCAGGCATTGTATCATCAAATCCGTCCATCCCAGTCCGTTGTCCGCCCATGCCGGTTTCTTCGGCAGTAGACCATTTTCCAGTGCCAATCAATTTTTGGTCTCGATTGGCAAGAAGCCTATTGACTGGCAAATAGAAAATCTGCCTGCCTCATCTACCACATTAGCCGGATCGCATCGTCCGTGATTTGGACTGCACCTTCTTTGAGCAGCCTGCCTAACGCCCGCTTGAAGGCGGATTTGCTCATTTGCAGTTCCGACTTGATTTTTTCAGGAGAACTGCTGTCATTGAGCTTAAGCACACCGCCGTTTGCTTTTAACTTTTCTAAAATGACCCGGGCATCCGTCTCTATTTGCTGCGCGATCTCTTGTCTTAAACTTAATTCCAGCTTGCCGTCCTGTCTTACCTTCTTGATTCGGACGTCGACCTTATCACCGATCGCGATGCTGCCATACAACTCCTTATTTGGAATCATACCGTGATATTGATTATCCACGGCGACAAACGCGCCAAACTCAGGATTAAAGTTATAGACAGTGCCATGGGCATTGTCATTCTCTTTATAAGGAGAGTTTATTTTGAGCGAATCATATATTTTCATTGTGGCATATAATTGATGGTTGTTATTAAGCGCTAATCCCACCAGGTAGGTACCGCCTTTTTTGACCTCACCAACTTGCTCTTTAAGCGGCAGCAATAAGTCTTTCTCCAAACCCCAATCTAAGAAAGCGCCAAATTCTGTGGTATCGACGACAGTTAAAGCTGCCGTTTCACCGAGTACCAACTTTGGCTTTTTTATGGTGGCCATAATCCTTTCTTTCGTATCTTTATACACAAACACTTCGATTTTATCACCTATTTTGATATCCTTTGGAGCCAGGCTTATCGGTAATAATATACTATTTTGCGTATCGTTCTTTGCATTCAGGATATGCCAATTTTGAGATGTTTTCACGACTTTTAGTTCCTGCATTTTGCCATATTCAATCATCTAAATTCCCTCTTTATTTCATATATCAGATCTTAGTATTTCCTATTATATCTTTATTTAAAAGATTGTACTACCATCGGTCATTTTTATAAAAATCCAGGAAATCATACGAGCGTTGACTCCTGGATCAAACCGTCATCTAATACTTGATTTGCAGTTAATTCACAAGTTCAAATTCGCTGTTTTGCCGATTATAACGAAAGACCTCACCAGTTTCAATGATGTAGTACCAGCCTTCCATGGTCAGCGTCTGATTCAGGACTTTTTCCCTGATAAACGGATAAGTTAACAAATGTTTGAGCTGCTCAACGATGTTGATTTGTTCAGTCATCCATTCCCTTTTTGCCATATCTTGTTCCGCGATATCCATTGTTGCTATTTTATCCTTAACCGGTCCGGCCAGTTCCAGCCATTTCCGGGTATGCGGAATGGATTCCATTTCTTTCTCCGAGGCATACAGTGATTTGCACCCTCCGCAATTGGAATGGCCGCAGACGACGATATGCTGAACGCCAAGGATATTGACGGCATATTCAATCGCAGAAGTCGTGGCCAGGTATTCCTCTGTATTGCGGTAAGGCGGTACGATATTGGCAATATTCCGGATGACAAACAACTCTCCGGGCAATGTCCCAGTGATCAAATTGGGGACCAGTCTTGAATCCGAGCAGCCGATAAATAAAGTGTGCGGGCTTTGGGAATTCCCTAGTTCCTCAAAAAGCTGCCTGTGCTGCTGGAAATCCGTTTCTTTAAATTGAATAAGGCCCTGAAGTAATTTCTCCATATTTTACATCCTTGCTTCTTATTTATAGAAAAGCCTTTTACACATAAGTCATCTTTCCGGCCATTTTGCCGTCCATAACGATATTTGCGCCGTTGAAAAATACCTAATACTATAGCTAGCTTCTTAAATACTACCCTATGCTTTGATAGTCTTATACCTCGATAATATCCGTTCCTCCGCCCGTAAGACATCTGCCGCCCTCAGCACTCACCACATAGGTGTCTTCCACGCCTACCATGCCAATGTTGGGCAGACCCTTCTTCGGTTCGAGCGCGATGACCATATTCTCAGTGAGTTCCGCTAGAAAACCATTCGTAATCACAGGCAGCTCATCGACATGAAGTCCGACGCCGTGACCCAGAAACTTGACTTTCCGTTCTCCATACCCCATAAAGTTCCGTCTGAAGTCTTCACTGAGCGTGCTCATTACCGATTGATAGATTTCCGACGGTATCGCCCCCGGAATCAATTTTTCTGCCAGACGCTGCTCAATTTCCATACAGGAACGATGCGCCTTCACGACACCGGCATCAGGCTTGGCTCCAAAAATGTAGACTTGGGTTTTATCGGAATGATAGCCATTGCAGCCAAAACCAACATCGACAAAAACCAAATCCCCCTTCTTCAGCTTCCTTTCCCGGCTGCCTAACAAAGGAACGGCAGGACACATGCCATATGCCCCTCCGGGCCCGTCAAAGCTGGTCGGATAAAGAGAACTTTCGCCAAAACCGATCTGTCCGGCAACCATTTCCGTCTGGAACATTGAAAACCGGCTGACGCCATGATGTCCAATCTTGATCATAGTGGCATAAAGTTCCGCCACAAAATCAGCCTCGCTCATACCTTCCCTGAGCAGCGGCGGAACAAGTTCTCGCAGCAGCCTGCAATGGTTTTTTCCTGCTTGCTCCATCCATTCGAGCTCATAGGTCGATTTGACCGCTCTGACCGACAACACCAGCTTGTCCGCTGAATGGATGCCTGTCATCGTAAAGTATTTCTTCAGCCGCTCCAGCATGGCGAGCGGTACGATTTCTGTCTCAAGATAGGTATTTCCTAGCTCAGGTCCGATCATCCCGGCCGCATCACGGTAACTTTCCATCGGATAGATCGTGGTCAGGGGCGATTCAGCTTTGGCGCGCTCATAGCTTCGGCGTACAAAATAGTGCCGGGTCCGGTCTTTTTGAATTATAAGCATGCCGTCCTGCATTGTTCCTGTAAAATAATACTGATTTACTTTACCCGAAATAAGGACAGTATCCCATTCAGGACAGGTCCGATCCATGAGGCTGCATAAGTGATTCAGTCTCCGGTCAAGTTCGTTTATCATAAGTGCCACAGCCAATTCCTCCGTTAGACAATGTATCGTGTACTTCTCTAGAGTTTACCATACTTTGCGTTTTTTCAAAATGGTGCAATTCCCTGACTATGGGGTTCTTGCATTCTCTTGACAAAAAACTAATTTCAAGCTAAGATTTAAACAATATTTGATACTGTTAAACCGCAGAATGAGAGTAGTAACATGATGTTTGCTGTTTCAAGAGAGCCGCAGCCGGTGGAAAAGCGGTAACAGCACTGATGTGAATGGACTCATGAGGGCCGTGCAGAGATTACAAAGAGTAAGCGTATGCAGGCCGGGAACTCCGCCCGTTATGAATGGAGCGTATGTCCGTCATACGTTTTAAGCGGCGTGTAAACGCAAGTTGGGTGGTACCACAGAGATCAAAGTCTTTGTCCGATAGTTTGGATAAAGGCTTTTTTTAATAGATTTCCGTTTATTCATCGAAGATTAATCAAAAGATAGTTATTAACAATTTGGAAAGGAATGAAGACCATGACAAGCATACCTTACAAAATCTATTTACCTGAGGAAGAGATGCCCAAGTACTGGTATAATGTAAAAGCTGTTATGAAAGAGCTCCCGCCGCCCTTTATCCATCCGGGCACCATGAAGCCCTGCACCGCAGATGATCTGCGGCCGATCTTCTGTGACGAACTAATTGAACAGGAACTGAACAACACGGACGAATATATCGAAATTCCTGAGGAAGTTCGCGAATACTACAGGATGTACCGTCCTTCCCCGCTCGTGAGAGCCTATAATCTTGAAAAGCTGCTGGATACACCTGCAGAGATCTATTTTAAATTTGAAGGCACGAATACTTCAGGTTCCCACAAATTAAACTCTGCTGCTGCCCAGGTTTATTACGCCAAAAAACAGGGTCTGTCTTCGCTGACAACGGAAACCGGCGCAGGACAATGGGGTACGGCCTTATCGATGGCCTGTGCGTTTTATAATATTCCATTAACGGTCTATATGGTGAAGGTATCTGCAGAACAGAAGCCTTACCGGAAAGCTGTCATTGAAACCTATGGCGGAAAAGTCATTCCATCTCCTTCCGACACGACGGAAATTGGCCGGAAGATTTTGGCTGAAAACCCCGGCACAGGCGGTTCTCTTGGCTGTGCGATTTCGGAAGCGATTGAAACATCTGTCAAAACTGAAAACTGCCGTTATGTACTTGGCAGCGTACTCGACCATGTCCTGCTGCACCAGTCCGTGATCGGCGAAGAAACCAAGCTTGCCTGTGACAAGTACGGCATTGAGCCTGAAATGATTATTGGCTGTATCGGCGGCGGTTCGAACTTTGGCGGTCTGGTTGCACCTTTCATGGGTGACAAGATCCGCGGCAAAAACAATATCGAGTTTATTGGTGTTGAACCGGCCTCCTGCCCTTCTCTGACCCGCGGCAAATATGCGTTTGATTTTGGGGATACAGGAAAAACGACGCCCCTGATCAAAATGTATACGCTCGGATCAGGGTTCATTCCCTCTCCGAATCACGCCGGAGGCCTCAGGTATCACGGTATGAGCGGAATCGTTTCCAAACTGTACAATGACGGCTATATGACAGCCCGGGCAGTTGAACAGTCCAAGGTATTTGAAGCAGCTACAGCCTTTGCGCGCTGTGAAGGCATCCTGCCTGCTCCAGAATCCGCACATGCTTTGCGGGTTGCAATGGATGAAGCGCTCAAGTGCAAGGAAACCGGTCAAAAGAAGACCATCCTGTTTGGCCTGACTGGCACCGGATATTTTGATATGGCTGCTTATATGAGCTATAACGCCGGCACAATGACAGACTATATTCCGACCGATGCCGATCTGGAAAAAGGCTTTGCTACGCTGCCAAAAGTGGATCTGTAGAAATCAGCATTCCTAACAGACTTCGTAATAAAGGAATGTATTTAAACACAGCCTACGAAGGGCGTTTCAAATACAAATTGAGGCGTCCTTCGTTTATATATCTTGGGTGTTGTAGCTTTGCACAGCGTTATAAATTTTTCGTCCCGAGGCAGGATATTTTAATTATGTGTCGAATTACTACGAGATTGCGTATTATAATATAAACTAAATAAGAGCTGAATCCAGGCTAGCCTGGAGCGGGGGAACTTCTTTTTCTGGGGTGAATCGCATTTTGCGTAGGGCCTATACCTTTGGTCCGAATCCGTCAACTAACCTCGTAAGCTAAGAAAGGTGAAAATTTGATGCATTTTAAGCAGATCATTTGCGTTACCTTGACCTGCCTTAAAAAGATATCATGGAAATCACCGCGCCTGCTCGGTGGTTTATTTATTACTATGATATTAATCGGGTCGTTTGCCTGTTACCTTGCCGCCCCAATGAATGCCATCGCTGTCTCTGTCAACGGAAAACAACTTGGACTTGTCTTTAACCAAAATACCGCAGATACACTTATGGCGTCTGCGGCCAAAGAAAAACCTTACGAGATGGCCTATACCAATATCACCGTCAGCAATGCCGATTATCTTCGTTCTGCGCTGCGGCCGAACAATGTTGAAGAAAAGATTAATCAACCCTACGATGCCTATCAGTTCGCCATCAATGGTACTGCGATTGCCGTTTTGCCGGATGCGGAGGATATTGATCAGGTCTTAAAAGAGTTTCAGGCATATTACGTGAAACCCACGAAAGATAATGTCGTGACTTCCGTTAAGATCGCCGAAGACGTCACATTCTCCAAAACAACCGCCGGGCTTTCTCAAATTCAATCACCTGAACAAGTTTTGAAATCTTTGATTGATCATAACTCCCTTACGGTCATCTGTCAGGGAAAATATACGGAAACCCAGAAAATTCAATATGATACCATCACCAAGAAGGATTATAAGCTCGGCTTTGGTAAAAAAGAAGTGATTACAGCAGGCAGTGACGGATCGAAGTCCGTAACCTATTCTTATGTCCAGAGTAACGGCAAGTATTCGGAAAAGCAGGTTGTCAAGGAAACGATTCTCCAGGACGCTGTGACGGAAGTGATTGCCGAAGGCCCGACTGCCAAGCCGATCCTGGTTGCTTCCAGATCCAATAGCTATTCAAATGTCGTTGATTATGCACTGGGCTATGTCGGATGCCCGTATGTTTATGGCGGAATAAGCCCCGGCGGGTTTGACTGTTCCGGATTTACCCGCTATGTATACGCTGCGGCCGGTGTCTCCCTTCCCCATTCCTCTTTCGCGCAGTATGCTTCCGGTGCCCCGGTTGGCAGGGATGAGCTACAGCCGGGAGACCTTGTCTTTTTCTCGACCTATGCCCGGGGTGCCTCACACGTCGGTATTTATATTGGCGGAGGACAATATGTGCACGCCTTTAATTATTCAACCGGCGTTGTCGTATCCAATCTAAGCGCGCATTCGTCCAGTTATCTTGGTGCCCGCAGATATTAACAACTTTACTGGCAAGAGTTATCGAAACGAGTAGGATGATGCTAATAGTTAACTCTTAGCATCATTTTTATTTGCAAATCTCTTTCCTAATCTCTTGCGCTCTGCAAGGCCTCACCCATCGAAATTTGATTGATCTTCCTTCTACTTAAGGCTTTAGCCAGCGTATAGGTCAGGTAAATGATGATAAAGCCAACGATGATATACGGATAGCTGATCGTAACCGGCATTGCCAGATTGACACTCTCTGTCAACGACTTGAACATCATACTCATGGAAGCTAGGATCAGCGGAATCCCAAGAAGATAACCAATCACAATGATCCCTGATGAACTATTGAGTATCAGGGAATTCACTTCTTTTTTACGATAGCCGAATATTTTCAGGAGTGAGATCGTTTCTTTATTTTCCTCGATGACCAGCGATGTAACGACGTAGATCACAATCAATCCGATCATAAAGGCCATCAGGGCAATGACTCCAATCGTGGACTCCAGAGGCGCAAGGGAAGCTTCAAATGCCTTGACTGTATCATCTATGGATCTGGAGCTGTACAGTTCATTATCCGGTATTGCCAGTTTTTCCTTGCTCCACAGTCCCATATAGCTGTTAGCAGGCAGGCTGAGCATCTGGTTAAATTCGGAGATAGGCATAAATATATACTCACCAATATACGTTTCGGCAATATCATCTACCATAACAGAATACGCCCTCGCATCAAGCTTATTGATTACATTCACTGTGTCACCTGGGCTAACCTGAAGTTTATCCGCCAGCGGCCTCGTAATAACTGTTTTTTGCGCACTTAGAGGTTTTCCGCTCTTATCTTTCAAAACGATATACGCTGAATCAGGGCGAATGCCACAAACACGAAACGCCAAAGCGCTGTCTGAATCCAACGTGAAAGATGCTGCTGAGAAAGGTTCAGTATGCAACGGCACCTGTTCCTGATGCAGGGCATTATAGACGTATTCATACTGGAACTTAAATGTATTTGTCAAATTATCCTGCAGCAGATAATCTATAGAGCTTTTGGCCGTAAAGCCCAACAACAGGAGCATTGTTGCCATAATCACGCCGAAAAGCAAGAAAATAAGACGCGACAGACTTCTCAGCTGCTGTCTGAGTTTAAAGGTCGTGGCAAAGTTGAAACGGTCAAGATTAAGTTTCCGTTCCAGCAGCGTTACCTTGTCTTTCCTTCTGCCGCCTCTCAGGAGTTCAACCGGAGAAAGCCTGAGCTCCCGGCACAAGATTATCATACCGCTCAAACCCAGAAATATAACCGGAAGTAAGATACTGGCAACGATGTAACGCGGATCAAAGCTCAGTGTGTTTAGCGGCAGGTTAAAGTATGCCAGCATAAAATTGAGCATGGGCTGCAAGAAAAGCGCCCCCAAAAAAGTACCGATCATCCCGCCGCTTAAAGCAATGAACAGCGGGTAGCGCAGGTAGTGTTGCAATATTTCTCTTCGTCGGTATCCCTGGGCATAGAGCGTTCCGATAATCACAGCTTCTTTTTGCAGCAATCTCCAAATGACAATCCCGACCAGGATACAGGTCAACAGCAGGATGGCGATGGGCATCGTTGTACTCATTCTGCTGATCCCTTCAACTTTTGTTGTCACATAGGTTACTCTCACATTCTGGCCGATATCGTTCCATTGACTGATCACAATGTCTTTTCCTCGAAGATAGTCTCTGAATTGTTCGGACTGGGACCCGACAGGGACGTTATGGTTATTAAATTTTACGGCATAAAACCGGTTGCCTTTCTGTAATTCGGCAAAATTTTCCTTGCTGAGCACGGCAATTCCAAAATGGTTCGGGTCGTTTAAAATGTCATTTTCTGATCTTAAAATATAAATATAGTTTGGCAGAGAGGCATAACCGCTGATCGTAAAAATATGATCTAGGATCTTAATCTTTTCTCCGATCTGCAAATCATTTGTCTTGGCAAACGAAGGATCAATCAAAATTCCGCCGTTCTGAACCTGTTGACCTTCTATGATTGCCGGAATATTTATTTTCGTATTTTCACTAAAAATCCGGAGGGTTTTTCCCTCGGTTAACGCATAATCAAATACCCCGCCTGCTTCAATCCGGACGTTGAATTTTGTCTCCAGCTCCCGGATATTGTTCAGTTTGGTATTGGCAACAAAGTTCGCGTCTTCCTGAACGTAGTCTTCAATAAACGAAGATGTCATAGCAAGCATATTTACAGATAGAAGGTTTAATAAAATAAAAAGCAAGCAGCTGATCATAATCAGCACGACTGAGCCAAGATACGGTGCCTTGTTATCCATCATGGTCCGCTTAATCTTTTTATTTAGAATCATCACCATTCAATCCTTTCCGCAGGTACAGCCGCATCGTTGATTGTTTCCTGAATAATTTCTCCGCTTCTTAATTTATAGACCCGGTTTGCCATCGCTCTTAGGGCGGTATTATGGGTACTCATTAAGATGGTTGTTTGGTAGTCCTTATTGATTTGCTGCAGGAATTTCAAGATTTCCCTGGATGTTGCATAATCCAGTGCGCCGGTAATTTCATCGCATAACAGCAGCTTTGGTTTTTTAACAAGCGCCCTGGCAATAGAAACGCGTTGTTGTTCCCCGCCGCTTAATTCTCTCGGGAACCGGTGTTTTTTGTCTTCCAGCTGAACAGCATGAAGCACATCATCAATTTTCAGGGGCACCCTGCTGATATTTGCTACAACTTCAATATTCTCTTTAACATTCAGGTTCGGAATCAAATGATAGAACTGAAAGATAAATCCGATGTGCTCCCGACGATATTCCGTAAGCTCTTTATCATTCAGATTTGTGATCTCGTCACCGTCAACGATTGCTTTTCCTGTGTCACAACGGTCGATCCCGCCGATGATATTCAATAAAGTGGATTTTCCCGACCCTGAGGGACCCAGAATCACGCCAATTTCGGCTCGAGCGAGTTGAAGATTAATGCCTTTCAATACCTTTGTTTTTACTGAACCGGATGTATAACTCTTTTCCAGATCTTCAATATGAATATACATTTTCTCTCCTCCATCCATCTATTCATTGATCAAACGCCCCCATCGGCTTACATATCCTTTTGGTGCTCCGGATAAAATTCTTCCGACCATTAGATTCGTCCGTCCAAGTCTGGTTCTTTCCATGATAACCTCCGATGATAACCTCCGAGCTGTTTGTATCAAAAAAATTGAATTTTTCTTTCCAATCCAGTATATTTATACGGGTAAGCAGCAAATTCATTGGTTATTATATTGATTATTATCATAGAACATATGAATGGTCCTATCTGAAAATGGAGGGAAGAAAGAATGGATACGATTGCTTTAATCATTGCGGTTGTTCTCTTTATTGCGGGTATTGTTGGAACTGTTCTTCCCGTTTTGCCCGGCGTCATTTTGATCTATGCAGGAATGCTGGTCTATGGCTTCATGACAGGCTTCGCAACGTTAAATGCCTACTTTTTCATCCTGCAGGCCCTGGTCGTAATCCTGCTGTTCTTTGTGGATTATTTTGCCTCGGCTATCGGAACGAAACGCTTCGGCGGAAGCAAGCAGGCAGCCTGGGGCGCAGTGATCGGCACTATTCTGGGTTTGATCGTTCTTGGACCGCTTGGTATTATTCTTGGTCCGTTTTTGGGGGCGATTGCAGCCGAACTGATCCGTGGTACGGAATTAAAGAAGACAATCCGAATTGGTTTAGGTACACTGCTCGGTGTCCTTGGCGGTACGGCTGTCAAGATCGGTGCCGAAATCATTATGATTGTCTATTTTTTTGTGCGCATCTATTAATGACTTTGCATAAATATTCTATAGAAAGCACATTTCCCCTTTGATTTTCTGACAGAAATATTAATTTCATTGTTTCCGCAGAATGGAATTTATCCGCCCGATTTTTTCTTTTTAATGAAATATGCTATACTGTTCCGAGAAAAGCGTAAGATTCCTGCAAGTATTTGCAGGCTTTATTTTTAGAAAGCGTGGCTCTGCAGCATGAATATCCTGAACCGTTTTGTTTGTTATTATAAGCCTTACCGCCTGTTGTTTTATACGGATATGCTTTGTGCAGTGATTGTCTCCGTCGTCGATCTGTCCTTCCCTCAAATCCTGAATCACTTAAGCAAAAACGTTTTTACCCAAGGCAGAGAAGTGATCCTGCACAGCATCGGCTTTTTCGGCGCAGCATTGCTGACACTCTACATAATCCGCTACTTTTGCCAGTATTTTATCACTTGCTGGGGCCATATCATGGGAGCCCGGATGGAAGCGGACATGCGCAGAGATTTATTCACGCACTTTCAGCGTCTGTCTTTCTCTTACTACGACCAGAACAATACCGGTGAGCTGATGTCCAGACTCGTCAATGACCTTTTTGACATTTCCGAACTAGCGCATCACGGACCGGAGAATATCTTTATTTCCTTCCTGAAAATTATCGGGTCATTTGTTTTGCTGATACTGCTGAATGTGCCGATGACTCTTATCCTGCTCGCTGTCACGGCGATTATGGTGACTTTCAGTATTCAGCGTAACCTCAAGATGAAAGCGGTCTTCCTGGATAACCGGGTCAAAATTGCCAAAGTAAACGCAAGCCTTCAGGATAGTCTGGCTGGAATCCGGGTGGTCAAGTCCTTTGCCAATGAAGAAGCAGAAAAAATGAAATTCCAGAAAAGCAATCAGGACTTTCTGGCATCCAAAGCCGGCAGCTATAAAATGATGGGAGGTTATTTTGCCTGGAATTCCTTCTTTTCCGGGCTGCTTTATATTGTCGTCATTGTCTCCGGCGGCCTGTCCATTGCCGGTGGATCACTAACACTTACGGAACTTGTCATTTACCTGCTTTACATCAATATCTTTGTTCAACCATTGGAAGTACTGATTAATTTTACCGAACAGTTTCAAAAGGGTTTTGCCGGGTTTAAACGCTTTGAGGAAATTATGGAGACAAAACCTGATATTATCGAAAAACCAAACGCCCTGCCACTGGAAAACGTCAAAGGTGAAATAGAATTTTCCAATGTTTCTTTCCGATACAACCTCGATGATGATGTCCTCCAGAATGTCAGCATCCGAATTCCTACCGGACGTAAAGTTGCTCTGGTGGGTCCCTCTGGCGGCGGAAAGACAACATTGTGCTCCCTGCTCCCCCGTTTTTATGATGTTACCGAAGGAACCATTACGATTGACGGTAACGATATCCGGGATATCACGCTGGAATCCTTAAGAAATGCGATCGGGATCGTGCAGCAGGATGTCTATATGTTCAGCGGTACGATCAAGGAGAATATTGCCTACGGCAAAGCAAATGCCTCCGACCAGGAAATCATCGAGGCTGCCTGCAGTGCCAACATTCATGAATTCATCATGTCTTTGGAACTCGGTTATGACACGTTCGTCGGTGAACGGGGCGTCCGGCTTTCGGGAGGACAAAAACAGCGGCTGTCGATAGCAAGGGTATTTTTGAAGAACCCGCCGATATTAATCCTGGATGAAGCGACTTCGGCACTGGATAATGAAAGTGAACGCTATATTCAGGCGTCCCTGTCCAAGCTATCACATAACCGGACGACGATTATTATTGCCCATCGCCTAAGTACCATTAAAAATGCTGACGAAATCATTGTCATTTCGGATGAGGGCATCCAGGAAAAGGGCACGCATCGCGCGTTGATTGATCTTAACGGGATCTATGCCCGGTATTACAACATGCAGTTCGAGGGAAACGATAGATAGCAAAACCAGCCGGAGTAAAGCAAAACAACGCAAACGTATTCAGAGTAATTGTTGTCCATGAGCATTAATGATCTGCATTATTTTGTCAAAAATTTTACGGAAAATTTACTAAAATAAAATTATTGTAATTTGACAAAAATAAGTTGGGGTCATAATTGCTTATGGAGGTAAAAAAAGAATGGATGAAAAAAACAAGAACATTTTAGCTTCTGCCAAGAAAGACATGGAAGTCAGTGAGGAAATCGGTGATCTGAGAAGCCAGTTATCCGCAATGGAAAACACCATGAATCAGTTGAAACAAGTATCATTCAGTAGCTTTTCTTCTCAGGGTACAGTAAATCAGAACGAAATCATTCAACAGAGCCAACAGGCAGCCAATCAACTGCAGCAGCAAATTCAGGGCTTCCGTAACCAGACCCAGCAGCAGAAACAGCAGGCAGATCAACAGCTGCGACAAGCTATCCAAACGGCGATGACCGCTTTGACACAGGCCAATCAGCAGATCCAAGCTCACCAGGTATTGGAACAGATGGGTCAACTTATTGATCAGACTCAAGGCCAGTTATTTCAGATGAGCCAGCAGAGCCAAAATATGGTCAGCCAGCAGGGCCAGCAAAGCCAGCAGCCTTCTCAGTATGGCCAAAGCATGCAGGGTCAGAGTATGCAGGGTCAGAGCAGACCGAGTCATTAATCTCAATTTATCAATCCCCAGTATTTGCATACTGGGGATTTTTACATATTATATCCATATATTGGTATTCTATTAAGGAGGAAGGAAGATGTTATTATTTAACAGAGATGCCTCATATTCTTATCAGCAAAACGTGCAGCATATGACCTGGAATCAGTCCGTAACTGAGACAGGGACATCAGCGGCGACATCAATAGAGACTGAGACTGGAACAATGACAAAGACTGGACCTGATTTAGCACTAGTAACAGAAGAAAATAAATCTCATACCGGGTCTGTCTCAGTTGGCATCGGCAACGAAGATCTTGATGAAATCATTGAAATTGCCGGTTATTCCTATGATGCGCAACAGGATATTTTTATTTCGAATATGAAGCCTTGGCAAAGGTATATCGGTTACTGCCGGCTTTTTGATGAGGCTGCCGCACCGCTTGGCATGATCATCGATTGTGAACCCATAACCTTTGATTACCTCAACGAGAAGTGGATGATTGGTCTTTGGAAAGGTCAGTATGATTTGGTCAGCGGCGGTGAAATCGGCCTGTATAAGTCAAACGGTCTTGTTTACCAGTCGGTCAACGATAAGGAGCTTCTGGACATGTCGTATACCATCAAGAAGAATGGGAAAAAACTTTTTTCCAGAAAAGCAAAACATTGGTGGCTGACCGGTTTCAAACTCGGCGAATTTGCTGAGCCGAATGAGCTGACAATGGATATCTGCCTCACATTAAAAGATGTTAATATGAGGAATGCTTTTCTCGCAGGAATGCGTAAAGCCGGCTACAATGAGCACGAATTAGCCGTACAGGATAACAGCGTAAGCTTCACGTTCGATGTCCCCAAGACGGCCCAGCCCTGGACACGCACACGATTGACTGATCAGTTGATCCAGCGCAAAAATAAATTCTTATGTGAAAAATATCAGGAAATAACCGGCTCTGAGGGTACCGTCCAAGAAAGGCTCAGACTGTTGGAAAAACAAGATCCTGGAATGTACAAGAAAATGAAGAAAATCGGCAAACGCACCCCTTCCCTGGAAGCCTGGATGGAAGTATTGATAACATCTCTGATTATTATCCTCTTCTTAAGAGCCAATATCGTGAGATTACAACGTTTAAGCATTGAATCCTAAAATTCTATTCATTTTAAAAATTTTATTAGTCACGGACAAACCTGTTCCAGAGTTTGTCCTTTCTACATAAAATGTCATTGTCAAATATTCTAAAAATCTGTTTAAGGGGCGAATCCGATGTTATTTCACAAACCCAACGCTTTCATTCGCTATCCTATTCAAACCGGGGTCTCTAATCCGAAAATTGTGAAAAGTCTTGCGGTTCCCGCTCAAGGTACCGGTGACCCCGATTTGGATCAGGTAATCGAAAATGCCGGTTATCGGTATGATCCGAAACAGGATATTTTTTACGCGACTTTAAATCCATGGCAAAGGAATGCCGGGTATTGCCGAATTTATGATGAGGTATCAGCCCCGACGGGTATGATTATTGATTCTGAACCGGTTTATTTTGAATATGACGGCAAGAAATGGATGATTGGCTTCTGGAAAGGTCAGTATGATCTGGTAACCGGCGGAGAAATCGGGATTTATACCGGGGCATTTCATTTTACGCTTCCGGGAATTTTCAGCGGAATGTTTTATAAATCCGTAGACAACGATGAATTGCTGCCGATGTCCTTCGTGTTAAGGAAGAATGGAAGCGTGCTCTTTACCCGATCAGAAAAACACTGGTGGCTGACAGGTTTTAAATTAGGCGAATTTTCTGATCCTTCGGAATTAACGATGGATATTGATCTTGCTTTTCCGAATACAGCAATGCGGGACGCTTTTCTAAACGGTTTAAGAGATGCCGGATACAATGACCAGGAATTTTATTTTTCCGGAAATAACGTATCTTTCACTTTTGCTAAGCCGCATACCGTCCAGCCAAGAACGCGAAAATCCAGTACAGACCGGCTCATTCAGGCTAAAAACAAATTGTTATGTGACAAATATCAGGAAATCACGGGTCCTTATAGCACAATGCAGGATAAAATGAAAGCGATTGAGAGCTTGGCCCCGCAGTTATATCAAACCGTCTTAAGACTCGGAAAGAGCAAGGAATTTTATGAATTGTGGATGAAGGTTCTGATCCTGGGTTTAATTGGCCTTTTTGGTTACAGAAGAAGCAGAGAGCTTTTCGAACATCAAAGAATCAGTTGATAGCAGCAATTATCGGGACAAAAGGTCCCTTTTTTTTGCCTATTTTTAACGATCCCCTCCCAAACCTACCTCTATATCTCTTCGTTATTTAGGAATAAACAGTTTGTTCTGATGACAGCATTCAAAGAATCTTTTTTTATACCACTTGACCGCCTGATAAAAATGATACCAGTCTGATTCTGCAAAATGATCAGCAAGAATCACATTGTCTACTCTCCTGTTATTAAAGGTTTGGGGATTAAAATTTTGAAACGCTTTTCTCAGCCATTCACTCTCCTGATAGACAATGCCAGGCCATTCATTTTTCTGAAACATCCCGTATTCAAGCATGAAGGCAATCCAGCTTTCTTCCCTGTTTTTATCCGAATCTTTATTAATCAGCTGGCTCATAAGCTTAGGGGTATCATCAAATTGATAATTTGAATCACGGAATTCAGGATGTTTTTTTAAATAAATCTCAAGGTACCCTTTTATTTTGGCCAAAGACCGCTGATACCTTTCTTTGTTATCAATCTCCACAACGGTGTATCTGCCCGCGAAGGCATCGCTGCTGTCATACCGATACGACCAAACAAGGTAAGGCAGATCAGGAAAGGTCAAAGCCTGCCCGTGTCCATAAGCGGGCACAACACGGTCAAACATTTCGTCATATTTTTCTCCGCATAACTGTTTAAACAAATACAGAATCAGATCAGGTATTCCTAAGTAAACTTCATTGCGCGCTCCGCAATGATTAATATCATTCACTTTGCTGAGCACGCCGCTGAAACCCTGATGCGAAAAAGTGTCGGCATAAGCATGCAAAACAATCCCAAATTTAATCAGATTATTGTCGTCCAGGGCCTCATTTAAAAGTGCCAGGACCACCGGCGACTCCTCTTTACAGCGGAGTTTCTTCGTGAAGTTTTCTCCTTTGCAGCCAGGGACAAAATGAAAAGCACAAGTATTGTTGATCATTGCCTCGTAATTAAACGTTTTTATTTTAAAATAAGAATGACAGGTTGCCATATTTAAAAAAACGGCACGGTTATCAGAGCGGTCAACACTGACTTCCGGTGCCGGATTTTGAATCGTCATCAGATTGATTTTGGCATCATCGACATATTGCGAAGCATAGGCAATTTTTCTGGAACTTTCCTTGTTGAACCCGCATGACCTGCAAAATGCCAAAAGCGCATAATAATGAATATCTCTTTTCAATAGAAGGTTCCTCCTTTGCCATGTCCATCTTGATCTTATAAAAACCTTCAAGATAATATATGGAAATGGCAAAACGGAAGTGAACCTTTTTCTATTCCTTCATCCCGGTATAGATAAGAATCGCATCTCGTAAAAAGGCTGCTGTCCCAGGCTGCTTCTTATCATAGTAGGCTGTAAACCTTGGGTCATCAACATACATCTGTCCCAGACCGGCATGTGCTTCTTTGCTATATTCCTTCCAAAAATAGCTCAGCCAGTTACGGTGCAGATCTGCGGCTTCCTGAGCAAGCCCGGAGCCAGGATCACCTGTTTGGAAAGCAGCCCCCAGCTTTTCCGTAATCATGACAGACAGCCTAGTCATTTCTTCATACTCCTCAGGTTTCATGCCCTGAAATTTTTGATTGGACTGATCGACAACATCATCTCCATATTTTTGGCGGATTTCCTCCCCATAAGCTGCTTCATTTTCCTGAATCATCTTTTTCTTGAATCCTTCAAATTTTTCTTGGTCAGACATGGTCATTCTCCCTTCATAAGACGCAATCGTTTTCTCAATATTCACGATCAGACTTTCAAGCTGCGCTTTTTTTTGCAGCAGCTGTGAAAGGTGCTCCCGAAAAGCTTTTAGTTCATTAAAAGACGGTGAATTGATCACTTCCTTAATCATTTCCAGCCCCATACCCAGTTCACGATAAAACAAGATCTGTTGCAGCCTGTTTACTTCCGCCTGTCCGTATAGGCGATAGCCTGAAGAATTAATCCTGGCCGGCTTTAGAAGCCCCATCTGATCATAATACCTGATTGTTCTGGGGCTAATGCCTGCCAACCGGCTAAGTTTTCGTACCGAATATTCCACACCGCTCACCTCAAAATCAGGATACACCTTAACGCTGCGTCAATGTCAAGAAAAATATTTTCGATGCTTTGGGACAAAATAGGATATAATATTACAATTATAAGCTATTTATGGTAATATCATGAAAGTGAAGAATAATAAGGAGGGATTTATATGACGTCGCAAGACAATATGAAAGAATCTTTTGCAGGCGAATCTCAAGCTAACCGAAAATATACCGCTTTCGCTCAGAAAGCTGAAGAAGAAGGATATAACGGCGCTGCCAAGCTATTTCGGGCAGCAGCTGAAGCTGAAGCCCTGCATGCGTTAAGCCAGATGAAAGTGCTGGGTATGCTAAAATCAACAGAAGAAAATCTCAAAGCTGGGATTGATGGTGAAACTTTTGAGTTTACCAAAATGTATCCGCGTTTTCTGGAGAAAGCAAAAGACGAAGGCAATTCTGAAGCACAAAGAGTTTTTCACTTAGCTAACGAGGCTGAAAAATCGCATGCCGCTTTATACAAAGACGCACTTAAAGATTTAACCGCAGACAATGACTACTATTACTGCCAGGTCTGCGGCTATATCCATAAAAACGAAGCACCGGAAAAATGCCCCGTTTGCGGTGCACCTTCTTCAAGATTCAAGAATGTCCAATAAACCCATCAAATATGCTGTTGCAACGCTGCCGACAATTTTGCCGGCAGCGTTTTTATTGTTTGGGCTCTGTGTTAAATGTTAGGGGTAACCTAAACAAGAGTATATCTTAACCAATATGATGCTGATTTTTGAGTTAAGCTGAGGCTGACGACATGGTGCCATCCGCTTGTCGGCTGTTATGCCATCCATGGCACAAACAGCCGCGTTCCGCATCCAAGCTCCACTTGGCGCGGACAGCACCGTGTCGTTGATATCCCGTCCATTTAATCTTCATGTAAAGAGACAGATCTTCTTTGCTGGGGCTTATTGCTGCTCTGGATGCTTCAAATATTGTAGCCTTACACAGATATGGAGTCGAGCGTTAAGTGTCAGTGGCGTTAAGCGAGCAAAAACCGCAGCGTCAAGACATGCCAACGGTGAACATTCTAAAAAGCCCAGAGGTTTTGGCATGTTAGCGAGGATTTGTGCGAGTAGCCACGAAAACGTGCAAGCGGAATATCTGTGTAAGGCTACAATTGCCCAAGAATTTGAAAAGAAGCGACTC
Source organism: Dehalobacter sp. CP (assembly GCA_009910795.1). The sequence goes on along the minus strand of VMEE01000083.1, from coordinate 216,856 downwards.
AAAATATGAATTCTCTATACGTGGGGCTTGTGTTTAGCTCTATCCTTGCTTATTGACCGGTTTTTCTTCGATAAAAGCACAGGAAGATCAAGCCAATTAGAGAAGAAATCGTAACTGTCAGATACACCTGCTTAAATCCGCTGTTTAAGGTTTTTTGGAATTCTGATTCAATGACTGTGCTTCTCTGATCAACCTCCGCGAGATAATTTTGTTTGGCTGTGTCAAAAGCTCCCGGGATGGCATCTTTTAAGACCGTCATTTTTTCTATCGTATCCCGGAAGGATACGCTTGACTGGGGCATCGATTCCACAACCGTAAGCTCATCAATTCCGTTTTGAATCCCGGTTTGAATATTCGAAATCATATCCGGAGCCATGCCAGCAAAGAAGCTCCCTGCAATCAATTTGCTGTTCTCCGTGATGGTCGTAACGTCAGAAGATTTTATTTTCTCCATCAGCTCGTCAGGAATTTGATAGTCACTGCTGCTGTTCATATTGATTTCAATCTTTTCCAGATAGGAAAAGTCAGGCATATCGGCGGTTGCCAGAACATTTTTCATCATTGGATTGCCTTTCATCTCATTAATTTCTGTTGTAAGTTCCTGCGCATATGGCAGTCTCGGCATGGAGACTTCTTTAGGCAGCAGGTTCATCACATTATTCTGAACTGCCACTCCGGCATGTGCCAGAAAACCAACCATGATCGCAGGCGCAATCGCCGTTCCGATCGAGCGGACAAGCGACAAGGCTGCGAGTGCCGAATTGGACTCTTCATCTTTGGTATTTTCCAGCATCATATAGTTTAAAGGCGTCCCCATCGTAAAGCCCATACCAAGGCCCATGAGAACCAGGCTTATGTTTACCGTCAGCATACTGGGATGGTCAGCTGTGACAAAGATTAAGAACAACGAACCAACCAAAGAGATCAAAAAGCCGAGACCTAAAATCAGTTTAGGTCCGTATTGATCAATCAGCTTCCCGGATATAGGAGCGCCAACCCCTGCAAACAAACCAAGAATGATGACGAAATAGCCGCCGCTTCCGGAAGCGATTTTCAGTGAGTTTTCAGCAAACTGCGGTACAAAAATCATCCCCATTAACACAATTCCGGTAATAAAGGCAATGATAAAGGTGATCATGATCCGTGAGTTTGTAAAATACGATAAGTTCATCACCGGATCCTCCGCCTTTTTCTCAGCCAGGATAAAGAAAGGAACAAGAAGCACAAACAGGATCAGGAAAGGATAAACACTCGTACTGATTAAAGTTGACTTGAAATCAAAAAAGTCAATATTCTTGAGTCCATACATTAAAGCGAGAATCATCACGGTCAGAATCAAGATTCCGCCGATATCAATCTTTTTGACATTGTCATTTCTGTTATTTGGCAGACAGAGGAAGCCGGCGATTAGGATAAACAGCGTGATCGGCAGATTCACATAAAAGATAAACTGCCAGTTACTGCTGCCGAAGATATCCAGAATGGCACTGCCTGCCGAAGCTCCGAAAATATTGGCAATCCCGTATACTCCCCCAACCAGTCCCAGGGCCATCCCCCGTTTTTCCGGAGGAAATGTCGTACCAAATTCAGCAGTCGCAACCGGAAGGATTCCACCTCCGCCAAACGCCTGGACGACTCTGGCCATAAGCAAGACCGTAAAGCTGTCAAACCCCTGAGCTAAACCGCAGAACAATGATCCAAGACCAAAAAGAAAGATACTGGCAAGATAAATGTATTTGCGTCCGAACATATCGGCAAGTTTACCCATGATCGGAATACTGGCCGCATAAGCCAGTGTATAAATCGTAATCATCCAGATCCCGGTTTTTTCATCGACCATCAAATGACTTTGAATAACTGTTCTGGCCGGTGTGACAATTCCCGTGTCAATTGCACCCATAAAAATGCCGAGCAGGTATAGAATCATAATGAGAACGAAGCTGTTTTTTGTATTTGATTTGTTCAATTTGCTTAACTCCCATCTTTAGATTTTTAATTGGTCAAAATTTTCTCGCATTCGTTGACAGCTTTCATGCTGTTGGCAGCAATGACCGACATTATTTTTTGGAACTGTACGATGTCTTCTTTGTTAAGTCCTTCATAGATGGCTGTATGCCAGTCAGTCAGGATTTCCTGCATGTTGTCCATGATTTCCAATCCCCTTGGCGTCAGGGTTATTATTTTCTCGCGGTGGTTTTCAGGGTTTATCATTCGATTCACATACCCTTTTTCTTCGAGCTTGCTTAAGCTTTTGGCAACCGCTCCCTTGTCAATCACAAAAAAAGCGGCAATCATATCTTGATTTACCTGATCTTTTTTAGATAAAAACATCAGAATTTCTTGTTCCGAATGCCCCAAATGATATTTACTCAACCTTCTCATTGAATAAATGCGATTAAACCTAAATATGACCGACAGGTCTTTCATCAGCAACACGAATCACCCCTCTTTACATATAGTTGTCCTTGCAACTGTTGTACTAACAACTATCTTATTCGTTTTTTTTATGTCTGTCAATAGACGACATCAACCCACATCAACCCAATACATATAAAAATCTCTGATAGCGTGGACAAGTACAATCTAAAGAATAACAAAATAACAAGATAACAAGATAACAAAAATCCGTTGAAACAATATTTCAACGGCGGTGCATCATTCAATATATTCATTCAATATATTCAGTAAATATATATTCAGTAAATATACCCGAAGCAAGGATTTCTAAACAAATTTTTCTTTTTGCAGTTTATAGAGAAAATGCAGCAATATTTTTTGCGGCAGGATTTTCGTTAATACAAATGCAGCCTTTATCAATACCCCTGGAATGATGACCCTTTTACGCTTGAGCATCCGGTCAACCGCATACCTGGCTACATAAGGGCTGTCCAGTGCTTTTATTCCAAAAGTAATCTTGGCGTTTTGTTCAAACTCGGTATGTACCGGCCCCGGACACAGTACCCCTACATAAACCTTGCTGTCCGTTTTTTGCAGTTCCTTATGTACAGCTTCCGTCAGTCTCAGCACATAGGCTTTCGAAGCATAGTAAGCAGCCATCAGAGGCCCCGGTAAAAAGGCAGCTGAAGAAGCCACATTTAATATATACCCCCGGTTACGCCGCTTGAAATCCTGCAGAAACAGTTTCATTAAGATATGAACTGCTTTGATATTGGTATGGATCAATTCCAATTCCCTGGCAAGGTCCGTCTGATCAAATTCGCCGTAGACTGCAAACCCCGCATTATTGATCAGCATATCGATCTCCTGATCCTTGACCAGGTCGTAAAGACGGAAACAGGATTCCTCCTGTGCAAGATCAAGGCTGATCGTCTGGACATCACAGGAAAGCTCTTTCTTTAATTCTTCCAGCCTGTCAAGACGCCGTGCAACCAGGATTAAATCATACCCTTTCATGCTCAGCACTCTGGCAATATCCCGGCCAATACCTGAACTGGCCCCTGTAATTAAGGCTTTCATATTCTTGATGTGTTCCTTTCAAACGCTATGGTTTACTTTGCGGTATCCTTCAGCTTCTCGAGTTCCTCCCTCGAAAACAGGTAGGTCTCATTGCAAAAATGACACTCGGCTTCCGCCTGGCCGTCGGTTTGGATGATCTCTTCTATTTCCTCTTTGCCTAAGCTGGTCATCGCATTGCCAATCCGCTCCTTGGAACACTGACATTGAAATTTCACCGGCATTTTCTCCAGTACCTGAACGTTATTTTTGCCTAAAATTTCTTCCAGCATTTCCTCTGGCGTAAACCCATGCTGAATCATCGTTGAGACCGGGGTAATTGTTTTAAGATGTTCTTCAATTTCAGAAATAGTCTCTTCAGATGTTCCGGGCAATAGCTGGATAATAAAGCCGCCGGAAGCCTGAATTGTATGATCCGGCGCTACCAGGACACCGAGTCCGACCGAAGAAGGAATCTGTTCGGATTTGACCAGATAATAAGTAAAGTCTTCCCCGATCTCTCCGGAATATAACGGAACCTGCCCGGTAAAGTAATCCCGCATCCCCAGGTCCTTAACAACAGACAATGTGCCTTCAGAACCTACAGCTCCGCTGACGTCTAATTTCCCGATCTGATTTAGATCCAAATGCGTTTGAGGATTGGTGACATAGCCCCTGACTTCCCCGTGCGCATTGGCGTCAACCAGGATAATGCCCAACGGGCCGTTGCCTTCAATTTTGACAGTCAGTTGTTCATCGCCTTTGAGCATTGCCCCGAGCATTAGACCGGCGGTCAGTGTCCGGCCGAGTGCCGCCGATGCTGTCGGCCAGGTCTGATGCCTGCGCTGGGCTTCACCGACGGTTTCCGTCGTCAAAGCTGCGTAAGCGCGTACCTTGCCGTCATAACCCAAAGCCTTAATCAAATAATCGTTCATTTCAATCTCCTTATCTATCGTTGCAATTGATCTTCAAGGACAAACAAAAGGCTGAAGAAATCTGTCATCAGCCTTAGAAAAAGCTTTTTTAACACCGTCACTATTAGATCATAATTAGCACGAAAGTTCAATATTCTTTTGAAAAAAATCAACGAAATAGATGGATAAAACGCTCCCAGAACGATAGCCTTCCTGGCTCCGTGACTGTGGCCTTTTCATCTGCTGCAGCTTTCAAATCCGGGGTCCGGATAACAAACTGAATACTTCTCGGGGAAATCTGCGAGGACACAAAAGATACCGGCTTTGTCTCATTCCCGCTGGCAAATGAAAGTGTTTCCAGCAATCCGGAAGCTTCGTCAATACCGTTTTTAAATTGTTTTTGCCCGTCTATCAATTTTTGAACCTGATCAGGCAAAACCGCTGAACTGGATACTAGCTGATTGAAGCCGTCGGTTATCGCAGCTGTACTGTTGGCCAGTGCCACAGCACCTGTTTTTAATTCTGCCCCCTGCTGCGCAAATTGATCCAAACCTGCTGAAAATTCAGTAATACCTTGCGCAGACTGGGCTACGCCCGTTGTATAGCTGGACAGGCCGGTGCCATATTGGGATAATTGAGCCTTCATGGTTCCGATCTGCTGGAGATAAGCCTGTCTTTGTTCAGCGGGCAGAGAATTCAGCAATGGCGTTAATTGATCCATCATTGCAGTTATACCGGAGGAAAGGTTGGTATACTGAGCTGCAAGTTCCTGTCCCTTCTGGGAAAGCTGAACCGTACCGCTGCTGATCTGCTTAAACTGCGCCGCGAGGCTCGATGCTCCGGCTGAATATTGTTCTAGCCCTTGACGCATCGCGCCGGTTCCCTGCTGAAGTTGGGCAGAGCCCAAAGCAATACCTGCTATGCCTTTATTCAATTCGATTAAACCGGCCTTCAGCTTCTCCGTACCGGAAACAATTTGCCCGGCTCCGCGTGACATTTGCGTTATACTTCCGGTATCCATGTTAAAATTCAGGAAATTGGAACTGTCAAAATAGGAGCAGGTCATCGTCATGGACGCCATCTGGAACTTTTCAGTATCATAAACCACTGTATATTGAGCACTTTTCTGCGGAAGCACCATGTAGGCAAGCGTCAGGGTCTTGCCGGAAATCATGGCGGAAGCACCTGATGAAGAAAGAACCGTATTTTCATCCAGATCCAACGGCAGCTGGACCTGACAAAGATAGTTTTCTCTGTAATACGCTTTGGCTTCAGCATTTGGCTGAACTTTGAGCGTAATTTCAATCCTTCCTTCTTTGCCGACAATGTCTTCGGGCTTAGCCTTCTGGCCGTTCAGCCGATAGGTAATCCTAAACGCAAACGGCAGTTCTCCCTCAGTCAGTTTGCCCTGATAGTAGAAACCTTTGTCCCGTGCCGGCAGCTGCCAGGAAATTCTGCCATCGGCAAGCACAGGAGTTTCACTGCCGGAAAGGTTGGTAATCGAATCGTAGACACCGTAGTCCAGGTAACTGCCGGACTCAGGCGTATCAATCCTATTGACGACTGTAATACCGGAAATACTCCCATCCATTTTCAGGTCCGCATAAACGGTCTCATCTTTGACAACGGTAATATTGGGGTTGCTTGCCGTGCTCTCCGTATCTGAAGCAGATGCGGATAAAGAAAATACGGAAATCAGCAGCATTACAGTCAGAAAGCATGCGATCGGTTTTTTCATCAGATTGTCTCCTCCCTCCCACTTTCTTTCACAGAGAAAGTGGTCTTTATGATGATTTTATCAAACGTCATCAGCAGTACCGGCAGCAAAACAAGGACCATCAGTCCTGACAGTGCGGCCCCCCTGCCCAGCAAAATTCCAATATCGCTGATTGCTTTAATCTGGGAAAGCATTCCTTCCGCAAAACCCGCCACGGCAAGAATCAGAGCTGAGATCATCACTGTGTTTCCGGCAGTATTCAACGCTGACAGCACTGCATCTCTGGGTTTTTGCGTCTTCCTGAATCCGAGATAGCGGTTGGACATCAGGATCCCATAATCGATTGTTGCACCAAGCTGGATGGAACTCACCACCAGATAGCCGATAAACACCAAGCTTGATCCCTGAAAATATGGGATACCCATGTTGATCCAAATAGAAGACTCAATAACGCCGATCAGCAGAATCGGAACAGAGATGGAACGGAACGTCAGTAGAATAATCAGACCTACGGACAGAATTGAAAACAGGTTAACTGTACGCGTATCATATTCAACCGTATTCTTAATATCGGCAATACTGGTGGCATTCCCGGCGGCATACCATTGGTCAGGGTAATACTTCTGCACCGACTGTTCAAGTTCTGTAACGGCTTTGGAAGTCTCGGGCCTTTCACCGGTAATGTTCATAAGAACGATCATCCGGGTATAATGTTCTGACAGGAACATATCCTTAACGCTTTGCGGCAGTAAAGAACGTGGTACAGCAGGATCTGCCAGCGTAACCAGGGTCTGAACATCGCGGATATATTTCTGTTTCTTCAGTTCCTCAGCCAGCTGAATTTCCGAAGAAATATCATCATTCGGTATAAGTACAACGACAGGATTATAGATGCCGAAGCGGCTTTCAATGTTTTTTCTTTCCTCAGCAATGGTCCCCTCACTGGAACTTCCGGAAGTATTGCCATATAAAAAGTCGGTATTCTTTTGTGCCAGGAAAGACGGAATAATAACTATTAAGGCCAGGGCAAACAGTAGATATTTTACTTTAATTGCACCCTGTCCTATCTTCTTAAACGGTGGAACGAGGGGTCTGTGCCGGGTTTTATCAATTGTTTTGTGGAAGATCGCGATCAGAACCGGCAGCAAAATGATCACACTGATATAGCTCAGACAGATTCCTTTAATCAGGACCAGTCCAAGATCTTTTCCAATCCCGTACTGCATAAACAGCAGGGCTAAAAAGCCTGCTACAATTGTCAGTGCACTCGCCGAAATAGACGACAATGTATTTTTTACCGCTTTGACAATTGCAGGAAGAAACTCTGCCCCGGCATCCCTTTCCTCTAGATAGCGGTGGCAAAGAAACAACGAGAAATCCATCGAAATGGCGAATTGCAGCACCGCGGCAATTGAATTCGTAATGAAAGATATCTCAGGGAAAAAAGCATTCGTTCCGGCATTGATAATCACGGAAATACCAATGACGGTTAAATACAGCAGCGGCTCTATCCAGGAATAACATGCCAACATCAGGATGAGGACGCAGAGCGGAATAACGACGATCATGATTTTGGACATTTCCGCAGCCAGTACTTCCCGCATATGGCTTGAATCTTCAGCTTCTCCTGTGATACTGGCCTTTTCACCTAAAGAAGCCCGGATCGTCTTCAGGGCGTCCCCTGTTTCCGAGGCATAATCCCCCTGCGCAAATTCAACCTGGAATAAGGCCGCACCATCTTTGTAGTAACTATCCAGATAATTCCGGGGAATAAAGGATTCAGGGACTGTGATATCCGTGACATCGTCCAGCCAAATCACGTTTTTCACACCTGGAACCTCTTTAATTTTTTCCTTGGCAAGCGCAGCATCTCGGATAGAGACATTTTCTACCATGACCTGAGCAGTTCCCGGATAACCAAATTCCTTGTCCACAAGTGTAATCGCCTGCTTGGTCATGGAGCGTTCCGGCAGATATTCCGCCAAATCATAGTTAACTTTAATATTGGGTACAAGCGCAATGCTGACGATGATGACAGCCAAATAGGTCAATAAAACCGCCCGTTTATGGGCAATAAGAAACTTCACAAGCTTTTCTATAAGCAGCTGCATACCCGTACCATCCTTTACCGTTCTTTTAAATCCTCTTTTGAATATCCCCAATAATCAATAAAAGGAATTTGTTCAGCAGATTGGCCAGACGCTCTTCATCCCCGCCATACTTATTAAAAATATTGATGATACCTTCAATAAGCGCCACGGCCAGGGAATCGGCAAGCAGCATATCGCTGCCGGGCCTGGAACTGGTTAAGAACAAATCGTTTTCCAGACGCTGCTTGACAAGCTCGATCAGTTCCGCCTTTATATTTTCGTATTTAGAGCCCTCAACACTCTTCATCAGGATCAAAAACTGCGTTCTGTTATCCAGAAACACCTTGGTCATCGCTTCCGTGACATAAGTGATGCTTTGCGTCGACAGACTGCTTTTATCGGATATGTCAATGAATACCAGTTTCCGAAGCTGTTCGATGGTAGACTGAAGAATATTATCGAGCAGGTCATCCTTACCGGAAAAATAGGAGTAAATATTCCCTACGGTAATCCCGGCTTGCTGCGCAATATTCCGCATTGAGGAATGACGGTAGCCTGAGACGAGAAGCTCCTCTTCCGCTGCCTCAATAATCCTTTTTTTGATTTCTTCTTTTGGCACTTGCATAAGTAAACACCCATTCATTATTCTTTGTTTCAGTATATCGCGGTGGAAATCGAGTGTCAATATTAAACATAAGTTCATTTATGCTGCACTATTCTTATTCTATGTGGCCGTGTCCTGGATATGTATCTGTTTCTCATCATATTCCTTCAGATTCTACCTCGTAGTGGACACCCTTGCTCTGGGCTGACGTTTGCCAACTGCCAGCCCCCATCGCATACTTTCACCGCCTAGTTACACGCCATACATGGCGCACAACAACAACAAAACAACCGGGGTCAAATCGGTTGTTTTGCTTAGCCTAGCTTAATATCTATATTTTCCTATCCTTGCAGCGTCATTGTTTGCTTATATCCCGTAAAGTTCCTGATATTCCTGTTCTGCCGCCCTTATTTCACCTTGAGCCTTGTCGCATTGCGGATACAAAAGAGAGCAGTTTTTATGGCAACCACTACAGTGCAGCTGGGACAAGTATTCATCAAGACTAATTTTTTCTTCCGGACCGGTGGTATCCCCAACAGTTACATCCGTAGCGGCATTATTTACCGAACCAATAGCATCAGCGTCTTCTGATTTATTATTGCCAATCGTCATGTCCTCGGTGATACTGTTTCCAGTATCACGATTGTCAGAAACTGAACCCTCCGAATAGGTTATGCTTTCATTATATTGACCTTCTGTCGGGGAGTCAGTCCTGTTTGGGGATGTACTTTGCGATGTCGTGATCTGGGTCTCTGCAATTTTGCCTAATTGATTCTCATCGCTTGCCGAAACTGTTGAAAGAACCCGGGTATACAACATGACGACCAGCAGGCATGCCGCACCAAGGCGAACCAGTGTCTTCCTGACATTGCGTTCTTTTAGGTTTATGATGATCCTGCCGATTGATTTTACGAAATAGCCGGCATGAATTGCCAGATGGGTGATCAGGAAGCCCAGACAGACGTATGATGTCCATTTATGGATCAGATAGATCCATTCACCATGAATCGTATCTGAAGGAAACAAAACCTTCGATATCATTACCCCCGTAGTCACGATGATCAAAATACTGATGAAGATTGCAAGATTCAAAGCATATTTTATCTTCACGGAAACTGCGGTCCGATTTTTAAGCTTGTTTTGCAGTAGATTCAACGTTGTGTTTTTCACCCAGGATCCGTTCAACAGAATATGGATACCGAAAAGAGCAAAAATAAATAGCCCTGCAATCTCATGAAAAGCTAACCCGGTTCCAAAAGCATCCAGCAGAAACACAAAAAGTATGCTCATCGCAATATCCAATACAATCTTTGTCACTAATTTGCTGCTCATTCAACCCTCACCTAACCGTTATGTATTTGTATTAATTTCTAATACGATCATTTTTATCTTGCTATGTATTCTATACGGCTCCTGTGTTGGTTTTATGGCAGAAAGATGACAATTTAATGAACAATCCGTCTGCACAAGAATAAATTTTTTTACGTAGAAATCTTGAATGACCGTTTTTTGCCCGTGAGGTCCCAACAAATATTCCTGTTGCCTCGTGCAATAAAATCCTGTCAACCCCATCGCTTCCTGTGGGACCGCAAATGCACCTGGTATCGGATGATCCGGGGAATAAACGACTTCAATTTCCTGATGCCAGGTCCATCCCAATTGGTCTCCTGAAAGGTATTTCCATAATCGGGCTTCCTGCCAGGCTCCCGCACCTAACGGCGGGTTAAAATGAATCATTGGATCAAAAAGCTTATTCCATTTTCTTTCGACAAAAACAATGTCTGTTTCTTTCGGATTAAATGGCTCCGGTGGTAATCCCTGAAGAAGCGCTTCCCAGTTTTCCAGTGTTCCGATAAACATTCTGGCCTGAGCGTTGTAACCGTATTCGTCAAATTCAGCATAAGCAACCCCTGGAATGGATAGGATCATGATTAGAAGCAGCAGTACTGGGTAAAGAAGTCTGCGTTTTACTTTCACGCCGTTTCTCTCCTCTCACGGAAAATTTGCTTAAATAATTCTCCGCCTTCTTGCTATTTCCTTCCATCATTTCCATTTTAAGTCATATTTTTATTTGCGATTTACTTCATAGGATAATTACATCAAATTCAATATGTTCAATAACGTATTTTTTTTACGTATTTTTTTACCGTATTTTTTACCTTAAATGAAATTTAGGCATAAATGTTAAATATTTGTATTAATAGAAGGGTATTTTCAATATTGTATAGAAATAGAAATTAATTTCTTATAAATAGAAGGAAATATAATGATTACTATTGTACAAAATTAAGATCCCCCCCGACAACAAAATAGTGGCTCGTTTGATTATTAGGGATACCGATTGTGCCTCTGTACCCAGTTTACCAATTAGAACCACTATTAGAATTAATTATAACAAATTTATTTACAATTATCTTCATAGAGTATTTTAAAACGATATATTAAATGAAAGGAGATATGATATCCATACATTTGAACACATGGATATCATACAAAGTATTTCAATTATGAAAGTAAAGAAAACATTTTCATGGGTTGCCATTAGTCTTGGAGTAGTATTTCTTGCTGTACTATTAATCGTAAATGTCAATAAAGCTTATTCAGACAGTAATGCATCTCAGGAAGAACTTGCATTTAAAGACAAGGCTGTAGAAATTATGAATATAGATACCAATAAGGCCAAACCTGCGTACGTACGAGATGTATATGATGACAGTAGTTCTGAATTGAGTTCCGATATAAAAAATAAATGCGCAGTTGCTCTTAAATCGTTAGCGATAGACGGGACTCACAAAATTGGTGATTTCATGCCAGTATTCTTCATCGAAGGAAATGATAAAGTATCGATAGCAATTAAACACGATGACGGAACCCTAACCCTTGATGAATTTGATATATCGGAAAAAAATCCGATTAAAACAAATCAAATAGTTAAGGAGGCAGAATAATGATTGGTAGAAAGTTGAAAATTTCAATTTTAACATTGGCATTAACCCTATTATGTACCAATGTTGCATTTGCCTTTAATTGGGGTTCGAGTGGTTGTTATTCTAACCTAAGAAATCAAATTTATCAAGTATACGGTTATTCCGTCACTAGCACTGACATAGTATGTGATGAAGTTGAAGTGTATGGTGAACTTTGGCGTGATGGCGTTTGTGTAGCTTGGGATACTGATTTGAGAACACAAGCTACCTGGGCACAAGTCGACTGTTGGTGCAGTAACCCATTAGGGACTCAGCATTATGTAATGACTGGATATCATCGAGCAAAGGATGGTATAGAAGAACATGAAACTAGAAGTTATTATACTCGGGATTGGTAAGTGTAACTCCTTTTATTCCGATACTCTTGAAATAGATTTTTTCTCATTGGTCAATTAAATAAAGTCAGCAAAGACCGTGCCTGAGCGGCGCGGTTTTTGTAATTCGCCACGCAGTGGTACGAGTCAGTGGGGCAGAATCCAACCAATGCCGTTAACCTGTTCATTTTTGTAGCCAATATGAAGATTCCAGCACCGCTGAACGGACAGGGCGTCTCAGTGACAGTCTGAGGTAAATCTTCAACCTGGAGTGAAAGCAAACCAGAGGTGGAATTCATAGTGCTGGCGAACCGCCTGCAAAACGGGGAAGCCAACAACCATATGTAAGATACGGGAAGCGCACCGTTAGAAATGTAAAGAAACAGGGGTAATTGTACGGGGGCTATGTTTTGCAATAAACTCCCAAAGGTCTGTTTCCCATGCTCAAAATGCCGGATTTTCGTGCTATCTTACGCCAACTATATACCTTTTTTATCATTTTTACATAGATTTTACATAGAAAAAACGGAGCTTACTCCTTCAACTCCAAGGGGTTGCTGTGAACGGAAGTTGGTTTTCAATTAACGGATTCAATATGTTCAATAACGTATGTTCAATAACCAATTTTTTATGTTGGCACACAAATAAACGGCCCCCTCGCATTGATGCGAAGAGGCCTTAAGTGTATAACCCGCAAAATTCCTCATGGACACAAACAGATAATTTTACTCGAGTCACCTACTTTAATCAAAACACATGGAATCACAAATCGGACTTACGCTACTTTCAGACTTACGCTACTTTCTCTACGCCTTTCTCAAGAATCACCCGGATAATGGAGTCTAGAAATGGAGCCTGGTGAAAACCTAAGGTTAAGGTAACAAACGAATCTACTGAAACAACATACTTGTGAACCTGAACGTTAACTGGAAATCGATGGACCTTAAACACGAATCTTAACGGAAACTGAGGAATTTTGCGGGAAACTGATCTGAATAAATAAAGCCAACCCTGAAGGTGGCTTTGAATCCGTCCGGCAACATCCCATACATCCCTCTGACCTGTGCCTCGAATTCCAACCTGACCTGTCAGCAAAAGGTAACACTGTATGTTTTTAACCATCATGTATTATATTTTCTGATTTTAGTATAAAGCGGAGACCGGATTCTTGTCAAGATGGAATCGAGGCTGTCAAATATTACCGTTCAATGCCGAGGCGCGCTTTGATCCCTTTATCATACGGATGTTTGACTTTCTTGACCTCAGATACATAGTCTGCAAGATCAAGCAGCTCTTCCGCAGGCCCCCGTCCGGTCAGCACAACCTCAAGCCCTTCAGGTTTCGTCCGCAAAAACTCAAGCAGAAGCGCACGGTCAATCAGGTCATAATTATAGGAGGCTACGGCTTCATCAAGAATCAGCAAATCGGCTTGGCCCTCACGGCACGCTGAAACCGCTTGCTGCAGGATCTTATTATAAACGGTCCTGCGCTGCTCCTTCTGCTCATTTGTCTCCTGATTATAGAAACCAAAGGACTCTTCACCGCGCAAAAACGTTATCCCCGGAATTTTCTCCAGGGTATGCAGTTCCCCAGTATCCTGGCTTTTTAAGAACTGGACGATCAATACCCTGCGCCCTCTGCCTGCACATCTGACTGCCAGACCGAGGGAAGCGGTCGTTTTTCCTTTGCCGTCCCCGCAGTAAATATGGATGAGACCTTTTTTCATCAATTATACACCTGCCTCCAAAATATTCACGATCGCGGCCATGTCGACGTGTGTTCGGATTTCATCCGCCAATCGGTCATACTGCTGCTCTTTATATTGTTTATAGCTTAACCGTTTGAGGCTTGTTGAATCCAACCCCTTTTTATTTAAAAGGCATTCGGCAATTGCTACAGCGACTCCTTCTTCATCAAATATGCCATGAACATAACTGCCCATAACATTCAGCTTTCGGGCACCTTCCATCTTTTGCACCTGAAGGCCCGACTCAATGTCGATATGCGTCAAAGGCTCGACATCCCCTGTTTCTGTTACGCCCATATGAATTTCATAACCGTGAAAACGGATCGAGGATAATCCGGCAAGAACACCGTCAAACTGACTGAACCGGCCTTCTACCTGTGTCCTGGTCTTCTGTTTGGAGAATATTGTTTTCATATCCAGCAAACCCATTCCTGTGAGACTTCCGCCCTCTTCTACGCCAAAAGGATCTTCCAGCGTTTCGCCAAGCATTTGGTAGCCTCCGCATACCCCAAATACAATGGTTTCCCCGTCAGCAGCCTGCTTTTTGATCTTTGCTTCCAGACCGCTCTGACGCAGCCACAACAAGTCAGCCATTGTATTTTTCGTCCCTGGTAGAATGATCATGTCCGGATTCTTCAGCTCAGCCATGGATTTTACATAGCGCAGGGAAACTCCGGGAATCAGTTCGAAAACGTTAAAATCAGTAAAATTGGACATCCTTGGCAGCCGGATCACTGCGATATCTACTGCTTGCACTGTTTTGTCCACAGCAATTCTTTCGGATAAACTATCTTCATCTTCAATGTCGATATTCAGATATGGAACGACACCGATGACCGGAATATTGACTTTTTCTTCGATCATCCGCAGCCCGGGCCTTAAGATTTCTACATCTCCGCGAAATTTATTGATCACAATGCCTTTGATCATTTTTCTTTCATCTTCACTTAAGAGCATCACCGTGCCGTAAATGGATGCAAAAACGCCGCCCCTGTCAATGTCGGCAACAAGCAGGACAGGAGCTTTAGCCATTTTGGCCATCCCCATATTGACGATATCATCCTCCTGCAAGTTAATCTCCGCGGGACTGCCCGCTCCTTCGATGACAATAACGTCATTGTTCTGGTCAAGCGTCTGGTAGGACGCCATAATATTTGGAATAAGCTTCGTTTTATATTGAAAATAGTCTGCTGCATTCATATTACCCAACACTTCACCGTTGACAATGACCTGCGAACCCTGATCATTTGTCGGTTTCAAAAGGATCGGATTCATCAGGACACTGGGCTCCTGCCCGGCTGCTTCTGCCTGGACAACCTGCGCTCTGCCCATCTCCAGCCCTTCTTTGGTAATGTAGGAGTTCAAGGCCATGTTCTGGGATTTGAAGGGCGCTACCTTATAACCTGCCTGTTTAAAAACACGGCACAGACCTGCCGTGAACAAGCTTTTTCCGGCGTTGGACATTGTTCCCTGAACCATGATTGATTTGGCCATCGTGTGACACCCGCTTTCCTGTTTGTACTGTTAGTATTTACTCTGAAATCAAATACTTTAAGACCTTATTCGCCTCTAAATCCCCCGGCGGCAAGGTTTCCCCGGCTTTCCTGAAGATATACGGAACATCCAAGGCCGAATGCTTCCCGCTGACAGGGCTGGTCGCATGATCAGCACAGATCAGAATCCCAGTATCATCTGTCAGGTTCTGACGCAGAAAAGCAAAAAACTCCCGGTCAACTCTTTCGATAAATTCAATTTTTTCTCGATGATCATGCCGGTGAGCGGCTTCATCTGTGCCATTGATATGCACAAGCACAAAGTCATACTCGGATAACAAGCGGCATGCCGTTTGCGCCTTAAGGGCCAGATCCGTATCCGTATCTCCAGTAGCTTCTGCCAAATCAGGAACATCCATCTTCAAGGCCAAAGCAATCCCTTTGGCAATTTCCGTACCGCAGACTGCCGCTGCCTTTTTACCATACAATTCTGCAAATGCAGGTAAACGGCTTTTCCCAGATATTCCCCATGGATAAAAAATCATTTGCTGTTCTTGGCTGCTTAGGTATTTTAACCTATTTTTCCCCTCCGAAACAAATTTTTGGAGTATGGGGGCCGAAGTGCAAATGTCCGCTAATAAATCATCGGAATCATCGCCCAAAAATTCATGCGGCGGATACGTCTTGCAATCCAGCGTTTGAAAATAATGCGCTTTGACAATGATCAGGTTCCTGTACCCGGATAAATGCAGCATCTTGATATTCGGATCGATATCAGCCGCTATCTTCGCCGCTTTTTGCATTTCAGCTCCGGTTAAGTTCCCGCCGTTGAAGGAAGCTAATCTTCCATGACTGTCAAGGGCGGCAAGATTGCAACGCAGAACGACTTCATCCTGCTCCAGGCAGTAGCCGTTAGCAAGCAGTTCGAGTGATGCCCTGCTTTGCGGAAAATAGGCAGGCTTAACGCCTAAAAGATTCAGGATACACGGCATGCTTTCCGGCAGGTAGCCCTGCGGGCAGGAATCAAACCAGCCGGTATGACCTTCAGCGGCAATTTGGTCAAGTTCTGGATGACAGGCAGCCTCAAATGTGGTTTGCCAGCCTAATTCTTCAATTTTCTCATCTGCAAGTCCGTCAACAATGACCATGACTGCTTTCATCACATATCACATCCCTGAGTACGGCGCTGAGTTTCAAATTATCTTCATGGCTTTTCACAGCAACCCTGAAGTATTCACCGTTTAAATTGACATAGTTGGCGCATGGACGGATCATAATCCCTTTCGCTATCAGCTTTTCAGACAGGTCTGTACGCTGAGCCCGGAAAAATATGTAGTTTGCTCTGGAGCCGATGACCTTCAGTCCAAGACCCAAAAGTGCATCAATCAAAAATCTTCTTTCTGTTTCAATCAGCTGTTTCGTCTGCTGCAGATAGGCAGTTTCTTTTAAGGCAGCGGTACCGGCCGCTTGGGCCAGCGTTGAAACACTCCAGTCTTGACCGGCGGACCTCATTTGTTCGAGCAATGTTTTGTTGGCTGTCAAAGCGTAGCCAAGTCTAAAACCCGGCATCGCAAATATCTTGGTAAAAGCTTTCAGAATGACGAGATTTTCATACTGTTCAATGCAGTTTTGCACAGAAAATTGTTCTTTATCTTCGACAAAATCCATAAAGCATTCATCAATCATCACGATTGCACCGATTTCCTGGCCCTTGGCAAGCACCTTCTGTAAAAATGCACGTGAACACAATTGACCGGTAGGATTATTGGGGTTACAAAGAATCATGATGTCCAGGCCTGGGCGCATCTGATCCAACAGGTCCTCACGGGCTGCAAAATCGTGCTCCGGCCGTAAAAAATAATATTCTACCAAGCAATCCACCGTATGCAGCGCTTTTTCATAGTCTGCAAAGGTCGGAGCAAAGATCAGCGCTTTTTTCGGTTTCAGAGCCAGCACAAGTCGGAAAATAATCTCTGCAGCCCCATTGGCGGCAAGGATATATTCAGGATCCGTGCACTCATATTTGGCCAAAGCCGCAACAAGATCCCGGCAAAACGGGTCCGGATAATTCGTACATTCATCAAGCGAATGGATCACGGCTTCCTTTATAGACTCCGGCAGCCCGAGTGGATTTACGTTAGAAGAAAAATCAAGAATCTCCTGCCTGCCTGTCAGTTTTTTTACCGAATAAATATCTCCGCCGTGGATATATTGATACATCTGCTCTCACCTGTCTCTGTCGTATTTGTAGCCTAAGTTTGTCTAAAGTTTGAGATTATTCTTGGGGTAAATATGTAGGTTCTAATCTATAGGTTCTGATCTATAGATTTTATTCTGTGGCTCGCGTATCTTCGTAACCGCCTTTTCGGCTATTGCGCCCTCCTTGGCGCAAAAAGCCGCGCTCCACATCCATGTTCCGCTTGTCAGGTCGGTTACGAAGATACGCTAATCTGTAGAAAGTTTTGTAGAAAGTTCAGGAAAGATAGCAAATACATTAAGTCCCCTTATCCTGTCTCAGCTGGTATTCCTCGCTTTGTTGGCAAGCACAAGTCTAAAGTCCTAATTGCCGCCATGTGAAGCACGATGTAGAGCGTTGCGCTCAGAAGTAACAATGCTTAGAAGGTACTGATACAAGGAGCAAGTCATAAAGAAGCTAGCTACGGAAGGCTACGGAAGGCAAAGTAAACCTGCTTATTAAGTTTGACAGTGCTTCTTGAGCCGCTAAAGTCTCCCACTCTTAAGACCAGTCTGGGAGTCACAGTTCCGCGCTAAGCGGAGCACGAGGCGGAGCGCGGCTTTTTGTGCCACGGAGGGCACAACAGCCGAAAAGCGGTATTGTGACTCACAGACCTGCCCCAAAGAGCATTTCGCTTCTTACAGGATAACATAACAGCTGCAATATATTTTGCCCCCGCTAAACAGAAATACTATCAGCCAAACTGCGCAATAGCGGCTCTAACAGCGGACCCCAGAATCAGGCCGACAAGCGACGTCGCAATCATCAGCTTGTTGGCGCGGCGGATGTCTTCAGCCTCGATCTCCCGGATCGGGTCACCGATCGTCGGCTTAACCACCAGCTTGCCAAAGTAAGAATTGCTTCCGGCGAGTTGAACATTAAGGGCCCCGGCGCAAACGGCTTCAGTGTGGGCGGAATTCGGACTGGTATGATTATGACGGTCACGCCGGTAGATTCTCAGGGCATCTTTGAAATCATAACGGGTCAAAAAAACAGCCAGGAGCATCAAATAGGCAGAAATTCTGGCCGGAAGATAATTGGCGACATCATCCAGTTTGGCCGCAAACCGGCCAAAATAAAGATATTTGTCATTTTTATAGCCAATCATCGAGTCCAGCGTATTGACCGCTTTATACAAAAAGCCCAAGGGGGCTCCGCCAACCAGAATGAAAAGCATCGGCGCGATAACGCCGTCGGAAAGATTTTCGGCCACGGTTTCCACAGCGCCTTTCGCTACCTGGGAGCTGTTCAAGTTCTCCGTGTCCCGGCCGACAATCCAGGATAATTGATAACGGGCTTCCATGATATCGTTCTTCTGCAGGGCATCATAGACCTTCATGCTCTCAGCTTTCAGCGACTTCGTAGCCAGAATCTGATAACACATCAAAGCCTCGGCCATAAACCCCAGCAGCGGGCTGATGCTATTCAACAAATACAATAGGCCCAGCGGCACGAGAAATGTCACCGTAACAATGGTAACAGTCAGCAGTACCCCGCACCAATACTGGCTTCGGTCCGTCCTGCAACTGATCCGGTGCAGGTATTTATCTCCTCCGGCAATCAGCGAACCGATCCAGCGGACCGGATGAGGCAGCCAGGGAGGATCACCAAAAATCAAATCCAAAATATAACCTGTCACTAAAGCATAAAGTGTAATCATTCAATACCAACTTCTTTATCATTTCATCGATTTCGTCATTACCAAAACAAGCGGGCGATCAACTTCGGACCTTTATATTCTTATCCCCTAGATCTTCGATATCGCCGCCAGCTTCTTCTTTTCGGTCCATAAAGCCTGATCAATCGTCAGCTGATAGCCTTCGCCGTTCTTTATCTGCCAATGGTAAAAATCAAATACTTCGGGAGAAAATGCCTCAAGCAGCATCATGATCGTACCGCCGTGAATAACCAGTGCGGCCTTTTCGATTCCGGCTTCATCTACTTCCTGCATCACACGGTTAAAACCTTCCAGGCAGCGGGACCTGAACATTTCCGGCTGTTCCCCGCCCGGGACTTGCTGTTTCCCGCCGCCATCGATCCAGCTTTTGTACTCGGCAAGGTCCCTCAGCTGTTCATACGATTTGTTTTCGAATATACCGAAGCTGCACTCCGCAAGTTCGGGCATTGTACTATAAGGAATATCCGGATAGATCAGCTCCCTGGTCTGAAGGCAGCGGAGCCTTGGACTGACAAAGACATGTTCAACCGCCGTATAGTGGCCGGCAGCAATATACTCACGGATTTCGGAGATCCCCTGTTCACATAAAGGCTCATCCGTAATTCCGATATACTTGCGTCTCAGATTTCCTTCCGTCTTGCCATGCCGGATCAGGTACAGGAACTTAGTCATGCTCTTCACCTTTAATCAGAACCGGAACGGAGCAGAAGACACGATAGACCTTAGCCGCTTTCTGGGCGGCCGCGCAAAGGACCCTCCCGGTCGTTTCCTGCATTTCCCGGTCATCTTTTAAAACCGGCACCACGGCTGAGCTTAATTCATCACAAATCAGAATCATGCCAGGGTGCTGCTCGATTCCGTCAGCGATAAATTTCCGAGCATCAAGGCTGGCTTCCTGCAAACGTCTGATCAGCAGATGCAGATGGTCAAGCACCGGACGCTGAAAAGCCTCTTCGAAGCTGCAAGTCCCTCCGTCCGTAATGTTTGCCGAAGCGATATCCCATTTGCTCCTGACAAATTCTAATTTTCCCTGACTAGCGCCTCCGATCACCAAAATCATAGTATAACGCCTCCTGCTATTGCCGAAATCAGAAGTATTCCTGTTTCGCTTACTACAATGTAAAAGCCTGCCAGATCGCCGGTTATACCCCCAAAATGTTTTTGAACCATGAGGTTAAATAAGTAAAAGGACAGCATAATAAACAGAACTGCAATGATCCCGATAATCACACTTACATACAGCATCATCGCAATCGATAATAAAGCCATAAAGCAACTAATGATTCTTACCGCTTTCTTCGAAGCATAACCTGCAAAAATTGCAGCAAGTCCTGTATCTCTGGCACACGGAAAGGAGACAACCGCTAAAGCAGCCATCGAACGTGACAGGATAAAAGAAACAAGAACGAGTAAGAAAAAGTCCGGTTTCAGATAGGTCTCATACCACGCCGCAAACTGCAGCAGAAGGACAGCAGACGTATAGATAAGCGCGAAGGCTCCAACATTAGGATCCTTAAGGATTCGAAGCTTTTCCTCTTGGTCCTTATGGGAATTCAAGGCATCTGTCGTGTCACAATAACCGTCGAGGTGAACTCCGCCAGTGATCATGACGTTAACAAACACAGCTGCAGCAGCAAAAAAGACGGGACTGAATCCGAAATATTCCAACAATAGAAACAAGAAATAGAGAGCAAAGGCAATGACAGCCCCGACCACAGGAAAGAAGATAAAAGAATAACGCATATTCTTCTCGTTCCAGTCGATTTGAGGCATCGGAATTTTAGAAAACATCGAAAAAGCTGCAACAAACGATTCATACAAGATTTTCATAACCGGAAAGCTCCTTCATTCCTTTATGGATAACCGGGATCGCGCAGACGGATTCAATCACGACATCTGCAGCCACGGCAATTGCCGAATTTATTTCAGCCAGTACACGGATATAGCCGGCCGTAAAATCATCATAGGCTTTGAAATCCTCAAATATCGTACTGGTTACGATGACGGTATTCGGTACGGTCGCCGCTAGCAGCCGGATATCATTGCGAATGCATTCAATAGCATCCTGCGGGCTGCGCTCCTGCAAATACATTTCGTTGGCAATCAGGTTGCCCATGCACTCGAGTAAAGCGATATCGCAGCCGCTTAAAATAGGGATTTTCTCGGAAAGTCCGTAAGGAAACTCAAAAGTGTTGAACCCTTTGCCGTCCCGCATCCGACGGTGCTTGACAACCCGGTTGCGGCACTCTTCATCTGAGGCAGCCATTGTTGCAATATAGGCCATTTTTCCTTTATTCAAACTGACAGCTAAGTTTTCTGCTATTTCAGACTTTCCGCTGGCAACGCCTCCGCTGACCAAAGCCAACATTTACTCACCGCCTCTTTCCTTTCACAAAAATATCCCTTTATATCAGCTGTCGTTTTATATCAGCTATCGTTCCATTCAGCAAATGATTCAAATTCTTCCTGTTTACGCACGTCTTACGAACCCATCCTGGCAGCCTGAAAGTCGCTGCATTTCCGGATAAACGAACGCGCAAACTCAGAGTTTCCCCAGAGATGAAGGTGAGGGTAACCGGCGACGAGGTTCTCATCGGCATGGATACAGTCCCACGTTCTGCTCCCGGACGAATTGACTGCCGTAAAACCGCCGCCATTGGCCGTCGAATCAGAGTAATGAAATTCATGCGCATTAATCTTGCCGCCTTTGTCGCACAGCAAGTTGTCCTTTTGCGCCGTCAGTGTAATATAACCGAAACGGTTCAGTTTATCCGTCAGTACAGCATCCCCTTCTAAATATCCTGCCATTGGATAAGGTTTGCCGTCCTTGTCAGCAATACGTTCCAATAAATACATGAACCCGCCGCACTCAGCTATACAGGGAGTATTATTGGAGAGAACATGCCTGATGCTTGCCAGCATCGATGTATTCCCGGCCAGCTGTCCGGTATATAATTCCGGATAACCACCGCCGAGAATCAGTCCGTCACATTCCGGTACAGCTTGATCATCAAGCGGACTAAAATACTGCAGTTCCGCTCCCAATGTTTCCAAAAGGTCGAGGCTGTCCTGGTAATAAAAACAAAAGGCTTTATCTCTGGCTACGGCGACTTTAACAGCAGAGATTCTCTCGATCCCGGCCTCATGATAGTCTATTTCCGCGGCCCTGCCTGCAATACGCAGCAGCTGTTTCAGATCGATGGATTCTCTGGCCTGTATGGCCAGTAATTTCATTTTTTGCTGCAGGTCTTCCACTTCCGATGCTGTAATTAATCCAAGATGCCTGCTTTCCAACGCGCATTCTTTGAGCTTCGGAAAGTAACCGACCACCTGGATATCCGTCTCTTTTTCGATCATTTCCTTATACTGCGGGTATAGGGAAGGTGTAAGATTATTCAGAATAACGCCCTTGATCCCGTTGTCCGGTCTAAAATGGCAGAATCCTTGGATCAAGGCTGCAATTGAGATTGCTGAACCGGCACAATTGACAATAAGGATAACAGGCGTTTGCGTTACTGCAGCCAAATGGTAAGAACTTGCCACGGTACTGCCAATGCCTAGCCCGTCATAATAACCCATTACTCCTTCTAAAACAGCGATTTGTGACTGTTCGGAATTCTTGACCAGCAAATACCGGCATACCTCTTCCGATAGCATAAACAAATCCAGATTCCGTGATTTTGTCCCAATGACTTCGGTATGAAACATCGGATCAATATAGTCCGGCCCACATTTAAACGCAGCAGGATTAACTCCTTGCTCCAGAAGAGCTTGTAATACCGCACAGGTGATGGTGGTCTTGCCGCTGCTGCTGCCTGCAGCCGCAAACATAATACGTGGAATAACGGCTTTCATGACTTGTTCTCCATTTCTATCGAAGCTGAGATGGTCCGTGGACATCACCGCTCCTTGCCGTCCTTGGCATCGCGGCATTCGTCCATCCATGGACATCAAAAAACCTCTCTAACCGGCGGTTGGAAGAGGTTTTACTTACACAATCTGCAAACAGTCCAAAACACTTCTGCATGATTCGTATGCTACACCTTTCATCCTCCGTGAAAACAGTGCAAAATGGCTCAGGCAGGTCTTCCGACTCGGTTTCAAAGCAAATTCAGCCTTCCCATTGTAAACAGTGGCAACTTTGAATTTGCTCCACCTTACGGCGGCGGGACCGTACAGGTATTTCACCTGTTTCCCTATTATTGCAAAATAATGCAACCTAAGCGATACCATTATACCAGAAGACGCACAACGTGTCCACCCGCAATCTGCAGAACAGTATATAGTCTTCTCCTTGCCTTCTCCCTACATGATATTTGATATTTTCACAGACCCGGCCTTGCTCTTCCGCCTTCCTTTTGATACGCTAGGAAAAAAGAACAGCAATTCGCGGAGGTACCTCTTCATGTCTTATTCTCTTCCAGCCGATATCATTTCAGCCGGAAACCTAACCAAACGATTCGGAGATTTCACTGCCGTTGACAATATCTCTTTTACTGTCCGGCAGGGAGAGTGTTTTGGACTTCTTGGTCCAAACGGCGCCGGCAAAACGTCCCTAGCCAGAATGGTCTTTGGCTTGTCCCCGAGAACAGAGGGCCATCTGACGGTTTTCAGCCAGGATGTTTCGAAGCATTCCCGGGAAATTAAAGCACGTCTCGGTGTTGTTGCCCAGGAAGACAACCTTGACCCGGAACTGACGGTTCTGGAAAACCTGCTGGTCTATGCCTCCTATTATCGTCTGCCGCGTAGTATAGCCAGGGAACGGGCTTTTGAAATCCTGGACTTTATGGATCTTCGAAGTAAAGCCAATGCAGTCGTCGACGAGCTGTCCGGCGGCATGAAACGACGCCTGACAATTGGACGAGCGTTGATCAACCGTCCGGAGCTATTGATTCTCGATGAGCCAACCACCGGGCTTGATCCGTACGCCCGTCATATGGTCTGGCAGCGTCTGCGGCAGTTAAAAGAAAGTGGTACGACCATGCTGCTGACAACACACTATCTTGAAGAAGCCAGTCATCTCTGCGACCGACTGATCATCATCAATCAGGGAAAAATTCTCGAGCAAGGTGTACCGGAAGATCTTATTGATAAGCATGTCGGGCAATATGCGCTGGAACTCGGGGTAAGTCCAGATATGCAAAATAAGCTCCTGCACTGGAGCTCTGAGTGGCGGAAATCTTTTCAACAAATTGGAGATGATCTGGTCCTCTATTCTGATAACGGACCAGCCATGGCTGACAACCTGAATCAAAGAATTGTCGGTGAACACCTTCCTGTCAGCTATCAACGGCTGAGGCCCACTAACCTTGAAGACGTTTTTCTGAAGTTAACCGGCGAAACGCTGCATGGTAAGCGCAGTCAGTTTGAGGAGTAGGATTAGCGTACTGATGATATGGAGGAAGAATATGATTAGAATAAAAATGCCTGATCTTAACCCCGTACTGACCTTCAAGGTATTTCTGCGGAATCTGAAGGTTTTCGGCAAAACCTGGAAAGCCAATTTGATGTTTAATTTTCTGGAGCCGCTGCTTTATCTCTGGGCCATGGGCTTTGGTCTGGGCGTTTATATTACGCAGATCAACGGGCTTTCCTACCTTGATTTTCTGGCTCCGGGGCTGATCGCATCTTCAGCGATGTTTGCTGTGACTTATGAAATGACCTACAACAGCTATACCCGGATGTCCAAGGAGAAAATATTTCACAGCATGGTTGTTACGCCGGTAAGCATGGACGACATCGTCCTCGGCGAAATCCTGTACGGCACGTTCAAAGGCGTTCTTTACGGTGCGGTTTTCTCTATTGTCGTCGCTTTGTTCGGCATCGTCCGCTCCCCGTATGCCCTGCTCATCTTTGTCCCCCTGATCCTCATGTCCGTCATCTTTTCCAATCTCTCTTTAATTTGGACGAGTCTCGCTCCCAATTATGACTCTTTCGGCTATTTCTTTACGCTGCTGATTTCTCCAATGTTCCTGTTTGCCGGGATCTTTTTCCCGATTGAAAGCCTGCCCGCCGCCATTCGTTTTCTTCCGTGGCTAACGCCGCTGTACCATGCCGTTGAAACGGTGCGTCCATTGGTTCTGGGACAGGTTACTCCGGCAATCACCGGCCATATCATCTGGCTCTTAGCCGTTACGCTGCTGACGCTTCCTTTCCCGCTGGTCATGGTTAAAAAGAAGCTTATTCAATAAACGAACTCTTTTTTGATTTTGGGGATCTAGACGGTTGCAGCTTTCCAATAAATACAGGCAATCTTCCCTGTGACCGTTTCTCTGATCAGCCCGTTCTCTGCTTTGCTTTGAATATAATTCCTGATGTCTGCTTTTTGCTCATCAGTCAAATCTGTCTTCATGCCAAGTCTGGTGATGTAATGACGGTTCGCTTCATCCAATGTGCGGACACTTTCCCTTGCTGTCTCGATATAGGTAATTTCAGGATAAAGTTTTTTGAGCCAGAGAATATTGAAACAGCAGTACAATCCTTTGTTGCCGTATACATCTTCCATATGGGGCGGAAGAAACCGTCTTTTCAGTTCGTCACTAATGGAATCATGCCGTTCAACAAAATGACTTAAAAAACAATATTCACTGCTGACTGCGATCATTTTCTCGAGGCTTTTCCTGCTGTCAATGCCGGGAGACATAATGGCCGTTACCAGGCTGAACTTTTGATTCCACTGTCTTGCAAACAAGTCGTCTTGCCGCCAGTCCATCTCAATGAAATCAACATTTTGAAGTTCCCGGGCCGCCACATAGTCTCTGGCGGTTCGCAGCATTTTCGGCGAAATATCCACACCGGTTACGGTTTTCGCTCTTTGGGCAAATTCCGCTGCAAAACGGCCGGGTCCGCAGCCGATATCCAGAACAGTGCTGTCTTCTCGAAGCATTCTTTCTACGGTAAGCAGCTCAATCATTTTCATAATTCTATCATCCGGTTCGATGCCGGTAAATTCTTCGACCCTGTTGTCCCAGGAATCCGCGCTTCCTTCTTTATAACTGCTTTTGGAATCTTTCGTTTGCCAAATTTGATCAAAATAATCAATACCCATCGCTTCCACCTTTATATTTATGATCCACTCAAACGGATCAAAACTGCATCTTACATCTAATATTACCATCAACTCAGTCCTAAGCAAATATCATCATGCTGGCTGCCCTTCTTGTCAATAAAGCATGATACCCATTCGTTTCTGCGCTGCCATATTTTTGACTTGCTCTCCTTAGGCAGATTTGATAATCTAATAAAGATATTGACCGCTATCACAAGGATGAGCAATACGGATGGTCTTGCGATTGCCTGATCGTATTATTTACGAATTTATGTAAAAAGGAAGATAAGAAAACATGAGTATTCTGACTGTTAAAAACTTGAGTCATGGCTTTGGCGACCGAGCCATTTTTCAAAATGTATCTTTCCGCCTGCTGAAGGGGGAGCATATCGGTTTGATCGGGGCGAACGGTGAAGGAAAATCAACGTTTATGAACATCATTACACGCCAACTCGAGCCTGATGAAGGCCAGATTGAATGGTCCAAACGGGTCAGAGTCGGTTATCTTGACCAGCACACGGTTCTGGCTAAAGGAGCAACGATCCGCGATGTTCTGAAGGACGCTTTTCAGTATCTTTTTGCACTGGAAGCTGAGATGCTGGCGATTTGTGATAAAATGGGCGACGCTTCATCCGAGGAGCTGGAAGTGCTGCTTGAAGAGATGGGATTGATTCAGGAAACCTTGAACAACAATGATTTTTATATTGTCGATGCCAAGGTCGAGGAGACCGCCCGCGGCTTGGGCCTGCAGGATATCGGTCTCGATAAGGACGTAGATGACTTAAGCGGCGGTCAGCGAACCAAAGTGCTTTTGGCCAAACTGCTGCTGGAGAAGCCGGATATTCTGCTTTTGGATGAGCCGACAAACTATCTTGACGAACAACACATCGAATGGCTGAAACGCTACCTTCTGGCGTATGAAAATGCGTTTATTCTGATCTCGCACGACATGGAATTCTTAAACAGCGTGATCAACCTGATTTATCATATGGACAACCTGCAGCTAAACCGTTATGTCGGAGACTATCAGAATTTCCTGAATGTCTACGAAACAAAGAAACAGCAGCTCGAAGCGGCCTATAAAAAACAGCAGCAGGAAATCTCCGACCTGGAGGATTTTGTCGCCCGTAACAAAGCCAGAGTCTCCACCCGGAATATGGCGATGTCCCGCCAGAAAAAGCTCGATAAAATGGACCGGATCGAACTGGCCAAGGACAAACCCAAACCGGTATTCAACTTTAAAGAAGCCAGGACTTCCGGCAAGCTCGTGTTTCAAACCTCTGATCTGGTGATCGGCTATAACGAACCGCTCTCCCGTCCGATCAACATTTCCCTGGAACGCGGCCAGAAGGTTGCTTTGACCGGAGCTAACGGGATCGGCAAAACCACACTCTTAAAGAGCATTCTCGGTGAAATCCCTTCCCTTTCAGGCCAGGCTGAACTTGGAGACTATCTCTTTCCCGGCTACTTTGAACAGGAAATCAAGGACGCTAATTATAAGACCTGTATCGAAGAATTCTGGTCGGACTTCCCCGGCTATACGCAGTACGAAGTGCGGGCAGCGCTGGCTAAGTGCGGTTTAACGACGAAGCATATCGAAAGCAAAGTCCTGGTCTTGAGCGGCGGTGAGCAGGCCAAAGTACGGCTCTGCAAACTGATTAATAAAGAAACAAATTTTCTGCTGCTCGACGAGCCGACCAACCATCTCGATGTCGAAGCCAAACAGGAGCTGAAACGAGCGCTCCAGGCCTATAAAGGCAGCCTGCTTCTCATTTGTCATGAACCTGAATTTTACCAGGATATCGTCACCGAAGTCTGGAACTGTGAGAAGTGGACGACAAAAGTCGTCTGAGGCGGTAAACTTTCACAGATTTTGCTTCATCCGCTCTATTTTCAAGGGTAGATTGTTTAAAAACTTGAACAATAAAGTATCAATATATATTTATACTTTATTGTTTTCCTTTTTCTCTAGTAGAAGGCCGCAGTTTTTGCAGTAGTTGTCCCCTTCGTCCTGAATAACCAGGCGGCAGTTCGGACAAGTTCGTGTAGATGCTTTTACGTTTCTGTTTTTCGCTAGCTCTGCTGAGACGATGCCGGTAGGTACGGCAATTACGCCATAACCAAGAAGCATCAGCATGGAGGCAACAATCCTTCCCAAAGGTGTGACCGGTGTAATGTCGCCAAATCCGACGGTCGTAAGGGTCACAATCGCCCAGTAGATTGAGGCCGGAATACTGTCAAATCCGCTGGTTTCCCCTTCGATTAAATACATCATTGTCCCAACGATTACAACCACAACGAGGACCGCCTGCAGAAAGACAATAATTTTATAGCGGCTGGCCTTTAGTGCATTGATCAGTGAATATGATTCACCGACGTACCGGCCGAGCTTTAAGATCCGAAAGATCCTCAGCAGACGAAAGACCCTAAAAATTAAAGCAAACTGGCTACCGGCAATAAAGATACTCAGATACGTTGGCAAGATTGCCAGTAAGTCGGTTACGCCAAAGAAACTTTTCAGATATCTTAGTTTATTTCTTACGACCCAGATTCTGATGATATATTCAATTGTAAAGAGAAACGTGATCACCCATTCCGTACCAGAGAGAATTGTGCGGTAATCCTGATTCAGATTCGGCAGCGACTCCAAACAGACAACTAAGATACTCAGCAGTATCAGCCAGAGCAGCGCAATGTCAAAAGACCTTCCTGCCCAGGTATCGTTCTCGAATACGATCGTAAATAATCTGTCTTTGAGCGAAAGATTTTTATTATTTTCCCCAGTCTTCACTTTTTCCGTCTTGTCTCTATGCGATTCTTTTACCATTTTTTATTCTCCAGTTATAATTAAATACCTTAAAAAGAATAATTTTTTTGTATTATAGCATATTATTTTCCAAAATACGTCTTCCGTAGCTCTGCATGCAATTATTTATAAGAATGGAATCGTCGTTCCATGCCATTCGTGGCCGCTAAAAAAAGCTTACCCCTATTCTTTGAGGTAAGCTTTCTGGTAAGTCTAAGATGATACAACCCTACTTCGCAGTTCTCCGACCATGCTCGGTACGTCGATCTGCATCGGGCAGCGCTCCACACAACGTCCGCAGCGCAAACAGGTGTACAGCATCGGAGCAGCATCATCTGCTCCGCCTTCAACGAAGGCCGTCCAGACGGATCCTATGCCGCTCAAATAGGTCTTGCCATAATGCCCGGCTGTGACCTGGAAAACAGGGCACTCATACATGCAGCCGCCGCAGCGCAGGCAGTGCGAAGCCTGGCTGAAATGTTCCTCCGCCATCATTTTGCTCCGGCCGTTATCAACAAAAATGACATAAAATTCTTTCGGTCCATGAGCGCCGTAAGTCGTAACCTTCTCGATATCCCCGGTCTTGCTCGGGCCGCTGATAATATTGACATAGCTCGGTGCTCCGTACTGGGCGTATCTCCACGTTACCTCAGCTGTCATCATGGCCTCGAGGAAAGACGGTACAAGTTTTTCAATGCCCACAATGACAATATGTACCGGCGGCGCACCCGTACAAAGCCGGACATTTCCTTCATTTTCAATAATAACAACCTGACCGGTATCGGCAGCAACCACATTGGCGCCGCTGATTCCAATATCGGCAGTGAAATATTTCTCTCTTAAGAATTCCCGTACGACCCCAACTTCCTGAGCAATATCGGGAGGCACTTCCTTTTTAAAGAAGTCGGTAAAGATCTCGGCAACCTGTTCTCTGGGTACATGGATTGCCGGAGACAGAATATGCATCGGACGGTCATCCTTCAGCTGAAGAATGAATTCCCCAAGATCGGTTTCCCAAACCTCGTTCCCGGCTTTCTCCAGCCCATGTCTGAGTTTAAGCTCTTCGCCCAGCATACTCTTGCCTTTCACGATCACTTTGCCGGTACCGACAATCTCATCGAGAATACGGAAAACTTCATCCTTGTCTTTGGCAAAGAAAGCCTTGCCATGATTTCTTTCAATTGCTTCCATGGCCTGCTCCATAAGCGCTTTGTTATGCTGCATCGAATAGGCTTTAATTTCCCGGACTTCCTCGGCAAGCTTTTCCGTGTGCGGATAGCGATCCATGGTTGAAGATACCGTCTCCCGGTAGGATTTTACAGCTCTGGTGATCGCCCGGTTAATATTAGGGTCTTTACTTGCTTTATTCAAATTCTTGGTGTAGGCGCCAATTTCTTTATTCAAGTCAGTCATTAATCTTTAAACCCCCTAAATAAGAATTCAACCATATCATCCATGATCATCGGATGATTCTTATCGACACCGCTTTCCAGTGAAGATAAGCAGTATGGGCAGGATATCAAAGCCCGCTTTGCTCCGGTATCCGCCAATTCAACGACTCTGCGTTTGGAAATGGTTTTGGATATCTCGGGAAACAGCATTTTACTCGGGCCTCCGCAGCAGGTTGTCCACTCTCTGCAGCGCAGCGGCTCGATATATTTTACACCGACTGCATCCAGAACATCTCTGATCTCCTGGGATATGCCAAGTTCCCTGGCCATCCGGCAGGAATCATGGATAACCACCGGGTCCTTTTCATCAACAGCAGGAAGCAAATGCCTTTTTTCCCAGACTAATTCGATAAAAGTCTTCACCTGAATATCCGGAAAGTTAACCAATTTTGGATAAACGAGCTTGAACATTTCCGCTGCATGCGGCGAAGTGCAGACAACAACTTTTGCTTCGGTCTTTCTAATGCGTTCAGCCAAGACTGCAGCATAGGACTTTAATTCTTGCCAAAAACCAAGTTCATCCAGCAAAGCACCGGTATACATATCTGCCTGAGGGTCATAGCAAAGATCATAACCAAGCTTTTGCAAAATGATTGCGGCTTTATAATTTACAGAATAGAATCTTTCTTTGTCTTTGGCCAAGACAGAAGCATAGATCTTCTCCGCATTAATACCGGTCTTATTCACAATCTTTCTTGCTCCCATCAGCCAGGAGAAGAGGCTGCTGGACGAATCGACATAAATCAGTGTCTTGACAAGTGAATCAATATACGGCAAAAGCTGATATTCACTGCCTGTATAAAACAGGATCTCACCTTTTTGGGGCAGCTTTAAATCTTTTACCCAGGAAGCTATCTCCTTTGGCTTCAAAGCCAGCGGGTTCTGATATTCAACAATATTATCTCTGATTAACGCCAAAACAGGCGGCAGTTTTTTCTTCTTAGGCAAAATCTCACAGCCCTTCTAATGAAATGGGTACATCAATTATTTAATACAAAAAAAAGATAATAGTAAATGCCCAGCAAAAATGTATTATGTATTCATAATTCGGGTAATACAATGATCTGTAACTTTAAAACATGTGAAGAAATAACACCCTGCATATTCTGGCCTTCACTCCCCTCATATGATATGATAAGATAAAATTAGTTTCCAGACAAAACCAGAAAAGAGGAGAATTCTATGGAGGAAAACATCACTCCGGCCAAACCCAGAAGAAGATTCTGGATAAAAATTATTCCAATTGTACTTATTATTGCGCTCATTGCCGCCATGATCGGTTTCAAAGGCTACGTAATCGTTGAACCTGGCCACCGGGGCGTTATCGTCCAGCTTGGTAAAGTTATGCCGTACGTTTTGGATGAAGGATTCCACATCATTGTACCATTTATCCAGGATATTATTCCAGTTGAAGTCCGGCTTCAGAAAGACCAGTCTGACCAAACCACCTCTTCCAAGGACCTTCAGGTCGTGAATACAACGATCGCTGTCAATTACCGGCTTAATCCGGAAAATGTCAACAAGCTCTACCAGGATGTAGGCCTGGAATATAAAGAAAAAGTTGTCGACCCGGCCGTCAGTGAATCGCTCAAGGCTGTAACCGCTCAGTACACCGCGGAAGAGCTGATCTCTAAACGTTCGGAAGTCAGCGCCAAAGTCAAAGAGATACTTGGCAAGAAGCTTGCCGTTTACTATATGGGACTGGACGATATCAACATCACCGAATTTGACTTCAGTGATCAATTCAATCAGGCTATTGAGGAGAAACAGATCGCTGAACAGCAAGCCTTAAAAGCAAACCTCGATCTCCAGAGAATCCAAGTCGAAGCCCAGCAGCAGATTGAACAGGCCAAGGCCGAAGCAGAAGCCCTGAAGCTGCAGAAGGATGTTATTACCCCTGAACTGGTGGAACTGCGTAAAATTGAAGCTCAGCTTGAAGCGATTAAGAAGTGGGACGGCAAACTGCCGACCGTGACAGGCAGCGGCGCTGTTCCGTTTATCGATATCAATAATCTGAGCAAATAATTATATGGAATAATTAACTCAGTATATTTAGATATTTAGGGATTTTAATATCATTAGGTAATGATGAAACAGCCCGCATTCTTTCAAAGGAATACGAGCTGTTTTTTTATTGGAAATTCCGATGATCCCATCAAATCATTTTTCTTTTTTCTTTTATCTTTTATCTATCTCCATCCAGAAGGTTCCCAAGTCCTCCAAGGATACTCCCCTCGCCCTTCTGGGCCCCGCCAAGCCTCGGTGCGGAAGCTATAATTCTGTCCGCGAGACGGCTGAATGGCAGAGACTGCAGCCAAACTTTGCCGGGGCCGGAAACAGTTGCAAAGAATAGTCCTTCCCCGCCAAAAAAAGCAGTTTTAATGCCTCCGACAAACTGAATATCATAGCAAACGCTGCCCGTCATTCCGACGAGACAGCCGGTATCGACCCTGAGGGTTTCTCCCGGCCGAAGCTCCCTCTCGACAATGGTCCCGCCGGCATGCAGGAAAGCCAGGCCGTCTCCCTCAAGTTTCTGCATAATAAATCCTTCACCGCCAAAGAATCCGGTTCCGAGTCTTTTGTTGAATTCGATGCCGATCGCTACCCCTTTTGCGGCACACAGAAAGGCATCCTTTTGACAAATTACTTTACCATGATACGCAGTCAGATCAACCGGGATGATTTTCCCGGGATAAGGGGCCGCAAAAGAAGCATGCGCTTTGCCTGCCCCACAGTTGGTAAATAGGGTCATAAAAAGGCTTTCTCCTGTCAGAAGCCTTTTTCCTGCTCCAAATAGTTTCCCGGTAAGTCCCCTGTTTTCTCCCTGTCCGGATCCGTCCCCAAAGATGGTTTCCATCTGAATGCCCGGTTCCATAAACATTAAGGCTCCTGCTTCCGCAATCACACTTTCAGCCGGGTCCAATTCAACCTCAACAAACTGCATGTCATCCCCGTAGATCTTATATTCGATTTCGTGAGCTTTTCCCATGCTAACTCCTCTCTTTCCTGATTATCTTTTAGCTGTCTTTTGTTCATCTTTGTATTTATTCAATTTTACCAATCAATTTCCATACAAAACGCTAAAATCCTGCTTTCACTTTTATTTTCCTAAGAAAATCTTGACGATTCACAGGAAAGTCTTCCTGATTTACAGGGAAATCTCAACGACATGGTATTTGCCGTCGTCGCTTAACGCAATTGGAAAATGATCCTGAACTTTATCATCGACTTTAATCTTAGTAGACGTCATACTTTCACCAGTTTCAGCACCTGCCGGCTGCCGGCACTTTACCGTAATTTGATACGTTGAATTCTTATGCCGGTAGGTCAGGGAGTATGACTCCCAGTTAGACGGGACACACGGGGTTAACGATAGTTTGTCCCCTGCAATCTGCAACCCGAGAATACCCTCCAGGGCCGCCTGATACATCCATCCGGCAGCGCCGGTGTACCAAGTCCATCCGCCTCTTCCGACATTCGGCTGAACCGCATACACATCGGCAGCGATCACATAGGGCTCTGCCTTATATTGACTGACTTCGATACCGGTACGGGCGTGGTTGACCGGATTCAGCATCTGAAACAGTTCCATCGCCTTATCCCTGCTGCCAAGTTTACTGAACGCCAAAACCGCCCAGGCAGCCGCATGGGTATATTGTCCACCGTTCTCTCTGACTCCGGGAATATAGGCTTTGATATATCCGGGATTTTTATCCGTTTTATCAAATGGTGGTGTCAGCAGCTTTAACAGGGCTGCGTCCTTATCCCAGAGATATCTTTCTACTGCCAGCATGGCATCAGCTGCTCTGCTTTTTAAAGCACTTCCGGACAGAATGGACCAGGACTGGGCAATCGCATCAATTTGACACTCGGAGCTTGTGATTGAACCTACCGGAGATCCGTCATCATAATAAGCACGCCTGTACCAGGAGCCATCCCAGCCATATTTCTCCATACTCTCCTGTAATTCGTTGACGATTCCGGTATATTTTTCAACTCTCTCGCTATCATCTTTTCTGGCACAAACCGGGATAAACTTTTTAAGAACTGCCAGAATAAACCAGCCAAGCCAGACGCTTTCTCCGTTCCCTTCCCTGCCAATCGCACTAAAACCGTCATTCCAGTCCCCGGTTCCGATCAGAGGCAGGCCGTGCCCGCCAAAGCGCAGGCTGCGGTCTATCGCGCGCACACAGTGCTCATATACTGAACCGCTCTGCTCCGAAGTCTCCGGAATGGCATAACGCTCATCTTCGTTTTCCCCGAGGGCTTCGAGCTTTAGAAAGCTTGTTACCTCTTCTAAAATACTGAAGTCTTCGGTATGCTCCAGATAGTCTGCTGTTACGTAAGGCAGCCACAATAAGTCATCTGAGAATTTTGTTCTGATTCCTTTGCCGGTCTCCGGATGCCACCAGTGCTGTACATCTCCCTCCGGAAACTGTCTGGAACTGTGCAGGATAATCTGCTTGCGGGTTATTTCCGGTTTGATGACGGCCAGGGGCATGACATCCTGAAGCTGGTCCCTATAGCCGTAAGCCCCGCCTGTTTGATAAAATCCCGACCGGGCCCAAATCCTGCAGACAATGGTCTGATAAAGCAGCCAACGGTTTACCAGCAGATCAAAGGACGGCTCTGGAGTCAAGATCTGGATACGCGACAAAATATCATCCCAATAGCGGCACACGCCCTGAAACGCCTCTGTGACGCTGTCCGGACTGCAAAAAGACTGAATCAATGAAAGTGCCGTTTCTTTATTTTGTTCATCCCCGAGCAGCAGGCAGACCGTTTTTTCTTCTCCAGGATCCAAGGTTACTTGAAGCTGAAGAACTGCGCATGGGTCGATGTTCGTACCCATCTTACCTGAAAGGACAGCCGATATCCCTGCCGGTTTTACCAGGCTGCCGGCAGCGCCCAGGAATTCAGCACGGTCAGACGTTGACGCTTGATAATCCGCACCGTAACCGGTGATGAAGGCCACTCTTCCGGCAAACTCTTCCTGGTAGACATTCCGGCAGAAGATGGTCGTATCGTGCAGCTCGGTGAGCAAATAAGGCATGTTTTGTTCCCGGTTGACTCCCAGCACCCATTCCAAATAATAATAGACAGAGAGGCGTTTTGGCAGCGTATTTTTATTGGTCAACTTCAACGCTGTAATTTTCAGGTTCTTCCCCAGCGGGATAAAGACCGTCGTTTCCTGGTTAATTCCAAAGCTGAAATGTTCAAACACCGTATACCCTTGACCATGCCTAATAAGATACGGCTGGCTGTCCCTCGCCGGCTGCGGCAGAGGCGACCAGTGCTCTTGGGAGTCCTCATCCTTGATAAAGACAGCCTCCCCGCTGACATCGAGCAGCGGATCGTTTGACCACGGGGATAGTTTGTACTCCCTGCTGTTTTGAGACCAGGTATAGCTCGCCCCTGCTTCAGAAATAATTGTCCCGAATTTTTCATTCGCGATTACATTGACCCAGGGCAGCGGGGTTGGCTGACCTTTCTCATTAATGATCACGTATTCTTTTCCGTTGTCCGTAAATCCGCCATAGCCGTTAAAGAACTTAAAGCCTTCTGTCTTTTTACTCTCCAGGACAGTGCGGTGCGTTTTACATACATTCTGTACAGGCAGGCTGTCTTTTTCTGACCGCCCGCTGGTAATACGGTTGCCTGCGATTTGTTCTATTGTGATTCTTTCGCCAGAAGTTTGTTCACTGGCAGCCGGTTCGTCTATGATCTTTTCACCAGCCCGCAGACACTTCATGATCTGGTGGTTTAAAGATCCGTTTTCGCCGGAAAATATGACGCTGGCGACGGTATGAAGCAGAATATCAGCCTCCCCGGAAAGCTGATCTTTTTTTAGGAGAAATACGCCTCCGGGTTTATTGACAAGTTTCCGAACATGACTGATGCTGATTTTTTCCATGATCACTTCCTGGGTTGCCTGAAAGTATCCCGTTTCGTCCTCATTGAAAATAACCAAGTCGATGTAGAGGCCTTTGATTTTCCAATATTCATGAATGGTCAGGATTTGATCGACCAGCTTGAGCTGGCTGCTATCCTGAATCTTGAGCATGACAACCGGCAGGTCACCCGATATGCCATAAGACCAGAGAGAAGTTTGTCCAAGCTGATTCGATGCTGCGGGGCTTTTCCGGATTGGGCAGCCGTAGATGACCTGCCCGGCCAGACTTGAAATCATATTGGCTTCTCCAAAAGACAGTTGAAGGTTCGTTAATTCCATTAGATTTTGCGACCATGCCAATTCCCTGGCTTGCGTGATCACATAGCTGCTGCGGTATTTCTGGGCAAGCTGAAGGACGGATTCCAACGTGTTTCCATATCCGGTCAGGAAATAGACAGATACTGTTCTTCCCGGATCAACTCTCACCCTGGCCCGCAGACTTAAGATCGGATCAAGAACCGCTCCTACCGAATTGGACAAAGGCTGATTAATATCCATGACCCTGGGATCGGCCAGTGTTCGTCCGCGTCCGATAAATTTGACTCTGTCCGTCTCATACTCGGTTTCCCCAAACATATTTCCTTCACTGAACAAAGTATGCATCATATAATGTTCCGCGTTGTGCAAATGCCGCGGCCGCCGAAAAGCGACAAGGGTATTATTTTCATACTTTGTCTGGATGAACAGCTTGCTGAAGGCGGGATGAGCCATATCCGCCGAGAGTTCATCTAAACCAACTTCCATATAACTTGTCAGCTGAAGATCCCTGGAATAACTGCTTTGATTGGTCAGCGTGATTCGCCTGATCTCTACAGGATCCTCAGGGGCGACGAATACATCTGTCTGCGTGATGATATTTCCGTCCTTGCGGATATACTTGACCGTATTCGGAAAACAGGTTACCTTGTATTCCTCAGGCTGGGTCTGAACCGGTTTGGCTGTAGCCGACCAAAGATTTCCCGAATTAAGATTTTGGACATAGAGAAATGTTCCGTACCTGTCCATGGCGGGATCTTTGCGCCAGCGGGTCAGAAAAAGATGATTATACTGACTGTAGCCTGTACCGGAAAGCGTAAGCATGACAGCATATTCCCGGTTCGAAATGAAACTGCAGCGCGGAACCCGGGTATTCGGACTCAGGTAGACCACAGGTTTCTCTCCGAGTTTGCAGGAAATAGCGCGGACTTCCTTTTCCCCGTTTTCTTCGATCATCGGATTAAACGTATATTCTTTCAGCGGAACCTGCTCCTGCAGCAGCATTTCAATCGATTTGATGACCGGTTCCCGGTGGAAACGCTCCTGCATCCTGTTTGCTCCAAGGACATTCCCTAAGGCGATCAGGCTCATCCCCTGGTGGTGAGACATATAGCTCTTGACGATACTGGATTCCTCATTATACGGAACCCTGCTTTTGGTATAGTCAATCGCTTCAAACAGTCCGAATACACCGTTATAGCCTTTATTTTTCATCAAACGGAGGTTTTCCATACTTGCTTTAAAATCAATCGGCAGCGCCATAAAAGTCGAATACGGGGATATGACCATATCCTTGGACAATCCTCTTTTCAGGCCTAAGCCCGGAACGCCAAAAGCTTTATATTGGTAATTGTTCTGGATATCAAAACAGAAAAATCCCGATTCGGATATCCCCCACGGCATTTTGGCCTTTTCCGCATGCGCCTGTTGAATCTTTACCACAGAGCGATAGGATTCATCAAGGAGCGTTCCACGATAGCCCTTAAACAGGATAGAAGGCATTAAAAACTCAAACATGGTTCCGCTCCAGGATACCAGACAGCGCCTGCCGTTTATTCTGGTCAGCGGCCGGGCCATCTTAAACCAGTGGCTTTGAGGCACATCCCCTTTGGCAATTGCCAACAGGCTGGTCTGCCGGGCTTCCGAGGCCAGCAGGTCATAATAGGATTTATCCCGTTTCCGCTCTGTTAAATTGTAGCCGATCGTAAACAGCTTGATCTGGTCGTCAAACAAGGGCTTGAAATTCATTCTGTACACAAAATGATGAAGATCTTTCTGTAGCTTCCCAGCCCGGAGCAAAGTCAAAACGGCTCGTTTAAGCCCGCGATAGAGATAAGGCTGTAATTCCTTACCGGCGGTTTCCAGATTGTTCAGCAAGCCCAGATATTCCCGGATAAGAGATTTGACTGGGTACTGCCCGAGCTTTCGCAAAGAATCAGGCAGGTCAGGCAGGGTCAGAAACGGGAAAAAATATTCCAGCGCATTTTTTCCGTCTTGAAGCATCCGAGCCAAAGCCTCCGGCCAAAAATCTTTTGTGATCAGCCTGAGGTCTGTTTCGGGTTTCTCAGCCCTATTTCCGTTTTGATCTGCCGGATTTCCGAGATGATTGCGCGTCAGTTTTGCCCATTTGTCTACAAATGCATAACAAGTTTGAAGGTCTGTTATTCCTGCGAACGCTCCGGCTTTTTCAGCTCGCTCACTTGCCATGATGGCTTTCAGTTCTGTGCCAAAAGATCCCCTGACGTCAGGATCCACCGTGCCGGCATTCTCCTGACTCAGCAGATAAGTATCCATGAACCCCTGCAGCATGTTTTGCCCGATCAGTGGTTTCCCTGAAATCTCGGCCAGACCGTTTTTCAGCGCGATCATATAGCCTGCCATATTGCCGCTATCGACCGTGGAAATATAGATCGGGTGAAGCGGTTCCAGCGTCTGCGTATCGTACCAGTTATAGATATGCCCATTCCATTTTGGCATTCCTTGGATCGTCCGGAGCGTATTCCTGACCCGGCTCAGCATTCTTTCCGTGGTTACATAGCCGAGATCTCCGGCTGTAAGATTAGCCAGCAGCGCCAGCCCGATGTTGGTAGGTGATGTCCTGCAGGCCTCTCCTTTATGCGGTTCCAGCTGGATATTATCCGGAGGCAGATAATTGTTTTCCGCATTGACAAAAAGATCAAAATAAGCCCAGACCTGCCGGGAGAACATACGAAGCACCCTGCGGTCTTCGGAGGAAATCTCTGTGATAGAATCGGCATAGGGCAGACTCATTCGGTAGGCAAGCCATGGCGACGCCAGCCAGCTGATCAACAAGATTGTTAGGATTATCCCCGTAAGCGAGCTCACATAAAAATAACCGGATAGAAAGAAAAGGCTCATCACGATGCCGCGCGCCATTCTATGATAAAAATTCCAGGGGTCTAACTGAAGATGCGTTTCAGAATCTGCAGCCGTCTCCCATTCGAGTAAATTGCGTTTGGTGATGATTTGTCTCCCAAGACTCCTAAATACGGCATCCAGTTGATTATACGCTTGATACGGCAGCACCGCGATGCTAAACAGGATCTGGCTGATTCCTAGTTTCAGCTCAAACTTAAAGATCCTGAAGGTTATACTGCCGTCGATAAGGCGTCCGCCAATGTTCAGAAGCAGCGGTAAACTCAAACTCAGCAGGACTAAAATCGCCAGCTGGTTGGAGAACTGATGCAATGCGGTAACGGCTAAAAAAAGAATAATTATCTGAAAAGGCGTTTCCAGACTTCGTCTGAGATTGTCAAAAATCTTCCAGCGGGATACAGCGGAAAAGTCCTGCTGAAACATATAACGCGCAATTTGCCAGTCTCCCCTTATCCAACGATGCGTCCTTTTGGTATGCGACAGGAATTTGGTCGGATATCCGTCAAAAAACTCAATATCCGTCGCTAAGGCTGTGCGCGCATAGAGACCTTCAATTAAGTCGTGACTCAGGATCCTATTATCCGGAAAGGCATTTTGGGTCACGGCGTGAAATACTTTCAGATCATAAATGCCTTTTCCTGTAAATATTCCTTCTCCAAAGAGATCCTGATAGATATCTGAAATCGCGCACGTATAAGGATCAATGCCTGCTGTTCCGGTGAACACCCTGGCAAAAGGCGAAGCAAACGCGCTTGCCGCCGTAAGACCGATCCGCGGCTGAATAATACCATAGCCATAGGCGATACTTTTGCCGTTGTCAGCCAGTCTTGCTTCATTCATCGGATGCGCAATTGTACCAATCAGCTTGCGTGCAGAATCTCTGGGCAGTATTGTATCGGCATCCAGCGTGATAACATAGCGGATTCCTTGCATGGCTTCCGGCTTTCCTGTTTGAATAAAGTAACTCGTCTCTCCCTCGTGCAGAAGCAGCCGGTTGAATTCAATCAGCTTTCCCCTTTTTCTTTCCCATCCCATCCAGGTCTTATCTTTTTCGTTCCATTTTCTTTCCCTGTGAAAATAGAAAAAACGCTCTTCCCCATATTTGTCATTCAGTTTTGCCGCCGCTTTGACACCTGCCTGAATGATCTCATCATCCCCAAGCTGTTTGGCCGCAGGGGCATCTGCAAAATCACCGAGAACGGCAAAGCACAAGTTCTGATCCCGGTTGCTTAAATAGTGTGTTTCCAGTTGTTTCATTTGCTGCCGGACTTTGGACGGATGATTGAAAATTGCCGGGATTACAACAATGGTTTTGTATTGCTCCGGTATCCCGTTATCCAGGTACAATTTCGGCAGAAAGTTCGGAGACAGCATCCTGCAGAACAAACGATTAATGAGACAGACAGCCATGCCATTGATCAGGACCAGCGCTCCAATCAGGCCCAGAAGCATACTACCCGACGATACATTGCCAGAATTGTTTTTTGTCAGATCGAGAAAAATAAAAAAAGGTATCAGTGTCGCCAGAAATATTAACCCAAGGTAGGACAAGGCAGGTTTTAATTTCAGATAACAGTATATGCCATGAAAAGACTTTTTTACCCTGCCCCAACTGTCGGCCAGCTCCTTTTCCAGGCGCACCTTGCCGGAACCAAACAGGTAATAACCAACATGGTTAAAAGGCGCAGACTGGTTCTGGGCAGCTAATTTTTCCAATGTTCTGGCCACAATAATTTCTGTAACTTTATATTTTCCTGCCAGACCTTCTATTTCATGCCTGTATTTGTCCCGGGAATCAAAATCCATCTTATCAAATATTCGGGCCGGATCCTTTTGAAGGGTTTGCTGTACCAGACTGACATTTTCGAAAAAAGCAGACCAGTTCTCAGCGTTAATCTGTTTGATATCCGTGACAAGTTTGCCCATGGCCGCTCCCTGGGCTGTCAGAAAATGATGTTCTGAATTTACGGCCTTCTCCACCGTTGTATTTTGTCTGCTGGCCGCATTATCAAGCCAGTTGTACAGTATTTTAGCTTCTAGGCCATGTTCCTTAAGCTTTCTGGAGATTCTTTCCATAAAAATTGCCGTGAGCACGTCTTCCGGATCATGCCCAGATGCAGGAGGCATCTCAGCTGCGGGCGTTTCAGCGTCTGTGCTTCCGTCAAATACAGTCTTTAACCAATCATCAGCTTTTCTTCTTTCGGCCTGGATATAAAGAATACGCTCAATCTGATAGTAGACTTTTTCCAGCAGCAGTACTTTTAACATCATTGGAACAGCCCATATCTCAGCAGATGAAAGCGGCGCCTCTTCCTGATACCCGGTAATAAACGCCTTTAATTGATCAAAATTTAATTCATGTTCACACTGTTTTAGAAACTCAGCTATAATTAGATAAATTCTGGGGTAACCGGCGTTATCCCCTCCTTTTAAATACTGCAACTTGCTTTCATATTCTTTGGAGATATCCTTGGTCAGTCCTGTGATCAATTCGCTGATAATGTAGTAGTTGTCCAGGTACCATTCTGCTGCGGGAATGACGTCTTCCGTTTCATAGTAATATTCATTGATTGGAGAATAAGCTTCACGGATATAGGCACTTTGTCTTTTAATAACCGGCAGCAGGCTCCGACCTCTAGGGGTAAGCCCCAGCCAGTTATGGAATTGAGCAAGTTCCGAGATCTTCATATTTCAACCCCAACATATTTTTTTCTTTACTCATTATGTCCATTTCTGCGGGCATAATTCGTAATTTGCAGCCTGCTGGGGCAAATCGCCGCTCTTCGCCATCCGTGGTACCGCAGTATTCGTCCATCTCTAGTACAGTGTATTTAAAATATGTATCATCCTCGATACGCCGCTCCTTGCCGTAAGCCTAGAGGCTAACTGCCCGAGCACAAAGGAAAGACGCCTCGAATTTGAAGCGTCTTGCTGAGCTAAGCTTTGATCCAGCCCTTTCTTTTGAATTACTGAGTGTATTGTATTAGGCAGAAATAGTCGTCTTAAGAAAAATAACCTTGAAATTCTTCGAGGGACATCAGTATCTCCCGTGGTTTATTGCCCTCACTGCGGGCAACGACGCCGGCGTCCTCCAGCATATCCATCAAGCGGGCTGCCCGGGAATACCCAACTCTCAGCCGCCTTTGCAGATAAGATACCGAAGCGATCCCGGATGTAATCACCAGCTCGCCGGCTTCAGCAAAACGCTCGTCAAGATCTTCATCTGGCTTTTCAGTGGTTGTGGTTTCTTCGAGCAGATTTTCATCGAGCTCATAAGCCGATCTGCCTTGTTTTTTCCAATGTTCGATGACATTTTTTGTTTCTTGCTCGTCGATAAAGCAGCCGTGAACTCTTTGGGGTTTATTCAGGCCAATCGGGGAATACAGCATGTCCCCCTTGCCCAATAATTTCTCGGCGCC
Source organism: Dehalobacter sp. CP (assembly GCA_009910795.1). The sequence goes on along the minus strand of VMEE01000083.1, from coordinate 173,793 downwards.
GCCCCCATCAAGGATTGTTCTGGAATCAATCTGCGAGGAAACGGCAAAAGAGATCCGGCTTGGGATATTCGCTTTAATAAGTCCTGTAATAACATTCACCGACGGACGCTGCGTGGCGATGACCAGATGAATCCCTGCCGCTCTAGCCATTTGAGCAAGTCGGCAAATAGCCTCTTCGATTTCATTGGCAGCTACCATCATAAGATCGGCCAGCTCGTCAATCACGACGACAATGTAAGGCAACGGCTTATCCATATTCCTATTAAAGTGGTCAATGTCACGAACACCGCTAGAGGCAAACAGTTCATAGCGGTCTTCCATTTCCCTGACAATGAATTTAAGGTATTTGGATGCTTTCTTCGGATCGGTAACGACCGGTGAAAGCAGATGGGGGATGCCGTTATACTGGTTAAGTTCAACCATTTTGGGGTCGATCAAAAGCAGTTTGACCTGATCCGGTGTATAGGAAAACAGCAGCGAATTCAAAAGACAATTGATAAAAATACTTTTCCCGGAGCCGGTAGCGCCAGCAACAAGCAAATGCGGCATTTTTCCGAGCTCACCGATAACAGGCTGATCCGCAATATCTTTACCGAGCGCAATTTTCAGCTTACCGCCGGAACCAATAAATGATTCAGATCCGATCACTTCTCTAAAGTAGACGGTCCTGGACTTTTGGCACGGCACTTCAATCCCTACAGCCGCTTTGCCCGGGATCGGTGCTTCAATCCGGATATCTCTCGAAGCCATGGCCAAAGCAATATCATCTGCCAGATTAACAATTTTACTGATTTTCGTTCCCGGAGCAGGTGAGAGCTCATAACGTGTGATGACTGGTCCGACGGTGATATTGGTAACTTTTGCGGTCACTCCGAATGTGCTTAAGACATCCTCCAGAAGCCCCGGGTTTGTGCGTTCTGCTGTTGCGGTACTGTTTTCCCTGTGCCGCAATAATTCGATCCGCGGCAGTATCCAGGCTTTCGTTTTGATTTCGTCGTAATCGTATCCCGCAGAGATATCTTCAGATATATTTACCGATGGTTTTGATTCATACGCCTTATAAAAACTTCCGTGAATTTTTTCTTCAGTCACGGGAGCAGCTGCAGTCACTTGCGTTACGGGAGCTACTTGCTGCCTTTCCTGAAAATAGTTGTTTCTCTGAAACAATGTATCCTGATTCTTCTCCTTATCTACGCTTTCTAGCGGAAATGTATTGTTTTTCCTGACATCTTTCTTACTCTCTTTGAAATAGTCTTTAAATCCATTCATACTGACCGTATTTTCTGAAATATAGAAACGTTTATTTCCTTCGCCAAAATACGAAGAGAAATTTGCTCCCAAATGTCCCAGGTGATCCTCAGTTGCGATCGGTTCGTCATTCACAAACAAACGCTCGGCAAAATAGGATGAAAAGCCATTTTCGCGCGCCAAGCTTACCGGTATGCCTGTCTCAGATTCAGAAGCCGCCTTATTCGCCAACCGATTGGCCTGAACTTCTCTGGATCTGGCGGTACTGATCCTTTTCGACAGTTCATCTGATCTAGCTTGTTCAGCTGATCTGGCCTTGTCAACTGGCCGGTCTTTCATTGTATTCTTTTTCCGTTTATATTCTTCATATCTGTTATCATATTCATCATCTTCATCATCATCGTCGTCATCATCGTCAAATTCCTGTTCACGCTTTGTTCCGGACATAAGCCAGCAAACAACCGCAAAAATAAAACAAATCAGCGGCAGTCCAAGCGCGTAATTTCCGAGAAGTTCTCTAAAGAAACTAAAAACATTGGTCGAGAACTCCTGGATCTCGAAATAGCCCAGGATCCCAATCAGAAACATAAAAAAATACAGCAGCGAAAGCGCTTTGATAAGTATTCTTCCAACCAGCCTCAAGGTTTACCACTCCTAAAATTTATTGCTATCATTGATCTCAGTCGATCTGCAGGTATTCCATAAGATTAAGCACGCATTTCTCCGGAACCGGGACCTCCCCTATTTCGACCTGACTGAAAAAGCCATGGTAGTCGCTGCCACCTGTTGCGAGAGTCCTGTATTTTCGTGACAGTTTTTCAAAATAGGTAATCTTCTCTTCACGTTGAACCCAGTAACCGTAATAGACTTCAATTCCAATCGGCTTGTAACTCAAGAGATCCTCAGTCAGGGACTGGTCGATTAGCCCCGGATGAGCCAGGACAGGAAGTCCGCCCGTTTCGAGAATCAGATCAACCGCATCAGGAAAGGGGTTGCCTTCATAGGGTATATAGGCTGTTCCGCCGGGCCTGAGACAGGACACAAGATTATCCCAATTAATAGTGAGATTTTGATCACGTTCAGTTTTATTCCAGATCGCGTAAATAATATGAGACTTGCTGATGACGCCTTCAAAACTTGCTGTATTTTCAATCTCCTGCCATTCGAGCATCAGTCCCAAATCTTTTAACTTTCCGAGCATTAATTTTGTAACAGCAGTTCTCTCTTTACGGATTTGCCGAAGCTTTTCCTGAAGATAGTCATTATTGATGTCTCGGTAATAGCCCAGCAGGTGAATCTCCTGATTCTTGTAATAGGTATTCATCTCAAGTCCAGGTATAATCCGGATTCCGTAATCCGACGCAATGTTTTGCGCTTTGGTGACACCGGATGTTGTCTCATGATCGGTAATGGCGACAACATCCATCCCTTTCAAAGAAGAAATTTGCAAAATCTCTTCAACCTTGAGACTTCCGTCAGACTGATTGGTGTGAATATGAAGGTCAGTTTTCAATCGTAACGATCCTCTCGCCAAGATTTGCTATAATGTTTTCTTTTATACTATTTTATTCGTTTTTTACGGCAAAAATCCTTCAAAATAATTTGAATGATTGTTATATGTATGATCGGCGATCAATTTAAATGCAGACTGAACTATTTACACTGAAATGTTATCGTTGACACAATCAAGTAATTCCGATATAATAGCTTTCGTCGTCAACTGTAGGAAACACTTAGGGGATTAGTTTAATGGTAGAACAGCGGTCTCCAAAACCGTCAGTGAGGGTTCAACTCCTTCATCCCCTGCCAAGTAAATTTAAGGCTCAGAGGCCTTTTTTATTTTTGTATTTATGCTTTGGGGCAGACTTTGGACAGATTTATTTAATCGTAGAAATAATAAGGGAATCGGAATTATCCGACTCCCTTATTTATATTTCTATTTTTTAGGTTATGATCTTTTTGATCTCAGATCATTTTGAAAGCTATGTATCACTTGATTTATTACTTTTCTTTAAGCTTTTACTATTAAGTCTAAGATGAAATAGCACTAAAACAACTAATAAAAAACCGGGAATAACATGGACGCTTTCAAAGATTTCTTTGGGAATTATGTTATTTGTTAGCGCGGTAATCACCAAGATCAGAAGATCAATACAAAGCAATACATTAACAATTTTATTTCCTTTATCCGTATCCAATTCTATCACTCCTTTCATTAATTGTAGGTAATATGTTAACAATCCATTATGTCATTTATGTGAAATAATGGTGACAGTTATGTGAAATTTGAATGGACATGGTACATTATTTTTTATAATAGTTTATTTCTTTTAATTTGCAATTTTTCTGTATTTTTGATCACTTGGGAACATCTACAAGATTTAAACGGTATAAAAAGATTTTGTAATCCCATACTAAAATTAAAGGAGGGTTAATATGAGCTGGAGAGAATCACGATTTATGCAGGTTGTGTGGACCGTCATTCGCGTATATATTGGCTGGGAGTGGCTGAGTGCCGGTATCGGCAAAACTTTTGGAGCAAGTGCTGCAGCCTGGGTAGGCCCGAATGCAGGCGCGGCCGTTACAGGTTTTTTACAAGGAGCCCTCGCTAAAACCGGTGGCCAACATCCTGATGTATCCTGGTGGTATGCATCATTTATTCAAAATATTGCTCTTCCGAATGCCAAAGTGTTTGGTTATGTGATTGCCTGGGGAGAGCTTCTGGTTGGCTTGGGATTAATCCTCGGTTGCTTCACGACCATCGTTTTACTTGCGGCAGTCTTTCTGAACATGAGTTACCTACTGGCTGGTGCTGTCAGCACCAATCCGATGTTATTATTCTGGGAAGCTTTACTGCTTTGGGCCGGCGCAGCTGCCTACTACTGGGGAGTGGACAGGATACTTATACCCCAGTGGAAAAAACGACGACTCAAGCAGGGTATTGCGTAACAAAGTTTTGAATTGGAATATTAAAGACACAGGCCTTGACCTGTGTCTTTAATATTCTCTCGTTTTATAACAAAAACAAAGATTTTTCAAATTCTTTTAGAAAATATTTTTTGCCTTTTGGGATCACCGTATGTCCCTCAGACTCCAGCAGAAATTTCTGATGATCCAGGCCGCCGGGATACTTATCATTCAATTCTCCGCGCTTCTTAAGCGTCCGCCAGTATGGAGTAACATCCGAACTGCCGGCATCCTGCCGTTCCTGCGAGGCGTTGGCAGCAATATTGATAAATATCCCTGCCGTCAGCTGACAGGTGAAATCGGCTTGATGTTTTTTGGCCAGATAAGCTCTGATCTCATCGGAAGTAATCAGTTTGCCCGGAGGTATCCTTTTCATGACTTCATCGTACTCCAGCGGAGCGGCAATCAACATATTTCCAGCACCAAACCGCTTGGCCATCTTCTCGTCATAGCCGATAAATTCTATTCTGGGCAAATTTTTTGCCTGATGCAGCTTTTCATCAAACGTTTTTCTAGCCATTTTTATTCCTCATAAAAACCATTGACTCCTCAAGAGATCAATGGTATATTTAAATTTGATAGATTTTATTTATATTTGTATACAATTTTTCTATTTTACTATATCACATATCTTTTTGATTGTCAATATCCTCTTGGCATCATCCTCTAATTAAATCAATGCAACAGTGAAAGGATGTCGGAAATGGAACCATTTATGCTGCTCCCTCCTGCCATGATCAACAAGATGGCCGTGCATGAGATCCTGGAATGTAACGAACAGACGGCCCGCTTTGGTTTACAGCTTTCAGCATCAGAAGCCTTGGAGCTTGTAGAAACACGGGCTCATTCTCTTCGCAGCTTCGGACGGGTTGAATTTGCAGGCGGCATGATTAATAAGCTCATTCTCCGCTTTTGTGATTCCCCTTTTCTCTCCTGTCACAATTATGCCTCTGCCTTAAATGATTTGATTGAGACATTTTATTATTTTAAGAATGAGACGCTTGATGAAATAAGCGACGATGAGTTGATCGGACTGATGAAGGTTTATTTCGACGGGAACTGTCAGGGCTCGCTTGAGCTGCTGCAAAACCGCGAACTGGAAGCGCTTGCCCGTAATATCCGCTATGGCCTGACGGATTATTGGAACGTACACCCCAACGAAGATGATCCTGACAATGAGGAGGCAGACGTATGGTGAATATACTCAAAAAAAACGCGGTATTGAATATGTCTCTTCCTGAAAGCGCTGTTCTTCAGTCACTTTTGGAACAGGCTCTTCAGCATGGACTACTGACTGACGTTGAACTTCAGCATATGCAAACACAAATCATTAAACTCCTGACGAAACAACTGAAAAGGTTTACACATGGGGACAGCTGCTCCGTAAAGTCGGAAACAGCGCAAAGTATCATGCTGTCCATCCTGTATACGATCGGTATCTATCTGAAAAGCCTGTCCCATCCCGATCTCTGTTTGAATTGTCTCAGGCAAAACCAAATCAACGATCTATTTCAGGAAGGCAGAAACATTATTGATCTTCGCATCAGTGAAGCCAAAACACTTCTGTCTGTTATTAATCATGACGGTTTGACCTTTATTAACCAGGCCTATAGCGACACGCTCGAAAATGGCATTCCTGCATTTTTTACAGCTTACGATCCTGAATTCGCTGCGCACGAAACACCCGGTTCAATCGATTACCCGCTTAGCAATGATCAGATGGATTCAACGGGGATTGTCTATATTCATCATTACTTGCAGCAATTATACCGTGAGGATACTTTCTGCCTGAATTTCCCCGGCGAAGACATCCAATGTCTGCTGCGCGGGTATCACGATCACTCTGAGGACTTGCTGCTGAATATTTTTGAGCTGGTATTCGCTCAATCACTTGGTTCAGTAATGGCCGGCAAGCCTGCGCATCAATTGAATATCAGTCAACAGGACCGGGAATACCTTCAGCAGAAATTAGCAAATCTCCCAGACCAAGAACTTGATCTTAGGCTGCAGCATGCTTTGACGCAAGTCAGCGACGACCTCACGCTCGATGACAGCAGCCTGGTTCAGCTACTGAAAGAAAGTATAATTCCATTTGCCGCAAGACTCAAAAATGCTTTGAGCAATGAGAAGTTGGAAGCAGTCTTTATTACTTTAAAAGCACAATCGGAGCATTCTTCCCTCGTTTTTGAAGACGGACCTAGATTAGCAGATGACGTATTCCGGGACATTGCCGAAGAAATCCGACAATGCCGTTATATTGAAGATAAGCTTACCATCATCCGGAGAGAAATCCGCAGTGCCGCCGACCTGGCAGACATTCTCGAAGCATCCTGTCTTTTTGAAGATGAATATGACAGTGTTTATCATTCTTTAACCGCACTGGAACTTGCACTGCTGATCAAATCATTCCCGGCGCCCGATCCGTCATTATTTATCCGTTCCGGACACGCAGCCACTGGAGAAATGAAAGAATGGCAGATCCGGCTGATTTCCTTTTTAGACCGCCTTGTGCCGTCTGAACTGTTTACCCTGCTTCATCTTGCTGAAGGTATAACCATTATTTAAACGTGTACTTTGTCCACGGCTTAAAGGCTTACGATCATTCGAACGTTTCATGCCTCAGCAAAAGAAGCAGGGCTTCTGCTCTGCTTCTTTCGTTAATAAGACTGGTATTCTTCATCATTCTTTTTCTGTTATGTATCTTGGTCTGAAAAGAGCACGCAATGATCTACCTTGCACCACCATAGATGGTTGATTACCCAGCCATGATCTCTCGACCATAACCAAGCAGGTCGCCACCTATGATCATGGTTTGTTCGACCATGCAAGATATCTTAACAGCTGACAGCAACCTCACGGCTGCAGCCAACCATTAATTCTATAACTTTGTAACGAACTTACAAACTCATAGAATATACGACACCCGGCATAATCTTAGCTCGACCCTTAACGATAGGTTGGAACCCTAAAACAATAAAAATTAATCGACTGCCTTAAAGCTTTTCCCAACCGTTAAAAATCTTCCCTCCGACTGCCTGAAAGCCTTTGACCTTCAGACAATCTTTGGCCGACCCTGTTACACCCCCGAAAGAGCATAACAGAATCTTGGCTCAACCATTACGTACCCTTTTACAATCTTAGAATTTGTATTTTTGCTGTTTTTTATCCAGGCAATAAATTCCTCACTTTTTCGTTGAGGGATGGATCAGTCACCGCCAAAGTCGAACAAATCACTTAAAAAAGATCCCCTGCGTTGCTTCGAATTTTTGCCGTAATGGTCCCGATCATACGCATGCTCATGTTCTCGATCATGATGTTTGTCTTCATGCTCATAATTTCCGTATTCATTCACATATCCAGGTCTGCGTTCCTGAGTACTGCTCTCGGATTGAGATTTTTCAATAATTTTGTCCAATTCGCCGCGATCGAGCCAGATCCCGCGGCACTGCGGACAGTAATCAATTTCTACTCCTTTGCGTTCCGTCATCTGCAATTTCACATGACACACCGGACAATCCATGAACAACACCTCCACAAGAATTTATTTTTAGGATAAGCTTATACGCTTAATATTAGTTTAGAAATTCTGTTCCATATTGATTGACAAATATATTTTGATATTGCAGATCTTGCTCCGTCCTGCGTAATTTTTGTTCAGCAGGATATCCAAGCCCAATCATACATTCCACTTTTAAGCCCCGGGGTATGTTCAGCACTTCCTGAATATATTCTTCCGTGGTCTTCCCCTCGGACTGATTTCTGTTTCTGACCTGAACCCAGCAGGATCCTAGCCCCATCGACTTTGCGGCTAATTGAATAATGATCGCAGCTATGGATGCATCTTCGGTCCAGACATCTGTCAGACTGCTGTCCGCCAGGACCACAATGACTAAAGGGGCTCCGCTTAAGAAAGCTGATCCGTGCTCCCTGGCCAAGGAAAGTTTCTGAAGCAGGTCATGATCTTCCACAATGATGAAACGCTGCGGCTGAATCCCTCTACCGGAAGGAGCCAACAAAGCAGCCTTGACCAGGTCTTGGATTTTATCCTTTTCTATTGCGGCCGGACTGTATTTACGGATACTTCTTCTATCATATAACAAATCAAGCATTCTTATCCCTCTTTCCTGTATATTCACTGGCTTCTAATACACAAAATAGGATCTATCAACTCTAGCTAAAAACTTTACCCGTCTCAAACGTTCGCCTTATTTTTTTGAATATTGCTTTCCAAATAACAGGTCATATTCCAGCAGCCAGTAATTTTTTTCTGCTTCCTGGAATGATGAAGGAAGCTCGTTGTACGTCTGCCCGTGCCGGTCAACGAAGACCGATTTGCCGTAAGCAGGCAGGACATCCGCCATCCGGCTGGTATACTCAAAAATAGTATTTCCTGGATAATTTAGCTGTTTCAACAAATAGGCCCCTAGAAACGACGGGCTGATAAGTCCCAAATCTGTGGTACCTCGTATCGTTTTGGCTGCGTCCGCAGAACTCGCATCTGCATCTGTATCTGCCTTTGTTTCAACCGTGTCCGGTTGATCGTTGGACCAGATGATCAGTGGGACCGATTTCATTTTTAAGGTATCTTCCGTTGACCATTGATTTTCATTCCCGGTAATATAGCCGGTTTCTTTATAAACCTGATAATCTTTGCCCAAAAAAGGCAGGTGGTCCCCAAAGTAAACGACGATTGTCGGCCTGTCCGATTTCCGCAAATAGTCAGTCAGATAAGCCAGCGACGCATCTGCATCCCGCACTCCTTCCGCATAGGTATCTAAAATCCCTTTTCCTTCGGATGTAAGACTGCCTGATGTACTAACCGTATGATCACTGTAACGGTCCGCCGGATAAGGACCGTGATTTTGCATCGTTACAGCAAAAATGAATTCCGGCTGATCGGCTGTTTGAAGTTCTTGAATAATTCTTTTACTGACTTCGATATCTGCGATATATTCACCGTCAATTTTTGCCCCGTTGAAATCTTCCAGACTGTAAAAGTGCTGAAAACCCAGCAGCGGGTAAATCTTTTCCCTGTCATAGAACCAGCCGTGGTAGGGATGAATAGCCGTCGTCTCGTAGCCGTAACGCTGAAGTAAGTTCGGTAAAGCAGGCAGGGATTTTGTGACATACTGCTGGTAAGCAATCGCTCCCTGTGGCAGGAAATTGGTCGATAATCCTGTCAAAAACTCAAATTCCACATTTGCCGTACTTCCTCCGAATACAGGGGACAAGATCTGACCTGAAGTTCCCTCATTGCTTAATCTTCTAAAATTGGGAAGCGGATCTTCAGAAAAAGCAACCTTCGGGAACCTGGTAGGGTCCCAGAAAGATTCATCCAGAATGACAACAATATCCGACTTCATTCCGCTGTCCTGAACACTGGCAGCAGCCACTGCCGAATCGGCTTTGTCCTCAGCTGTGATCTTGCTGATGGTTTCTTCACTGTAGCCGGCCGGCTTCAAAACCATGATATATTCCGTGTTCATCATGAAACCCAAAAGAAAACCGTTCTCTAAGCTGTTTTGGGTTTGGACCCAGTAGATATGTTCGATCTCGGCCATTTTAAACAACGTCTGGATCGGCGTATGCCGGTAAAAAACCAGCAATGGAATCAGAATAGCGACACCCACAAGAACACCCATTCTGGTCCTTAAGCGGAGGCGATATTTCGGAATAAAGAATACCCCGGCCAGAATGAGGACGATAATCATCACGCCAAGAAAAAAAAGGACCGGCAGCACTTCTCCAGAAATCTTCGGCAGCAGATTATAAACCTGATCGAATCTCCCAAAATCCCAGGGAAACAAAGGATCCCCTAAAAACTGTTTCTTCACCATATTTGTTAACGAAAGTAAAATCAGCAGGACGGATGAAGAAATGACCGTAAGCCGCAGATTCCCCGTAAGAAAAAGAAAAAAACACAGAAGTACAACTGCCAAAAAATCGTTCATTAAAAATACCAGGAGATTGGAATAGATCCATACAAAAGCTGATTTGAAATCTCCCCGTTGGATCATTTCAGCAACAATGACCTGGATGAATGCTGTAGATGCAATCCAGATCAGAAAGCCCTTAGCTGACAGTTCCCTGCTTCTTAAAGGGCTTCTAACAAATCCTTGGAAGGCCTTCACCATATAAGACATCGATAACCCTTTTCCCTCCGAGTCTTGTTTTCACTGTTACGAGAGGTTTTCCGGTCTCTGTGACGCTTCCAATCAGCCTCGCCTTAGTGCCAAGAGAATTTTGCTTTAGAATATTCAGAGCCCGTTCCGCATGTTCCTGAGCAGTGATACAGAGAAACTTTCCTTCATTGGCCATATAGAGTGGATCCAGGCCTAAGATATCACAGAAGGATTTGACTTCCGGATCCACAGGAATGCTTTTCTCCTCGATTTCTACGGCATGGTTCGAAGCTTCGGCAATCTCATTCAGAACCGTGCCCAAGCCCCCCCGGGTAATATCCCTCATCGCGCGGACCTCAATGCCTGCCTGAAGCAAATCTTCAACCATGGGTCCAAGATTTGCACAGTCACTTTGGATTGAATTGACAATCTCCATGCGCTGAGACATGATGCAGGCGTGATGGTTGCCCAAATCACCGCTGACAATAAGCGCATCTCCCTCACGGATCATATCCGTGCCAATCCGCCTGCCGCTTTTTCTGAAACCCAGACCAGCTGTATTGATATACAAACCGCCATTTCCCTGAACGACTTTGGTATCTCCGGCAACAATTTTAATGCCTGCTTCCTTAGCCGTTCTACTCAGTGAAGCGACAACGCGGTCAAGCAAATCCACATCGAGGCCTTCTTCGAGAATAAATCCTGCTGTCAGATACTGAGGTTCGGCTCCTGCCATCCAGAGATCGTTTACTGTTCCGCAGATAGCAAGCTTGCCGATATCTCCGCCCGGAAATTCCAGAGGCGTGACCACAAAAGAATCGGTGGTCATCGCCAGCGGATATTCGGAAACAGGCAGGATTGCCGAATCTTCCATTTTATCAAGATAATCGTTGGCTAAATATTTATGGAAAAGATCTTTGATAAGCTCCCTGGTAGCATTGCCGCCGCTCCCATGCGCCATTACAATCTTCATTTACTCACCTACTCATTTTTCATTACAGGCTGCTTAGCCTGCCTGAGTCCATCTGTAAACTATCTTCCTGTATCTATCTTATCTATTGTATCTATCTTATCTATCTTCTTCGTATATTTTCCCGACTTATTTTCTCATAAGCAACGTTTAAACGTTACTTAAAAATATATGGATGGGTTACTTTCTGGTAAACCGGTACCAGATGCCGCAGGTACCCTCAGACGATACCATACAGGGCCCCTGCGCTTTGGCCGGTGTACAGGCCTTACCGAACATCGGGCACTCGTCAGGGTTGATCTTGCCAAGGATAACCTCGCCGCAGCGGCAGTTCGTCGTTTTTTGAGCAGCGTCACCGGTAAGATCGGCCGAACCGGCATCGTATTTCCGGTATTTCTGATTCAGGTATAAACCGGAATCCTCAATAACTCCGATCCCGCGCCAAAAAGCCGGTCCAGACTCAAAATAATTGCTGATATAGGCTAACGCAACCGCGTTCCCTTCCGGCTTAACCACGGAAGGATAAAGATTATGCACTTCGTGTTTATGATTTTCGAATTGTTTGACCAAATCGTAAATGGCGATCAGGATATGTTCCCCTTCAAAGCCGGCTACGGCAAAAGGCTTCATATACCGCTCCGCCAGACCAGCATAGGCCTGCGAACCAAGAATCGTGCTGACATGCCCCGGCGCAATAAACGCTGATATTTCATTATCGGTGGCGCAGATAAAATCAAGCGCCGGCATAACCCTGCGCAGCGCAGTCAAAAACTTAATATTCGTCAGACCGGAACGCTCCGTCTGCTCCATAACCAGTGCATAAGACGGAATCGTGGTTTCAAAGCCGACGCAGGCGATCACATACGTAAGTTCCGGGTTGGCTGCGGCCTTTTTAAGCGCTTCCTGCGGTGAGTACATGATCTCGACCCTTGCCCCGTCCGCCTTGGCTTCACTTAAAGATTTCTCCGAGCCCGGCACTTTCATCATATCGCCAAAGGTAAGCAGCACGCAGTTTGGGGTCATGGCCCATTCAATGGCTTTATCAATATAGGAAGCCGGAGTTACGCACACCGGACAGCCCGGGCCGGATATAAGCCTGATCTTTGGCGAAAGCAGACTGCGTATGCCGTTCTTAAAGATTGAGGAAGTATGAGTTCCGCATACTTCCATGATTTTAAGCTCCTGATGATCGCCGGCAAGCTCTTTCAGTATCTTATCAAGATTCATATTTTAGTGACTCCAATTCTGCAAATAACTCCAAAATTTCATCAGCGGTGTCCTTCTGAATGACTTCAATAGCACATCCTGCATGAACCAGCACGTAATCACCTGCTTGGGCATCCACCAGGGCCATATTGACATCGATAATATTTCCCTGGAAATCAACCTTGCCGGTAAAATCAGTCACTTCCACCACTTTTCCAGGAACAGCCACACACATTTCGTTCACCACCCTGTTTCAATGCCGCTAGTATCTGTTAGCACCATGTCAGCTCAAAATTGTGATATACAGGATTTAGGGCTGACATAATACTAAAATTATTTTATTACGGTTGACCTAAAAAAGCAAAGAATGACCTTCTAGCTTTTTCTTTGCAGCAGCCATCCCGCAACATCTTCAAAGCCTTGTCCGGTTTTGGCGTTGACTTCAAACACCGGCGCAGTTTTATTCAGCGCTCTAACACCTTTAAGGAAGAATTCATCGTTAAAATCGACATATGTTTTTAAATCACATTTCGTAAGCAAAATCACATCCGCTTTTTCAAAAGCCAGCGGATATTTATACGGCTTATCGCTTCCCTCAGCTGCTGAACAAATCAGCATTTTAATATGCTCACCAATTTGGAATTCTGCCGGACAGACCAAATTACCAATATTTTCGATGAACAACAGGCCGGGCTTGTCGAAAGACAATCCGTCCAAGGAACTCTGGATCGTAGGCGCATCTAGATGACATGCGCCATTCGTGTTGATCTGGATCGCTTCAATGCCTAACTCTTTGAGCTTGACAGTGTCAATATCCGATTCAATATCTCCTTCGATCACATACACTTTGTTTTCAGAAAGCTGCCGGATTAGATTAATAATGCTCGATGTCTTTCCTGCTCCGGGAGCCCCCATGATATTCACAACAAATACGCCCATCTTGCCTAGTTTTTCCTGCGTCGCAAAGGCTATCCTATCATTTTCATCAAAAATGTTCTGGACAACCTGAATTTCTTTTTCAGCCACTTAAGGCCCCCCCTTTTTATTCTGTTTCTATTTCTATATCTTTAACATAGAATTCTTTTCCAATGTTTGTTGGCATACCATCATTACCGCAGTCAGGGCAGGCAAAAGAAAACGGCTGACGCGCATAATGAATATTGCAGTCCGGGCAGTACCACTTGGCTTTAATATTCTCCATCTCGAGAACAGCCCCCTCACAGAGGGTGTCTTTCGAAATAATGTCAAAATACATCTGAATGGATTCGCCAATAAAGCCGGACTGTTCCCCGACAACCAAGGTAATGCGCGTAATACTACGCGCATTATTCTCCTTGGCTTTTTCAGAAGCAATTTTTATGATTTGTTCAGTAATCGGATATTCATGCATCTTCTTCTGCTGTTCCCACCTGTGTATGATTTTCCTGAGCAGTTGTCGCGGAATGAACTTCCTGGACGACAGGCCCATATGCAGTAAACAACTTACTGGATTTATCTCTCATCGGTGCAGTATAACTTCTTTCGGTATTCAGGCAGTTTTTCGGGCATACCTGAACACAGAAATTGCAAACAATACAGCGGGTACGGTCGATCTCCCACTTTTTATCGGATTTGCTGACCTCGATAGCTGTGGCCGGACATCTTTTAGAACAAATGCCGCAGAACGAGCAATTTTCTATCTTAGCCATCTCAATGCTGCCGCGCGTATTGGGATAAAACTCATTTTTGATGACCGGATACATCGCTGTAGCGGGTTTGCTGAATAAACTTTTCATAATTGTCTTGTTAATTACATTAAAAGCCATGCGTCTCTCCCTACCTTTCCGTACAGCTGATACAAGGATCGATGGTCAATGCCAGCACCGGAACATCTGCAAGGTCTGCGCCTGGCAGTATTTTCAGCAGCGTCGGGATATTCGCAAACGTTGGTGTTCTGACTCTGAACCTCTCCAAGTATTTTGTACCGTTGCCTTTGGCGTAGTAGAAAGTCTGACCGCGGGGCTGCTCCATACGTGAAATATATTCTCCGCTCGGATTGCCTTTTACCTTCATATCCACCTCGCCGTCAGGTATTTTCTCAATACACTGGCGAATGAGATCCAGAGACTGGTATACTTCACGCACCCGAACCACGGTGCGGGCGTAGCAGTCGCCGTCTTTTTCGACGATTGGCTCAAAATTCAGATCACCGTAAGCGGCATAGCCTAAGGTGCGCATATCCTGAACAACGCCGCTGCCTCTAAGGGTCGGACCAACGGCACCTAGATCGATCGCTTCCTGATAAGTCACGACGCCTATGCCTCTGGTTCTCTTCTGAACGGAATAGTCCCGTACAAATACATCCGTCACCGCTTTGGCTTCCTCCCCGATGTCTTTGACAATAACCTTTATTCTATTCAATGTGTCGTTGTCAATATCCTTCCAGACCCCGCCAATTTTACATACACTAAATATAACCCTGCCGCCGGTGGTCTCTTCAAAAATATCGAGTACTTTCTCCCGTATCCGCCAGCAATGCATAAACAGGCTTTCAAAGCCATAAGCATCGGCCATGAGACCGAGCCAGAGCAAGTGGCTGTGTACCCTGGAAAGTTCCGCCCAGATGGTACGCAGATATTTGGCACGGGGCGGAATGTCCACGCCCATCAGGCCTTCCAGCGTCTGGGCATAGGCCTGTCCGTGAATAAAACTGCAGATCCCGCAGATACGTTCAATGACATAAATCATTTCATTAAAATCTCTTTTTTCAACCAGCTTTTCCAAGCCCCTGTGCACAAACCCGATTGAAGGAACTGCGCCAACTACTTTCTCATCTTCCATAATAAGATCGAGATGGAGCGGTTCAGGCAGTACCGGATGCTGAGGCCCAAATGGAATTATTGTTCGCTCACCCATATTACCATCCCTCTCCTATTCTTTCATATCTGCGGCAGTTATGTTGAAAGGTTGTTTAACTGCCGTCTCATAAAATGTGCCCTGAAAATCAACCGCCATTCCGCTGACATTTATACCATAGAGATCATGAATCTCGTTTTCATAAAGAAACGCGGCAAAATACACATCACTGATACTCGGAATGGTATCGCCAGACTGGACATCCAATCTCAGATTTTCCATAGTCAAGTCCAGCTTTTCAAATGAATAAAGCAGATACATTTCCGATGGCGTTTTGGTGCAGCAGATTTGGATCAGGCGATACCCCTTCTGCAGATACTGCTTCGCACAGTCAACAAGCTCTTCAGCTATAACCGGATTAATGATACGTTCCGTCATCTATTTTGCCACCTTCCCCAAGTTCTGATATTTTTCCTCAAGAACTCCCAATGCCTGAACGACACCATCAATGATTGCTTCAGGTCTGGCAGCACACCCAGGGACATACACGTCTACCGGAATGACGTTATCGATTCCGCCCTGGACATTGTAGCATTCGCGGAAGATTCCTCCGGAAGTGGCACAGGCTCCGATCGCCACAACGACTTTCGGATCAGCCATCTGGTCATAAATGTTTTTAATAACCGCTTTATTTTGTTCATTGACAGATCCTGTCACGACGAAAATATCGGCATGCTTTGGATTGCCAATATTCAGAACGCCAAAACGCTCGACATCATATAAAGGCGTCAGACAAGCCAGTACTTCGATGTCACAGCCGTTGCAGCTGGAGGCGTCGTAATGGACCAGCCAAGGAGACTTCGGCAAGTATGACAAATTATTTCACTCCAATCCTTATTAATCGGGGGTTGGTCTGCGGCATTAGGCCAGCCAGCAGTATCATCTAAGGGCTAGGTACGCGATGTTGCCTACGCCGAGCACAAGTGCAACGATCCAGGCGCTTCCGAGCACGGACTGCCATTTAAGACGGGAATAGTTGTTATCAATCCATATCTCCAGGAAATAGACGACGATCGCCAGGATCAACGCAATGATCGGGCTCGACGCAAAGAACAGACAGACAATACCCAACAGGAAGACATTTTCATACCAGTGGGCAATCTCGATCAGCGCCAGATCCGTCCCGGAAAATTCCGTGATAATCCCGCGGACAATCTCTTGGTGCGCATGATGAGACATCGATATATCAAAAGGTGATTTACGGAATTTAATGGTTAGGATAAACAGGAATCCAAGAAAAATACCTGGCAGACTGTAAAGCAGCGGTTGGTCATACATTGCGATGTCCCAAACATTAAAACTTTTCGTCACCATGTACATTCCTACAGTCGTTAAAATGACCATCGGCTCATAGGCCATGATCTGCAGCATTTCTCTCTCTGCACCGATATAGGCGTACGGCGAAAAAGTAGAGTAGGCCGCAATGATCAGGAAGATACTGGCCAGCGTCAAAGCGAAAATCGCCAGCAGCAAGTCTCCGCCGCCAAAGAATATCGCTCCGGAGATAATTACAAAAACAATGAAACAGATGATGTACAGCCTCTGCTGCGGATTTACCGCAATACTGCTTTTGTTCATCAATTTAAAAATATCATAGAAAGGCTGCAGAATCGGCGGACCGTATCTGCTCTGCATCCTGGCAGATATCCTGCGGTCCACCCCGGCAATCAAACCACCGATGAACGGGGCCAGAATGATATAGAGAATGACCATTAACCATGCATAATTTCCACTCATATGATCCCCACCCCAAACATTATGATGATTAGAACAATACTGATTACAACACCAAGTTTAAACAGTTTGCTCTCACCGAAAATATTTTCCAGATAGAAACTCCTCATCGTTATTTCTCTTGTAAGACCCAGAGAACCATAAAACTTCTCTTTTTCGGGAGTATTGAGTCCCGCCAGGTATTGCGGCTTATACTGAACATTCTTGTGAGTGAGCGACAGACCAACAGGCAGAACCACCATCAGGCCAACCATAATCAGCAAGATAATAACATTACCCTGATCAAGCAGGTAGGTCTGATTATAGATGGACGCAATAAACGGCTCCAGAGAATATTTCGAGATGAGCGGGAACAGCAGACAAACCCCAACTGTCAAAATAGCAAGCGCAGTCAGCGTGAAGCGTTCTGTCCCTGGGACCTTTGACTGGAATTCCAGCGGTCTTTCTTTCACCATCAAAAGCTTACCAAGCCACTTTGTCCAGAAGAATAAGGTTGCGGCACTTCCAAAGGCCACAAATACCGTGAGTACCGGATTTGCTGTAACCAGCCCTTCGAGCGCTGCCCACTTACTGATCAGCATACCGAACGGAGCAAGAAACATTCCCGCAATCCCGATGACCATTCCAATCGCAATCTTCGGCATTTTGGTAATCAGTCCGTCCATGGACTCGATGATACGGTCACCGATGTTATGCTCGACTGTACCTACAGACAGGAACAGCAAAGACTTGGCAATCGCATGGAAGATCACAAGCATGATCGCAGCCCACATCAATTGATAGGTCCCAATGCCCGCGCAAACAATAATCAGTCCAAGATTGGAGATCGTCGAATACGCGAGTACACGTTTAGCATCCGACTGGGAGATGGCCATAAAGGATGTCAGGACAAATGTCACCGCTCCAACCATCGCGACAAACAGTCCGACCATTGAACCGCCGTCAACAAAAGCAAAAACCGGTGAAAGTCTGATGATTAAGTACACGCCGGCTTTAATCATGGTACTGGAATGGAGCAGTGCGGAAACAGGGGTCGGCGCAACCATCGCTCCAAGCAGCCAGGAAGAAAACGGCATCTGGGCAGCCTTCGTTAACCCGGCAAACGCAAGTAAAGCTGTCGGCAGAAGCACTACGGTAGACGCAAGCTCCGGCAGCATGTTCAGCTCAATCGTATGCGCATTGATAAATAGGTAGACAATGGCGATGGAAAAACCAAGTCCGCCAAGCAGGTTCATGTTTAAAGCCCTGAACGCATTCTTAACCGCAATTTCTTCGCGGCTGTAGCCAATCAGGAAGAATGAACTGAATGTGGTGATTTCCCAAAAGAAATAAAGCCACATCAGATTGTTGGCAAAAACAACCCCATACATCGCTCCTAGAAAGACAAAAATAACGAAAAAGAAAAATGGGGTTCTGTCTTTAATTTCCTTGTGATGATGATGATAATCCTTCATATAGCCGATAGCAAATACGGCTATCAAACTACTGATGATACCAATGATCAGTGTCATGATCAGAGAGAGATTATCAACAAATAAATTATACGATGTCTGGATCTCTTCTCCATAAGAACCTTCAAACCATATCATAATTGCAGCACTGGTCAACATCAAAAGCCCAGCCAGATACTGTTTGTATTTCAGCGAAATCCCAATGACAATGACTGCAAGAATGATCTCAACAGCGAATATTCCAAGATCAATATATTGATTATCCAGATTAAAAAATACTGTCCCTGTGTTAAAATACTGAACAACCAGATATACTGATGCTACAGTCAGAATGATTGTTGACAGCACCACAATGCCTTTCCGTACAGCCGGCTGCGGCAGGATAAGCAAAAGCAGTGCAACAACAATTGGAAACAAAACAAGAAATAGCACTGTGTTCATAGTGTCCTCTTTCCCCTCAATTATTAAATCATTTATTAACCTCAATCATGAACTTGATAGCAAAATAAGGTGCCCAGTTCTTATTCTGCTTTCTGCAAATTATTATGTCCCCCTTTCCAAATAATATAAAATATGGTTTCATACTCATTTCAAACCAAGTTTAGTATTTAGTATAAGGACTTGCTTCGATAATTTCAACAATATTGCAACAATTTCCTAAACTTTTTTGAGAATATATTAAATTATTCTGAATTTTCTGGCTCTTTGTGCTCCGATATATCCCTTGGAATCTCTCTGCTATCTTCTGGATCCTTCCGTATGCTTTACTATGCTATTTCATGCTCTTCTCTTCAGTTACCTGAAATACAGGGCGAACCAAACTAACGGTGCAGCCTCATACTGCACCGTTGATTGTTTCAAAATATCTATAATAACTTTTTCAGAGCAACATCAACTATAACTTCCTCAGAGCAGTATCAATTTGGCTTACAGCTTTTTCAAGATTCTCCAGGGAATTCGCATAGGAAATCCTCAGATATCCTTCGCCGTATTCCCCGAACGAACTGCCCCAGAGGGTCGCAACACCTGCTTCGTTTAACAGGTACTCGGCCATCTCCTTGCTGGTTTTTCCAAAAGCTTTGATATTCGGAAACACGTAAAAGGCACCGCGTGGTTTCAGACAGGTAACCCCACTGATGGCATTCAGTCCGTCAACGATCCGGTCCCTTCTGATTCTGAATTGCTCTGCTCTTCTCAAGACTTCATCCTGCGGTCCTGTCAGGGCCTCAATACAAGCCATCTGTGTAAAACCTGCCAGACAGGAAGTACTGTTCACAACGAGCTTGCCAATTTGCTGGGCGGCTTCCTTCGGCATGATGCCGTACCCGGCGCGCCAGCCGGTCATCGCATAGGTCTTCGAGAATCCGTTCAGTATGATTGTTTTTTCTCTCATATGCGGCAGCGAAGAGATCGAGAATGACGGCTCTTCATAGACGACATTTTCATAAATCTCATCCGAGAGAATCACAATATTGCGGTCGGCCAAAAAATCGGCGATTTCCTGATAGTCTTCTTTCGTCAGCATCCCGCCGGTTGGGTTTTGCGGCGAGTTGATAATCACCATTCTTGTTTTGTCTGTCACGAGGGATTTGAATTCCTGGATATCCATTCTGAACTCATTCTCTTCACGCAGCGGGATCGGTATCGGTACCCCGCCAACGAACTTAATAACGGATTCATAAATCGGGAAACCCGGATTCGGATAAATGACCTCATCTCCGGGGTTAACCGTAGCCAAAATGGCGTAAAACATAATCGGCTTGCCGCCCGCTGTCATGACTACTTCCTCGGGGTCAATCTCGTAGCCTCTTTTTTTACCCGCATAATCCGCAACCGCCTGTCTTGCCTCCAGCAAGCCCGAAGAAGGTGTGTATTTCGTCATGCCCGCCCGCATGCATTCCATCCCTTTTTCTATAATATTGGGCAACGTCGGAAAATCCGGTTCACCAATCTCAAGGTGAACAATTTCCCTTCCCTGCGCTTCTAAAACCTTAGCCTTCGCCAGCATTTCAAAAGCCGTCTCACTGCCCAGTCTGTTCATCCGGTCTGCAAATATCATACGCATAATACTATATCTCCATCCTCAAGTTGATTATTTCATTATATTTTACCTGAAAAAGAGGGATGAAATCAACCTAAAAAAGTATGCTCATAAAATACGAAGCCGAGTCGGCCACGGACGGCCGCCCCTTGGCCTTACGGTCTAAAATTAGTTGATTAGTCTTATGAAATCTGCAACACATAGCATATGTCATGAAGTAACCCGGGTGAAAGATAGCACAGCGCCCCTTCTTCTTCACAAAATTTTGAAACCAAAACTAATTATTTTCTTCGGGTTCTTAGTTCCTTTAATAAATTGTATTTTAATTCTGTCTCTCTGAGCTTTTTAATGATAATTGCTTTCTCGTCTTGGCTATTATTTCCGGCTAACTGCTCACGTAATTCTCCGATGTCTTTTAACAGATGCACTTCTTCTGGTGCGTATCCTGCATTCTTTAACAACATATATCCAGCACGCATATCCTCTGGAAGACTTGCCCAGTCATCCAGATTAATGGGTTTGCCCAAAGGAAGGTTATCAAATTCGCCGTTTCTAATGGCTTCTTGAATTTTTGCTTCAACCAGTCTTTCAAACATGCCAGTGTCAGCTCCTTAAATCTATTATTTATGACAAATGTCATCATGCCTTAATTTCAAACTAATTACCAGATTGACGGAATCAAACGGTAACATGTCTTTAAACAATAATCGTTGTACCCCGGTAAGCTCTTTAGTAGTACTTCCTCTTCGCTTTTTATCCTTAGTATTAATGATGGTATTATCATGAGTGAAGGTATTATTGCCCAGTAAGAGCCTAAAGCCAGAGGAGAAAAAAGCGACATTAATAACATTCCTAAGTACATCGGATGACGAACAATGGCATAGGGGCCTGTTGTTATAACCTGTTGTTTTTGCTCGACCTGGATGACAGTTGAAGCAAAACTGTTTTCTTTAAAGACAAGGATAATAAATATATAGCCTAAAAAAACAATAGCATTCGATGTGATAATAATCCATAAAGGCACAGACGACCAATGAAAACGAAAATCAAAACCGGGAATTATGAATCCGAGAAAATACAAATTTAGGATGGCAGGGGGTTTCCGAGTTATCTCTTTTTCGTTAAACTTCATTCTTCTTGCTAGTAATTCAGGACTTTTCTTCAAGAAAAAAGCTGTTGTAAAAATCATCAGTACAGATAAGCCCAACCACCATATCCATGCCTGCCAAAACCAAAAAGAACCGGCTGGAAGAAATATGATGACGCCCATCACAATCATTATTATTATCGGAAAAAGATAGGCTTTTCGCTTTGACAGTTTAGTATTCTCTTCCACTGAAATCGCCTCCAATCTTAGCAATAATGACTAATGACTTTTTATGACCATGGAACAAAACTTTTCAGAAGTAATGTTGTAATAAAAAATTATGAGTTAAGATATTTTTGGAAGAGTTGCCTATGTTTCATCCGAGCCGGTGAAATAACGTTGGCTACCATATCATTGTATAAGCTTTCAAGGGGTTTCTTTATACCTGACTGGTTGCATAACATCTTTCTCAACTGAGGTATACTTTTAATAAATTCTACAGATTCCCGAGCTAGAATTTCAATCTCTGGATCATCTTCGGATAGTTGGGAAAGGTTGGACAGACGCACCCCATAATCCAAAGAAATCTGATATTGCTCAGGGTGATCTTGGAAATATCCGGCCAATGCTCGAAAAGTTTCCTGGTAGTCCTCTCCCCACTGGAAATCATCCAAAATGCCAAACAATTTTCGTTGTTGATCGAAGAGTTCCGGGCAGGTTCGCGCATAGTTTTCAATTTGCTCCGGTTTTAATATCTCAGTGATCATTTGAAAAGAAGGGGAATCATAAATATCCTCATCTAGTCGTACTTTGTCTTCACTCAGCAATAATTCGATTTTTGCTATTCGTTCCTCAAGGCTTTTCTTCTCGTTTAGCAGATCAATTTGTAAGGATTGTAAGACTTCCCGCAATGTCTTGTTGTAGTGTATATCACCTAATACTTCTTTAATACGTTTCAGATCCAGCCCGAGGGATTTCAAGTGATTGATTAATTGCATACGAGTTAGCTCTTCCGGCCCGTATAAGCGGTATCCTCCCTGTGAGCGTTCGGGTTCTTGCAGTAAACCAATCTTATGGTAATAGATAATTGTTTTTAATGTACTTCCAGTTAATTTAACAAAATCGCCAATTTTTATTCGATTCTTCACCGCCATCCCACCTTCGCACTCATTATAAACCCCACTCTAAGGGTCGAGTCAATTTATTTTAGGGGAGCATTAAAATTAATGATTATTATTTTTCCTTTTAATGTACAAACAAAGTGTTTTGGGAAGTCGGCACGATAAGATGAACCTCCAAATATAATAAGGACGCTCTTTGATAATAATAGATTCCCGCAACTTAAACTTAGAATTATCACTTCTATAGCGTTATTGAGCTACTCTTTGACAGCTCTAAAACTCATATAATCTTGTTGACCCATCTTCCTTTTATCAAATATACCTCCATGATAGACAATGACATATGCCTGTTGTTCATCCTTTACTGATGTATCTGAAGTCCAGTAATAGATTACCTTGGAATGTACATCCCATAAAGGTGTTTCCTTATCTGGCGTTCTATCATAGACGGCCTTCTCTTCTTCCGGATACCAGACTCCACCTGCATTTTCGTCGTGGAGCATCATAGAACGAACTGCTTCATCCACTGTTGGCAAGCGCCAAATATTTTGCTCTTCCTTCATAATGGTTGTGCCATCCTCTGATAAATACTTGCATATATCTTGCGCCTCTTTCCAGGAAGTCCCTTTATCCGGCCAGCCAGGCCCTCTTGGTGCCCAAGCCAGAGTTACACCATTCCCTTCTACTATTCTCATTCCCAAATTATTATCATTAATTCTTTGGGACACTTTAATAGCTTGAGGGATTGAAATAACTAAAGTAATAACTAATGGAACAATTATGATTAACCTGTATGCCCATTTCTTAGGCTCAGGCTCCCCAAAATAATAAAGTAGCCCAAGAACAGTAAAAGGTATAATAATCAATAATCCTAGCACATTAAAACTAGCACCGGAAAAAAAACAAATACAAAAGCCACCAAAAATTAGATGTAGTAGAAAACCTATTCTTTTCCATCTTAATATAACTAATGCTAATAATACAAAGATAATAGCAAATAACATATATTGGAACAAGAACATAAAGAGGTTTTCCCAGATGGAAGTTGAGTACCAGCCTTCATGGAAATTTTCAAAAGCTCCCCAATAAGCCCATACACTTGACAATATAACGGTTATGAACACACCTATCCATCCGATAATTACCTTTTTATTTTTTCCCATCCTCAATCAATCTCCCCATTTAAATCACCGCTATAATCTATGTGGATACTCAAACAAAATCCATTACGGGGCACAGTGTAGTCTTCTCTTTTATAACCTGTGCCAATAACCCCACTCCTTACCTTCTACAGCTTACATTTACGCAGCGTCCGTAGTCTGCATATTCCATTCATATTCTCTCAGATTGTGTTTATCCTACAATGAATCATCTTTCTTATTTGAAGTAGCATCCAATTTTCTCTCAATAGATTTTACATTCTTGTCAATTCTCCAAAGCATTTTAATTACCCACATAACAAGTGCAAAACTTAACATAGCAGCCCAAAATCCTGGTGATAGAAGTATCATTTTAGCCCACCCCTCCATTTATATACAGAAAAAGGTTATCCACTATAGTAATTAATTGTGCTTGAAAATTTGTTTATAGAAAACAGATTTCAGCATCCTTTACAAAATTCCAATTACTCTTTTGGCAAATATTTATTTATTGCATATAATTCAACATTGTTCAATACATTCCTTGTTTTTCCATAAATCCTTATGGGAAATTAAAGACCGCTGCCAAAATATTTTGTCAGCGGTCAATGAAATAACGCATCATCGTGCTTTGCCTTACAGTTTCTTTTTCCTGAATACTATGATTGAGAGAATCAGGCATAACACAATCATCAGCAGCGTCGTCCAAGCTGTTACGGACATGCCGACAATTGCTTCCGCATTTGTAAGCAGCGTAATGTTATCCGAGGCAAGCGCGACCGGATTCCATTTTTGAAATGCTGGGAACACATTCGCGATCATCAGGACCATCATGACTGTGGCTGTCAGAAGAAGTCCTCCGTAATTCCCCGATGCAAGTGTGCTGGCCAGCAGAAGGACTGCCAGGAGAAAAGCACCGAACAGCCATAGGCAAAATAAGGAGAAAAACAGATGAGGCAAGGAGAAGCTCCCAAACAGATAAACAGTATATCCATAATCGGTGACTGCGGCAAGGACATAGCTCACCGTCCACAAAATCAAAGACGCCAAATATTTTGACATGATGACCGCAGATCGAGACAACCCCTTGGCAAGAAGGATGACCAGCGTACCGCGTGTCACTTCCTGGGAGAGCATAACGTTAAAGACAAGCAGCAAGACGATCAAACCCATTTGGCTCATATTCTTGAAGAATTGGCCATAGGCATCCAGGACTGTCGGCTCCGGCATGCTGATGGATATTCCCTGAACGGTCAGCTGGGCAAAAATATCGGGCATCATCTTTGCCAGTAAGGGACTCGTCATACCGAATAAGAACAGTACTGAAACCATGATAACGGCTTTATAGCTGCGGACTTGCTCCAGAAATTCTTTTTTAGTAAAAGCGATCAGACCGTTCATTGAATAACCTCCAAGAACACATCTTCCAGCGAAGGTTCAAGTACTTCATATTTCAAAACGAAAACCTGTTCCCTGAGCAGCAGTTCCATAATTCTTAGCCCTTCCTTAGCCACGTCCTCAAGGCGGACGGTCAGAAAATTTTCTTTGGCCTCTACCGCAGATACAAACGGAAGATTTGCAAGCTTCCCGGCAAGAACAGCAACGCCGTCTTGATCCGCCAACTCGATCCGGAGAGAGCTATGGCGATAGCTATTCTTGATATCGGAGAGTTTTCCTTGTAAAACAAGCTTGCCATCGTCCAGAATCCCAATATGATCACAGATCCGTTCCACATCGGATAAAATATGGGTGGAAATCAAAATAGCGGTCTGCTGTCCGGCAACGGACAAAATATCCAATATCTCTTTTCTGCCAACGGGGTCAAGCGCGGACGTTGGTTCGTCGCAGATCAGGAGCCGCGGCTCGTTCATCAAAGCCTGGGCAATCCCCAGCCGCTGTTTCATTCCTCGGGAAAAACCGCTTATTTTTCGATTGCTGTTCTCCAGCCCTACAAGGGCCAGCAGTTCTTCCGTCTTTTTCCTGATTGGGCGAGGCTTCTGGCCGGAGATTTCCCCGCACAGTCTTAAATATTCGACGGGTGTCATGTAACTGTAAAACTCCGGCACATCCGGAAGATAACCCACATGCCTGTTGGTTCTTGTGTCTCCGTAAGCGACTTTTTCCCCGCACACTTTGATTTCTCCGGCGTCGGACTTTAAAAAACCCAAAAGCATTTTCATGGTAGTTGTCTTCCCTGCTCCGTTCTTTCCTATCAGGCCAAAGACGGAGCTTTCGGAGACCGAGAAGCTCAAATCCTGTATGACCGGAAGACCCCCGAAGTTTTTCTTGACATGTTCCAGCTTCAGAATTTCCATTAGTCGTCACCTTTGCCTAAGGTAAAATACAAGATAGGGCCGATAATCTGGAACAGGACAACGACAATTACCCAAAGCACCTGATTGCCGATGCGGTAAGTCCTGTGCCGGAAAATATGAACGAGCGCAGCTGCTGCCAGGGCAAGTTCGATCACCATGATCGGAATTAGAAAAGGTAAATAGGACATCAGATCTTCCATCAGACTTCCTCCTCCATCGATTCAAGTCGCCGCCAAAGTTTCTGATAACGCTCCTCCGATTTAAGACTTTGAAACGCAGGATTATCCAACACAACGCTCTTTAAATCTTTACGGATGAGTTTATCGCTGCGCGGAGCATCTCCTCCCAAATTGAGAGATTCAAAATACGGCTGCAGCATGTCAAAAAACGAATTTCCTTTTAGTTTTAACGGGAAAGTATTCTTTTGAAAAATGACATCCGCGTATGCTTCCAACATATCCAGCGCTTTTTCATTACGGTTCTGCGCTGAGTAAAGCGCGGCTGCCGTGAGATACACCGTGAAATAATGGGACGGCTGCATCTCTTTAAGCTGAAACACCTCCCCAAGACTCAGCACCTTTTGCAGACAGGCATCCGTTTTTTCCGGAGCATCTGCATAAAGTGCCATGAGGTCGGGAAAAGCTCCGAAAAGATTGGCTATATTTGTATAAATAAATTGCTGGAGATAACGTTTGGCGCGGTCGCTGTCACCTTTTATTGTATAGGCTTTAGCCAGTAGTATTCCCGTTGATACCGTTCCTTCCTCGGTGCCTTCGAGCAGTTCGATAGCTTGGGCAGGCTCCTGCAGGGCCAGGCAACAGTAGGCTCGCAAGGAAAGCGCCTCTCTGGCCAGTACCGCGTCGCCACTGTTCTTTTCCACACACTCAAAATATCCCGAGGCTTCCCGCAAAACGTCGTTCATCCGGTCTGGTCCGCCGGCAAGCGGTGCGTGGTTAACTAGCAGCTGCGCAATGGAATAAACCAGATTCCAGCACGAATGATACTTCTTGATAGTCTCCAGGCACTCGGTGTAGGTTTGGTCAAAGGGCTCAGCAGCAAAAGCATTTGCCAGTCTGCGGTACAGTTTTCTTATATCCTCCCTTGTCATTTGAGCTTCATACCCCAGGAGCTCATCAACGCTTACGTTGAAAAAGGCCGCCAATACAGGCAAAAGCATAATATCCGGATAGCTTTGCCCTGACTCCCACTTGGAAACCGCCGGTTTGGATACTCCAAGATATTCGGCCAGTTCTTCCTGGGTGAGCCTTTTTTCTTTTCTCCGGGCTGCAATTATTTTTCCAATGTTTATTTTGGTCATAGATCTTACCTCATTTTCAATTCTTAAGTTTTGATTTTCAAGTTCATTATAGTCTGCTTATTTTTTTTACTCAACGGAATCGTCGTAAACAATTATAAAAAAAGTTAACTATGAGTTAACTTGCTGCAGGTCTTATCCTCTGCGGAGATGTTGGCGCGGCAAGCGACAAGAAACCGCTGACAAAATCATTCGTCAGCGGCTTTAGCTTACCTACAATCATTCAGCTTTATTCGTGCATTCAGCGTTACTCGTGATGCTGGTGCTCTTTCTTGAGCTGGGCGACCAGCGCGTCGGATAATCTTGCCGGAACTTCCTCGTACCCGATGAACTGGGTCGTGAACGT
This sequence comes from Dehalobacter sp. CP, assembly GCA_009910795.1. Next base: position 145,836 of record VMEE01000083.1, on the reverse strand, counting down.
GCCTCTTCCCTGGGTCATAGCTTTGAGGTCAATGGAATAACGCATCATTTCGGATTGGGGCACATGGGCTTTGATCACCTGGCATTTGCCATCGGGTTCCATGCCAAGAACCTTGCCACGTTTGGAGTTCAGATCTCCGATGACATCACCCATGAAAGCTTCAGGAACCTTGACCTCGGCCTCAACGACCGGTTCCATCAATACCGCGTTGGCCATCTCAGCGCCTTTCTTGAAAGCAAGATGTGCCGCAAGCTTAAATGCCATTTCTGACGAGTCCACGCTGTGATAGGAACCGTCATACAACGTGAATTTTACATTCGTCATCGGATAGCCAGCCAGGAAACCATCAGCAACTGCTTCGCGCAGACCTTTTTCAACAGCAGGGAAATAGTTTCTTGGAACCGCTCCACCGAAAACTTCTTCTTTAAATTCAAAGTCTTTTTCCGGGTTTGGCTGCATCTTAATCCAAACGTGTCCGTATTGGCCATGGCCGCCGCTTTGTTTCTTATGTTTACCTTCAACTTGCACCAATTTTTTGATCGTTTCTCTGTAAGGAACTTTCGGTACTTCGGTCTCGACGGCAACACCAAATTTTCTGGCCAGTTTTTCACCAACAATATCGAGCTGCATTTCACCGAGCCCGCTTAAAATCGTCTGTTTAGTTTCTGTGTTTTTGCCGACGCTGATGGTCGGATCTTCATCGACTAACCTAGCCAGCGCGGATCCGAGCTTATCTTCATCACCCTTGCTCTTCGGTTTGACAGAAAGCGATAGCGCTGGTTTTGGAAATTCGATTCCGTTCAGCTGGATACCTTTCTCTTTCGTTGTAAAAGTATCTCCTGTTTTTGTCTCCTGAAGTTTCGCAACGACGGCAATATCGCCGGCTTGGACGCTGGCCGTATTATCCTGGTTCTTCCCTCTCAGATAAAACAGCTGGCCGAGTTTCTCCTCGACTTCCCGGTTCGCATTGTAGACAACTGTCTCACTGGTAAACATTCCGCCATAAGATTTGAAGAAAGTCATTTTGCCGAGATAGGGGTCGGCAAGTGTCTTAAAGACCAACGCGGCTTTTTTGTCTATAGGTGTAGGCGCAGGCACATTGTCTGCCAGGAATTGAATGAATTCCTTCACGCCCAGATTTTTTTCTACCGAACCGAATAAAACCGGAACGATCATATTCTGAGCAAGCCCTTTGGCTGTGATCGTCTTTAATTCTTCATCATTCAGGGACTCTCCATCCAGATATTTCATCAGGATGTCATCATCGGCTTCAGCTGCAGCTTCAGCCAGTGCTTCTTTCAATACGGCAATATCATCTGTATATTGATCAGGTATGTCGGTTTGGAACAGACCAACTACACCTTCGAATCCTGCCTCTTTGCCAATTGGAATCTGCATTTGAACAAAACGAGTATTCGAATAAGTTGATTTCAGCTGATCCAGTACCTTTTCTGCATTGGCATTTTCTCTGTCCAGTTTATTGATAAAAATAATTTTAGGAATTTGTTTTTCTTCGACCAGATCCCAGATGATCTCGGCCTGAACTTCTAAACCATCAACCCCGCTGATCACAAAAACACTCGTTTCCACGACGCGCAAAGCGCTGATGACTTCACCGATAAAATCGGAATAACCGGGTGTATCGAGAACATTAACTTTAACATCCTTATGCTCGATCGGAATTAATGAAGTGCTAATTGAAATGTGACGTTGTACTTCCTCTTGAAGGTAATCTGAGACGGTGTTTCCATCGTTTACTTTCCCGATGCGGTTCGTTACTCCGGCATTAAAAAGCATGGTCTCTACCAGTGACGTTTTACCTGAACCTCCGTGCCCAACAAGACAGATATTACGAATACTCTTGGTGTCATAGCTTTTCAAGAATAATCTCCCCTTTGTCTATTCTTTTTAATAACTTGACTTAAACAAGACTATTGCACTCGAACATCACTCAATATTAAATTATAACATGTTTAATTCTCTTTAATTCTCTGCGGTTTCCACAAATCCTCTAAAAAAAACTGCATCCCTGAAAAAACTTGGAGCATGACCTCCTTTCCCAGCGCATAAGTTGAATAGAAATCAACTATATGTACTCTGACAGAGTACCGGTCAGGGAGGAAAAAATGCCCAGAAACAACCTCATTTATGGTGCAGTCATTCTTTTTGGGGCGAATCTGGTCAACCGTCTGCTCGGGTTTGTCTACCAATACCTGATTATGCATTATATCGGTAGTGAAGCGTACGGATTGTTCTATATGGTATTTCCGGTCTATATGACTGCACTGGTCTTAACCACAGCAGGAATACCACTGGCTGTCTCCAAAATGGTTGCCGAAAGAGTCTCTATTGGCCGCTATGCTGAAGCCCGGAGAGTATTCCGGACAGCTTTCCTGACTTTATTTATTTCCGGTCTGCTGGTTACCATCACGCTGTACCTGAACAGATCGCTGATTGTTCACAGTTTCTTTGCGGATGAGCGCGTCGGAATTGTTTTTCAGATCTGTATCCCATCGATCTTTATCGTATCTGTGGCCTCTGCGTTCCGGGGATATTTCCAGGGACTGCAGAACATGGTCCCTTCAGCGGTCAGCCAGATTTGTGAACAAATCTTCCGGATCGGAATCGGCTTTTCTCTTTCCGTATATTTATTAAAGAAAGGCATTGAATGGGCAGCAGCCGGTCTTGCAGCAGGAATGCTCTGTGGGGAGATCGTTGGTTTGCTTGTGATCCTGATTCAATATCTGGTGCAGCACAAGCACCTTCCTTATGGAAATGAAAATGGCGGACAATCCAAACCCGTCATGCCGGAGCTGATCAGTTTGTCCTTGCCCGTAACCGGAAGCAGGCTGATGGCTACAGGGCTGTCTTCTTTGGATACCGTCATTATTCCCAAACAGCTTCAGCTTGCCGGCTATTCGGCCAGGAACGCCACCTCTCTCTTTGGAGAGTTCAGCGGGACTGCACTTACGCTGCTCTCGTTTCCAAGTGTCTTTACATTTGCGCTGGCGACATCGCTTGTCCCGGCTATTTCCGAAGCAATGGTCCGAAATGATGTCCGGGCTGCCAGGAATAAAAGCATAGACGCGGTCCGCTATACCATTATGCTTGGATTGCCGTGTGTCATTGCACTTTATTTTTTTGCTGAACCGCTTACGCACCTATTCAAAAGTGACCATGTGTCTGCAGTGTTGAAAGTATTAGCCTTGGGCGGGCTGTTTGCCTATATTCAACAGACGACCACAGGAATTCTGCAGGGGCTCGGCAAAACCTTTTTACCGCTGGCCCATTCGGTCATCACTGCAGTATTCCGGATTCCGCTTCTTTTCTACCTGACTGGAATTCCGAAATTTGGTCTCGTGGGTACCGCTTTAACTTATGTATTTGGTTTTGCCATGATGGCTTTCTTAAACCTTTATGCCATAAACAAGCACATCGGACTACAAGCTGATCTGAAATCCATGATCCTGCAGCCGGTCCTGGCCGGGCTTGCTATGACTGCTGTGCTCAAAAGCATCTTATGGCTGGTACCGGGCCAAACACCGCTGCTTCTGAGTCTTACCGCTCTTCTTGTCGGAAGCATGGTCTATTTTGCGATTCTGATTTTTCAAGGAGGTATTCCGATGAAAGAAATAAAGAAAACATGGCGGTCTTTAAGGTTTTGGCCTAAGAACAAATAGCGTCCCAACTTCAAGCGTACGCTTCAGTTTTACTTTCACCGCCAAAAATTTCGGATTTTGCTTCCCCACTGCCAATACGTAAGCAGAGCTACGACCAAAAAAATCAAAATAAGTATGATCTTATAAATAAAATAAATTTTTACCACAGACAGCAGCGTAATGATGACAGCAAGAACGATCGGAATAATAAATAATTTTTTAAGATTATTCTTTCCGCCTTTTTCCCGGCTCAGCCAGAAAATAATAACAAACACACCAAAATAGAAGAAAAAAACCCAAAATCCCATACATTTCTCCTCCCTATAGCAAATTTTCTATCGTCTTTAACCGTTCGTAATCGGTCAGGTCACAGTGCAAAGGCGTGATCGAAACATACCCTTCCTGAATTGCCCTGAGGTCGGTATCCTGTTCTTCTTCAAAAACGAGCGTTCCGGTAATCCAATAATACTCTCTGCCATAAGGAGATTTTCTGTTTTCGAAGGCATTGTCGTAAACAGACCTGCCTAGTCTGGTGACTCTTTTTCCCTTCCATTCCTCCCTGTCGCAGGGCGGCACATTAATATTCAAGAGGCCGCTCTGATACTGAAGCAAGGGGCTGTTCGTATCAATCAAGCGTTTGATGAGCAAAGCGCTTGGCATATAGTCTTCGTAATCATAATTGGCAAGTGATACCGCTATGGAACGTATCCCTAACAGGGCACCCTCCATTGCGGCTGCCACAGTACCTGAGTAGAATACATCCGAACCGAGATTCGGTCCGTGATTAATTCCGGATATGATCAAATCCGGCTTGGCAGGAAGAATATCCCCCTGTATTGCCAGTTTGACACAGTCTGTCGGTGTGCCGTTGACAGATACACCGATATGATTGTCTGGCAAGGAATGATGGGTCACGAAGATTGGCTGAAACAGGGTGATAGACCGTCCAACAGCTGATCGCTGTCCTTCCGGAGCCACAACGTAGATCTCATGCTGATGGTCCGCCGCCAAAACATCATACATGGTCCTGAGACCGGCAGCAAAATAACCATCATCATTTGTCAGCAGGATTTTCATGCAAAACTAGCCTCCGTCATTCTGCCGCTTATTATTGGATTAATGTCTACCCATAATTAATGAGAACGCCTCTGCCCTGGTGGCAGCGCTGGTTTCAAACATTCCTCTGACTGCTGATGTAACGGTCTGCGCGCCGGGTTTTTTAATTCCGCGTACGGTCATGCACATATGCTCAGCTTCAATGACGACAATAACACCGCGCGGATTAAGCATTTCATTCACAGTATCCGCAATCTGGCTTGTCAATCTTTCCTGTAGCTGCGGCCTTCTGGCGTAGTCTTCGGCAACTCTGGCCAGCTTCGATAATCCTGTCACCTTGCCGTGTCTCGGTATATACGCAATGTGGGCCTGTCCAACAAAAGGAAGCAGGTGATGCTCACACATTGAATAAATCGGAATATCTCTAACCAATACCATTTCCTCGTGGTTTTCCGAAAACAATACAGACAGGTTCTTGCTCGGATCTTCATGAAGTCCGGCAAAAGCTTCCTCATAAAATCTGGCAACTCTTTTGGGGGTATCCTTAAGGCCTTCTCTTTCCGGATCCTCTCCGATTGCTTCTAAAATATCCCTTACAGCTCGTTCTATTTTTGCATGATCTATAGCCATCATGATCGCCTCCTGTTATGGTGTAAATTAGCGGAATATTTTATTAATTGGGTCAACTTGAATTGTATCATTTATTTTCGATTTGACCAAATTATTTTTTTACTATTATTTTTTTACTATATTCTGCAGATACGCAATTCTCTCAACAATTTATCATTATAATTTTATTTAAAGTTTTAACCTGCGTTTTTCAGGCAGCTCCGGCCATTTAAGGATCGGCCCAATTAACTTATACACCAGACTGGATTCCTTGGTCAGTATGGGGCCCAATATGGCGAGAATAAGCACATACAAGGCAGAAAACGGCTGCAGGACTCCCAGCAAGCCTCCTGATAGGGCCAGTGTGGCGAGTATAATCGAAAATTCACCACGTGACAGGATCGTTAAGCCAATCCTGAGCGAAGCGCGATGAGACAGCTGAGCTCTCCTTCCGGCTATAAATCCAGCAATCGTATTGCCAAGAAGCGTCAGCAGTACTGCGCCAAGGACCGGCCAAACAGCGCCACCCAGCGTAAAAGGATCGATGCTTAGACCGAAACTGAAGAAGAATAATGCGCCGAAAAAATCACGAAAAGGAACAATAATGTGTTCAATCCGCTCGCGATGCTCCGTCTCCGCCATTACTAGGCCGAGTAGCATTGCTCCGATGGCCTCGGCAATATTCAGGGTTTCGGAAATCCCCGCAACCAACGTCACCGCCGCAAAAGTCACCAGTAAAAATGTCTCGTCCGAAGGAATATCCAGCCGGCGGTTCAGCCACGGAACGAGCTTATGGCCCAAAAACAGAAATGCCCCGATAAATCCAAGTGCAACAACTGCTGTAAGCAGGACTGTAACGGTCGAAGTCGAACCGGAAAGAACCAAACCAGAGACAACGGATAAATAGATTGCCACAAACACATCCTGAAACATCATCAGCCCTAGGATAATTTCTGTCTCATCGTTCGCAGCTCGTTTTAACTCGACGATGACTTTAGCTACAATAGCGCTTGACGAAATTGTCATCATCCCTGCTACGACCAGGATTTCTTTGACGGGCCAACCTAAAAGCAATGGGTACAGCAGCGCAACAGAAAAGTTGATGAGCATATAGATGAGGCCGCTGCGGAGAATCGACGGTCCCGATGCCATCAGCTGTTTGATTGAGAATTCTAATCCGAGAGAGAATAGTAAAAATAAAACACCCATCTTTCCCATGAAGTCGATGAGCGCGGCTGACTGAATAAACCTGAAATCAAATACCCCGATATGAGGAGCATGAGGTCCAACAACCATCCCCGCAATAATCAGAATAGGCACAATGGAAATCCGCAATTTACCGGCTATCATCCCCGCCACGGCCGATAAAGCCAGAGCGAGACCAACTTCCAGTATCAAATGCTCCATTAATGAACACTCCCGTGAAACAGGAGTCCCTTAGCAGCTTTCACCTGTTCTTTTTCTCCCAGAATGACAATCGTCGCACCTTCCTGAAGAACGATGTCAGGATTGGGATTGATCGTTTTATTTTGGTCTTTTTTCACCATCGCAATAATCGTCCCGCCGGTCCGCTTCCGGACCTGCATCTCACCGATTGATTTGCCAATCGCATAAGCCCCCGTTTCAATCCTGTACCATTCGAGTACCATATCCCCGATGGCTACCTCAACAGTATCCAGATCTTTGGGGCGATAGGCCATTCCGCCCAGAATAGAGGCAATACAACGCGATTCTTCATCATCAAGTGTTACCATCGAGATCGATTCATTCGGATCCTCGAGGTAATAGTGATACATTTCCCGGCGCCCGTCATCATGGACGATCACAACCAGCTTATCTCCAGACCGGGTGTCCAGCTGATACTTTTTCCCGATCCCCGGCAAGTCTTTTTCCTTGACTAACTTCATGCCAAAAAGCCTCCTTTTCTTTAAATTTACTTTAACAAATCTACGGATATAAGTAAAGAAACGACAGCACGGGACAAAATTGTTATTCCCCAATCAGACTATGCTCACTCAGCAGATTACGGTATAAAAAATAAGGAGACGTAACGAAACTTTAGTTCCGATGCGTCCCGCCATCTTCTTCATATTATGCGCAATACAAATATTTTCTGCTAATTAAAGTTAACGTCAATGCTAATCAAAGCACCGCGTTGCTGTAAAGAATACACGGTCAAAGGTAAATAAAATTTTACCGTCTTTCGAGCCGGAATAATACTTCATAATTTCCAGCATCAGATCATTCTCAAATTCTTTTTGCTTTTCGTCTTCATGAAGACAATCCAAGTAGGGTCTCAACCCGGTGCTTCGATACAGATCCAGGATATCCTCATAACTGTTCATCAAATGATAATACCTGGTTTCCCATAATTCGATTTCCGGTGTTAAATCACAGAGAACATCATAATAATATTCAGGAGCATGGACCTTATAGGAAATCGCGATGTGATTAAAATAACCGGACCACTTCGCAGAGGATACGAGGTCTAAAAGCAGCTGATGAATCAGCATTTCATTGACAAACGGAACTTGGACGGCTAATATACCGCGGGGTTTCAGCATGGCAAACAGTCTGGAGATAAGAAGATCATTATCAGGAATCCATTGGAAGGCCGCATTGGAAAATATGAGGTCATACTGGCCAAGGTTGGAAATGTCCAGTCCCGCATCCCGTAATAACCAACGCACTGACGGATTTGTGGCTTTGGCAATTTCAAGCATGGCATGTGAATTATCAATGGCTGTGATCGCCGCATTCTTCCATCTCTCCGCTAAAACACGGGTGCTATTACCTGGGCCGCAGCCCACATCCAGAATATTTTCAGGCTGTTCAAGCTTAATACGGCTGACTAAATCACGTGACGGTTTGGATCTTTCTTTCTCAAATTTTAAATAGGCTTCTGGATTCCAGTCTGCCATGGTAATGCCCCCCAAAAACGTTTCTATAATTGTACCAGAAAATAAATGATAATGAAACCTCTTTGGGAAGTCTGATCTTAAATGGCTTTTTTAACCGTTAAACCAAAAGATTTATTGTAACAATCGACTGCCACCTTCGTGTTGGACATTTCTTCATACGTATTTCCAAGCAGGATCCAGGCCGCGCTGTTTTTGCTATCCATGGAGACCAGTCGTTCCAGGATAATTTTGGCGTCGTCCCACAGCCCTTTTTCGGTCATGCAGACACTTAAATTATAGAGCACCGTTTTATCTTCCGGATCAATTTTCAGGGCATTCTGATAATACTCAATTGCTTTGCGCGTTCTTCCGAGCTGAAAACAGATAAAGCCTAAATTATTCAGCAGCAAGGTGTCGTTATTCTTGAGCGTATAGGCTTTTCTGAGTAATCGGTAAGCCTGGTCGTCCTGCTGGAACTCGTGGTAAATGCCGGCCAGATTGCATAGGGCATCAAGATCATCCGGGTCATGTTTTAATACTTTCTGGAACAGCTTCCGGGCTTTGCTCTGCTGGCCGGTCTGCGCATAGCAGTAGGCCAGCCTGGACATCAGGCTGAAATGCCCCCCGCATTTGATCGCTTTATGGAAAGATTCGACCGCATCCTCGGTCTGATTCATTTTCAGCTGCATCTCAGCTTTCATTTCCCAGTATTCCGGCTGATACGGCTTCACTTTACAGCAGCCGCTGAAACAGTTTAAAGCTTCCCTGTGCTGCCCCTGGAACTGATAGATGCTGCCAAGTCGAAAAAGGATATCGGCATCTCCAGGTGAGGAACGCAGAGACTTATCCAGACAATAAATAGCTTCCTGCCATTCCCCAAGTTCGAGATAACAATCCGTCTGCAGATTCCAGTACGTACTGTTCGCTTCCAGCTGAAGCGCATTTTCGAGATGAATCAAAGCATCATTGACAAAGCCCTGTCCATGACAGCAGCGGGCTAGTAAAAAATGCACTTCGGCCAGCTGTCCGGGCTCTTCGCTATAGATGATTGCTGCTTCCAAATAGGCCTGAGCTTCCTTGAAAACCTTATGATCAATCAGTGTTTTCACTTCTGCCAGATACAGGGCATCGGAGATATTTTCTGTGTTTAAGATTCCAAACAGGATTTCTAGAGCCTGCTGTTCTTCACCCATGAAAAGCAGCCAATTAATCTGCATTTTTGTCTTGAGACGCAAGCGGTTTCCCATATCAACACCCCTAAATATAAAATCTTCTTTAAAGACGAGTGCCTTGTTAACCTTAAAATTATTGTAGATTCAGGTTAACATGGTACTGGATAGTTATTCTTCCTCTTTCCATGATTTACCTTTTGTTTGGCTGGAAAACCGCTCATCAAATAGCCTTTCAATCAGATATTTTTCCAATTGGAACTATTTTTTTCGTTATTTATCTCTAAAAATATGTATAATAAGAGAAGAGTTGCCAAAGCTCAATTTATTGGTAAAGAGGCTGATATTTTGTCCAAAGCAAAAGTACCCTTCCTGATCATCCTGATGATCATCGTGATATCTGTCCCAACGATGTCCGGATGCAGCAAAATATTCTCGTTTTCCGCTGATGATGAGTCCAATCCAGTATCAAACTTGCCAGCTGGTGCGCTTTACCTAGACGGAGCCGCTATCCGTCCGCTAACTTTGAATGTAATCAATCAGGCCAAACAATCCATTTATATCGAGCTGTCCAGTCTGAATGATCAGGAAATCATTAATTTACTGATTACAAAAGCGCATTCGGGCATCGAAGTCAGACTGCTGCTCGATCAATGGCAGAGAGATAATACCTCAACCATCAAAGCACTAAAAAATGAAAACATATCGGTCCAGTACTATCCTGCTGAGAAAGGACAGTACCAGACAGTACGCTATATGGTTGTTGATCACAAAACGGCTGTTTTTTACGGAAAGGACTGGACCGCCAAAGGCTTCGATGCGCACAGCATGGCTGTAAAACTATCCGGAGACTCTGTCGGTGTCATGGACAAATCCTTCGGCAAAGACTGGAACTATACGACAACACTGTCGCTTGATTTACCGGATACTTCCAAATTACCAGAAGACAATATTACCTTTGCCATTGCTGTCAATGTTAAACAGCAGCTTCTTAATTTAATCAACGCTGCTGCGTCTGAGGTCTTAATAGAAACCGAACAACTGAGTAAAGACGATATAATCGATGCCCTGTTGGAGGCAAAAAAAAGAGGCTGTAACGTGAAAGTGATCGTCAGCCTTTCCAGTGCAATTACCTCGCCCGATGCTATTCAGGAATTAAAGGACGCCCACATCGAATTGCGCTATTACAATCATCCTGACAAAAAAGCGATGGGTGCGAATTTCGGTATTTTTGATCAGACAACGCTGTTTGTTTCCAATTCTGCCTGGACATATCCTTCTTTTGTTATTAATCACGAAGGTTCTTTGACTATCCCTTCCTCTGCTGTCGCCAAAAAAGTTGCAGCGCTGTTTGATGAAGAATGGGCCAACAGTACACCATAAAACGCAAATACATTCGCTTTGGGTTTAATCTCCGTAATGGATGGCCGCGCTTATTTATCATCGATGGAGGCGCCATCCGTACACGAGAATGAATACGTGTTTGATTCCGAAATAACATTATTGAGGCTATCGATCATCTTTAAAAGAAGGCTGACAGGCTCAGTCTCATTCTGGATTGATTTCGGCAAGACGGCTGTTAAGACAGTATTACTTACGTACTTCGTTTTAACCAGGGTATCATCAATATAAATCTGATAATCCGGCAGGAAGTTTTCCCCTTGAACCTGAATCACATTTCCACTCAGACGAAGGACCTTTTCGATCTTGGGAAAACGTTCTCCAAGCAGGTACAAAGCATTCTGAACAGGTTTATCCTGTGGTTTAAGCTCATAGACATACGCATTGCCAATCAGGGAATCATATTGCAGCATTTCATAGTCCGCGGATTCTGCTTCGGTGATTTTTTCATTCTTCTGATATTGCGCGGCGGCCATCACGTCCGACCCTTTTTCATATAAGGAATAGAGGAAATCCATCAGCGTATTTCCTTCTTTTTTGCTTTTTTCCAGAATATATGGCCCCAAAAAGCTGGAAGAAATGCAAATATTTTTATCTTTCTGGGTAGAAAAATTGTCCCAGATAACAAATGGCACCGTATATTTGTTTAAATAATCGCTGTAACTTCCTCCATCCTGAAAAAAGTCAGCTTCTTTGTACACTTCTGAACTATTGCCGAGCAAAGGCAAATGGTCTCCGTAAAAAACAACGATCGTTGGTTCATCAATCTTATTTAGACCTTCAATCAATGCTTTCAGGGACTGATCGACGTCAGAAATCGTATTGACGTAATTCTCCAGAAGTATTTTATTTTTAGCTGAAAAGTCGCCCTGAACCTGAATCGTATTTCCGGCATTAGGTTTTTCCGCATAAGGTCCATGAGCCTCCATAGAAATCGCATAGATAAAATCGGGTTTATCATTCTGTCCAAGCTGCTGCAGAATCTTCTTCGTAAGCTCCGTATCACGGATATAAGTTCCTTTCTTCTCCGGATCTGTAAAAAATTCCTTGCTGATAAATTTGTCAAATCCCATCTCTTCGAAAACAATATTGCGGCGGTAAAACCAGTTATGGTAAGTATGAATTGCCGTAGCCTCATAGCCCTGCTTTTTGTAAATTGCGGGCAGAGCATCCATATCCCTGGTTGCGTACTGGACATACGGAATGATCCCTGCCGGGAGAAACTGGCAGGAATACCCTGTTAGAACTTCAAACTCTGTATTCACCGTTCCTCCGGCAAAGACAGGAACAACTATCTTTCCGCCTGAATAATTTTTTTGCAGATAATGAAAATACGGAATTGGATCTTCACTGAAGCTTACTTCTTTCATCAGCGTCGGATCCCAGAAAGCCTCACTTTGCACAAAGATGACATTTGGGGTAAAATCCGGATCAACCGTGTAATCAGTTTTGGTCTGAGCAATGATCTTTTCAATTTCTTCTTTTTGGTAAGAAGCCGGAGCATTATCCGAATAGGCTTTATAATTCATCATAAAGCCTATAATCAAGCCATTTTCTTCGTAATTGGACTGCTGGCTCCAGTTTACAAGCCGGCAGTTGAAGGTCTTTTGCATAGAAGTATGGGCAACCAGATTAAACAGCAAGAGAAAAGACAGTACCGCAATGGGGACTTTTTGAGCCGAAAGGTACTCTTCTCTAGGTATGTAACGAATGATCAGGATGATCGCAGCGATGAGCAAAATCACGAGTCCCAACATAAAAGCGATCGGCAGATCCTGAAAGCTCTGGGAAATATTCGCGGCTTCCTTCCCAAGGTTTAAATCCCAGGGCAGCAAAGGCTCTCCTCTTAGGAGTAGTTTTTCCCTGCTGACCAGCGCAATAAAGGAAAGGCCGGTTAGAATGACTACTGCAATGGACAGGTACAAACGCCGGGGCAAAAGATAAAAAGCATTAATCAGTCCAAATAGAATAGCATACGTGGCAATAAATTGATTCGGTTGGCATACTACCCAGACCAGTGTATGGACGAAACTTCCGCGTGAGACCGTCTCAAACAATATTAAAACCATTAACGGAATTATAGCCAGAAATTTAGAATTAGACACTTTCTCCTCCATAGAATTCCTCATAAATTTTAAAGAGGATGTCCGTTGGACATCCTCTTCCCGCTTTGCCGTTAGACATCTGGTTTTCTGACCCTGCACATGCAGGTGGGTACCTAGACAGATCTTTCCATCTTCTTTTTGCAAAGCATGATGTACACGACCTGCCACTACTCAGTTCCCGAGAAAAAAATAGGATCAAAACCATGATAGTCCATACAAACAGAGCAGCATCATAGCTATTATAACACCGGGGTGAAGAAAAATCCTCTAGAAACAACTGGAAAACCAATTATGTTTTAGCGATGCACTCTATCTTCCAAATCAGCAAGTCTGTCCAAAATCACAGAAATCGTCATCTCCTGGGTACGTACCCTCTGCCGCAGCTGTTCGACGAGACTGGACATATTCTTGATTTGATGCAGTGTCCCTGGATTCACCGTTCCATCATCCACTAAAGCAAGCGTTCTTGTTCTATTAGCGGGATCTTTTGAATTGGCATTCAATTTATTTAGATACCTGATTTTGCCATATCGGGTATTTCTGCCCTGATTGATTTCAATAATCTTGTCGTCTTCCAGCACCTTCAGCGCTTTTTTCAGGGTAATACTTGCCACGCCTGTCTCACGTTGTATTTCGGAATAGGCAATCTCAAACTGATCTTCTTCATGTTTCTTGGACACCTTCTCAAAAAACTCCAAGAACTTATTGTACGTCTTATCTTTCAGCTTCAATGTTATTCATCCTTCCAAGCAAAAATAAAACAACCAAATAGTTTATTGTATTATATCATAAATTAATGATTATTTTCACTTAAATTGTAAAAATATATTAATTTTTTAAAAATAATATTAAGCCTGCTAAAACTATTTCGAAAAATTAATAAATTATTTGTCTGTCAGGTCAGCTTGTTTAAAACCTCTTCCTTCATGGAAAAAGAATGTTTGTCGGAAGGAAACGCGGTGTCTTTGACTTCCGCGCAATATTTTTGCACAGCATCAACGATCAGGGATTCAATCATTGCGTATTGTTTGACGAAAGTCGGTACAGTCTTGTCCGAAGCGCCAATCATGTCATGAATAACCAGGACCTGGCCGTCGCATTGATTTCCGGCACCAATGCCAATGGTCGGTACGGATATCGACTGTGTGATCTTTGCCGCGAGTAGCGCCGGTATTGCTTCCAGGACCAGCATAAAAACACCGGCTTGAGCCAGAATTCCGGCATCACGCAAAAGTTTGGAAGCGCTGTGTATTTCTGTTCCCTGGACTTTATATCCGCCCAGCAGGCCGGCGGTTTGAGGCGTCAAACCAATGTGTCCGACAACAGGAATCCCGGCTTTGGTCAGAAAGCTGATAATCTCGCGGTATTCCTCCCCGCCCTCGAGTTTAACAGCGTCGGCTCCACCCTCCTGCATCAGCCTTCCGGCATTGCGCAACGCATCTTCAGGCCTCGCATAGGTCAGATAAGGCATATCCACAATCATGAAAGTACTTGGAGCACCCCGGCGGACAGCTTTGGCATGATGCAGCATATCCTCCATTGTCACTGGAACGGTTGAGTCATATCCTAAGATGACCATCCCAAGCGAATCACCCACAAGGATTACATCGACGCCGGCTTTTTCCACGATTCGTGCCGTCGGAAAATCATAGGCTGTCAGCATCGTAATCTTGTTTTCCTGTTCGCTCATCTTTTTAAAATCTGGAATCATTTTTTTCATCTTGATCGCCTTCTCCCTAAACCTTTTTTATTTCAAACTTTGTCTAAGCTTTTAAGTCATAAGTTATATGGGCCAAGCATATGGTGTACAGAAATTGGAGAAAAGGGAGGCTGCCGTATGTCAAAACCGTTTCAGCTGTCGTTAGTTACCAAAGGTATAGCGCTGGCCATTGTTATCTCATTTCTGCTGACCGTTGTTCTGAGTCTGGTCTACTTTTTTACTTCGGTGCAGGAATCTTTCCTTTACTCGCTGCTCGCTGCCGGAATTGGCGTACTCATCGCCAGTTTTTACATTGCGTATCAATCCGGAGCAAGAGGACTTCTGTACGGACTGGCTGTTGGAATCGGTTTTTTTGTGGTCACCCTATTGATTTATTACATTTTCTATGCGGGTGATCCTTCTTGGAAAATACTGCTCAAGAAAGTCCTGATTAGTCCCATAGCGGGTGTGATCGGTGGGAGTATCGGAGCCGTGATGAAGAAATGACGCGGTCCATGTAGTGCGTTAAACCGCTCTCCTGAACTATTCACCCTCCAGAACATGCTGTTGGGTGAAAAAACGGGACAAGTACAGCTGTTTCCGACTATACTGCTGGGTGTATACTCCTTAACCCTTTCCACCTAGGCCCTTGGCCTATCGCCCCCAGCTGGGGGTTTTCTTTTTTTATCTGGCGAGCGCAAATTTGTTGATCCAGTTGACAATAATACGGTCTCCCTGATTCAGCTCGGTCGTAAAATGAGCTTCACTGCCATTGACCTGCATTTCCAGTTTTCCGCCCGAAATTGAGTTTTCAGCAAGATTTATATACGGAAATAGTTCCGACAAAATGGGTTTGCGCGAAAAACCTTCCACTCTGATTTCCATACCGTCTTCGATAGGCTCATCTTCCTGAATGACCCTTCCTTTGCAGTAGATCTTTGCTTCAAGCGGCGGTAAACTGAACGCTTCTCCGTTAACCGTAAAAATCATCGGTTCGGCTTCCAGCGCCAAATCCCTGATCAATATTTTTTTCTCAAGAATATCGATACGATCGTTGTTATTAATAACACAGTCTTTGGTTACAGCGTAACCATTGACGATAATCTCCATATCCGATACCAGTTCCCGGGGCTGATTGTTGACTTTGATTTTCTTTTTGTTTATTTTATTGAGATTAATGCCTTTCATGGCCAGTAAATCATAGAGCGTTTCATTCATTTTTACAAGCAGGCTGCAGCCATCCTCAAGCCAGTCTTCTTCATCTGCCGGTTTATTGTTCAGATAGATGAACGGATTGAATTCCTCTTCCTTGCCATCCCAGATAATCTTCTTCGCTGCGGGCCGGGAAATGACATCTTTGACCTGCGCTTTGGCATCTTCTCCGGAATGACCCGGCATAAAGGTGACCTCGTCACCCTGACTAAGCCTCTGATCCAGCTTGGCCGACTGGCCATTGACTGTAATCACCGCTGGACTTCCCAACTCTCCTTTAATAACCTGAATCTCACCGTTTAGCTTATAGATCAGCGCCGATCCCGGACGTCCAAAGAACGTTTTCGGCTGGATGCCTGCTGCGAGAAGCCCTTCCGCCACCGTAGCAAGCTGCAGTTCAAACAACGGAATATTCGTGTTATTTACATTGACTGCATAATAATGGAGACCTTTATTATCCAGCGCGGAAATTGCAATTCCTATCGGCGTAATGACATCCGAACCAAATAAATCTTCTTCCTGGCCGGAGACCGCGGACAACCTTTCGCGGACTTGAATGCCGATTCTACCCCGGGAAAGATTAATCACCTTTGACAAAATATCTCCCATCAAGGGAGTAAGGCTACCTCCCCCGACCATGATCACAGCCTGGGGTGAACAGCTGTTATTCAGCAGCAGGATTTCTCCGCCGATCCTTTCGGCAATCACCTGAACGGTCGGTTTAATGACATCCAGAATTTCCTGACGTGTGACAGAGGACCTGGCTCCGAAGAAATTGACGATGTCAATCAGGCTGTTTGGATTTGGATCGTTCCCGTTCAGCTGTTTTTTAATCCTTTCGCCTTCCTGAAAATCAACCAGATAATTGGAACAGATTGCTTCTGTGACCTCATCGCCGGCCATGGGCACCATTCCATAGGCAAAGAAAGTGCCTTCCTTGGTAAATGCAATATCTGCTGTCCCTGCCCCGATATCCACGAGGGCCAGATTCAGTCTTCTCATATCTCCGGGAATTGCGGCCAGTCCGGCGGCAATCGGTTCCAGCGTCAAACTGGCCATCTCAAGCCCCGCCCTTGCTAAAACTGCAATAAGGCCATCGACAACCGTTCTCGGTAAAAACGAAGAAATAACCGTGATTTCTGCTTTTTTTCCCCTCTGCCCGACCAGCGTTGTAATCTGCTGGTCTTCGAGCAGCTGCTTCACCGTACTGTATCCGACACAGTAGAATAGGATATTATCTGTCTCTTCAGCCGAGATTTTCTTCATGGCCTTTTGGACAGCTTCCATTTCCATGGCCAGGACTTCTTCCTGTTCCCAGTGTGTCGGCAGAACTTCCTCTCTCGTGACCGTCGCTGTTTCGGTACAAAGTGCCCTGCCTGCTGCAGCCACAGCCACTTTTGTCAATTTGCAGTTTAGTTTATGCTCAAGTTCATGCTTTACATAGGATACAGCTTTAGCGACTTCGTTCACATCATGAACCTGTCCGTCATACATCGCCCTTTGCGTATGTTCGGTCCGCGCACTGGCTATGACTTCATATCCCGATTCACTCTTTTGCGCCACAAGTCCAATAACGACTCTGGTGCCGATATCAAGGGCAAAAACAGTCTCCACTTCTCTTTCCACCTCGCAAAGTTATATATCGTTAAATAGCCAGCTCGTTAGCCAGCTCATAGAGCTTACGGTTAAACATTTTCTTTTCCTTAAAAGCGAGTTCCAGTGGCCTGTCCACAATCTCATTTTGGAAATGAGAGATCATCACCTCAGATTTTCCCTCCATCAGCGCTTCAATGGCCTTGCCGCCCATCATTGCTCCAAGCAAAGAATCGGCCGCCGAGGGCGCTCCTCCGCGTTGAATGTGACCGAGAATCGTCACTCGGTTTTCCAATCCGGAATATTTTTTTAAGCCTGAAGCAATTTCACGGATATCCCCTGCTCCTTCGGCACAAATAATAATACTGTGATTTTTTCCTCTCCGATATCCCCGCAGCAGTTTCTCACTGATTTCCTGAAGATCAAAAGGAATTTCGGGAGTCAGGATCGATTCGGCACCAATCGCGAGTCCTGAGTGGAGGGCAATATCTCCGCAGTTTCTGCCCATGACTTCGACAAGAAAAGTCCGTTCATGGGATGAAGCGGTATCTCTTAATTTGCTTACAGCCTCAACAACGGTGTTCACCGCCGTGTCAAAACCAATCGTTGAATCTGTGCCGGCAATGTCATTGTCAATCGTACCCGGCACGCCAATGACTTTGATACCCCATTCGGCAAGTTTTTTTGCTCCGCGGTAAGAACCATCTCCGCCAATGACCACGAGCGCTTCGATTCCTTTGGCCTTCAGCTGATCCGCGGCCTGACGCTGGCCTTCAGCTGTAAACATTTCTTCACATCTGGCAGTTTTCAGGACTGTTCCGCCGCGATGCACAATATCTGCAACTGAACCCAGCTCCATTTCTTTTATTTCACCGCGCAGAAGCCCATCATAACCATGGAAAACCCCATATACCCGGAGATCATGGTAAATGCCCTTGCGAACAACCGCCCGTATCGCGGTGTTCATTCCGGGAGCATCCCCTCCGCTGGTTAAAACTGCAACCTTGCTATCCGCGCCCATAAGATCTCTCCTTTTCAGCATTATACAGTTTTTTACATAAAGTTTCAAACAACGCCTGTTTTCTCTCCCGTATCTTTTCAGACTGATTTGTCAGACTTCCGGTGTTTTTTCGAAAATAGGACGCAATATCGCGATAGGGGCACTGAAATATCTCATGCAGCAGGAGATACACCATTTGCCTTGCTTCCACAATCTCCCTTTTTTTCGTACTGCCCAGGACTTTGTCTTTTTCCAAACCGCAGCATTCACAAACGATAGAAACAACGAGATTGGCCTGTTCTCCAATGCGTGGAAAGTGAAATAATTTTTCGGACTGAGGTACATGGATTTTCTCCTCCGCAAAGTTTGCCGGCTGAATGTCTTTTTTTAGCTGTTCAGCAATCTTTACAGCCTGCTTCATATTTTTAATTCCGGAAAGAAGCGCCGACTGGCAGGGCAGGATCTCCTGAAACAAATCTCCGGTAAGACGATACGCGATGAAATGCTCGATCTCCTCGGCTGCCGGGTCCTTTAAATAGAGGAAAAATCCGCTTTTAAGCCTTGATGCAAACCGCTGGTTCAAAAAGTCAAAGTTGGGTGTACTGCCCTGATATGTAATGACCGTCTTTCCGCCTTGTGCCAGAATGGTATCTACGGTATGAAACAGTTCTTCGAGTGTTTTCTTTTTCCCTTGCAGCACATTAATATTATCAAGCAGGAAAAGGTCATTGGAACGCACAGAGCGACGAAAGCTGTTAAGGCTCCCATTTTGGGCTGCAAACGCAAATTTCTTTGAAAATTTATCCGCATCGATCAGGACAGTCTTCACCTTTTGCGGCTTCATTTTTTGCAGGATACAATTCAATAGCTGGGTCTTGCCCAGTCCTTCCTGTCCGGCAATTATCGTAACCGGGGGCGCCTTTTGTACTTCATAATTCTCTATGTATTGAAAAGCTAATTGGTTGAACTGGCTGATAAACACTGTTTAGAATACCCCCTACGAGAAAACTTACTCACCAATTTTTTATGTTAATGTCATGGAGGGCCACAGTTCCGCTGTGGGCGGAGCAGGATAGCTAACATAATTCAACGCGGTACCAGGGAAGAATAAGGGTTAAGGAATATATCCCTAACCCTTGCCTAGGTTGACAATTTTAGCCATCTATCATTACGCGTGCTCTGCGGCTAATATATTTCGAGATATCTGTCGATTTCCCATTTATGCACGGCGATGCGGAAGCTGTCATATTCTTCGGTCTTTGCTGCAACAAATCGGGAATAGATGTGCTCGCCGAGGGCATCTTTGATGATTTCATCATTGCTTAATAGCGTTAAAGCCTCTTTGAGATCTCCGGGAAGCGAGTCAATCCCCATCTCTTTTCTTTGCCTGTCATCCATGGCAAAAATATTCAAATCAACGGCTTCGGGCGGGTTAAGTTTCCGTTTGATCCCATCCAGTCCGGCCTTAATCTGGACCGATAAAGCCAGATAAGGATTGCAGGAAGGATCCGGGCTTCTTAACTCAATACGGGTTGAAGAACCCCTCTTGGCCGGAATACGTATCAGCGGACTCCGGTTGCGGCCCGACCAGGCAATATAGCAGGGCGCTTCATAGCCCGGAACGAGCCTTTTATACGAATTGACCGTAGGATTGGTAATCGCTGTGAAAGCCTTCGCATGCTCCATAATGCCGGCAATATAATGATACGCTTCGCTCGAAAGGTTCATCGGTCCTTCCGGATCATAGAAAACGTTTTTGCCATTTTTGAATAAAGACTGGTTGACATGCATTCCGGAGCCATTGATCCCAAAGATCGGTTTCGGCATAAATGTCGCATGCAGTCCGTGCCGCTGGGCAATCGTCCGGACGACAAATCTGAAGGTGACCATTTTATCAGCCATTTCCAAGGCATCGGCATATTTGAAATCAATCTCATGCTGTCCGGGAGCAACTTCATGATGGGAGGCTTCAATTTCAAAATTCATCTGTTCCAGCGCCAGAACCATATCTCTTCTGGCACTCTCCCCTAAATCAACCGGTGTCATGTCAAAATAACCAGCTTTATCATGGGTAATCAGGGTCGGTCTGCCCTCCGTGTCGACATGGAACAGGAAAAATTCCAGCTCCGGTCCTATGTAGCATTTGAAACCCATTTCTGAGGCTTCTGCCAGTACTTTTTTTAGTGTATTGCGGGGGCAACCGTTGAATGGCGTCCCGTCAGGATTATAGACATCACAGATGAGTCTCGCTACCCCGCCTTCAGCAGGCCTCCACGGGAAAACGACAAATGTGTCAGGGTCGGGTCTTAGGTACATGTCCGACTCCTCAATACGCACAAAGCCTTCAATGGAAGAACCGTCAAACATCATTTCTCCGTCCAGGGCTTTCTCAAGTTGTTCTACCGGAATAGAGACATTCTTTAATACTCCGAAAATATCGGTAAACTGAAGTCTCATGAATTTTACGCCCTTTTCATACGCCTCTCGCAAGACATCTTCTTTCGTATAATTCAATTCTCAGCGCTCCCTTCAATTGTTTAAAACTTTTACTCCTACAGTACCATGTCAACCATAAATCTTATATTTAAAATTTTAGGATTGACATGGCTCTAAATACTTTTTCAATGCTGGGTGAATATATAACAACTGACGGCTTTCCGTAACCGCAGAAAATCTTTGAATATCCTTCCCGTCAAATTGCTGGGAAAAGAACAGTTTAATCGTCGTCCTTTCGTCGTTTGTCCGCAATTCCACCTTATCAGGATAAAATAAGTAATTATACAGTTCATCGCGCCAGCTAAGCTGTAAGTTTCCAGTGGAGATTTTGATAATGCCGAATTTTTCCACACGGATGTCCCCTATTCCAGAAAAACCCTGGGTGATATTCTCAGCTTCCACTGCCATCTGACCGGACTTAAATTTCAGGGACAGGATATGCTCAAGAATAAACCTGGCCGGAACGGAGATTTCCTCTATCATCATCGCATACGCTTTGATCTCATCCTCCCACTGGCGAATTTTTTCAGCATAAGCCGATTTGATCTCCGTTAAATTTTGGGTTTCTTTTTCTAAAAGACAATAAATCCGTTCAAAGCTTTCAAGCAGAACCTGATCATGATGATTCAAGTGAACATCTCCACCTTATTTTGGCTTATAATCTATTCTAACCTATTCCCAATTTTTTTCACAGTCCTTTTTCGGTATATCAGAAAGTATAATTACATTCTGAAAGCTCTAAGACGATTTTACCGATAAAGTCGGGAGGTCTTTTTCTGATATCTGATAGTCTGGGACAAATCCTGAATCAGCAGCTCAATTTCTTTTGTTTCATCCTGCAGCGACCTGGCGTACACCAGCGCGATCCAGCCGCAGCGCAGCGCTTCCATATTTTTACCTTTCTTCATCAAAAGATTGGCAAGCTTTAACATCGCTTCTCCTTTCGGCAGTTCCGGCTCGTCATAAAACCTTTTGCCGAGCAGTTTGTACAGATTCTCCTGAAACAAAGTATCCTCATAGCGGATAAGATATGTTAATTCCTCGCTGATTTCGCCGATCTTGGAGCTGTCACCAAAGAACTGGAAATACTTCAGAGCTTCCAGATACTGTTTTTTCGCCTCCGAGTAGTCCTGTTTCATAATCAACAGGATGGCCAGACTGTAATAACGCACAGCAAAGCCGAATTCGCTTCCTTGATGGTATTGAATGGACAACTCAAGGCTGCTGATTGCTTCATCCAACAATTTCGAACATTGAAGAAGATTACTTAACATGAAATAACTTTCACTGACTTCAAGATCACGGCCGTTTTTCAAATACAGCGCAACAACTCTCTGCTGCAAAAGCAGGGCTTCCGGCAGCCTGTCTTTTTCAAAGTACAAGAAGGCGATATATTGCAGCGCATTAGCCAGAGAAACCTGTTCGCCTAACCTGGCATAGATCTTCGCGGCATGATAAAATCTTTCCTGCGCCGCAATTCTCTGCCCCTGACTGTAATACATTTCTCCCAAACAGAGGCTGAGCTCTGCCTCCCCACTCAGATAACCATGTTTCCGGCAGAGATTCTCGGCATGCAGAAAAGTCTCTTCTGCAGCCTGCCACTCTTTAATTTTTATATAAACCTGGCCCAGATCGGAGTACAAGGCCGCTAAACGCGGGGATGATGCTTCTCTCGGATAGTCCCTGATAGCCTGCTTATATAAATAAATGGCTTTGGCATTCTTCCCCTGGCTGAAATAAACGCTGGCCAATCCGGCCCTGGCTTCAGCAATCCCCTTATTGTTATGCAGCTGTTTGCAGCAGGCCAGTGCCCTTCGGAATCCGGCTTCGGCATCATTCAATTTGTTATTTTTTACCTGGACCGCTGCGAGCAAGCGCTGGGAAAAAGCAATAATCACCGGTATTTCCAGTGTTTCAGCCTCGATAAGGCTTATCTGCAGACTTTTTTCAGCTTCTTCAGTGTTTCCGTCACCCAAGCATTTGATTCCATTTTCCAGATACTTCCTCCATACTTCCAGTGTGGTCTCCATGGTATCCCTCCTGAATTTTCTTCAAAATATGTGAATTTTCTTCACAATACCTGAATTTTCTTTACAATATATGAGTTGGGGCAACTTCATTTGGTCTATAATATGCTATACTGAATCTAAGGGAGCAAACCGGCGCTATGAATGTTTTTGCTCTTGAAAACAATGAAGTAAATCATCCTGCAGGAGGGATTGTAATGAGCACAAAAAGCCCATCTTCAAAAAATATTCTCTGGATCATCGCCAAAGTCCTGATTTTCATGCTCTGCCTTTATCTGGCCTACCTGGTTTTAAAACCGCTGCTCGGCATCATCCTGAGTATCGGCTTTTGGATTATCAAGGTTGCCGTGGTCGTTTTCATTTCTTTATTGGTATTACACCTGCTCCTCAGAATCATTTTCAAGATCGATCTGCTGGAAATCATTTTTGGGGTTCGCTGGCCAAAATAATGCCACCGCGATATACGGTGGATCATACCAGACATTTAAACTTTAAATGCTGAAAGGAGGCGTCTTTATCGACACCTCCTTTTAATATTTAACATGATTTACGGCTCCCCGGAATAAGCATGGTTCTAAGGGGGGATAAACAATGAGCGTCTTTGTGGTGAACAGAAAAAAGCTGGCGGTGGGGACTGTGATCCTGATGCTGATTGCGGTTTTGGCCGTAAACAAAGAACAGGTTGTATCCGTTGTTACCGGAAATTCTAAGCCGATTTACTCCGTCAAGACCGAAACAAAGCAGGTTGCGCTTACTTTTGATATCAGCTGGGGCGAAGAAAATGTGCAGCCGATTTTGGATATCCTAAAAAAAGAAAATATCAAGGCCACTTTCTTTCTTTCATCTCCGTGGGCCGAAACAAAACCGGAGCTAGTCAAGCACATTGCCGCGGATGGCCACGAAATTGGTTCCCATGGGCGGCGTCATGTTGATTTAAACACCTTGACAGCTGATGCCCTCATGAAAGAGCTCGATACTTCCAAAGAAGTCCTGGAACGTTTAAGCGACCAGAAAATCAACCTGCTGCGCGCTCCGAACGGGGCCTATGACAACCAGGTCATCTCGGTTGCAAACGAGAGGGGCTACAAAGTCATTCAATGGAGCGTTGATTCCCTGGATTGGAAAAGACCCGGAGCCGACGCCATCGTCAATTATGTGATGAACGGACGCTCCAAAAATAAAGGAGCCTCCCCTGGCGACATTATCCTTTTCCATGCTTCTGATTCCGCACCAGATACGCCTGAGGCACTCCCCACTGTTCTGAAAATGCTCAAAGAGAAGAACTATGAAATTGTGACGGTCGGCAAGCTGCTCAGCAATGCCCAAGAGAGCTGGCCGCCTGGTTCGAGCCTGTAATGAGCACTTGTATCGCGTTCTCAATTTACTCGCTAAATCTGTCGACATAACCCTCTTTACATTACAAGACTAGTATGTTAGGGCTAGTCTGCGTGCCACAATACCGCTTTCGGCCGTTGTGTCCTCCTGACACAAAAGACCGCGCTGCGCTATCCAGGCTTCGCTCGTCGCGGAACTCTGGCACGCAGACTAATCATAGGATTATTAGGAGTATCTGTGGCCCCCAGACTGATCATAGGATTATTCAAGCAGGTCTGCATGCAATAATATAGCCCATTATTTGAGCGGGCTATTTTAAGAACGTTTTACTAGAATAACGATCCGAAATTGATGCTAGCTCCAAAAGACACTTCCATGACTCCAGATTAGGTCTCCGTAATGGATGGCCGGCGCCAAGCGGAGCATGGATTGCGCAGCACGGCTTTTTGACGGCCACGGATGGCCTAATGTCGCGATGCCATGGATGGCAAGGAGCGACGTGCCACGGATGGCACAACAGCCGAAAGCGGCCATCCATTATGGAGACTAATCCGAGTAAACTAAGATCTACCTTTATTCGAAAACGGGATGTACGAATCGATCTATTAATGCCCTTTCCAGCTCTGGAACCCTTCGCCGACGACCTCTGAAACATCGCCGATGGCCACAAAAGCGTCCGGGTCATATTTGTGGACAATTTCTTTGACCTGGGTCAGCTGTGCTCTATTTACGATACTGTAGACCACTCTTTTTTGAAAACGTGAATAAGCCCCTTCGGCCTGAAGATACGTTACGCCTCTGCCGACAATATTGATGATATCCTCAGCAATCTCGTCCGGCTTTTCTGTGACGACCATAACGCTCTTGGAATAGTCCAACCCGACCTGGACGAGATCGATCACTTTGGTAGCGATAAACATATAAATCATTGCATACATGGCCATTTCCGGGCTAAAGATCAGTGCAGCTCCGATAAAGACAACCGCATCGAGTATTAAGATGATCTGCCCGACACTAAATTGGATTCTTTTATTCAACACGATCGCCAGGATATCGGTACCGCCTAATGAGCCGCGACAGCGAAAGATGATGCCCATCCCGATACCGGATATAACGCCCCCGAAAATAGAGGCCAGCAGCGTATCTGTTGTTATCGGAGCCAAAACATCTGTAAACTTCAGAGCAGCAGATAATGTCCCTACGCCCAGGATACTCCAATAAAACAGCTGTCTGCCGACTGACTTGTAGCCGACAATGAATAACGGAATATTCAGAAGGGCCACCAGAATGCTTATATTCCATTGAAACAGATAATGCAGCAGAATCGCGATTCCTGTGACTCCGCCGTCAGCAATCTGGTTGGGCAGGATCAATGTATTAATGCTGACAGCTACAATCACTGCGCCTATAATGATTCCAAAAAATCTTTTGAGAAAATGCCATGGTATTTTTTTCAGGTTCATGTTTTACCTCAAATTAATCTAGTCATCCAAGCTTTCTCCGACAATTTGCTCTAAGCTCTCTTCAACATCTCTCTTTAACATTATTCTTGACAAAAAGAATTCTATTTAGTAAAGTAATGTAGCAGTTTTATTGCGCTCGTAGCTCAGGGGATAGAGTGACGGTTTCCGAGGCCGCAGGTCGTTGGTTCGAATCCAACCGGGCGCACCATTAGAAAAAATAGACATTGCAAGTGCTTGCAGTGTTTTTTTAGTATCATATATATTTTACGGCATTTTATTGTTTTCAAGCATAAAAACAGATAAATCGTTAAACCTACTATATAAAAAGGAGGATTTAACGATGAATATTCTAGAAAAAGCGACCGCCAAGAGCAATTCTATTGTTCAAAATATAATTGATCACGAACCTGCTAATTATATTGAGGCGGGTTTGCAGTATCAGATTGTCTTGATGGGTCGTTTTCAAGCCTCAATTATTACCACCCTGTATAATCATGCCGAAGATCCGGAGCTCAGAGTACTGCTTAAAGATGCACGCGATGCACTGGTAGAAAGAACTGTCGAAATGAGTGAAGATTTTTTACAATCCGAGGACGTCAAGCTGCCAACCATACAGTTTCCCGAACGGTCCCTGGAAAAATACCAGGATATACCAGACCACTTGCACTTCAGTGATATGGAAATTGCGTTGCTGCTGCTGGAAATGAACAGTTCCAGCCAAATGGCCTTATTGACAGCCATTAATCAAAGCTATCACCTGGAAATTGGGAATCGTCTCCGCAAGGAGCTGAACATGGGATTTGATTGGGCTTACCGGCTGGAGCAGCTGATGCTCCAAAGAAACTGGCTTCCCAAAATTGCAAAAATCGTTCATTAACAACAACGTAAAATTCATTTTTTAGTATTCCATATACATTTAATATGCCAGCCTCAAAGAGACTGGCATTCCTTATACTTTGTGTCCTTTTCAGAATTTAATAACACTTACTCCGGAAAATACAATCGGAAAGCCGCAATGATGTCTTGCTGAACCAGCTCCGGCTCCTTTTCCCCATTGATTTCAACAACCGGTTCCCCATTTTTTTGCCACTGTTTGTACAGCTTTTGGTAATTATCAGCAACGTGCTGCAGCGTCTCGCTGTTTTCAAATATTTCGGTCTGGAATCTGCCTGCTGCTATTCTCTTGAGCGATGTTTCCGGGCTTACCTTTATGAAAAGTGTAAGGTCCGGTTTCACCGCATATTGATTGATTTCTCCAATCCAGGATTCATCATTTTTCATTCCCTGATACGCAAACGAAGACCATATATATCTGTCACAGATCACATAGTTTCCCTGCTCCAGGGCAGGAATGACCAGATTGTTGTTGTGATCAAGCCGGTCGGCAGCAAACAGCAACGCCAGACAGCTGTCATTCACGCCGTTGATCCGGCCTGAAAGTACCTGGCGGATCGTTGTCCCGAGCGGACCCTGGCTTGGTTCTCTGGTTAGAATGGTTTTTACTCCGCGTACTGTTTCAAGATATACCTTCAGACGCTCAATCTGCGTTCCTTTGCCTGATCCATCGATGCCTTCGAGCACAATGAACTTTCCTTTCACCTGCACGATCTTCAACTCCTTCAGGATTCATTGTAATCTATTTCAGCGCAAATAAAAAGATGCCTCCTCTCTGAGACATCTTTATACACTGACTGTTCGTTCGTTCATTTATCCAACCTTACTCATCACCCGAAGCTTATCAGCGAGCAGTGCAATGAATTCAGAATTGGTAGGTTT
Organism: Dehalobacter sp. CP; assembly: GCA_009910795.1. The sequence goes on along the minus strand of VMEE01000083.1, from coordinate 118,336 downwards.
TTGACGTTCTATGTTCATCGAATATCCGAAGATCCGCTTCAGCGTTTCCATATGTCCGCGTTCCCAGGCCAGCTCAATGGCATGTCTGATGCCTCTTTCCACCCTGCTGGGAGCCGTATTGTATTTCTTAGCAATTGCCGGGTACAGTTCTTTGGTTACAGCCCCGAGTAAAGAAACATCTTCGATTACCATGAGTATTGCATCTCTGATATATTGATATCCTTTGACATGAGCCGGAATACCGAGCTGGTGCATCATTGTCGTTACTTCTACGTTGATATTGACCCCTCTTCCGACCGACGCAACAGAGGAACAAGTCTGCAGCAGCGGTGGATTTGTGATTTCCAGATCCTGCGTCAGCGTCCTGATGCGTTTTCCCAGAATTTCCAGATCAAATGGTTTCAGGATAAAATAATCAACCCCCATGACCATGGCCTGATGCGTCAGTGTTTCATGCCCGAAAGCCGTTAATAATATGACTTTGGGTTTCCTGACTGATGTTCTAGCATTGATTCTTTCCAGGACTTCCAAACCATCAAGATTCGGCATCACAAGATCCATAATGACGAGATCCGGGTCATGTTTTTGAATCAAATCCCAAGCTTCAAGTCCATTGTAGGCTACGCCAGCAAGCTCAAAGCTATCATCCTTTGAAATATAATCCTGAAGGATCTGACATAGATTTCGATTATCCTCGGCTACAATAATCTTTACCTTTTTTGACATCTCTACATTTCCCCGCTTTATCATATTTTTCCCGGTTCGTTTTTCCGGTAGTATCATTATAAATCAGCGGAGATGTCGAATTCTTAAAAAATAAGGAACACTTTCTAATTTTGGCATTTATTACAAAGGCCTGTCCCATCTGCAAAAAACGATATTTGAGAATTATTTTTTTTCGTTAAAATAAGCCAATTTATTTTTCGTCCTACATATTATCCCGAACTTCAAGAGAATTTCAGTGTAAATATTAAAGTTTTGTCTTGTTCTGACGAGTTACCGTATCTGCATGATGTTTCAGCTGATGATAATTGCTTCCGTCGGACAACCGTCGGCTGCTTCCTGCGCTGATTCTTCAAGAGTCTCCGGAACCTGTTCCTGACGCGTTACAGCCAATCCGTCATCATCCATTTCAAAAATGTCCGGGCAAATTGCAGGACATGCTCCACATCCGATACAGGCTTCTTTTTCTACATAAGCAATCATGATGTTCACCCCAAATTATTTTTGTCAATCGTCGATTGTATTGTTCCCAAGGTGATTAAAGATATGCAAATTTTCTATTCGGGACTCATCTCTACGATTTTCAGACCATCGTCTTGTTGTTCTACTATAATCTGGTATGTAAGTACTTTTCTTTGATCAATGGATGACCCCGTCGTAATTTCAACCAAATAACTATTTTGCGCAGAAGTGTTTTGAATCTCCACGTTTTGAACACTTAAAAATGGATTATCCTGAAACATCTGCTGCAGTGTGCTATTCGTAGCTTCGGCCTGTCCTGATGCCAGAGCCGAAGCAAGATCAAATTGCCTGTAATCAAGCTTTTCCCAATAATCTTCAATCACTGCCTTCGGATTTGCATAACTTTGCCCATTGGCTATTGCTGAAACTGCAGTATTCGGATTCTGCCACCATACAATGACGCCAATAAAAAAAATACTGCAGACAAGTATAAAAAAATGACGGTTCAATAACATAATTTCCCTCCTAAACCTTTTACTATAATATAGGAGGGAAATTGGAAATTCATGACACCCGGCAATTATTTGTTGAAGATTTTTTTCAGAAGATTAAGTACGGACTGAGGCAGCTTGATATAGTACATTTTCATAGGATTTTTCCTCCTTCCAGCACTGCTGTCTTGAGAATAATTTATGCGGCAGACTGATTTTATACGACGTGGTAATTTTTGACAGCATCTTCAAGCTGTTTGACTAGTTCGATTTCCTCCGCAGTTTTTGCCGTGAAATAAAGTTTTCCTACGATTGACGTCAGCATTTTCAAAACATCTTCAAAGGTCAGTTTATCTGTTAGCGCCAACTTTTCACTTGTTTCAATCATGGCAATTCCAAATTGATGTCCGACACCGTCTTTCATCATCTTCGTACAGGATTTTCCCAACAGTTTCATGACAAGTGCAGCTTCCTGCGTATCGAGCTGCCGTACGGCATCAATGGTGGTATAAAATCCCTGGACGATCCTGACGCCAACATTGGACCAATCTACCGGCTGAACCATTTCCATTCCTCCTCAAAAAATAACCTGTGCCTTACTATATGCACAGGTTAGATGAGGGGTGAAATCAGTTCCTGAATATTCTCGTCTTTACGCTCTTGAATTGCCGGTTACGGGTACCTGAACCGATGAAACCTTTTGGAGGACGCGCTCCGAACTTCCCTGATAGAAAGAAGTAATCGGCAGGGCCTGCAGAAAATATCGGCCATACCTTTTTTTGATAATCCGGTCATCCAGAACAATCACGACGCCTTTATCCTCTCTCGTTCGAATCAAACGTCCAAAACCCTGCTTGAAGCGGATAATTGCTTCAGGCAAATTTAACGCATAAAACGGATCAAGTCCCTGACTTTCCAACAGGCGGGCCTTCGCTTCCAGAATGGGCGTATCCGGCGGCCAAAACGGCAGTCTGACCATGATCACACAGCGCAGCATGTCCCCGGGAAGATCGATGCCTTCCCAAAAGCTGTTCGTTCCAAGCAGGACACTGCTGTTGTTCTGCATAAACTTCTGCAGAAGGTCTTCCCTGGCGCCGTCAATCCCCTGGGCCAGTACATTCAGGTGCCGGCAGCATTCTTCATTCCCCAACAAGTGGTATACCCGCTGCAAATATCGGTGGGAAGTAAATAATACCAGTGTGCCTCCATCCATCTCTTCGGCAATTCTCCCAATAAATGAAGCAGTCTTTTCTGCGAGGTTATCCTCCGGTAGATTCACAGATAAATCATTGACAACACAGAAAATCATTTGTTTCTCATAATCAAACGGTGAGTCCAGCTTCAGGCTGATATAGTGCTCTACCCCGATATCCCTGGTCAAATACGTAAAATCCTCACCGACACTTAAGGTGGCTGAAGTTAAAATCGTACAATTATTTTTACTGAATATTTTTTTATTTAATATCGGAGCAACATTGATCAGCGTGTTTTTCAAATAGACTGTGTTGCTTTTTTCGAGATAGGTTACACGTTCCTCCTCTCTTTTACTAACGATCTTGCCAAATCCGTCAACGATTTGGGCAATATCACTTTTTATTCTGCTAATCTCATATCTGGTTTCTTCCAGCTGCTCACTTTCAAGAGCCAGAAAGGCATTAATTCTATCCAGCACCTCCACAATGCCTTTGAACCTGATGATCAGATTTTCCGAGGCCAGCAGGATCATCTGCAGGATATCTTCGCCGATCTTCTCTGGGTCTAAGCGAAGACTGAACTGTCGTCCGAGCACGCTTTGCAGCATGCTGAAAAGTTCCTGGGCCTGATCTGCAGCCGCCCTGCAGCGATCCGGAATCTCTTCAAGATTGCTTTTGAAATAGGTCCAGTTGAAGGCAGGAAAGACCTCTGCCCAAACAGCATGATTCCTTTTCAGATAAGCGAATAGATTGCCTTTCCCGCCATAGATGCTGTCCGTCAGCCTTAGCATCTGTTCGAGGCAAATTTCAAATCCAAGTTGTTTGAGCGCAGTCTGGTAAATATTATGCGCCTCATCGATGATAAGATTGCTGCATTCCGGCAGAATCTTATAATTCGTTTTGATATCGGCAAGGAGCAAGGAGTGATTAATCACAAGAACATCAGCAGCCTCGGCTCTCTTCCTGGCATTATAAAGGTAACAACGTGAAGTAAAAGAACACTCTCCAGGTTGACAGGCTGGATTATCCGCGCCAAATTTCCGGTAAATCGGAAGGAAGTTTTGATTATTCGGCAATTCTCCAAAATCCCCGGTTTTCGTTTCAGAAGCCCAGGAAAAGAATGCGGCCTGCCGGAGTTGTTCATCATAGGTTGTATCATCCGTAAACAGCGATTCCTGATAAAGGCATTTCAGACACAAATAATTGCTTTTACCCTTAAGCAGTGCTGTTTCAAATGGAAAAGGCAGGATTCTCTGCAGCAGCGGAAGATCTTTGCTGAAGAGCTGCTCCTGCAAAGTGATGGTGTGGGTCGCAACAATCACCTTCTGCTGATGCCTTTTGGACCACCAGAGTGCCGGAATCAGATAGGCAAGCGTTTTCCCTGTTCCTGTACCGGCTTCAATCACAACATCTGTTGCTTCGGTAAACCCTTTCAGGATCTCAGCAGCCATGATGGTTTGAATCTCTCTGTTTTCAAACCCTGGAATATTGCTGGCGAGTAAGCCGTCCTGGCCGAAACACTGCACAGCCCAAGCCGGCGAATCAGGAATTTCAGTCAAATCATCCGGACCGGGGCTAAAAAGATTTTGGGCCGTCTCTCCCTGATAAGGTGCAGTACGGATGGGTCTGTCCGGATACGTCCGCACGATTTCTTTTTTCAATTCGGTTAGTACAGGCTGACAAGAAAGGCCTTTTGTATATTCTTCCAGCTTGCTCAAGAAGCCCAGATCAGCCTTCAGCCCCTTTTCCCAGCACTGCAGAAGCAGGTCATGGGTCAGCCGGACTCTTTTCTGGGCCGTAGATATAAACATGTGATGTTTCTTTGTCTTAAGTTTATCGGTTATTTCCTCTAAACTTTGCTGGCTGACTGCCGGGAAAAACACTGCCGCAAGTTCCTGAACCTCAATCACGTTCTGGTTCAGATTAATTTCAAAATATTTTTTCAAATCCGGCAGGATTTTCTTATGCTCATAAACGAATATAAGGGCATCATGGGTAAAATCTTCAAGACTTTTTTTATGCTGCTCCATTCTGCTTGGGGCTTCACCTTCGCCCTGGAACGAAAATACCAGATACTTTGGGAATACCCCTTTTCCCAAGCGCAGAGCTGCCAGGTACCCACGTTCTGAGGGAGTACCCGGACGTATTAGAGATAGGATTACACAAGCCTGATTCAATCAGCCAAGCTCCCTTCAAAAAAAATATACGCACTTAACAATAAATCATAACATTCCTAATAAACTAAATACAGAGAAGATCATAAAGAAAACTTGATTGGTGCCAAATCAATCAAATCATACGAATTTCAGGAGGAAAAGGATGAAGCCAATCTATTTGCGAACGGATTTCCCCGACGGCCGCTCTCACATCCTGATCAGGGATCTCGCCTCAGCGAATACGGAACTGCATCACTTTATTTTATTTTTGACCAATAAGGGGAAGCTCTGGATCGATGTTTTTTGGCCGTATGACGAGGAATCCGAAAAGTATACGGTCAGTATCTCCGAAGAAAAATTCTGGCATACTTTCCGGGAATGGCGTCTGCATGGACTTGTGCTGGGCAGCAATGAACGCGTGGCTGAAATATTTGCCCAGAGGCATTTGAATAAAAGGACTAAACCAAAATCAGTTTAAGGCGTATCCTTCTTCGTCCCCTTCATTTTATCCAAGCGATAAATAAAAGCCAGTACTTCAGCAACCGCCTGATAGAGCTCAGGCGGTATTTCCTTGGACATCTCTACCTGCATCAAGGCTTCTACAAGGGTGTCGTCATTTTGGACCGGAATGCCCTGCTCTTCAGCCAATTCGATTATTTTTTGGGCCATATGCCCTTCCCCTTTGGCGACAATCCTCGGAGCACCAACATGATCATAGGCCAGGGCAGCAGCTTTTTTCATATTTTGTTTTTTACTATTTGGACTTTCCCTTTTCATCCTTTGATATCCACCCCTGAAAAGTTTTTTCCGGCCAGGAAATGCGCAAACTGGGGGAATTCATCGTAGGTCTTCAGCGATAGTTTTTCTAAAGATAAGCCAATATCCGCGAAGTTCTGCTTGATTTGATCATAGAGATCTTCAATGAGCGGATTCAACTCCTCGGGATGATCGTTTAAGAGGCAGATATGCAGTTTGTTGTCGTAAAGCGTAAGGTCGGCTCCGAGCTGGTCAAGATGTTCCGTCTCGACCTGCAGCGCCAGATGGCAGTGTTCAATATCCACTTTATGGCCTTTGCGGGAACTCTCCACTGCAAGCGAACAATCATAGATTTCACTGTTATTCTGCAGCGGGATATGCATAAACAAATAGGCGGCATTTTCTTTATTCCCGGTCTGGATCCAGATCTGCTGTCCGGTAATCTCATCCAGAAAACCCTTCAGCGCGCTTCTTTCCGGAGAGGCAGAATCTTCAGCCAGCGCGTTTAAGAGCATTGTTTTTACATTTTCCGTTTGTTCTGCTTCCTGACCGGCATGATTCTTTAATTTGAGCAGCAGCTGATTCTCGTGCTCAAGACCGAGGCTTTTGAAATAATGCAGGATATTTTCAAACTGCTCGCCACTGGTATCCTCCCACTTCGGGATGATCTTCCAGAGCAGGTCTGCAAGCGTACTGAGCGGAGATTTCTGATCTACTGGACTTTGACTCGTTGAACTTTGATTTGTTAAGTTCTGATTTGCAGCATTCTGATCCGCTAGCATCGTTTTAAGAACACCGCTGTTTTGCTGATTCAGATATTTTGCCAGGATGACGGAGATCTCAGGAGTCAGGTTGATTCCCCTGTTTAGAATCGTTGTGATCTGCTCCGAGGTCAACCGAAGAGCTTGTCCGGCTGCCTGGCTGGATACCCGCCCTGCGCCGGCATTTGTCTCCTGCGGCGCTGTTCCGAAAGCTGTCTTGCTTAATAAATTACCCTGGTTTTTTCCTTCCCGCAAAATCGTCCACAGCTTATCAGCGGCCTGGTATAGTATTTCAGGCGGAGCACTCTTGCTGCCTGCTGCCGTGTTCTGATTGACCATGCTGTTGACCAGAAAGTCCGCTTCCTCGGCTGAAAGGCCAAATCCTTTGGTTATCATTGAAGACAGTTGTTCCGCAGACAAGCTGCTCAACTGGCCGGTGCTCTGACTAACCCGGCTCAAAACAACGCCTTCCGTATTGACCTCTTTGACAACCGCCAGAAATCTTTCACCTTCCAGAAACTGCGGTTCCAGCTGGGCTTTAATTTTTTGCCCGGCAATGGAGATCAGCCCCTCCTGATTCCCATTTCTGCTGATAATTTCCACCGGAAGAAGCTGTCCGGTTTTCAATTGTGTAAAATCTATCAAAGGAGAAATCTTGCCAATACTCTGGATATTGTTTATGATCATTAGAGACTCCCTCGCAGAAAAATCTACCATAATAAAATGATAACAAAAATTATCGTAGTCTAGAATTAAAGGAATGATTGTGTTGAGTATTTTTGAAACGATTATGCTGCTATGTTTTGGTTCGGCCTGGCCTTTTTCGATCTACTCGTCCTACAAAGCCAGAACAGCGAATGGAAAAAGTCTGTTTTTCCTGGTTGTATTACTTATCGGCTATTTATCCGGCATCCTACACAAGATGATTTATTCGTTTGATTATGTCATTATACTATATATCCTGAATTTTTGCCTGATCGCAGTTGATACGGGCCTTTATTTCCGGAATAAACGGTTGGATGCATTAAGAAAATTGTAGGTTACCAACGTCTTATTTGGATAATAAGACAAAAATAAATATTATAGGAGATATTGTGATGAATAACGAATTTAAGCTAGTGAAACCTGAGCAGTTAACGGATAACCCCTTTAAGCTGGTCGGAAAGGACTGGATGCTGATCACAGCGGGAAATATGGAAAAGTATAATATGATGACAGCCAGTTGGGGAGGATTCGGTGTCCTGTGGAATAAAAAAGTATGCTTCTGTTTTGTCCGGCCTTCGCGTTATACCTATCAGTTTATGGAAGAAAACGATACTTTTACGCTTTCGTTTTTTGAAGAAGACTATCGAAAGGCTTTATCTTTCTGCGGAGCGAATTCCGGAAGAGATGTGGATAAAGCTTCCGCTACAGGGATTACACCCATTGAAAGCCCGTTTGGATCCGTCTATTTTAAGGAAGCTAGACTGGTTATGGAATGTAAAAAGCTCTATTATCAGGATTTAGACCCAACCCATTTTCTTGATCCTGCGATTGAAAGTAACTATAAGCAGGATGATTATCACCGTGTTTACGTTGGTGAAATCATCCAGTGCTATGCTAAAAATTAAGTTTAACTCCATGAGACGCTTTAATATTGCATTTCGAACCGTGCTACATGAAATACTAGAAAAAAATGACATGTGTTTTTCGGTTACTTTCATTACTGCTTCCAGACGTTGTTCATAAGAATATTTTGCCATAGAAAAGTGCACCTCCAAATGTTGATTTTTTTGTCCAACATTTGGGATGCACATTACATTGGCGTCTTACATCATACGATTTTAAGATTGATTTGCTTACATCTTCGCTTCAATGGCTTTAACCAGATCCGTTTTTCCTCTGAAGCCGACGATCTTATCAACGATTTCACCGTTTTTAATCAGCAGCAGTGTCGGGATACTCATTACGCCGTATTTCTGGGAGATTTCCCCCTGCTCATCGACGTTTAATTTGCCGACGGTTACTTTTCCGGCATATTCATCTGCCAGTTCTTCCACCACAGGAGCTATCATTCTGCAAGGTCCGCACCAGGCAGCCCAAAAATCGACCAATACCAGCTGGCTTGAACTGAGTACGTCACTCTGCCAATTCTCAGCAGTAAATGTTTTGACATTAACACCTGCCATCTTAAATCCCTCCGTTTCTTAACGTCACCATAGAAAAAGACTTTTGTTTGTCCGCAAGATTAATGGACAAACCGGTTCAACAGAACAATCAGATCATCCAGGGCTTTATCATTTTCCGTTTCGAGCGCATCTTTCAAGCAGGTTCTGGAGTGCTCTTCAAAAATCATAATGCCAACTTTATTGATTGCTGCCTTGACTGCCGCAACTTGAACCAGAATATCAGAACAGCATTTTTCTTCATCAAGCATACGCTGCAATCCTTTGACCTGTCCCTCAATCCGTTTCAATCGGATCATGATATCGTTTCCCGGCCCACTTTTTTTCTTTGGTTCCATCTTACCCCTTGCCTCTATACCCCACAGGGGTATTCTCCAAGATTATTATATGGTCAGTCTGGTTATTCTGTCAAGAGGCTTTGCAGGATATTTCGGTATATCTCAGGATATTCAAGATATTGCATACACTTTGCCGGATATGAAATATATTATGCCTGTTTTTTATGAATAATAAACCGGCAAAGCCCTTATCGAAAGTTCTATTAATGAGATAAGATGAATTAAATTGAATTGATGGGGAATTATTGATGAATGATTAATTAGAAGGCTGTTTTGCTTTCAAGTCCAGTTTAATATGAAGCTCTTTGAGTTGGCTGTCCACGACCGGTGAAGGCGCCTGAGTCAGCAGACATGAAGCACTCTGGGTCTTCGGAAATGCGATGACATCGCGGATGTTGTCCCGTCCGGAAAGAATCATCGTAATTCTATCCAGCCCAAACGCAATTCCCCCATGGGGCGGTGTGCCATATTCGAACGCTTCAAGCAAATAGCCAAATTTTTCTTTAGCCTCTTCACTGCTCAAACCAATCAGGTCAAAGATTTTTTCCTGAACATCCCTTTGGTGAATCCGGATGCTTCCTCCACCGAGTTCCATTCCGTTCAGGACCATGTCATAAGCCTTTGCTCTTACCTTCAGCGGATCGGAATCCAGGAGGGCAATATCTTCATTCATCGGACTGGTAAACATATGGTGAATCGCCACATAGCGTTTTTCTTCTTCATCATATTCAAAGAGCGGGAATTCCGTAACCCAAAGACAGTTAATCACATCTTCCCGAATAAGCTCCATTCGTTTGGCCAGCTCTAGTCTTAAGTTTCCAAGCGCATTATGAACGACGGATTCCTTATCGGCAACGAAGAATAGGATATCTCCGGTTTCTGCTCCCATCGCGGCCAACAGCGCGTTAATTTCCTGTTCGGTGAAGAACTTCAGAATCGGTGATTTCATTCCTTCGGGATCCATCACGATGTAGGCAAGTCCTTTCGCGCCGTAAATGCTGACAAATTTGGTTAGCGCGTCAATTTCTCTCCGCGGCATGCCGGCACAGCCTTTGGCGCAGATCCCCTTAACCCTGCCTCCCTTCGCGATAACGTCGGCAAATACTTTAAATCCGGAATCTTTGACAACCGGAGCCACGTCAATCAGTTCCATGACAAAGCGGGTATCCGGTTTGTCCGAACCATAGCGTTCCATCGCCTCCTGATAGGTCAGCCGCGGAATGGGAAGCGTAATCTCAATACCTTTGACTTCCCTGAATATCTTGGCAATCAGGTTCTCCATCATCGGCAGAAGGTCTTCAATCTCAATAAAGGACATCTCCAAATCGAGCTGGGTAAATTCCGGCTGGCGGTCCGCGCGCAAGTCTTCATCGCGGAAACAGCGGGCGATCTGAAAATATTTTTCCATGCCAGCGACCATCAACAACTGTTTAAAGATCTGCGGTGATTGGGGCAGCCCATAAAATGTTCCCTGATTCACGCGGCTGGGCACGAGATAGTCTCTGGCCCCTTCCGGCGTTGACTTAGCTAAAATCGGCGTTTCAATTTCCAGGAATCCCTCACTGTCCAGAAAATCACGCATGATTTTCGTGACCCTGTGTCTGATCTTAAAGATGTTCTGCATTTCGGTCCGGCGGAGATCGAGATAGCGGTGTTTCAGCCTGACACTTTCATCGACATCCACATTGTCCTGGATATAGAAAGGCGGAGTTTTCGCTTTATTGAGTATTTCCAGGTTTTCGATCACAACTTCAATTTCTCCGGTAACCATATTCGGATTTTCTGAACCTTCAGGTCTCACCCGGACGAGACCTTCAGCCTTTATCACATACTCCGAGCGGAGCTTCTCAGCCTGATTAAAAGCGTTTGCAGGCATATCCGGATTGAAGACAATCTGGACAATGCCGGACCTGTCGCGCAAATCAACAAAAATGACGCCTCCATGGTCTCTTCTGGTTTGAATCCAACCCAACAATTTGACTTTTTTACCTGCGTTTTTCCTGTTCAGCGTACCCGCTTCGATTCTTTCTGCTAACATGGACATCCTCCTACTTTTACATTTCGCATTTCGTATGATTCAACAAAAAAGCTTTGATTTGATCCAGCGGGATTTCCTGTTGATCTCCCAGCCGCATATCGCGGACAATCACCATTTTTTGGGACAGTTCATCGTCACCCAATATTAATACATAGCGGGCCTGTTCCCTGTCTGCATATTTAAGCTGACCTTTAAGTCCTTTTCCAAGAAGGTCCATAACTGCCGGCAGCCCGGCCTGCCGAAGATCACCTAAAAGCCTGAACCCTTCCTGTCTGGCCGCCTCACCCAGAGCTGCAATCACGACCGGCGCTTCAACCTCAGGCATCATCTCAACATTCTGCTTTTCCATGACGCTCAGGATACGTTCCAGTCCCATGGCAAAACCAATTCCCGGTGTGGCCGGCCCGCCAATTTCCTGGACAAGTCCGTCATAACGCCCGCCTCCGCAAATCGCGTTCTGGGCGCCGATACCTTCAGCCGTGATTTCAAAGGCCGTTTTTTGATAATAATCCAGCCCGCGAACCATTCTGGGATTAATCTGATACGCAACCCCAGCGATTTTTAAATATTCCTGAATCTTCGCGAAATGTTCCGCACAGTCTACACAGAGCGTATCCAGGGTCGTCGGAGCATTCTCCGTCAGCTTTTGACAGGAACTGTTCTTACAGTCTAAAATCCGCATCGGATTTTTGGTAAAGCGGTTTTGGCAATCCGGACAAAGATCATCCTTGCGTTCCTGCAGAAACTCCTGCAGCCTAATCCTGTGCTCAGCCCGGCACGTCGGACAACCCACGGAATTGATCTCAACGACGAGTCCCTTAAGGCCGATTCTGCCAAAAAAATCCCAGATCAGACAGATGATTTCGGCATCGACAAGCGGATCCTCTCCACCGAGCACCTCTGCTCCGAACTGGTGGAATTGCCGGAAGCGTCCGGCTTGGGACTTCTCATAGCGGAACATCGGTCCGAGGTAATACATTTTGACTGGCTGCTGCAGCGCATAAAGCTTGTCCTCGGTATACGCCCTGCAGACGGAAGCCGTCCCTTCCGGACGCAGCGTGATGGATCTCTGCCCTTTATCCATAAAGGTATACATTTCTTTATTGACAATATCCGTTGTCTCTCCGACGCCGCGCTGAAAAAGTTCGGTCGCTTCAAAAACCGGTGTCCTGATTTCTTTATATCCATACTCGGAACAAATCTTCCGGATTTGTTCTTCGAGAAACTGCCACTTTTCTACGGTACCCGGAATGATATCCTGTGTACCTTTCGGCCGTTGAATCGACATGATCATTTCCTCCTGCACAACGGTAGATCGCCGAATCATCCGGCGTGTCCAATCTAAAAAATAAGCTTATCTATTATAACACAATTATCCTTCAGTCTCATCAGGATTCCTGTATTTTTTCATAAAACAGGCAAAAAATCTGTTAATGATTGCTTTATTTTTTGGTGGACCTGCATCAGTTGGTCCTCATAACACTGCAGGTCCAGCGGATGATAGATATTCTCATGGCCGGAACCCTTCTTCCGTATTTTGCTGACGCTGCCTGCGCCAAGACCAATGATGTTTTGCTGCTCTTCGATCACCGCGATATTATAGCGGCATTCTTTGCCCTGAAGGGCATAGCCGATATTCTCAAGGTTACCGGCAATATACTTTTGTCGGTACAGATAATACGGAATATATCCGCGCTGTTGAATCCTGCGATGGACTTCGCGCTGAATATCCTGCCAGTCTATAGACTCTTCGCGGTTTGAAGCTGAATGGTTTTCCCAGGCCGCAGAACCTCGTTTCAGCGCCAGGGCATGGACAGTAATGTTATCCGGTTGCAAAGCCAGTACTTTTTCCACACTGTCCAGGACTTCCTCAGATCCTTCACCCGGCAGTCCAAGGATCAAATCCATATTGATCACCCAGTCGGAAATATCTCTGGCTAGAAGAAAACATTCCCGGATATCGGCGGCCGTATGCCTGCGTCCAATCACGGGCAGCGTTGCCTCCTGCATGGTCTGAGGGTTAATACTTATCCGGTTCACCCCAAAATTCTTCATGACTGTCAGTTTTGTATGATCAATTGTATCTGGTCTACCGGCCTCAACAGAATATTCACACCGCTCAGCCTGTGGAATCCCGTCACGGATGGTTTCCAGCAGCATCTGCAGGTCGGCGGCGCTTAGCACCGTCGGTGTACCACCGCCGATATAAAGGCTGTCGGCCTTCATACCCAGTCCCCGCATCATTTCCCCGGTTAGTTTGACTTCCTTCTTCAGAGCTTCCAGATAGCGGCAAAGCTGTCCGGTTTGTTTACCGGTCAGGGTATTGGACGGAAACGAGCAGTAGAAACAGCGGGACGGACAAAAGGGTATCGCAAGATAAACGCCGGCAAAATGCTCGGCTTCTTTCATCATTTGACGGAAAGGCTGCTGAACCTGTTCGATCTGGTGAAGCAGGCTCACCTTTTCCTGGTCAACGAGGTAAAGTTCTCGCAAGACTTTATTCTTTTGTTCTTCGTCATATCCGAGATCGGTCATTTTGCCAATGATTTTACCAGGCCGTATCCCGGTCAGACTTCCCCACGGAAGCTTTTTTCCGGTATATTCGGATAAAAATGTACATAATCCTCTCTTTAAAATGATCTGGGACAGCGGTTCTTTGCCGGGAAGCTTCAGTCTGTAGAAATCATCCGCTGATCCCGTCTGCACTGTCTTCGCATATTTTTTTCCGGTCGTTCTGTCGGTTAGGCAGATTTCATAAACCTTTCCCGAGACAGTATTCACGGATTCGATGTCCATGCAAAAACCTTCAGCATCAGACCGTCCATTATCAGTGGCACACCGTATTATTCCAGCATCCGATCGAACGGCGGCTGATCGCATGTCATCCGGTAGTACGTCGGAAGATAACTCTCCTGGCATGAGATTTCTGCCTGTTCTAAACTTTTTACCCGGAAAAAAAGCTGCTATAATTTGTGAGCAGCTGGCCAGCATTTTCGGATCGATTGTGGAACTGCAAAGAAGAATACTTTCCTCCATCAGGCCAGGTCTCCACTGATATATGGATTTCTGACCCTTTCCCGGCCAATGGATGTAAAGGATTCATGTCCGGGATAGACCAGGATTTGGTCGTCCAAAATCATCAGCTTATCATGGATGCTGCTGAGCAGTTTATGAAAATCCCCCCCTGGAAAATCCGCTCTGCCGATGGAGCAGTCAAAGAGCGTGTCCCCGCTGAACAGCACACCGTCCGTCAGCAGGCAGATGCCGCCCGGTGTATGTCCCGGTGTATGGATAACTTTTATTTCAACTTCACCAATAAAGAATTCCTGACCGTCTTCCAACAGTATTTCAGCCGGAGACATGACGTAGTCCCTGCTGAACATTCTGGAAAGGTTTTTCTGAGGATCCGTCAGCATCCCTGCATCCTCCCTGTGGACGGCGACTTCAGCATGCAGCGTTTTTCTCAATTCTTCAGCTGCCCCGATATGGTCATAATGTCCGTGCGTCAAGATGATCCGTTCAACCTCGAGGTTATGCCTCCTCAGCAAATCCTTGATCATCGCACTGCCCGATCCGGGATCGATGATTGCAGCCTTTTTGGTCTTGTCACAAGCCAGCACGTAGCAGTTCACACCCAAGACAGGCGTAATTATTCTTTCAATCACGCTATATCGCCACCTCTAAATCATATTTTAATTATTTCCTCCGCCCTGAATTCTTTCGACCACGGTAACATCTTTGACTTTGCGGAACTTGTTAAGAACAAAGTTTAAATGGTCGAGGTTTTTCACTTCGATTCTCAGACGGATATGGGAGACGCGGTCTTTGCCTACCCGGGCACTCATTCCGAGCATATGGGTCCGTGTTTCGGTGATCACGTTCATGATGTCGCTGACCAAACCCACGCGATCCAGACCGATAATCTCGATGTCTACAGGATAGATTGACTCGACAGCGGCTTCCCATTCAACCTCAACGATCCGCTCCTGCTCTTCTGCCGTAAGGCCAACGAGCTCCGAGCAGTCCGCCCTGTGGATTGATACGCCGCGGCCTCTCGTTATATAGCCGATGATCGGATCTCCGGGAAGCGGATTGCAGCACCGGGAAAACCGGATCAGGATATTGTTTACCCCCTTGACCGATACTCCCTGAGAATGCTTCACCAGGTGCTTGTGTTCTGCCTGAATCGGAAGAAGCGGCGTTTTCAGCTCTTCTTTCAGAATTTCTTCCTTCAAACGGCCCAGGGCCTTTTTAAAAGTAATCGCACCATCACCCATTGCTGCATATAGATCATCAATGTTGTTAAAACTGAAGCTCTTGGCTAATTTGATCATGTTTTCTGATTTTAAGGCTGTTGACGGTTCAAGCCCAAGTTTCCTGGCTTCACGCTCGAGGCCTTCACGTCCTCTGATAATATTCTCTTCTCTTTTTTCTTTCTTAAACCACTGGCGGATCCTGTTTTTGGCCTGAGAGGTCTTTACGAGACAGACCCAGTCCCTACTCGGTCCGGTGGGTGTCTTGGTTGTCAGAATCTCAACAATATCCCCATTTTTCAATTTGGTGTCAAGTGGAACGATTCTTCCGTTGATTTTTGCACCGATACAGCTATGTCCGACATCCGTATGAACCCGGTACGCAAAATCAATCGGACAGGAATCGGCAGGCAATTCAACGACATCGCCTTTGGGTGTAAATACAAATACAGTATCCGCAAACAAGTCTATTTTCAGCGATTCCATAAATTCGCCGGCATCATCCTTGGAGTCATGCTGTACCTCCAGGAGCTGGCGAATCCAGGATAGTTTCTGTTCGAAATTACTCTCAATTTTTTTGCCTTCTTTGTATTTCCAGTGGGCAGCAATCCCGTATTCAGCCGTCCGGTGCATTTCCCAGGTCCGGATCTGGATTTCAAACGGGTCCCCATGGTTTCCAATTAATGTCGTATGCAGTGACTGGTACATATTCGGTTTCGGCATCGCAATATAATCTTTAAACCTTCCGGGAATAGGCTTCCATAGGGTGTGAATAACCCCCAGTGCTCCGTAGCAGTCATTCACGGTTTTGACAATGACCCGGACTGCCGTCAAATCAAATATTTCACTCAGATCTTTGTTTTGATCGAGCATCTTTTTATAGATACTAAAGAAATGCTTCGGACGGCCGGCAATATCGGCTTCAATTCCGACTTCATCGAGCCTGACTTTAAGCTGTTCGATCACCTCATCGATCTGTTCCTGTCTTTCTTTTCTCTTTAAAGAAATACCTTCAACCAAATCGTAATATTCCTGCGAATGCAAATAGCGAAAGGCGAGATCTTCCAGCTCCCACTTGATCCGGAATATCCCGAGCCTATTGGCTAAGGGCGCATAGATCTCGATCGTCTCCTGCGCAATTTCCTTTTGTTTAGATTCAGACTGATATTTCAGGGTCCGCATATTGTGCAGGCGGTCGGCCAGCTTGATTAAAATAACCCGAATATCCTTGGCCATCGCCAGAAACATTTTCCTTAAGTTCTCAACCTGAACTTCAACCTTGCTCTTGTAAGAAATTTTGCCGAGTTTGGTTACCCCATCGACGAGCCCCGCAACTTCATCGCCAAAATTCTTACGGATATCTCCAAGCGTTCTGTTCGTATCTTCAGCGACATCATGCAGCAGCGCAGCAATGATCGTCGAATCGTCCATCTCCAATTCGGCAAGAATCGAAGCGACTTCCAGCGGATGATAGATATACTTTTCGCCGGAATTGCGGAGTTGGCCGCGATGGGCAAGTTCCGCATATTCATAGGCCTCTTCAATTTTTTCCAGATTGTATTGCGCATTATTGGAAATCAATGTTTCCTTCAGTTGTTGAAAATTCATTAAGCCACCTCTGGGTTCCTATTCGCTCCAGACTCTGAAACGCAAAGAAGTCTGCAAGTAGGTTTTCTCGATATTGTTTAATTTAAATAAATACGGGCCTGTTCCGCCATACCAGCTGATGATGCCAAGTTCCTCAAATATTTTCATGATGTTGAGCTGCATTTCAGGTTTTTCCGCAGACGGTTCCCACCAAATAAAACCGCGTTCATCCATTACGCTCTTAAGGTTTCGATAGAAATCCGCCAGTATCTTCCGGGAAAGACGCGGTGCCGGAATCTTTTCTTCGGGGGCGGCAGTCTTAAAATCTTTCAGGTTCCCGCTAAAGGCCAGCTCCGTTTCGGAATATCCTTCAGACGTACAGGCGATTTCCTGCTCGGCTTTGACGCCAGAAGGACGGAAATCCTTGATGACGGCCTGGATGGTTTCGACATTACCGTAACTGTTCAGCTCAAGATTATAAATAATATCGATCATATCGATGTTTTTGACCAGATCAAATTCTTGTCCCTTTTTAAACGCCATAGCTTCCCGTTTAAGCTTTGCTGCTGCGAGCGTCATTTTCAAATGTTCCCGGCCTTTACCGACAACAGAAACGTTTTGGACGACAAGGCCGTCCGTTCTTAAGACAGGTGCTGGATTTCCTGCCCCGAACGGAGCCATCTGTTCCAGCTCTTCCAATAACTGAAGATTCAATTCATCCCACGATATAATAGAATCAATCTGAAAACGTTCCTTAAAGATGATCCCAAGTTCAAGAAAACTGTTGTTAAGTCCTTCCCGGAGCTGCGGGATCTGGTCAACAGGAAGCGTAAATCCGGCCGCCTGTTTATGACCGCCAAATTTGCTTAAAGTATCCGCCTGTTTTTTTAATTCGTCGAGAACATGATAGTCCGAGATTCCTCTAGCTGAGCCTTTCCCAGTATCTCCTTCCTCGGCAATAAGGAAGACCGGCCGCTTGTAGCGCTCCACGAGTCGCGAAGCGACAATGCCAATCACCCCGTGATGCCAGTTCGGTGAGGACAAGACAATGACATTGGGTATTGGGTCTTCAGCCAGTATACGTTCAGCATCACAAAGCAGCTCCTTTTCGGTAAGCTGTCTCTGATTGTTTTCCTTGCTAAGTTCCCTGGCCATCTCCAACGCATCATCATAGGTCTCTTCAAGCAGTAAGTTCAGTGCCAGCCTCGCCGTATCCATCCTCCCGGCGGCATTGATTCTCGGAGCCACAATAAACGAGATCTGACCTGCCTTAAGCTTCTTGCCGAGAAGGCCGCATTCCTCCAGCATCGCCCTGATCCCGGAGTGCCTGGTATTTTCCATCACGGTCAGCCCGTTTTTGACGAGGATTCTGTTTTCCCCGACGAGCGGTACAATATCCGCAATCGTTCCGAGCGCAACCAAATCGAGATAATCATTCTCCGTGCCAAATGCCGCCTCAGAATAACCTAAACGAGCATATAAGGCCTGCAGGAGTTTAAAGGCTACCCCGACACCGGCCAGATGCGGAAACGGATAACCTGAATCCGCTATTTTGGGATTTAATATTCCGACTGCACAAGGCAGCTCATCCGGTGGTTCATGGTGGTCCGTGATAATCATATCGATGTCCAGAGTTTTGGCAAAGGCCGTTTCTTGAACTGCTGAGATTCCGCAGTCCACGGTAATCATCAACGAGACATTGTTATGGCTTGCTTTTTCGATCGCTTCCGAGTGCAGGCCGTAGCCTTCTTCCCGGCTCGGGATATGGACAACGACCTGATACCCAAGACTGGTCAGTCCTTTATACAGTAAGGCTGTTCCTGTTACACCATCGGCATCGTAATCCCCGTAGATCAAAATCTTTTCCTGATCTGCCCTTGCCCCGGCAAGCCTTTGCAGGATGACCTCCATATCTTTAAACAAGAACGGAGAATGCAGGTCGAGCAGAGATGGCTTCAAAAATTCCAAAACACTGTCTCTCGAAGAATAACCGCGATTATGAAGAATACTCAGGGTACTGCGGGAGAGTCCCGCTTTTTCTAAAAATGCTTCCCCCGAATACGTTTTTTGTGATAAAACCCACAAGTTGTTTTCCATTAATTAATTCCTATTTCTGATCTTCAGAAGCGCCGGCAGTATTTTCTTTGGCAACAGTTTGACCGTCTTTGTTCTGACTATCTCTTTGCGGTATATCGATCGGATCAGCATCCGAAGCTGCAGCTCTTTTGCTGGTAAATTTTTTATTGACTTTCGTTTCTTTCCTGCACTTCAATTCCCGGCGGAGTGCAAGGCAGAACATCAGTAAGGCACCTGCGAAGACCGAACAGAAAATAACGAGAACCAGCGGCAAATCTGCTGTCCAGAATAAGAAATGGATTGGAACAACTGCTGCATTTTGAACCGCAAAAATCACCACAATGAGCGCAATAATGATTGAAACTAACAAAATGACCATGCTTTTCCCTCCTTTGTATCATTAATTCGTATCATTAATATAGTATATTTCCTATAATAAGCCAACCTGTGCAAAAAATAAACTTAAAAATTGCTTGAAGCACAATCGCTCTTGAAATACTCCGATAGTTGAAAACGAGCGGGATGCCTATAATAGCAGTCCAAATCAGGATCGCCGGTATAAACGGCAGTAGCATTCCAAACAGGAACAGCGAAGTAACACTTCCGCCAGCTACCTTGAGGACACGAAAATTGTGTGTTTTTCTATTCAACAGATACGCCGTAATTAATCCAAAACACATATAGGCAAGAATGATGATTTCCCAGAACAGAATACTGCCCGGTTTATTCACCGCAAAATTGACTGCAGATACAATTAGGCCCGCAATCACGAGACCGGAGTAATTACCAAGAAGCGTTATGCCCGCCGCACAAATCAGGATTAACTCCAAACCCAGCAGATTCCAAAACAACAATCCGTCACCCTGCTTTTTATCAATGTCTAGTACCTTAACAACCCTATCATATATCTCAGCAGGATATAAAGGCTTTAGGGTTGATATGGTACTGTTCCTGTATAGTATTGCCCTGTTCTCACTGGAATAATTATACTCTCTGGCCAAATCTTATAAACTCTTGATGAAAAAATAGTCCCTGCCACTATTCGAGCAAGAACTACATTAATTTAGAAATCAATTTAAAACTTTAGATAATGAGCTGCATTCTGACATGCAGACCTGCTTCAATAACCCTATGATCAGTCTGGGGGACACAGTTCCGCTGTGAGCGGAGCACGATGCGGAGCGCGGCTTTTTGCGCCAAGGATGGCGCAACAGCCGAAAAGCGGTATTGTGACCCACAGACTTACCCGATAAAATTAAAAAATATTCTAGGGATACCCTGTCTTACTTCTCTTTCAGGTACAACTCATCAAGGTTAAGCCAATAATTGATCCGATCTTCACGGGGGTCCAAGCTGATATCAATATTGCTGAAAACAAGCAGCACGCTTATTTCCGGTGTCTCCAGCTTCAGGCACATATCATCCAAAGCTGCCTGATAAGTTTCCGCCTTACCCGGCGGGAACTTCGCAGCAATCTGATCGAGATAACCGTTCAATTCCTGTTCGAGAATCACACGGTCATCTTCCATAATCTTCAAAGACGGGATATTGTTATTGGCAGGGTACGTCCAATAGATGCGATAGGTACCTTTGTCGCCGTCAATCGTGATATATTCCTTCCCATTTACATTTCCCATCTGCTTTACAGATTCCATCTGCATATTAATAGCCCAGCGGTAACCGCTGATATCTACGGGTTCGGCCGGTAACATCAGGGATGTTGCGATATAATTGTCTTTTCCCGGCATATCCTCAGGTTCCGGCCAGGTTTTATCAAAACCTAGTTTGTCTTTGAAGACATCGCTCTGGGCAAGACGTCGATCAAACCAGGACGGCAGCTTTGCCTCACTGGCACTGGCCAGATAGTCAACTGCATCGGTAATCGATTCACGTACTGCGCGTTCCGGTTGGACAGATGAAGGAGTCAGCTGGTTATCCTGCAGTATTCCCTGGCTGACTAAGATCTTTTCCAGTCGATTTACCTGCGCAGTGACCGGAAGTTCCTGATAGCCAACGACTGGCAATACGGAGAATACCGCAAGCACACAAGTCAGGACAGCAATTACAGCATGTGACCTGGCCTTTCGTATCATCAGCAGGACAGCCGCTGCTAAGGCCACAATCCAGATCAGTATGAAGGAATATTCAATCGTTTTAAGTCCTGACTTGCCCAGCTGGATCACGACTGCCCAGGCTTCGAAGGCGAGAATCACCAGGGCGGCGATCGGATAAACGCGGCGATAGAATTTTGCCAGTGCGGATTCGTAATTCGTGACCATCATATGGAGCCAAATCCCGCCGATGGTATAAGCTGAGGCAATGCCGGAAAGCTGGACGAAAGACGATGCGCCTATGCCGCTCATAGTCGTTTTGCCCGCCCAAAGAAGCAGAACTGCGGTCAACGCCAGGATAATCGGAATCATGATGCTGCCAAACAGAATTTCAATAAACCGCGGCTGTTTCTGGGCAACTTCACGGTGTTCGTCAACTTCTCCTTTGCGGAAATCCGGAAAATAACCCACAAAAATCGTAAAGACTAAAAAGCCGGTCAGGGTCCCGATAACCATATAAACCTTGCTGCTCATGCCGTGATACAATAGAGCTTGGACAGCACCTGCAACGCCGGAAGCCCCGCCCATAATCACTGCTCCGTAAATGATAGCGATAAAGAAGGCCTTTTGCGTCATGAATAAGGACCTGGAAAAATCAGACTGTTCTTTGGGATACCCTGCCAGCACAGTAAAGACAAGGAAGCTGACCAGCATAGCCATACTCACCCGGGCAGCAGCCAGGACTGTAACTACAGCATAGTGGGATCCCTCCGGGGTCGTTCCTCCAAACTGGTAAAGCGCCAGGAAGGTTACAGCTGCGGCCATGACACCGAGCAGGTTGGCAGCCAAAAAAGTTTTTTTCTGGTTAATCCGGCTTTGGGCAGCCGTAATTACGGTCAGACTGAATACCGCACCCATTGCAAAAGCCCAATGCAGACTGTTAAACAGAAAGTTATAAGGTTCTTGTTGCGGCCAGTCAAGCTGAATCCTGATCAACGTTACGACGGCAAAACCGAAAGCACAGGCAATTGCAGCTGGAAAAGTTTGAAAGGCCTTCGCTGACCCACGAAAAACCTGGACAATCGACCGGGTAAAAGCATTCATCCGTATACCTCCTTGCTGAAAAATTCTATTCCAGAGTAACCAATCCATTTCGAGCTAGTCTTAACAAACTTTCGACATACATACGCTTATCCCTTCTTCATCGCTGGGGCTTCGTTTATTACGAATATAACAGTAACTGCCGAGCATCTGAGACCCGTTCACACTTCAAATATTATGTTAGAGATCTTTGGCAGCCTTGGGTCCCCGGCAGATCGCAATCTTGCCGGTCCTGACGATTTCAATGATTCCGTAGTCATCAAGCAGTTCGCAAATCGCATCAATTTTGACATCTTCACCGGTCAGCTCAATGATCATGGTCTCTTTATTGACATCGACAATATGGGCCCGGAAAATTTCGGCGAGGTTTACAATTTCCGCCCTGTTTTCCGGCGAAGCCTTCACCTTGATCAGAGCAAGGTCTCTGTGTACCCTGTCCTTTCCGGTAAGATCAATGATTTTGATCACATCAATTAGCTTGGAGAGCTGATTGACAACCTGTTCCAATTCATATTCATCATCAGCATCTACCTCAATGGTGATTCTGGACATGTCGGCTTCCTCGGTATAGCCGGCGTTAATGCTTTCAATATTAAAGTTCCTCCGACTGATCAACCCGGAAACGTGGGTCAAAACACCCGGTTTATTTTCCACCAATACGACTAAGGTATGTTTCATTTTCAGCCCCCCAATATCATTTGGTTTAAACCGGCCCCGGTCGGAACCATCGGCAAAACGTCCTCTTCTTCAGGAATGCGGATATCTACCAGGAACGGGCCTTCCGAGAAGATTGCTTTTTTCAGAACAGCTTCAATTTCTTCTTTCTTATCAAGACGGACGGCAGGAACACCCATCGCTCTGGCGATCTCGACGAAGTCTGCTTTCGTTCTCATACAGGAATGTGCATAATGGCTGTTGTAAAATTCCCGCTGCCATTGGGCAACCATCCCCAAAGATTGGTTATTTAAGATCATGACTTTGACAGGCAAATTCAAGTCGGCAATCGTCATCAGCTCCTGGCAATTCATCATGAAGCCTCCGTCGCCGCATATGCAAATGACCTTCTTATTTGGTTCCCCGACCTGGGCTCCCATGGAAGCCGGAAGGCCGTAGCCCATCGTTCCAAGTCCCCCGGAAGTCAGCAGTGACCTTGGGTGTTTAAAACCGTAGAACTGGGCGGTCCACATTTGGTTTTGTCCTACATCCGTAACGATAACTGCATTTCCTTCTGTGATTTCACAGATCTTTTCAATCACAGGCTGCGGCAATATTTCATCCGTATCTTTTTTATACGTGAGCGGCTTTTCCTTTTTCCAGCCAGACAGCTTTTCCAGCCACGGCTTAAACTGATCCTGCCATTCTTGGGCAGGTTTTTCCTGCAGTTTTTGATAGAACTTCTCAAGTGTCCAGCGCAGATCGCCAATCACCCGAATATTTGCCCGGACATTTTTATTGATTTCTGCCGGATCAATATCGAAATGCACGATTTTAGCGTTAGAAGTAAACTGATCCAACCGTCCTGTGACCCGGTCATCAAAACGTACGCCGATTCCAATCAGCAGGTCCGTCTCGGTGGTGGACATATTCCCGGCATACGTGCCGTGCATCCCGATCATGCCAAAAAAATGAGGATCATCACTCGAGATGCAGCCCAGCCCCATCAGGCTCGAGACAGTTGGCACCCCGGTATAGGCTATTATTTTTTGCATGATTTCAGAAGTGTCCGACAGATTCAAGCCGCCCCCGATGAAAAACAAAGGCTTTTTGGCGAATTTAAGCTCGTCAAATACGGCATTCATCATCTGGCTGTCTCCCTCGCAGATCGGGGTATAGCCTCTTAGATTAACCTCTGCGGGATACTCAAAATCTATTTCTTCCGCAAAGATATTTTTCGGAATATCAATTAAAACAGGGCCCGGACGGCCTGTACGTGCAATATAAAAAGCTTCTTTTACAATCTTCGGCAAATCCCTGACATCCCTAACCAGGTAATTATGTTTGGTAATCGGGGTTGTGATCCCGCGTATATCCGCTTCCTGAAAGGAATCCCGCCCTAAAAAAGATACTGCAACCTGACCGGTAATCAGCACCAGCGGGATAGAATCCATATAGGCTGTGGCAATTCCAGTGATAAGATTCGTGGCCCCAGGGCCGGAAGTCGCCATACACACGCCGACCTTGCCGGTTGCTCTGGCGTAGCCGTCGGCAGCATGGATTGCGCCCTGTTCATGTCTTGGCAGAACATGAGGAAATCCGGACATATACAGGGCATCATACAAAGTTAAGACCGATCCGCCGGGATAGCCAAAAACGACTTGTACATCTTCCTTTTTAAGACATTCAATGATTGCTTGTGCTCCGGTCATTTTCATTCTGCTATCTCTCCTCTCTCTTGTATGTATTATAGTACAGAACGCAAATAAATGCACGAACTATATCAGTTCAGTCTATTCAATGTTCTTGTTGTTTATTAACTTACTTGTTGTTAATTAACTTAAATGAAAGACGCACACTGCTCCCATTAGAATTCTACTGTAAGATTGGTTTTCGCCAGATAGATTTTGCCGGCATAACATTGGGAAGCTTCGTCTGCCAGCTTTGCTGTTTCACCAATATGCGGAAAATGAGTCAGCAGAAGTGCTTTCGCCCCAAGTTGTTTTGCCAGGGCTGCAGCTTCGGTAGAGGTCAGATGCCCCTGGAATAAGCCGGTTTCATGGGCATACAGGCTTGATTCAGTAATCAGCAAATCTGCTCCGCCCTCAAACCGGCTTAAATCAGATGCAGGCCCAAGATCACCGGTATAGACCAGGACTTTGCCGGCATATTCAAACCTCATTGCCAGGTTGTAGGCATCATGGACGGTTGGCGCAAAGGATATTTTTAAGCCGTCAAGATCGAGAACCGCGTCCGGCTTTATTTCTATACCGCTGCTGTATTCACCGAAGGTCAATTCCTTAAAACGTCTCGGCTGATTACTCGCATAGACAGGAAGCGGCTGCGTTCTTTTCTTAAACGCAAACGCAAATTTGCTCGCATACAGAAGGCAGCCGAGGTCTGCCGTATGGTCATGGTGAAAATGGGAGATAAAAGCCGCGTCGATCTGCTCATGGGAAACATGCTTCCATAAATTCGCCAATACCCCGCTGCCACAGTCCAATAGGACCGTATGCCTGCCTGTCTGCAGGAGATAACCTGATGTTGCCTCTCCTGCTTCGGGATATGCTCCCCAGCAGCCCAGAACTGTCAGCTTCATTAACCTCGTCCTTTCTAAGTGTCATATATTACTTGGGCTGGTCTCCATAATGTATAGCCGCTTTCGGCAAATTGCGCCCTCCATGGCACAAATAGCCGCGCTGCGCAATCCATGCTCCGCTTACGCTGTCTATACATTACAGAGACTAATTGTTAGTTATCAATGTATGATATATATCAGTAAGTAGCGCTGCCCTTTGCCAGCTGTAGTCCCTTCATACGAGATGTTAAATATAAGCAGGCCACGCGACTTTAATTTCTCCATGAATGTCAAAAAGGACCCCGGAAAATCCGGGGTCCTTGAAAGATAGTATAAATTTAGCTTTCAGCCGGATTATCCTTTTTATTGTCTCCGCTGGTTCTTTTTTTAATCTCAACGACAAGCTGGCTGGCAATGCAAATGGAAGAATAGGCGCCGAAAAATACGCCGATAATCATTGCCAGGGAGAATGATCTGGTCGATTCTCCGCCCAGGAAGAATATTGCGAGCAGAGCGATCAGTACGGTGCAGACAGTCTTTACGGAACGACCCATCGTCTGCCAGACAGATTTGTCCACCATATCCTCGAAGCTGTCTTTCTTTTTCATGCGTCTTTCATTCTCTCTGATACGGTCATAGATGACGACAGTATCATTAATCGAATAACCAAAGATGGTGAGAATCGCCGCAATAAACGCTGCATCAATTTCCCACTGGAATATTGAGAACAAGCCTAACGTAATAAGTATATCATGCAGAAGCGCAATGACGCTCGAAACAGCATAAACAAAACGGAAACGGAACGAAACATAAATCAGAATCAAAAGTGAGGCAACTGCCAGCGACTTGATCGCACCTGATTTAAGTTCGTCGCCAATTGCCGGCTGAACAAGCTGTTCTTCAACATTTTTCATATCGAACGTTCCAGCCTGTTTCTGAATTGCCGCCAGAAGCTCGTCCCTCTTGGTCTGATCCAAAGCTTCCGTTCTGACGATAGCCGATATGTCACCATTCGTCAGCTGTACGCTACCGGTCAGCCCAACAGAATCCATGGCCTGATTGATATCTGCCTGCGTTACTTTTTCGTTAAACTGAATATTAAACATCGAACCGCCTTTATAGTCGATGCTGAGATTCAGTCCCTGCGTACAAAGAGAAACAATACCAGGAATCAAGAGAAGCAAAGAAAGCGCAAACCAGATATAGCGTTTTTTTACAATATTAAAATATAATCTATGATCATGCTTGACATCATCATAACTGGCCTCACTGGCGGCAGGGGTAACGACCGGGGCCGTATTTTTGAGTGCTTTTTTATCTTTATATTTGTCAGCCACTTATTTTACCTCCTTTACGCCAAACAGCCATTTGCTCATACGCGGGTTAATGCCGACAATCCAGCGCATAACCCAGCGGGTAAACGTAATGGCCGTAAACAGGCTCGCTACGATACCGACAATCAGTGTAATCGCAAAACCTTTGATCGAAGCAGACCCGAGCAGAAATAATGCCAAGGCAGCAAAAATGGTCGTAATATTGGAGTCAAATACAGTAATGAAGGCCCGGCTGAATCCGGCATCCACGGCAGCCCGCAGCGATTTGCCAAGCTTAAGTTCTTCCTTGATTCTTTCGTAGACAATAATATTCAAATCGACAGCCATTCCAATAGATAGGACGAACCCTGCAATGCCTGGCAAAGTAAGAACCGTCCCGATTCCATATAAGACCCAGAGTACAATCACTGAAAAAACAACGAGCGAAAAGTCAGCGACCAGACCCGGTAAACGATAGAGCACCAACATGAATAAGAAAATATAGATAAGCGCAATGACGCACGCATTTAAACTCTTATTCAAAGAATCCGCCCCCAGAAGCGCACCCACCTGATTCTTTTCAACAATGCTCATGCTGACCGGCAATGCACCGGAACGGAACATAACAGCATACTGGGCTGCTTCTTCCAGCGACGAATAGCCCTGGATCTGACCTTGTCCGTCCACAATCGGCACAGAAACTTCCGGATCCTGGATCTTTTGCTCATCCATATAGATACCAATCTTTTGACCGAGATATTTCGTTGTGATATCCGCAAACTTTGAGGTACCCTCAGAAGTAAACGATATTTGCACAACATAATCCGTGCGGCCTCTGGAGGTATCGACCGCTGCCTGGGCATTCTTCAGCATGGAGCCGTCCATCAAGACATTTCCATCTGGATCCCGGAAAGTCAGCTTAGCGGTTGTCTGCAGAACTTTAACAGCCTCATCGGGATCAGCAACTCCGGCCAGTTCAATAATAATTCTCTTTTTATCATAGTTTGTCTGAATATAGGGTTCGGACACGCCGAGCCCGTTAACACGTTCTTCAATGACAGCCCTTGCTTTATCCATATCGTCGTTGGTTATCGCTGTGCCATCTTTACCCGGTTCAGCCTGTAAAACCAGATGAACGCCACCGCGTAAATCAAGTCCTAACGGAATCCCGGTTTCAGAATTCGTCAGCGGCTGAATCGAAAAGAAAACGACAACAGCAACGAGAATAACAGTTACTGCAAGTTTTAAAGTATTTCCCCGTTTCATTCTTTTTCCTCCTAGTAGAATAAAGGGACTTGCCCATACAAGCATCATTATATCCCTTTTGCATTTGAGGTGTCAATTTCAAAGCAATAAGCAAGTGTTACGGCACTTGCTTATATTTGGATACGATGCAATAGATTTCAAACTCCGCCAATAACAAATTTCCGTAATCAGAACAGTTGTTTAACGCAGTTTATTATTTAACCTCAGCATCGTTGTCTTCATCGATTACTTCGGTCTCTTCAGCCTCTTCTTCAGGTTCAGGCTTATTCTTCTTATTACTCTTGACAGGTGTATCTTTGCCGCCTTCAGCACTTTTGATCGCAGACTTCAGGATTTCAATTTCAACGTTATTAGCGATCTTGATGATAAGCGTATCTTCCTTTATTTTGGTAATGGTGCCCAATATTCCGCCAATCGTTACGACTTTAGCCTTCATTTTAATGGACTCCATCAGTTTCTGCCGCTCTTGTTTCTGCTTTCTGCTCGGCAAAACAAACATAAAGATAATCATAACTGCAAATAGTACAAAATACATCATCGTTGTCGTGGTTTGATCCATAAGTAAAGAATCCCCCTTAATTGTAAATTACCTAAATATGCCTACTTCATTTGATTATATCATCTTTATTCCGCAAATTCAGCATGTATTTAGATTATTTTTCTATATAAATTTTTCTATTTCAACTTAATTTCTAAGCTAATTTTCAGGACTTATCTATACGTATACTTCATATGATTGTCTTATTTTTCATAACCGTAGTCCGCAAAGAATTGTTTCCGGTATTCCGGAAGCCGGTCTTCGGCAATCGCCTGGCGGACCTCTTTCATTAAATGGGTTAGGAAATGCAGGTTATGAACCGTCATCAGCCGGTGTCCGAAAATCTCATCCGCTTTGATCAGGTGCCGGATATACGCCCGGGAATAATTCTGACAGGTATAACAGCTGCAGGTAGGATCAATCGGCGTAAAATCATCGGCATATTTGGCATTACGGACCACGACCTTGCCGAACCTCGTCATTGCCGTCCCGTTTCGGGCAATACGTGTCGGCAGCACACAGTCAAACATATCAATACCACGCATGACACCCTCGATTAAATCATCAGGTGAACCCACACCCATCAGATATCTTGGTTTGGCTTCGGGCAGCAGCGGAACGGTATAATCCAGCACTTCGTACATCAGTTCTTTGGATTCCCCCACGCTTAAGCCCCCCAGTGCGTACCCGGGCAGATCAAGTTGGGTAATTTCTTGAGCGCTTTGTTTGCGGAGATCCTCATACATTCCTCCCTGGACAATGCCAAAAAGGGCCTGATGATCGGCGGAAGTCAGCGTATTTTTGCAGCGCTGCAGCCAGCGGAAAGTCCGTTCAGCGGATTTTTTCGTGTATTCCCGGGTTGCCGGGTAAGGCGTGCACTCATCAAAAGCCATTACAATATCCGAACCAAGAGCGATTTGGATTGCCGTCGCTTTTTCCGGACTTAAGAATTGTTTGGAGCCATCAAGGTGAGAACGGAATTCCACGCCCTCTTCGGTGATTTTCCGTAAATCCCCGAGACTGAAAACCTGGAACCCCCCGCTGTCGGTCAAAATCGCGCCATCCCAGTTCATAAATCTATGCAGGCCGCCTGCGCGTTTAATCAGTTCGTGACCCGGACGCAAAAACAGATGATAGGTATTGCTTAAGATCATGTTGGCTCCGAGAGCCTTTAGTTCTTCTGGGCTGACCGATTTTACGGTAGCCTGAGTTCCCACCGGCATAAACACAGGTGTCTCTATCATGCCATGAGGCGTATGAAGTCTTCCCAGACGGGCCTTGGTACGGGTGTCTCTCTTTAGTATTTCCAGTTTAACGGCAGCCAAAACATTTCTTCCTCTCTTTTTTTGTGAAATTAACCCGGAAACATGGCATTCCTCATGTGTTAACGGGAACTAGAATGCGTGCATCTTTCCCATGTTAAACTAAAAACATGGCGTCCCCAAAACTGAAGAAACGATATTCCTCACGGACTGCAGTCTGATACGCTTCCAAAATCAATTCCCGGCCTGCAAAGGCACTGACCAGCATCAGCAGTGTCGAGCGCGGAAAGTGGAAATTTGTGATGATGGCATCGACAATTTTGAATTGATATCCGGGGTAGATAAAAATATCCGTCCATCCTTCGGTCTCGGACAGCACATTCCCGGAAGCATCTTGACAAAGTCCCGCTGCGGATTCCAACGTCCGGACCACGGTTGTCCCAACCGCAATCACCCTGCGGCCTTCTTTTTTGGCCAGAGAGATTCTGGCGGCAGTCTCGAAATCGATGCTGAAATATTCCGTGTGCATTTGGTGCTCGGTGATTTCTTCCGTCTTTACCGGCCGAAACGTTCCCAGACCGACATGCAGCAGGACTTCAAGAACCTCGACTCCCTTGTCCCTAATCCTCTGCAGCAGCTCTTCCGTAAAATGCAGGCCTGCAGTAGGTGCCGCAGCCGAACCGTTTTCTTTGGCATAAACAGTCTGATACCGCTCTTTATCGTTTAATTTTGCGGTGATATACGGAGGCAAAGGCATCTCGCCGAGACTGTCCAGGACTTCCTCAAACAAGCCGGAATACGTAAAATGAATGATCCTGTTTCCGTCGTCAAGAATTTCGATCAATTCCCCGCGCAAAAGTCCTCCCCCGAAAACAACGGTTTGACCCTGTTTCAGCCTTTTGCCGGGTTTAACCAGGACTTCCCAGCGATCCCTGTCTATTCTCTTCAGCAGGAGTACCTCAATTTTTGCTCCGGTACCTTCTTTTTCCCCAATTAATCTGGCCGGAATCACCCTAGTCTTGTTCAGGACAAGCACGTCTCCCGCATTAAAGAATTGCACGATATCCTGGAATAAATAATGAAATATTTCACCTTTGGCTTTATCCACCAGCATCAGTCTTGATGAATCCCGTGGTTCCGCCGGTGTTTGGGCAATCAGCCTTTCCGGCAAGTCGTAATCAAAATCCTCCAGCCTCATTCTCTGCTACTCCATTTTCACCAAATCAATATTTTTGTAGTAATAGTTTAGGATATCCTGATAAGAATAACCCTGCATTGCCATATCATAGGCACCCCATTGGGACATCCCGACGCCGTGTCCCCAGCCCCTGCCGTT
Organism: Dehalobacter sp. CP; assembly: GCA_009910795.1. The sequence goes on along the minus strand of VMEE01000083.1, from coordinate 87,238 downwards.
GAAAACAAATACACCGTATACTCCAGGTTTTTCTGCTATACCGTCATTGGAGCTTTTGATCCTGGAGAGCAGCGGACCAGTGCCTTCTTCAGTAGATATCCCTGCCAAAGAATTCCCAGTCAAAGAAATCTCCGGGGTATTTTTCTGAAATACAGGCATGATATATTCTACCTGAAATAGTCTTCCAAGGAAAGAATCATTTGAAAGAGATCCTTCGGGATAAAACTTGCGGACAAAGTCCCCGCCGGATACCGATTTTTCGTTGCCTAACCAGTCTTGAAGCACGACACGGTATACGCGGCCCGATACATATTTTGCCAGTTTCACCTGTCTTACCGGGGCAAGATCAAAAGCTTCTCCAAGAGCATCCGCGGCAATTACAAACCTCCAGTGATCGGTATAGCCTCCAATGCCGTTGGAAAACGGATCTGGTATGGACGTATAATGAACGTCCTGATTCTGCCAGACATTCTGGGGGGCCTCCGTATAACCGCCGTTATGCGAAGAGTAGAAAATGGAAATGGGTCTGCCGGTATCCTGATCAGTCAGGACCTCTCCCGTCGTTGCTGTCACCGCCTGGCTGGCTTCCCCTTCCACTGATCTGCCGAGGTAAGCCTGATGGATATCGGGTGAGTCCGTGATAACACCACCGTTTATATTTTTCAGCAAATATGTCCTTGCGGCGACCGCCTGCGCTTTCAAGGCTTCAAAACCCTTTGCTGCCCAGGCATTGCTCATCTCGATCGGAACGACTCCTTTCAAGTAGTCTTCCTGCTCAAGTGAATTATACAGCTTCCAGCAACCGTTTTCTTTCACAATAGAAAGATTTCCGCGGTAGCTGATCCAATCCTTTTCGGGTTCTCTGACCCGAAAAACGCCCTGATTCTCGGAAGTAAGCTTAACTTTATTTTTCTCCAGAATCACGAACTGGTCACCCACAGCCAGGAAATCTGCCATACTGCTCTGGCCGATCTGGCAGCGGTCCCCGGCTGTTAAGCTGACGCTGAAATTATTATAGTCAAGAGTATAACTACCCTGTCTGACTTCGATTTCCAACCAGCCTGTTTCAGGGAACTGCCAGACAAGCTTCACAGTTACCTCCCTTGCAAGCGCTGCATTCGGTGTCAGGGTAATCAAAAAAAGCATTACAGCAAATAATAGGCAAAAAGCTTTAGACAAAAAAGCGCTCTGTTTAACACCGCAGCCATGGAAAAACATTTGAATCGACTCCTTCACTATCCGACTGTTAAACAGATTGCCCAACTATCGTTCAGTATATTCAATTATTTTCCTATAGAAAACCTGGCTTACGCCAAGCCTTTGGTGCTGACTAAAGTCTTAGTTGCCCTTAGCTGAATCAGAAAGCTATTTACTTTCTGGTTCACAAAAAAGTCCCGTCTGTACATTCGCCGGAAGATCCAATCCAAAATAGCTGTAGACCTGGTTCGTTACCGTTCTGCCTCTTGGTGTCCGCTGCAGGAAACCTCTCTGCAGCAAAAATGGTTCCACAACATCTTCCAGGGTCTCTGCCTCTTCACCTACAGTAGCAGCCAACGTTTCCAGACCAACCGGTCCTCCGTCAAAATTCCGGATAATGGCCAGCAGAATTTTCTGGTCCAGACTGTCCAGGCCCATCGGATCAACTTCGAGCTTATCCATTGCTTTGGCTGCCGTCTGAGAATCAACAATCCTGCTTCCCCAGAACTGCGCATAGTCCCTTACCCTTTTGAGCAACCTGTTGGCGACCCGCGGTGTCCCTCTGGAACGCTTGGCAATCTCCTCCGCTCCGTCCGGTGACAAATCCACTTTCAGTATCCGGGAAGCCCTGACGACAATCTGCAGCAGTTCCTCCGTCGTATAAAATTCCAGCCGGCTGATGACCCCGAACCTGTCCCTCAAAGGAGACGTCAGCTGCCCGGCTCTGGTCGTCGCACCGATCAGCGTAAACGGAGATAGGGACAGCCTAATGGAACGAGCGCTCGGTCCTTTACCAATTACGATATCCAGACAGTTATCTTCCATCGCGGAATACAAGACTTCTTCCGCTGTCCTGCTTAGACGGTGAATCTCATCAATGAACAGCACATCGCGCGGTTCGAGTGAAGTCAAAAGTGCCGCCAAATCTCCCGGCCTTTCAATCGCCGGTCCGGAAGTCGTCCGGATATTGACTCCCATCTCGGCCGCAATAATATTGGCCAGCGTGGTCTTGCCGAGTCCGGGCGGACCATAAAGAAGGACATGGTCGAGAGCCTCTCCCCTGTTCTGGGCCGCCTGGATAAAGACGCTTAAGTTTTCTTTGATACTTGCCTGTCCGATATATTCCATCAGCCTGCCCGGTCTTAAGGCTTCGAAGTCCCGGTCTTCAGGACGCTCCAGGGAAGTGATGACTCTTTCCAAGTTGGTTCCTCCTTTAGTGAATGAAGTTACTATCGACTTGCTCGGGTTTGTCTCCGTAATGGATGACCGCTTTCGGCAGATAGCGCCCTCCATGGCGCTAACAGCCGTGCTGCGCAATCCATGCTCCGCTTGGCGCTGGCCATCCATTACAGAGACCTAGTCTGGAGTTAGTGAAAGCTTAATTTCAAATTTACTTCTGAATCGTTTTAGTAGTAAAACGTTTTTTACTACTCAAGGAGTGATAACATTCTGACATGCAGACCCGCTTAAATAACCTTGAGATCAGTCTGGGGGCCACAGTTCCGCTGTGAGCGGAGCACGATGCGGAGCGCGGCCCTTTGTGCCACGGATGGCACAAAGGCCGAAAAGCGGTATTGTGGCCCACAGACTTGCCCTGATAATAGTTTTAGACATAGAGAGCAGCAACAATTTGTGTAAGTAATTTGAGAATCATGTACGAATATATCAAAGGGTATCACATATGCTCGGACGGTCCTGCCAGTAAGCGAAGCGCTTCTTTGAGCTGATCCTCCACGGAAGACAGTCCTTTCTTTTCCGCCCTGGTCAGGGCATCACGCGCTTCATAGCGGGAAAAGCCCAAAGCCAGCAGTGTCTCCAGGGTATCGTTGGCCGGGATAAAGGAGCCTAGATCTTCCGTTCCGGCCTTGATATCAACATCCTTGATCTTTTCTTTCAGTTCCAGGATGATTCTTTTCGCAGTTTTGCCGCCGATTCCAGGAACCTCGGTCAATAAAGAGACATCCTCACAGGCGATTGCCGTCTTAATCCTGCCGACTGCAAACGCCGATAAAATTGCCAGCGCAGCTTTCGGGCCAATGCCTGTAACGCTAAGCAGCTGCAGAAACAGCTCTTTTTCATCCCGGGTCAAAAAGCCGTACAAAGACAAATCATCTTCCCGCATGATTAAATGGGTATGCAGGACTGTTTCTTCCCCCTGCCTGATCTTTGCCATCGAACTTACCGGAACATGGAGTAAATAGCCTACACCGCCGACATCCAGTACCAGGCGGTCCGCTTCGGCCGTCCACACATTCCCCCGCAGCATTCCGATCATTTTAACATTCCTCCATTTATCCGGCGTCCCATGCTGTGCGCATGGCATATGGCGATGGCCAGCGCGTCAGCTGTATCATCAGGTTTTGGTGTTTCCTGCAACGACAGGATCGCCTTGACCATATATTGTATCTGCTTTTTATCCGCTTTGCCGTACCCGACCACAGCCTGTTTGACCTGCAAGGGCGTATATTCGAATACTTCAATATTCCGGCGGGCTGCGCCCAATAAAACGACTCCCCTGGCCTGTCCAACTGTAATTGCCGTCGTGGTGTTGCGGTTAAAAAACAACTCTTCGACAGCCATCACATCCGGTGCATATTCTTTTAGAAAATCCTCCAGCGATTCATAGAGTATCCTAAGTCTGTCCGGCATCGGCAAATCAGGTGGTGTCCGCCAGCAGGAATAAGTGACCGGAGAAAGTTTTTGACCATTTTTTTCGATCAATCCGTACCCCATGATGGCAGTTCCCGGGTCAATGCCAAGAATCAACATCTTCTTGCTCCTTCTGTGGTCCTCATTCCGTTATTCCAGTACCTTGTCAAGCTTATCGTACCTATCGTCCTATACTTGTACCCTGTTCAATTATTAATTAGTTCCATCCGGGCGGCAGATACGGTTAGAAATCAGCATCTTCCAGTGCTTCGGCAAGGTCAAAGTTTGTATAGACCTTCTGAACATCATCATGGTTCTCCAGCGAATCAATTAACTTAATGATTTTTTTCGCTTGTTCAATATCGGCGATCTCGACGCGATTGACTGGAATCAGATTGATGGCCGCACTTTCAATCGGAATATGGTTGTCCAGCAGCACTTGTCTGACTTCCTGCATGCTGCCCGGCTCGGTGAAGATTTCGTAGCTTTCATCTTCAGACGCGACATCCTCTGCGCCTGCCTCAAGCGCCAGGAGCATGATTTCATCTTCATCCAATTTTAAATCTTCTTTCGGCACATCAAGCTGTCCTTTTTCCGTGAACATCCAGCTGACACTGCCGGTTTCTCCGAGGTTGCCCCCGTTTTTCGAGAAAAGGTGACGCATCTCCGACGCCGTCCGGTTCCTGTTGTCCGTCATCAGCTCTACCATGATCGCAACGCCGCCGGGGCCATAGCCTTCGTAACGCAGTTCTTCATAATTGGCGCCTTCTCCTGCTCCGGCACCTTTCTGGATCGCGCGCTGAATATTGTCATTCGGCAGGTTGGCCGCCTTGGCATTATCGATCGCAATTTTCAACCTGAAGTTCCCGTTCGGGTCTGCACCGCCTGCCCGCGCGGCCACCATAATCTCTCTGGCTAATTTTGTGAAAATCCGGCCTTTGATGGCATCGGTTTTAGCTTTTTTATGTTTAATATTCGCCCATTTGGAATGACCTGACACACCGAATTCCTCCCTGATACATTATAGCCTATATATTTTACCATGTAGCGGGAACTCAGGCAAAAAAAAATCAAGGATTAATCTCAAGCCTTTCGTTATAACTCTTCCATGCGGCAAAATTTCTGAATTAAACTCTTTTCCAGAACTGTGGAACCATGCAGTAATGCCTCGGTAAAAAATACAGATTTCTCACAATGGTATTTTTACCGGGGCATCACTGTCAAGAAAGAGATTCCATATAAGTTTTTATTACGCATTGGCCTTTTTTAAAGGCTGATGCGTAATAATTGCTTTGATTTTTTTAACGTATAACATTTATATTTCTATTTTTACGTTCCAGCACTCACGTGCTATTTAAACCATGTGTCGGTATATTGAACGGTTACAATTCAAAACAGATTTTGAGAACCATCTAGAAACTGCAGAAAAAATAGCGTATATCGCAAAGAGCTTATACGCTAAATACTTTTTGTTTTAACTGACTATGGAAACTAGAAATATAAGAGTTTAACGAGAAGTTTAAAAAGTCGAGGAAGAGCATGAATATGTTCCAGCTATTCCATAGTCTGGATTAGTATATATGGTTGTCACATTTGCCGTATAGTTCCCGGCTGGGCCTTGCAACCAAGAATAGCTATACATTGATTTAAAGATCACGGTATTGATTGGAAATAAATAGGAGTAAAGCCATCCAGGGTAAAAATTACCCGTTGTTAAAGTCGATACAGTGCTACCACTTGAGTTAATTAATCGTAGATTCTGCATAGAAGCTTGTCCAGTGACAATTTCAGGATTATAATTATTTATCATGTAGGCAATATATTGATGTCCATCTACATATTGAATATTTGATTGAGTATACTGGTTTCCATCGTAACTTGTTTCTATTCTAAAACTCTTTAGTCCATAGTCAGCATTCCATCCAGTATATATTTTATAACCATCTGCACTTATCATAGTTGCAAACACATTATTTACTAAGATTAAATTTAATACTAATGTCATAAAAAGTAAAAATAAACGTTTTTTCATTTTTATACCACCTTAAAAATATAATCTTGACTTATCAACAACAAAATTATAATCTTGTTGTTCAACTTTTATAGAAGTAATACTCTTTAGTTCTTTTTTAAGGTTATCCCAATATTCTTTGTATTTTTTTATAATCTCAGAATTGGCTTGATTGTCATTACCTAAGGCTGGTAAGTCCCCATTATTTACTGCTAACTCAATTGCCTTATCATAAGCATTTTTGAAAGTCACTATACGAAAAGCGTTGTAATATTCATAAACATCCCAGTATTGATCAATCGTCATATTTGCTGCTGAACAAAAAGAATCAATCATTTGTTTATTTTCAACATTTTGTTCATATATTGCTTTCTCCGATTGTATAAAGTAATTTACTTTCTCTTCTGATGGAAAAACGCCATTTTTAATTGCGTAGTTTATGATTAGCTTTTCTTCAACAAGTGTATTGAAAACTGATTTATCATCTGCGTTTCCTGTTCCACTAGCAATCCTTAATCCTTTCCTAAACTCAATTTCCCCTTTTGTTATTTTTAGCGAATCAATTGTTGCAACTATCTCTTCCGGGTCAAATATAACTTTTTTTGATGGATTTGATGAATCTATTGATACTACGGATTTTGAAATTAACTCTGGGTTATTCTTGACATATTCACCGGCTAGTTGACTTAGCTTTTGTGCACTTTTTGTTTCATCAGCATAAGATTGTTGGTTGTAAAAACCAAACGAACTTAGGATACCAGCTAATAAAACACCAATGATTATTAATTTTTTGTTCACTTATAGAATACCTCCTTTTTTAATAATCAAAGCATATCATACTTAAATTTAAAAATATTGAAAATTTTGTAATATCTTATTTTATTTTCTTATTATTTAAAATTAAAAATTTCGCATTTCAATTAATTACAATATTTTACTTTTTTTATTCCAGGATGTTAGTCTGAATTTATACAACTTCTATGTTGACTGTCCTTTATTGGAGTTGGTTTTTAATTCGCGTTAATTCGCGTATAACATATTAGATATGAGTAGTTTGAGACCTGTCGAGGTCGAAATCGTCTATAGTGAAAAAAATTAAGTCATGCAAAGATTTCTATTAAAAGAGCTAGAAAAGGTTAAGATTGAGTGAGGATTGCACTGTATCGCTCTTAATATGAGAAAGATGGCGGTAGCCTTGGGATAAAGGATCTACCTGTATGAATTTTTTATTGAACGAATAAGGGAGCGCAACCAAAACATTAAAGTTTTCGTTGCGCTCCTTTCCTCTTCTTGTATCGGCTATTCAGTTTAAGCTCATTATCGGTCTGTTCTTTAAAATCCATTGTTCGGCTGCGTAATTAAGGGGCAGTGTACGTATATTTTCCCAATCTAAATCTTCGACTTTCCGTTCGCGCAAATCAATTTCTTTAAAATATTGGCCGCAATCTAAACAGACAACAACCTCCACGCCAGGAAACTCGGCAGAATTGAGATACGTTTGTTGAAAAGAATTTTCACTGCCGCAGTGTATGCAGCCCGATATTTTTATTGGCCTCTCGTTTCCGCAGACAAGACAATGTGTAAAGCGTTTTCCATTCAACGCATCCAATGTTGTCATAAGATTATCTTCACCACAAACCGGACATGGGCACATTGGCTGATCATCCACACTTGCAGAGATATGCAGTTGCTGATATACCGCTTGAGCTACCCCAGCTATTGCTAAGCTCAGACGGCTGAAAAGAGGTTCGTTTCCTTGAATACGGCCTGCGCTGAACTCATCTTGGAGAACGGCAAGTTTGGAGTGGTCTATCTTTTCTTCCGCAACAATGTTCAACCTGTCCCATAAATCAATGATGGCGTTTTCCGGCAGATCATTGATGGTGAATAATGGATACTGCCCGGATCTCGACGGTAATTTCAAATCCTTCAGGTTGTTTTCTTTTTGCCAGGCAGTGATCTCTGCTCTCATTTTTAAATAATTCTCTTTGACAGCAGACAAACTTGTTGCTTGTCCTCCATCGGTCTTTTCAGTACACAAGTACATCCCTCCCAAAGGTTAAGACAGTGTCAAAATGATTTCACCGTACCGGTTCTGGCTTTCGACTATTTCTCTTGGTCCTTGACCTCTTTATACCAGGCAGCGTGATGCGCCTTCGCAAATTTTTCCGAGACGTATCCCTTTAACATGCCCGGCAGAGCAGCCCTTGATTCAGGATGAAGCAAAGATAAATAGAGATGTCCCATCAACGCTGCAACCATCATAAACATCGACATATCGTGAACGGGATAAGCTATCCGGACCAACTGATCTGGGAAAACATGAGGGGACCACATGATAAATCCGCTCAAGGTGATGAATACGGAACCCAGGATCGTAATCAAAGAGTTGATCTTTTCTCCGCCGTTAAACTTGCCCTGAGCCGGGTAGTTGCCGTGTCCTCCAAAAAATTCCTTGGGGAAAGCCATGATATGCGCGATATCCGCTTTCGTAAATCGAAAAGCAGAACGCAGCCATTCCCAGTGATATTTTGGATCCTTAATAAAGAACATCGCTACAACGACCACAACAAAAATCACGGCAAAAACCCTGTGAAGGATGCGGGAAACGTCAACTCCCCCAAAAATCATGAGTACCGGCCGGCTGAATTCGGATAGTATGCCCCACCCTGTGAGGAGGAGAACAAAAAAGCTTACAGCATGAACCCAATGGCTCAATCTTTCCCCTTTGGTAAAACGGAGTATTTTGCCGGGAACTTGATTCGAGCCTGATTTTTTTTCATTCATTACATCTCCTCCTCTCTCTTTATCGGATGCTGATCTTGATCAGAATCTTTTTTGTAGTTTCCCTTTAGCGCATTAATCGCCACTCCCACAACGACTGCCGCAGCAGCACCGCCTATTGCAATTTTGCCGATAGGACGGATAATATCTTTCCATAGATAAAGTGTTAGATCAGTCGATGGATTTTCAGGCAGACCATAGGCAGCAGGCGTATCGAGCAAAATATAGCGGTAGGTTGTACCTGACTGCCCATTCTGACCATAAAGATTAGCGTTGGGGAACTTCTTTTTTACCTCGGCCAACCGTGCTTGGGCAATCCCCAGCATGGTATCGTAATTACCGAATGACAGCGCTCCTGGCTGGCAGATTTTTACGCAGGCAGGCTCAAGACCGTTTTCCACTCTCCCTACGCAACCGGTGCATTTGTTAGCCTTCTCTGTGGTTTTATCAATCTTAGGTACATTAAACGGACAAAACTGGGCACAGTATCCGCATCCAATACATTTATCTTGATCAATGACCACAAACCCGGAATCTGTTTTGGATATGGCACTTGAGGAACACGCTTTCAGGCAGGAGGGATCATCGCAGTGGAAACACTGCGCCTTGCGCATCAGCCAGTGCATGTTATTATTTTCATACTTTTCCTCAAATGTTACATACGTATAGGTGTTTGGTGTAAAATCGGCCATACTCTGATAACTTTTGACAAGAGAGGTTTTTTCAGTCGGAAGATCATTCCATTCCTTGCAGGCCGCAGAGCAGGCTTTACAGCCGGTACATTTGGATCCGTCCACCAAAATCATTTTTTTTGCCATCTCTAAGCCCTCCTTATATTGACCAGACAACATTTATATTCGGGTGTTCCTGCTGTCGGGTCAATTACGCCGATTGTCACTTCATTGATGCTCGATCCAGGATTTAAAGATGCAAAACCCCAACTCCAAGGCACACCGATCGTTTCGGTCGGTTGTCCATGTACCTCATACGACTGAATGCGGTCTGTGACAAGACAACGGATCTCAACCTTGCCGCGTGCCGAGGATATTTCAACGCGGTCACCATCTTGTACGCCAATTTTCGCTGCAAGGTTTTTGCTGATTTCAGCAAAAGGTTCCGGCATCAGTTCGTTCAGCATCGGAATGTTGCGGGTGATACCGCCGGCACAGAAGTGTTCGCTTACGCCATAAGTCGTCAGCACATAAGGATAATCTTTACGGTTACCAACCTTCTGAACTTCAGGCAATGTTTTGGGCATTGCCACAATCGGATTGCTTGATACATTCGGATGGAAGATATTTTCCGCAGGGCTTTCCACCGGCTCGTAAAACTCCGGCAGCGGCCCATCGTTGCAGATCCCTCCTACACTCACGCCGCCGGCCGGTTTGCCGTCTGCTGAGGGCGTTGTTGGTATTCCGCTTGTATATTTGCCTGCAAACAAACGTCCTACTCCTTCCGGATTCATACGGAAAGCCAGCTTTCCTTCCGGAGTATCCGGTCCTTTTGTCTTGTCGACTACGTCAGCACCGTCATTGCCGGCCCAAACATTTTTGGCCGCATCCCACCAAATCAATTTACGTTTGGGATCCACAGGCTGTCCCTGGGCATCACAGGATGCACGATTGTATAAAATACGGATATTCCCCGGCCAAGCAAAGCTCCATTCGCGGAACAATCCGAGTCCGGAAGGATCTGCATTTCCCCGGCGTGCAGCCAAATTACCTTTCCCTGTAACACCGGCATAAATCCAGCATCCGGTAGATACCGACCCGATCGGTGCCTTGAGATAATCGGCCAATGTCGGCAATAATTCGCCGTTTGTTTCATCATAGCCGTTTAATTCCTGCAACACCTTAAGCGCTTTCGGCTCATGGCCGTAATCCCAGCGCGCATCGAGAATCGGTCTGTCTTTGGGATCCGTACTGCCTTCATATAAGCTTTTCACCCGCTTATACAACAGATCGAGCATATCTAAATCCGGCTTGCATTCACCCAGGGGTTTGAGTGCTGCATCCTTCCACTGAACCCAACGGCCTGAGTTCGTCAGCGTCCCGTCTTTTTCATAAACAAAGGCAGCCGGTAAAAAGATTACTTCCGTCATAATTTTAGACGGATCAACACCGGGCTCCCGCCAGAACTGGGCAGTCTCGATTTCAAATAAATCGGAGACGACCAACATCTCCAGTTTAGGCAAAGCCTGGCGGACCACTTCGAGGTTCGGTACGGATACCAGTGAATTGGAGCCGATATTCAGCATCATCTGGAATTGGCCTTTATTCACCGCATCCCAAATTCGAACCAAACTTGAATTGACATTGGAATCGTACTTTGGCAAATAATTAAAACAATAGTCGTTTTCCTTAGTCGCTTTATCTCCGAACCAGGCCTTCAATAACGATACGAGATGTTTTTCGCGATTGGAGCCGTTTCGTACCAGATAATCTTTGAGTGTCTTATCGGAATGGGAGGGGGCCGGAAGATAACCTGGCAGATTATTATACAGATTGGCCATATCTGTAGAGCCCTGGACATTCGGCTCACCGCGCAAAGCGTTGATACCGCCTCCCGCTTTGCCTATATTGCCCATCAACAACTGGATAATGCCATAACACCGGATGCCTTGTACACCCGTTGTGTGATGGGTCATCCCCAATGCATAAAGAATAGACGCAGGTTTGGCACTGCAGAAAGCATCGGCAATTTCCTTGATTTTTGCTGCAGGTATCCCCGTAATATTTTCAGCAGTTTTCATATCATAACGGGAATAATGCTCTTTCAATTTACTGAAGACGCTGTCAGGATCAGTAAGGATCAGAGCTTTAACCGGTTTGTTCGATTCGTCTAGTTGATAACCCCAACTATCGGTTTTGTATTTTTTCTTTTCGGGGTCAAATCCGGAAAATAATCCGTCCTTGAATTGAAAATCCTTGCTTATTTTATATAGGGCATTTGTGTAATTAAGGACATAATCATGATCATAGAGCTCATTTTCCAATATATAATTGATGATTGCCCCCAGATAGGCGATATCTGTGCCCGGGCGAATCTGAGCAAATATATCTGCCTGCGAGGCTGTCCGTGTAAAACGAGGATCAACCACAATTACTTTTGCACCGCGCTCCTTGGCCTTATTGATCCACCGCATAGCAATGGGATGGTTTTCGGCACAATTTGAGCCTGCAATTAAGAAGAGTTCAGCATTCATCAGATCCGGCCAGGAATTGGTCATAGCACCGCGGCCAAATGAAGGTGACAAACTTGCCACCGTGGGCGCGTGTCATATCCGGGCCTGATGTTCGTTATAGGGCGTTCCTAAAAGCATGGATAGTTTTTTAACTAAGTAGGATTCTTCATTGTCGACTTCAGCGGATCCTAAAACAGCAATCCCCTCAGTCCTGTTGACAGCAAGTTTCTCGGTCTTCCCTGTAGCTGCGTTAATGACATCGGCATCAGCCTTCCAGGTTTTCTCCCTGACATCTTTGACTTTTTTGGCTACTTTGTCGATAGCCTCGTCCCAGGATATTTCCTGCCATTCATTTGCCCCCGGAGCACGATACATCGGTTTCGTGATCCGAGCCTCCGAATAGGCAACTTCTCTCAAGCTGGCTGCCTTAGAACAAAGTGCCCCGTTATTGGTTGGATGATCGGGATCCCCGGCTAAATACACCAGCTTTTCATCTTTGATATAGAGAAGCAAGCCGCACCCTCCGGAACAAAAATGGCAAATGCTCGGAATTTTTTTTGTACCTTCAATCTTAAGTGCATATCCCTGAGCCTGAGCGAGGTCGGGATCAAAACCAAGGCCAAGCGCCAGCGAAGCCAAGGAAGCTCCTGATAATTTCAGGAAATTACGTCTTGATAAATCCATTTTTCTCCTCCTTTACTTTTTTTAAACAACAATTTTTACTTTTTGCAAGTTTTTAAATTTTCTGAATATTCTAACCTGCAATGTCATTAATATTAAACTGACATAGGAAATTAATCAAGTATTGTTAATTACTTAACAGAATTGGGCTTTTTTTGCGAATACTTGTCAAACGTCTTAACATTTTTGATTCATGGCCGTCACTACTAAAAAACAGAGCTGTTGCACAACGATTTAAGTAATTCGTTGTGCAACAGCTCTGTCTTTTGCTCAAAATCAGCCTAATGCTGACCATAAAGATAAACAAAGCTGAAAAGATTGACTACATAAAACCAGAGACTAGGATACGCAATGTATTAGCCAGCGTCAAGCGGAGCACGATGCGGAGCGCGGCTGTTTGACGGCCACGGATGGCCTAATGTCGCGATGCCATGGATGGCAAGGAGCGACTCGCCAAGGAGGGCTCAATCTGCCGAAAGCGGCTATACATTGCGTAGCCCAGCCTTAGAAGGTTTCTTTTTAATATCAGCTAAGATCAAAATTAGAACCCATTGTTTCTGGTTTTTCTTCAATCGCGGCATTTGCAATCAGCACCTGACCGAAGGCAAGACCGCCGTCCCCGGACGGAAGTTTCTGCGGGTAAAGGATCTCTACCCCGATCTCTCCCGCCAAGAACAGTAGAATCTCGGTCAACAGCTTATTCTGGAAAACACCGCCTGCAATCGGCAGTTTTTTGTTTTCAAGACCAATAAGCATCGCCGTTTCTAGCATCTGACACGCTAAAGAATAGTGAAATCTAAGCGCAGCTTCCCCAGGGTTTTTCTGAAGCAGCACATCGTTGGAGATCTCTTTTAAGAGGCTCCCCACTTTTACGTGAAGAACACCGGGCTGCGGTTCACCTGAAATCTCCAGACAGGCTGGATATAAAGCAGGATATAAGCCCAGATAAAAACTTCCATCTGTCCTGCCGGCCATTACGTTATATTGCTCAATAAGTCTCAAGCGTCCCTCTGTACTTGTCTGACCGGATTTCTCGTATTGATCCCAAAGAGCTGCCAACGCCTTAACCCTCATTGAAGCCTGCTGCGTTATTCTTTGGAATTCGTTCAGGTTTTTCTGAATGTCCTTGTTCCCGCTGTCCTGCAAGCTAGAAGTTTGTACGTTCCCTTCGCTACAGTCCTCCAACCACTTCTCGGCTACACTCTCCAATTCGATCGCTGCTTGTCCCTCGTATGTCACTTCTGTACAAACCCCCAGTATACCGCTAACCGCGTCAAAGAGGCGTCCGGCGCTGGAAGTTTCAAACAGCTGAAATCCGCTTCGAAGCTGGCCATCCAGGATATTCTTTTCCTGAGAAGATAATTTGGCCCAAAGCGGTTCCGTCCGCTGCCATTCTTCTTGTGTCATAAGTTTCTTCAAGTAAGCATAGGCAATCCTGAGCGGATATTTAGCTCCGGCATCGCCGCCGGGCAAGGGCAGATATTCAAGGTGTGCTTTGCGCTTATAGCCTTCCTGATTTCCGAAAAGATACTCAAAGCCCCAAATCCTGCCGTCCTCACCATAACCTGTTCCGTCGCAAATCAGGCCGAGCATCGGATCATCTATCCCATGTTCAGCTATCACGCTGACGAGATGGGCATGATGGTGCTGAACGCGAAATTTCGGGCAATCCATCGACCGGGCAATCCGGGTCGTCGAATATTCCGGATGCATATCATAAGCAGTTTTTTGCGGAGCAATGTTAGTTACCTTCTGAAAGGAGTATAACTCCTGTTCAAAACGTTCCAAATTTTCATATCCATGCATATCTCCAATATACTGGCTCATGAAAGTCATCTTTCCGGAAGCAAGGCAGAAAGCATTTTTCATTTCTCCGCCCAGACCGACAATCGGTGTTTTGATCTCCTGTTTCAAAAATAGCGGCAGCGGCACATAGCCCCTGGCCCTACGGATAAAGGTCATTTGATCCCCGATCATCTGCATGACTGAGTCATCACACGGATGATAAATATCCCTGTTGTTTAGAAGAAAATAATCTGCAATTCCGCTTAGTCCTGCCAACGCTTCCTGATTATCATATATTAAAGGCTGTCCACTCAGGTTTGCGCTGGTCATCACGAGATAATCATAGGTCCCCTGAAAGAGCAGATGATGAACCGGTGTATACGGCAGCATGATGCCAAGTGATTGAAGGCCGGGTGCTGTTTCCGGAGAAATCCGGCTATTTTCATTCTTCTTGCGCGGCAGCAGGACAATCGGTGCAGAGGGACCGGCAAGCGTCGATTTTTCGAGCTCCGTCATGGTCACCTCTTGGAGGGCGGTTTCAATATTCCTAACCATGACAGCAAATGGTTTTGCGCCGCGCTCTTTGACCCGGCGCAATCTGCTGACCGCCTCATCATTGCAGGCATCACAGACGAGATGAAAGCCGCCAAGACCTTTGACGGCCAGGATCGCACCTTCCTGCAGCAAGTCAATACCGATCCCATGACCGCTAATTTCATTGCCTGTATGATCCAGCAGTTTAAGGGCAGGCCCGCAAACCGCACAAGCAGTCGGCTGAGCATGAAACCGCCTGTCCAGCGGATCCTGATATTCCTGATGGCATTCCGGGCACATCTGAAAACCCGCCATGGTCGTTTTCTTGCGGTCATAAGGCCGATCCTTAATGATCGTATAGCGCGGACCGCAATTGGTACAATTGATAAACGGATAGAGGTAGCGCCGATCCTTACTGTGAAGCATCTCTTGCAAGCAGTCCCTGCATACTGCAACATCCGGAGAGATCAAAACATCCTTGTCTTCGGACTCCCTGCTTTCTGTGATCGTGAACTCCCGGTAATGCTGAACCGGGATCTCTGTTATCTCCAGCGATACAATCACAGCCAAAGCCGGCTGGCCTGTTCTGATTCTGCGAATAAAATCCTCTACCCGTTCCCCTTCAGCCTGAATCTCGACTCCGCCGCTGAAATTGTTTACCCAGCCTTTAATGTCCAGTTCCCGGGCAAGTTTAAAAATAAACGGCCTGAAGCCGACACCCTGAACAATGCCGTTGATCAGAATCCTTACAGCTCTTTTCACGTTTTTACCACTCTTCTGTTTGTAATATCATCCTTATTTTTCATGTGATTAATATGAGAGACATTCTACATGTTCCGGTAATTAATGATAACTTACATCGGGCTTTTCTCTAATAGTTATTTGGGAAGATATCCGGTATCGACCAGATGATTGATCAGCTCGTCGGGATCAACATCGGACTTGATAAAACCATTTGCTTTAAGAAATTCAGCCGATTCTTTGAGTTTTTCAATATCCTGGCTGTCAATCGGCATTGTAAAATCAAATTTCGGATATAAAGCAGTTACCGCTTTAAGCTCCATTCCATTGGTGTCAGCCGTCATTCGCAAAGCTTCATCCTGATTTTCCTGTATCCAGTCCAATATCTGCTGATGGATTTCCAGAAAACGCTTTGTTGTTTCAGGGTATTTCTGGATAAACTCTGTTCGCGCGGCAATCACAGCCTGACCGGGGATAAGGCCTTCAGCATTCCGGATCAGGGTGATTTTTTGGGAAGCAATCCCTTTGGTCAGCAGAGGATCGGGGATGACCGCGGCATCCACTTGTTTTTGCAGCAGCGCGTTTAAGGCGTCGGTTGAGGCCATGTTGATCATCTGGACATCATTCGCAGATAACCCTGCCTCGGCTAGCGCTTTGATCAGCATTTCATGCAGCATCGTCCCCTGCTGCAATGCAACCTTTTTCCCCTTCAGATCCGCTACGGATGCAATTCCGCCATTTTTGGCTGCAACCAGGCCAATTCCCTTCGGAAACTTGGAATAGCTCGCCAGAATCTTGATATCGTTGCCGTTTGCATTCGAGATGATAGCCGAAACATAATTCAGTGATGTGGCAAAATCAATCGATTTGGCAGCAAGGGCTTCAGTGGTTGCCGGCCCTTCCAATTCGTTCCACTTCACCTGGATTCCATCCTTTGCAAACTCTTTTTCAAAAATCTGCTTTTCAAGGGCGACGATCGCCGGGGCATTCAAAGGCTTCGTCGAATACGATATATTAATAATTTTTGGTTTTTCCTGCTGTTTGGCCGTATTCGGCTGACAGCCTGTCACCGAAATCAGCAGCAATAATGATAATAATACAGCGAAAGAAACTTTAAGATACTTCTTCATGAATAACCCTCCTCGTAATCCTCGTAATACTTATCGAAAACATTTGATTCGCTTAGCGAATGGCCTCTAGTATATATTTCCTCATGTTGATAAATTCTAATCCCTCAGGATTTCTTGGAT
Source organism: Dehalobacter sp. CP (assembly GCA_009910795.1). Next base: position 70,422 of record VMEE01000083.1, on the reverse strand, counting down.
AAGCAAAAGGTACTTCCAAGACCTCTTTGATCGTACCGGGAGACGGCGACATAATCATGATTTTCTGGCTGACGGTCAGTGCTTCTTCGATATCATGGGTGACAAAGATAACGGTTTTTTCGGTTTTATGCCAAAGATCAATGATTTCTTCCTGCATTCTGGTCCTGGTCTGGGCATCAAGGGCCGAAAAAGGCTCATCCATCAAGAATACTTTCGGTCTAAAAGTGAGCGCTCGCGCCAAAGAGACCCTTTGGGCCATTCCTCCGGACAGTTCGTGAGGATACGCTTTGCTAAACTGTGTTAACCCTACCAACTGAAGCGAGCTGGCCACAATTTTCTCAACTTCGTCTTGTTTCTCTACTCCTTGGATACCCAGCGCGGTATTTTTTTCAACGGTCAGCCACGGAAAGAGCCGCGGTTCCTGAAATACGACGGCACGCCCATAACCGGGCCCGTCAATGTTTTCTCCATCAATCAGCACTTCTCCGCTGCTCGGCGGTTCCAAGCCGGCAATAATCCGGAGCAGCGTAGTTTTGCCGCACCCGCTGGCTCCGACAATACTGACAAATTCTGATTGGTTGCACCGGAAATTGACTTCTTTCAGGGCTTCAATACTTCCCCAGTCGCTGTGGAAAACCTTACCGACATCATGGACTTCGACTAAAAGCTTATTCATTTGCGCTCACCTGCTTGATACATCTTTTTCCACGGCATTAGCTTATTTTCAATTTTTCTGAGGAAAAGGTCGATAAGCATCCCGGCAGTTCCGATGGTGACTATCGCAACAAAAATTTTATCGTATTGGGCTAATTGTCTGCCTTCAATGATCAGATAGCCTATTCCCGAAGATGCTCCCAGCATTTCCGCTCCGACCAGTGCCCGCCAGCAATTGCTTAACCCCAGCCTCAGGCCCACAAAAATCGACATGGCTGCCGAAGGGATATACACCTTTTTAATCATTTCCCATGGAGAAAGCATATAGGCATGGCCAACTTCGATCAGCTTCGGATCAACACTGGTAACGCCCTGCACCGTATTCAAGAAAACCGGGAAAAATGAGGCATACACAATGACGGCTACTTTGGAAGCTTCATCAATCCCGAGCAGAAGCATAAAAATCGGGATCCAAGCAATTGGCGGAATCTGCTGCAAAAAATGCAGCGTAGGATTCACCCAATGTCTGAACCCTCTGGCTTTCCCTACCAGAATACCCATCGGAACTGCAAAAACAACCGTCAAAAAGAACCCGTACACCAATCTCCGTAAACTTGCCAGCAGATGTTCTTCCCAAATCCCGGTTGTAAGCATATGCAGAAATGTTTTTAATATCTCACTTGGCGGAGGCAAGATGTAGGTATTAACCAGACTGCTGCGTGCCGCTAATTCCCAAACTACAATCACAGCTAATGGGAAAACCGCCCCTCTGAGTATATTCAGGAGCTTTGTCCGGTTATGTGTATCCGACTGCCCATCAAACCCTTTTTTCGTTTTTCCCTGATTAATTTGCATCAAACGGTGTACCTGTCCTTAGTCTAAATTAAAGCTGCATTGTTTCCTTGGAAAATTAATATTACAGCATTCCCGAAAAAAAAGAAAGAGCCTACAACTTTAACTGTTAGGCTCTTTCGATTGTACCCTACTTGCAGAGATATTCGTTAAACTTGCCGCGCTGCGTATAATGCGTGTGCAGCAGTTCATGCGATTTATGGCCATTGGGTTCTTTCAGAAACTCGGCATACAGTTTCATGACATCTTCATTCTCATGAGATTTTCTAAGCTGCTTGCCTTCATCTTCCTTATAAATAGCCTGGAGACGTTTCTGACGAATCTCCGGTGTGGTCGGTCTGGGCTGGCCGCCGCCGCTGATGCAGCCGCCGGGGCATCCCATCACTTCGATAAAGTGATAGGGGGATTCACCTTTGGCAATTTGGTCCAGAAGGATCTTCGCTCCTGCCAGACCACTGGTTACAGCAACTTTTACCGTAACTCCGTCGAGGAACTTATAAACTTCAACAGGATTCTCGATGATCACATCCGCCGTCTTAATCTGTTCCAGGCCAACGATCGGAGTAACATGGAGCTTATCAAACGGCAGTTCCCGTCCCGTAACCACTTCGTAAACCGTACGCAGGGCAGCTTCCATAACACCGCCGGTAACGCCGAAGATATCGGCAGCACCGGAGGAAAGACCCAGCGGATTGTCAAATTTGCTGTCTTCGAGGTTTATAAAATCAATGCCGGCTTCCTTAATCATCTTGGCAAGTTCTCTGGTCGTCAGTACGGCATCGACATTCTGTACGCCATTGTTCTGCATTTCCGGTCTGGAAATTTCGAACTTCTTGGCCGTACAGGGCATGATCGATACAACATACATGTCCTTCGGATCCACTTCAATCTTGTCGGCATAATAGGACTTCGCCAGCGCCCCAAGCATGGTATGCGGAGATTTACAGGTCGAGAGATGGTCAAGTTCTTCCGGATAAGCATGCTCAACATATTTGATCCAGCCCGGGCTACAGCTTGTAATCATCGGCAGGGTAGCCTGGCCGCCGGTCAGCGCATTTTTCACCCTGGTCAAGAATTCGGTGCCTTCTTCCATAATGGTCAGGTCAGCCGTAAAGTTGGTGTCGAACACATCGTCGAAGCCGAGTTCTCTCAAAGCAGAAGCGAGTTTGCCGGTAACGAGTGTCCCGGGTTCCAGCCCGAACTCTTCGCCGATTGCAGCCCTAATCGCAGGGGCAACCTGAACAACAACGCGTTTATTGGGATCATTGATCGCCTGCCAGACATCCTGAATCGCATCGGTTTCCTTCAGCGCGCCTACAGGACAAACCACCGTACACTGTCCGCAGTAAGCACAGTTTACGGAATTAATCGGCAGATCCATAGCCGGACCGACAACCGTCTTAAATCCGCGGTTTTGTGCATTCAGAATACCAACCTGCTGAATTTCGTTGCAGACAGTGATACATCTGCGGCAAAGAATGCATTTGGACATATCCCGGGTAATAGAAGGGGATTTGTCGATGCAGCCGGCTGAACGTTTTCCTTCGAAACGGGCTTCACTGACGCCGAGCATATTACCCATTTCCTGCAGCTCGCAGCTTTGATTGCGTTCGCAGTTCAGACAGTCTTTCGGATGGTCGGACAGAATCAGTTCATAAAGGACTTTCCGGGCCTTACGGACTTTTTCGGTGTTGGTTTTGACAACCATTCCTTCTCTGACCGTAACCATGCAGGAAGGCTGAAGGCTCTTGGCGCCTTCGACTTCAACAACGCACAGTCTGCAGGAACCAAACTTATGAACGCCTTCCAAATAGCACAAGTTAGGAATATGAATATTGTTCTGTTTCGCGGCTTCCAGGATAGTCGCGCCCTCCAAAGCGGAAACACTTTTGTTATTAATTCTTAAATTTACCATGCCTTTACCCTACCTCCTGTCACAGCGTAAACAGCGCATAGATTCTGCAATTGCATTGAGCTTGTGGTACCCTTGAGCCACCTCGCAGAAGCAGTCTTTTCTCTTTTCAGGGTCAAGAACTTCCATTGGGAATCTGGCATGCTCAACGAGTTCGTCCTGATCTGCCGGCGCAGGTATTTCGATCTTTTCGCCTTTATTCAGTACGCCTTTGCCACCCAGGTAGAGGTCAATGGAAGATGCAGCTTTCTTACCGTCTGCAATTGCCGTGATTGCGACATCGGAACCTCTGGCAACGTCACCGCCGGCAAATACGCCATCCATCGTGGTCATCAAGGTGTCTTTATCCGTAATAAAAGTTCCCCACTCTGTTAATTCAACATCATCCATTCCGACAAACGGCAGATCCGAAGACTGGCTGACCGCCGGGATGACCATATCGACCTTCAGGGTGAAAGTGGATCCTTCTTCAATTTTTGGTTTTCTTCTGCCGGCAGAATCAAAGCCGCTCACCTTCATTCTGACGCATTCAATTGCTTCAATTTTGTCTTTGCCAATAAAACGGGTCGGGGCAACCAGCGGAATAATCTCAATGCCTTCTTCAATCATATCGCAGATTTCTCTGGCATCAGCAGGCATATCTTGGATAGTTCTTCTATACAAAACATTGACTTTCTTAGCGCCTAACCTTAAAGCCGTTCTAGCTGCATCAATCGCAGTATTGCCGCCGCCGATAATCGCCACGGTTTCACCGATCTTCACATCCTGTCCGAGGTTCACATTGCGCAGGAAATTCAAGCCGTGAACAACCCCTTCGAGGTCTTCGCCCGGGATATTGATCTTGTTGGACAGCTGGGTTCCTGTTGCAATATAAATGGAATGATGTTTTTTGCGCAGCCCGGCGAAGCTGACGTCATTGCCTACTTCGGTATTCAGATGGATCTTGACGCCGACTTGCTCAATCAGTTTGATTTCATGCTTGAGCACGTCTTTGGGCAGCCTGTATTCCGGAATACCAAATGCAAGTAGGCCTCCGGCCACAGGTGCTGCTTCATAAACATCGACCTCATAGCCAAGTCTTGCCAGGTAATAGCCGCAAGTCAAGCCTGAAGGACCTGCGCCAATAATGCCGACGCTCTTGCCGTTTTTCGGAAAGACAATGTCTTTCGTGGATTCTTCCTCATGCTTGAACGCATAATCCGCCACGAACCGTTTCAGATCGGAAATCGAGATCGCTTCGTCCAGCTGCGCCCTGCGGCATTTGCTTTCGCACGGGTGCGTGCAAATTCTTCCGCAAATAGCCGGAAACGGATTTTCCTGTCTGATAAGGTTGTAAGCATCGATATATCTTCCTGCCGAGATCAAGCCCATATAACCGGGTACATTGACGCTTGCCGGGCAGGCATTCTCACACGGCGAAAGGAATAAATCCGAACATACGCCGGCGCGGCAGTATTTGTTCTTGATATGCTCTTCGTATTCGTCACGGAAATACCGGATGGTGCTTAAGACCGGATTGGGAGCCGTCTGACCCAAACCGCACATTGCGGTTTCTTTGATCTGAGCGCCGAGCTCTTCGAGAAGTTCGATATCGCCTTCCTGGCCTTCTCCCTTGGTAATGCGTTCCAGGATCTCGAGCATTCTCTTCGTTCCCACACGGCACGGAACGCATTTTCCGCAGGACTCATCCTGGATGAAATCCATGAAATACCTGGCGGTATCGACCATACAGGTATCCTCATTCATGACGACCAGTCCGCCGGATCCCATAATGGCACCGATTTTGCTGATATTTTCATAATCCATCGGCGTATTCAGATATTCCTTCGTTATACAGCCGCCGGAAGGGCCTCCGGCCTGGGCAGCCTTGAAGTTTTTACCTCCGGGAATGCCCCCACCAATATTGAACAAAATATTGCCAAGGCTCATGCCCATCGGGACTTCGACGATACCGGTATTGACGATATCTCCGGCCAGTGCGAAGACCTTGGTGCCTTTGCTCTTTTCAGTGCCAAACTGCGAATACCAGTGCGAACCCTTCAGAATGATCGGAGGAATGCATGCTAAGGTTTCTACGTTGTTGATAATGGTCGGTTTGCCAAACAAGCCGCGTTCGAACGGGAACGGTGGTTTTTGTTTGGGTTCCCCGCGTTTGCCTTCGATCGAAGCCATCAAAGATGTTTCTTCACCGCAGACAAAAGCGCCTGCGCCAATCCGGATTTCCAGGTTAAACTCAAAATCCGAACCAAACAGTTTCGCTCCGAGCAGGCCGCACTCGCGGGCTTCTTCAATCGCGGCACCCAGACGTTCAACGGCAATCGGATACTCCGCCCGGATATAGACATAGCCCATGCTTGCACCAATCGCATAACCACCGAGCATCATCCCTTCAATGACACTGTGCGGGTCACCTTCGATGACGCTTCTGTCCATGAACGCACCGGGGTCTCCTTCGTCAGCATTGCAGACCATGAATTTCTGATCGCTCGTTGATTTCATTCCAGCTTCCCATTTGATGCCTGTAGGGAACCCTGCACCGCCGCGGCCTCTGATGCCGGACTTTTTAACTTCATCGACAACATCCTGCTGCTTCATGCCCCCCACAGCTTTGGCAATCGCATAATAGCCGTCTTTGGCAATATAAGCGTCAATCGAAGCGTATTCGATCTGACCGCAGTTTCTGAGCGCAATTTTGACCTGGTCTTTGAAGAAATCAATATCCTTAATATTGGGAACGTGTTTGCCAAGCGTCTGATCGTAGAATGTATACTTTTCCAGCACCGTACCGTTGATAATGTGAGATTTTACGATCTCGGCCATTTTTTCGGGATTAACATCCGTATAAAAAGTTTCATCAGGTAGAATAAGAAGGACAGGACCGACCGCACAAGTCCCCATACAGCCTGTTTCACTAACTGCAACCTTGTCCTGAAGCTCGTATTCTTCCAGATATTTCACAAGCGCAGCGGATACTTCACCGCAGTTGGAGGATACACAACCTGCGCCTCCGCATACAAGGATTTGATAATGATACTTTGACAGTTTTTCACTGTATTCCTTTTTAATTTGATCCAAATCAGCAACACTATTGACTTTCATGCGCTTTATTTCACCTCCAGCCCTACCCTAATTTCTATATTTATTCAGGATACTATCAAGCTTATCCGGGTTAACCTGCTTATACACGACATCGTCAATCATCATGGCTGGAGCCAGTCCGCAGGCACCGATACAACGGGCTACCTCAAAAGTGAAGAGCCTGTCTTTCGTTGTTCCGCCAACTTCTATGTCCAGGATCTGTTCCAGACGATCGATAATTTTCTTGCCGCCCCTTACGTAGCAAGCCGTACCAAGGCAAACACGGATAATGTGCTTTCCTCTGGGCTGGGTCGAAAAGAAAGAGTAAAAAGTAACAACACCCGATACCTCCGACAAAGGCTTGTTCAAACTTTCTGCAATAAATCTCTGGATTTCCAGAGGCAAATATCCATAAATATTCTGCGCCATATGAAGAACTTGAATCAGGCTTCCTTCTCTATTCTTGTATTTTTCGATCACTTCAGCAATCATGTCCAATTTTTGTTGGTCGGTTTCTTCGCTACAGCAACATTGACAATTTTCAACTTTGTTGCTCATTTTTTACCTCCTTAGGTAACTTTTTGTGTTCAAATTCACAACCAGTGTCCAAAAAAAAGAATCCCTCCCTACATTTTAAAGAAAACTTGGTTGGCGTCGAGCCTTTGGCAGTCTAGATATATCAAAATATACGTATAACTTTTAATATATCCATTCAAATTTGTTCCAAGTACTAACGATCACAAACTAAAGAATAAAAAATATCGCCCCCTTATAGAAACTTATCTATGGTATTAACACACTGTGCTAACCATCCAAAGGAATCGTTCAAGGTCTCATACCTTTCACGCACGGATCATCAAAATGGGCAAAAAGAAATATCCCAAAGCCGGTCCGGTACAGAGTAAAAAGTATACAGCGATAACACGAATATATCAAAAACAACCTCAATATTTACTTCGAAATCCTAAATATTCACCAGAATGAATATAGAATATCTCTTGAAAAATTATAGCACCCGCCAGATTTCACCGCAACACAAAGATGCGCGAAGAAATCTATAAGCATTCATACCAGAACTTGAAAACATCTATTTATATTACTCCCTATTTGGTATGCGTGCCACAAATCCAGCATCAAGCCTATTCCACAATATGGCCGTTTCCATAAACAATATATTTGATCGTCGTCAGTTCCGGCAAAGCCATCGGACCACGGGCATGCAGCTTTTGCGTGCTAATGCCAATTTCAGCACCAAAGCCGAACCTTCCGCCATCGGTAAAACGCGTTGAAGTATTGACATAAACCGCGGCCGCATCAATTTCATTTAAAAAACGCTGAGAGGCCGTGTAGTTTTCGGTAATGATCGTCTCAGAATGCTTCGTGCTATACGTATAAATATGATCCAGCGCTTCGTCAATACTGTTGACGACCTTAACGCTGATGATCAAATCAAGGTACTCCGTCGACCAATCTTCTTCCGTTGCCGGAACAGCATAATCCAAAATCTTTCTGACTCTTTCACAGCCGCGTATCTCAACACCGTACGCTTTAAACTTTCTTCCAATCATCGGCAGGTACTCTTCCGCCACCGCCTCATGAACGAGCAAGGTTTCCAGCGCATTGCAGACGCCGGGTTTCTGAGTTTTGGCGTTAAAGACTACCGATACTGCCTTTTCATAATCAGCATCGAGATCAACATAAGCATGACAGACCCCTGTACCCGTCTCAATCACCGGAACGGTGGAATTTTCAACCACTGTGTGAATCAGTCCTGCCCCGCCCCGCGGAATGATCACATCGATATATTTATTCATGCGCATCAGCTGCAGGGCATACTCTCTATCCGTCTTCGGTATAAGCTGAATCGCACCTTCCGGAATTCCACTCTGTTCAGCGGCTTCAGCGATCACCCTGGCCAGTACTTTATTGCTTTCAATCGCTTCCGAGCCTCCGCGTAAGATGCAGGCATTGCCGGATTTTAAACACAGCGCCGCTGCGTCCACCGTCACATTTGGCCGGGCTTCATAAATCATCGCCACGACACCGAGCGGAACCATCGTCTTCTGAATAACCAGACCGTTCGGCCTTTTCCACAGTTCTCCGCCGCCGACAGGGTCGGGCAGCCCGACCACTTCCTTGATCGCATTGCTGATATCTGAAATCCCGGCGCTGCTAAGACGAAGACGGTTGATCAAGCTTTTTTTAAGTCCTTTTTTCTCTGCTGCCGCAACATCCAGCACATTGGCTTCCAGAATTGCATCCTCGTTATCAAGAAGCGCCTGGGCCATTGCGAGTAAGGCTTTATTCTTTGTTTCCGTGCCGGTGAAAGCCAGCTTGCGTGCCGCATTTTTGGCCCGCTGGCCAATCATGATAAGGTCTTCAGCAAAATCCATGATTCAACAACCTCCTGTCAATCTCCCGTACATTCTATTCGATATCTCTTTTATTCAATATCTCATATCTTTCATTACATTGCTATCCAAGATTACTTCCTTTACCGATGCCCAATGAATCATTTGACTTTCTTGATCAGTATTCCTGCGTAATCGTCAGGTTATCCCTGTGAACCAGTTCCTCTGCTTTAATTTCCGGGATCAGCCTGCGTATCTCCTCAGAGTGGAATCCTTTGACCTTTTCAGTTTCTTCACTGCTGAATTCTGTAATACCACGGGCAATTTCTTCTCCGCGGTTATTCACTATTTTAATCAGATCTTTGCGCTCCCAAAATCCTTCGATCCCGGTTACTCCGGAAGCGAGCAGGCTCTTGCCGTCATGAAGCAGGGCCTTTTCGGCACCAGCGTCAATGATAACCGTGCCCATCGATAACGCTGCATAAGCCATCCAGCGTTTTTTTCCATTAAGCTTATGCTTCAACGGCGGGAAATAGGTCCCTAACGGATAGTTCCCTTCGGCAATGTCTTTGATCTGGGCAATTCTTGACGCATTCATCAGAAAGGTCGGCGTCCCGAACCGGGTTGCCATTTCAGCAGCCTTTAATTTGGTGACCATGCCTCCGGTCCCAACCGCAGACCCTGTGCCGTCGGCCAGATTTTTTGCCTCTGCCACATTCTCTACTTTCGGAATCAGTACAGCCTCCCGGTTATACACTGGATTGGCTGTAAACAAACCGTCGACATCTGTCAGCAGGACCAGCAAATCTGCATTGACCATTCCTGCCACCAGCGCGGATAACCTGTCATTATCCCCGAAGCATAATTCTTCGAAGACCACGGTATCGTTTTCATTGATGATCGGAACAACTCCGAAGTTCAGCAGCTTTTCCAAGGTATTCTTGGCATTCTGGTAATGTTCAGCTTCAACCAAGTCGATCCGGGAAAGAAGGATCTGGGCACAGCTCATCCCATATTTGTCAAAGTAGTACGAATACCTTTCGATCAATATTCCCTGCCCGACAGCCGCTGTGGCCTGCTTGCCGACAATATCCTTTGGACGTTCCTTCAGCTTCATCTTGGCCATCCCGGCAGCAACAGCGCCGGAGGTAACCAGGATGCAATCTGTCCCCTGCTTTCTCAGCTCAGCAATGACCCCGGCCAGTTGATCGATGACCGTTTCATCAATGCCGCCTTCCGCAAGGCTTAAGCTGTTACTGCCTATTTTTAAAACCGCCCTTTTCAGGGTATTCATTCAAACATACTCTCCTTCCATCTCTTCAGCCCGTTTGGCACAGGCCTCCATAGCCTGATAGACGATATCTGCCAGCCCGGCTTGCCGGAAGCTCTCCAGCGCCGCGTAGGTCGTTCCGTTCGGCGATGTAACAGCTTCTCTTAATTCCAGCGAAGTTTTTCCGCTCTCCGCAAGCATTTTCCCTGCACCGACCATGGTTTCTGCGGCCAGAAATTCAGCTTCGTCTCTCGTCAGGCCAAGCTTTTCACCGGCCAGCGCCATCAGTTCCGTTAAGAAATAGAAATAGGCCGGGCCACTGCCGCTGACGGCAGTCAGCGCATTCATTTTACTGTCGTCAATCCACAGGAATTTTCCCAAAACAGCAAAGATAGCCTCAGCCGTTTTTGCCTGTCCGTCCGTGACACAGCGTCCTCTGGCCAACCCGGATACAGCCTGCAGAACCGCACTGGACGTGTTGGGCATGACCCTTACCACGGCAATGCCCGGAAGCGCCTGCTCGTAAACAGACAGCCCTATTCCTGCCACTACCGTAATAATAAGTTTTCCTGTAAGATTGAACTGAGCAAGCTGGTCAAGAAGACCTTTGATATCTTTAGGCTTTACCGCCAGAAATATAACATCTGATCCCTGAATGGTTTCGGCGAAAGAGGCATACGCAACACCATACGTTTTGGCCAGGAGTTCCGCTTTCTCCTGAAATACGTCATAGGCCATAATCCGGAAGTCCGTATCCTGCCGGGATAACCCCTTGATCACGGAAGATGCCAGATTGCCTGTTCCGATAAATCCGATTGTCTGCATGTTAATACACCCCATCTTATTCATCATTTTTGCAATCATATTTTGCAAACTATTTTTGATCATTTTGTAGACTGATTCGTAAATTAAATAATCGCTCGCATCCATGCTCCTCTTGACGCTAGCCATCCATTACGATGACTAAATTTGTGGTGTTAGCGGAATCTACGAATCCGTCTACGAGTAAATATTAATTGTTCAGCGAAAAAACTTGCTGCAGAAAAAATAAATACTTCTCTGTCCATCTAAGGACGAAAGAAGTATATCTTCCGCGGTACCACCTTAATTGCGAATACGCCGCTTCAAGCTCAGATAACGGTGAGACAGCCGTAGGATTATTCATTCTCACTTCACAACTGGGTTTCTGTTAACTATCAAGAGAACTTCCAGCTTTGTACAAACGTGTACATCGTTCCCCTCTCTGTATGACCCGTTAACATACTGGGTTGATCATCAGTTTTAATTTTCCAATTGTAATTTATTCTAGCACAAAAAATATCCGGAAACAACCTGAATATTCGATGACGAATGTCCCAAAAGGCTGGCTGAATGTTTGAAAGTCTGATAAACTTCAGGACTGGTATTCGGATAAAACGAGCTGATTTAGAATAAACCAGCTACCCCGGCTGCCAGCACGAACGCGGCAAATATCATTCTGTAGATCGCAAAAATCCGCATCGGTTTTCTTTGTAAATACGAAATGAATTTCTGGATAACGATGACTGCAACCAGGAAGGATACAATGAAGCCGACAGCCAAAGACAAGATTTCCTGCGAAGTGAGAATAGCCAGACCGCCAATTTTAACAACCTTCAGCAGGCTCATCCCAATCATCACCGGAATCGCCAGGAAGAACGAAAATTCCGTGGCGGCCACCGTCGGCAGCCCGGCTACCCACCCGCCGATAATCGTCGATGCTGAACGGGACATCCCCGGAATAACCGCCAAACATTGAAATAATCCGATCAGAACCGCCTGTCTTGGGGAAACATTCAAGTCCCGTCCGACCGGTGCATTTTTTCTAAGCCTATTCTCGGCGTAGATCATCAAGATTGCGCCGAGGAAAAGTGTTATCGCCACAGGAATCGGGGAAAACAGGTATTTTTCCGCGGTATCGTCAAATAAAATTCCAATCGTAGCACCTGGAATACACGCCAGCACAATCATCAGCCAGAATTTTAATCCGGATTCCTGATAGCCGACTCTTGACGGGAAGAAATCCACCAGCGTCTGTTTGATCTTCTTCCAATAGAGTACAATGACCGCCAAAATCGCTCCAAGCTGGATCACATAGGTATACATCTCTACATAATGCGGATTGGTCGCCTGAAACCCGATGAGATTTTGAAAAATAATTAAATGGCCCGTCGATGAGACCGGCAGGAACTCCGTGATCCCTTCTACGATGCCCAGAATGATGGATTGAATGATGAATTGAATTGTTGCCATACGGTCTCCTTATCTTTCATTTTGATCTATGTATTCCCTTTTTTCTTACCTGGTCTATTTTGGCACTTGTACAGGCTGTCTGTCAACCTTAGGTTATAAAACTCCTTTAACTCACCTTTCACAGCTTCTGAAAGATCATGCCATCTAATTCCCTGTATTGCTCCTTCTAAAGCATATAACCTATTTATACATGCAGAGTCATCCATTTCTTTTATTCTCAGCCAAGCTTGCTTACTACCAGCTTCAAGCAATTGTTTAATTGTTCTTATGCCAACTTCATTTAATTGTTGTTCAACTGAAGTACCGATATTCAGTAGTGTTGTATAGAAATAATAGTGTATCCTTACTTACGAGTGAATTAGATACAAGACGGGGACGTTTTTACTTATTTAATTCGCTATTAAGGCTTGATTTCTTTAAATTCTTTAACTTTAATAAAGCTACTATATCTTTGGCTTTACTATATGACAATCTTACATAAAAATAATTTATAATTTCTGCGATACCAAAAAGATAAATAAATATCCCTATCAATGTTGAGAATTTTGTGAATACTACATCGTCATAAGCGAATCCCAAAATGATTATCACTGGATACAATAGAATAAGAATTAAATCAATAATTTTTAGAAGCCTATATGTTCTTCTGAATCCGTTTTTATTTACCTTTTTGCCTGTTATCATTTTCAAGCGATAAAACCAATAATAACTTCCTTGAAATAAAATAAATAATAATACACAGAAAGGGTACATAATAACCACATCTATATTCACGTTTGTATTATTCTTAACCGAAATAAGTGCAAGTATAAATGTAAGAGAAGCCACTATTTCTCCAATACATAAGCTAATTAATTCTTTTTTCACTTTTTTATAAGCTATAATAAATACCTCCCTTTATCCGATTTATTATTTCGACATATCTGAATCATTTCCTACTAATAATCATAAATATTGGTATATGGAAACAGCCGGAACACAATCAAAGGTGTTCCAGCTGTTATTTCGTTACGGTCCGGTAATGCCTATCCGGTGATGAAGCAAGCCAAAGCCGACTCCCGGATAAAGGTGTTGGCGATTCTACCACCTTTCATGGATGGCGTACGTCTCAACCTTCATATTCGTCTTGATAACAGGTGGCCACTCTTTAAGCCTTTCGACCATATTTTCTGCAAGCCGGCTCGCGTCTTTACTGCATTTTTCCTTCACCGCCGGATCAAGTCTGGCCAGTTGGCCAAGCGCTGTCAGCAGTTCGTAGAATGTATCGGCGATAGTTTTGCAGCAAGCGGCGCATTTTTCTTCATACTTCGTGGTAAAGGTTGAGGGGGCTGCAGTTGTTGGCCCACTTTTTGGTTTGTCGGTTTTTTTGACGGTTATATATTCTATTTTGATTTCCTGAGGATTATTTGGTATGGGCGTGACTTGAGCCTGCTCTTTCTCCGGAGTGGTTTGGTTCCGTTGTTTGAGAGCCTGATCCAGCTCCCGGGTGGTCATATCTTTAACATCATGCTGCAGGATAAATTTCTCCCGCTCGTCTTCCGGAATCCCCAGAAGAAGGAGGGCCTGATAGTAGGTTAAATTCGTCAGCGCTGACGAATTTAAGTTCCCCCCGTCATCGGCGGAAGCGAACAGTTTATCTCCATATTCTTCAAAGAGCTGCATTAGTCTGTTGGCTGTGCGCTGGGAATAGCTCACCGATTCGACCAGCCATGTTCCCCATTCTCCATGCGGAAGCAGGGCTTTGGCCTCCTTCAGGCGCCTGCCGACTTCAATGGCATTGGTAAGCATGATTTTACTAGTCTGTTGTTTGATCCTATTAATCTCAGCCGCGATGACAAGTGGCGTACGTTCAGTGATTGGTTCATTCATTTTGATTCCCGCCTTTTTGGTAGCTTTAATTACAGCATACGTAGACGGGCTTCAGATGGTGAAGGCTTGAGTATAAACCTATCAAAATCGCCTTCCAAAATTGGGGAGCTGGAGGTCACTTTTTTTGCTCCAGGACGGCGCGGCCCTTGCGATCAATTTCATTTAACGCTCATTTAACTTCTCTGGCAAATAAAGGTCTGGTAAATAAATTTACCTTGTCAAATTTTATATTCTATGGTATCATTAGGATTTATGAAAGGAGGTGTGCATTTGAGCAAGAAAGAAATTAATATAATTGAAGAAATTCTCGCTTCAGTTGGGCTTGAATCTTTAAAAGCTTCTGAGTCAAAGAATGTCCTCAAAAAAATCTCCTAAAAAGGGGCGTGATGAAAAATGATGCTAATTTCATATAGCCAAACCTTAAGTGAGTGAAAACGAGTTCCTGATTAAAAATTAAGGAGCTCGTTTTTTATTTTTATTATGTTTCTCTGAAAGGAAAGAGGAAGGTTAGTTTGAGATAATTAAGGCACATATGTCTATATTAGTTTTGCGCTGGCAGCTTCCGTAAATGATGGTAATTTGCACGGGCAAAAACCAAAATATTATGTATTATTCTACAATAGTTTCGGTATTTTTCCTGTTCCAACTAGTATTAATCTCATATCCTTGTGGAATATTAACTATACATTCATTTGAATACCCTACGGCAAGTACCCCAAGAACTTTGTTGCCTTTTGGAATTCTTAATGCATTTTTTATAGCCAGGGCTCTATTTATTGATAATTTGAGGGAATCCATTAAGCAACTACCGATTCCCAAGGCCTCTGCATATATGATCATCGTTGATAATAGATATTGAGCACTACTCTCAGTAACAGGAACCTTAGGATTCCCAATTAATAAGTACAATCCCTGTGTATTTTCTTTAACAACATGTTTATTAATATGTAAATCAAATTCCATTTTCTTTTTTATAGTCGGCAAAGAGTCTGAAAACAATTGAATAAAGCTGGTCAGGAATTTCATAGAAAAAAATATATTATATAATCGCAAAACAAATTTCAATGCTGATCTGTCAATTTTATTAATTAATTCAAGATCATCAATAATAATTATTTCAATATTCTTATTCTGATTAGGAGCATACTTTGCAACAGAAGCTATTTCCAATAAAACTTCTCTGGGTATTTTGCAATCTTTAAATTTTTTTATAGATCTCCTTCGTTTTAAAAATTCTTTTAAATCATCTGCAACAATTCTAAGAGGTTTCTCAATCTTTATCGGTTGTTTGCCATTCATCAATATTGCCTGATGAGGACAAATAGCAATACACTTTTGACATTGGTTACATATCATATAATCAATTTTAGGATTACCGTTCTCATTACTGATGCAATAACCTTTAAAACGATTGATACAAACAGTACAATGTTTACACTTCTCGAAATTGATTGAAATCATTTTATCCTCCATAGATTTTCTTAGCGACACGATGTCGCGGAGGCAACTCGCATGGGATTACATCTAACGTTTTGCATTTCCGCCGGGCAAGCATTCATTGTGCAGTAATTAACAAAATCATTCATATAGCCCAGATAAAAAACAAATATACTAGGATTGTAGATACCGTTCAGGCATTCCCGCAGCGTCCCAACCGCATGCATATTGGCAAAGTTGAGGTAATGCCGTGTTAGACAACGTTCCGGTTCCTCAAAGCATCCTCTAGAGCAGACCTTAAATCAGGAAATTTAAACTCGAAACCAATATCACTAATTTTTTGGGGAATAGCCCTTTGACCATGTAATAACATTTCAGACATTTGGCCTAATGCGATTTTCAATACAAATTCGGGAACTGGAAACCATGATGGTCTCTTTAAGACTTCTCCTAAAATCTTTGAAAAGCCTTTCATTCTTACTGGTTCTGGTGCTGTTCCATTTACAGGACCAGTAACCTCATCATGTTCGATTATAAATCTAAACATCCTAATTAGATCTTGAATGTAAATCCACGGAAGCCACTGATTTCCTTTACCTAATGGACCACCGATGTAATATTTAAAGGGTATAACCATTCTTGTAAGAGCACCTTGGCTACCCAATACTACCCCAATACGAATAGTAACGACTCGTGTAAATTCATTTTGGACCTTGTAAGCTTCATCTTCCCATTTCTTGCAAACTTCCGCAAGAAAATCCTGTCCAGGACCTTCACTCTCGGCTATCTTATCATCCTGACGAGGCCCATAGTATCCTACAGCTGAAGCGTTTATTAGAACTTTTGGATTCATAGTCCCATCGTTTATAGCGTTAACAATGGAACGAGTAGTATTTATCCTACTATTCAATATCTCTTGCTTAACTAAATTGGACCAACGATGGTTACCGATTGATTCTCCTGCAAAATTAATAACTACATCAAATTCCTTAAAATCATAAATTGAAGATAGCGGAGAAATATTATCCCACTCTATTAGATCAACATTATTTTCAACTTTGTCTGCTGTGAATTGCCGATTTCTTGTTATAACAGATACTTTATAACCACTAGACATTAACTCCTTGGTTAAGTTCCTTCCTAAAAAACCTGTTCCACCAATAATCAAAACATTCATATTTCATACCTCCGGAATGTCATCGTCACGGTAGAGATGCCGGTTACCCGACACCCCCGCACAGAATCCCGGCGTGCGGAATTATCGCACCGGGCTCTTCAAGAGTATTCGCTTCCGTAATCCAGCTCAAAACTCAAATCTAAGTTGCTTCTGACACTTCAGGAGTTACGGTTCTCCCTGTAGCCTATATGGTTCTCTGTGTACGCTTCACCTTGCTGTTGCTGCCAGTTTTGGCACAACACGCGATATGGGTGGTTGGCTAGACCTTGCCCAGCAAGGACTCTCACCTTGCAAGAAGTACCAAGCTTTGCTTGGCGCACTAACATTCAGGGATTTACATAGCGTTATAACACATTCATATTAATAAAGTTGCGTAAATCCCGTGTTATGTGTAGTGTCCGTCTCCAGAGAATTACAATTAATTCCATGCACATCCGACAATAACCTTCTATATTCTAAAAAATGGACATAATATTTTTTGAAAATAACTTGTTAGGGATGGTATGATATGGATAAGAAGTATAATCGTGAGGAGATGGATAATATGCCAATACCTCAAAAAAAAAGGACACAGTCTTTACTGACTTCATAATCAAAAATAAAGATGTTATTGATAAGATTGCCAAATCTAATACCAGAATTAATAAATCCGGTCTTACTGTAATCCCAAAAGATGATACCTGGCTTACCAAGACAGAATGGGATGAGATGTACAAAGACCTTAAAAATAATGACTATTAATAATGTTGATGTCTGGTTTGCAAAGTTTCCTCTTGAAGAAGATGCTTCTCAATTCCTCCCTCAGCCAGTAATAATCCTAAACATCGAACGTCTTGAAGTTCTCGTTAAAGTCCAGAAATTGAGCTCGCTTGGTATAATTAACGTCAGCAGCCAAAAAGGAAAAATGAGGACCTTATAAGGCCAATAAAAAGCTTAACTAAATCTTTACTTCTCACAAAGTGAAGCAATTGGCAATGGCTTTAAGGCGTTTTAGTTCCCAAAATCTAGAGACCGTAACGATCAACATCGTTACGGTCTCTTTAAATTAGTCTTCCTTATTCTCTTTGTTTTAAAAGAGCGCCAGGAAAGTTACATAGGCAAAAATCATTTCCTGCCCGATATCCCAATTCATACCCATCGCAGGATCTTTATCTGCGAGCTCCGGATGCTGTATAACGATATCACTCCAAGAGATCAACAATTTTTGTTCTTCCACCCTAAAACACCTCCTATTAATAAATACCATACTCCTTAATAAATGCCGTACTCCATGACAAACTTGTTTACTGCAATAATGTTTTCCGCCTTGCCGTCAGCCGCCGAAAGAAGTTCCTTATCTGTAGAGAAAATATATCCTCCGCCAGGAGCCAGATCATCCAATAATTCTTTCGCTTTAGTAATACATTCTTCCTTCGTACCATATTGTAACAACGTTACCGGAAAAAGCCCTAGTATACACATGGTATTTCCAAGCTTTTGTTTAAGTTCTTTAGGATCTCCGTGTTCGAACCATCCCAGTGTTTTTTTTGCAGGTAGTTCTTGAAGATGATCATAGTATCGTGACCAATCTCCTTCATAGAATGGCATTGGAATTACTCCATTAGCAACGAAGGCCTCAACAATCGTTTTAAACATAGGCCAGTAAAATTTATCAAAATCTGCTGTTTTAAGCATAGGAGGTAAATGTAAAGGGAGTAGGATGATTTTGGGGTTTGCTTTCGGTGGTGTTGAAAACATCTGGCCCATTCCAAACCTTATTACTAACGGAGTGAGTGCTTGAGCAGCCTCTAGCAATTCTTCAGGTCGACGACGCATATCCATAAATGCGCCTTTAATACCCCGGAAGAAATCGGCAATCCAATCTAATGGCATTATTGCCAAACCATCAAATAGCATAGGTATTCCATACTGGGTTATTAGATTAGCCTCTGCAGCACCCTTTTTCGCTCCATACATACCAAATTGCATAGCGCCTTTTGCCAGTGCTAAATCCTTTGCAGGTGTGTCTTTAGCTAATTCCGAATATTTCCGCGGTAAAACTTTTTCAACCATGAACCTAAATGGGTCTTTAATAAATTCAGGATATTCTTCGGTACTCATTACTTCCGCATTCTCATCTGAATATTGAACAATGTTGCTCTCATTTAAATAATGAAAAGATTTACTGCCTAAAGCCTGATACATGCCACCGGGCCTGGCGTAAAACATGTGCAAGACGTCCATCGGGATGTCGTTAACTACCTTTAGAAGAGACTTACTGCATTTATCCAAATCCCAGTTGGATTCGGAGTCAGTGTACCCTGCATAGTAGGAAGACCATGTTCCAAGAGCGGAAGAGATCGGAACACGATCCGGTTGTTCCAGATTAATGGTCTTATAAACTCTTTCTATACGTTTTTGATACAGATTTATAACTTCACTCATTGATCACCCCACCCATCTTTGGCATATTTTTACACCTTCAGCTGCGTTTGTCGAAAAGGCATCCGCACCTATGCTTTTACATACATTCTCATTAACAGGTACTCCGCCGATAATCACCTTGACTGAATTTCTAAGGCCTGCTTCAGCAAGCGCATCAACCGTTTCTTTCATACTATCCAGCGCCAAAGTCAGTACGCCGCTTAATCCGACAATTTCAGGGTTAACCTCTTTAACTTTTTCAACAATCTGGTTAACCGGGACGTTAATCCCCAGGTCGATGACCTCGAAACCTGCGGCTTCAACCATGGATCTGAAAATATTTTTGCCTATGTCATGAAGATCTCCGAAAACTGTTGCCAGGACAATTCTTCCGCCTTTTGCTGAGGATTCTGCACTTAAAACCGGTTTGAGCTTGTCCATGACGTTTTGCAACACTTCCCCTGCAAAGACCAAGTCCCCGATAAAGTACTCGCCCGAATCATAGCGTTCACCTACGAGCGTCATACCTTGCTGACAGCCTTTAACAACTTCTTGAACTTCTGCGGCATTGTCGTCTTTGCTTAGCGCTTCATCAATAGCCTTGTTTAACACGTCTTCGTCCAAATCGGACATTGCTTGAGTCAGGATTTTCAAATCCACCACTTTCAATCATCCTCCTTAAAATTTTTCTTTGATACCGTTGCGTTTACAGTTTTTAGCCTGGAATGATAGCTTCCAATTCGTTGTCTATACAAGTAAATATATCAAAAGAAAAGTCCGCATTTCTTATCACGTGAAAAAGATTTTAATCTTTTTTTAATTTTCAAATTATCAGCCAAAAATCGAAAACAAATTAACCCCTTTGGTCTCTGCAAAACTTGCAATTGTATATTAGAAAAAGAGCCTCCCAAAATAATTCTGGAAGACTCTTCTACCTATGCTTGATGAAAAAAGATGATCCCTTGCTTCGGGTAAGCCCGTTTTAATCAATTATCTGTTGAAGACATCTTTGTAGATCGTCTGTGCTATATCGCGAATCTTTTCATTTTCATTATTGCATGCCTCCAAGATATATTGCTTGTAGCTTTCCTGATAATTATTTTGCATGAAATTCAATACGTTTACTTTCCATTTCCATAATTCATCCGGAGAAAGGTAAAAGAATTTTGGCTGTATGTTATGCTTATAAAATTCTTCTTCCATTTTCATCATGTTTTCTGGTGTGAGACTAAGCGATATTTCTAAAACACCGGGGAATTCGTCCTCCTCCGTCCATTTGCCGCTGTTCATCGGGCATACGTCCTGACAGGCATCGCACCCGTAGATCCAGGTTCCAAAACTCTTGCCGAGAGGATCGTTTGCCAAATCACGGCCGCCAAAAGTAGTAAGAAAGGAGACACAGCTGAGTGGATTCATTGTATAAGGCGATGAAAGAGAACAGGTGGGGCAGGCTTTGATACAATTAGAGCAGCCTTCAGGACAAATCGGTAAATTGGTTGATTCAACCAGTTCCATATCCCTGTCGGTAATCCACGCTTCTAGTTCCACCCAGGAGCCGGATTCCGTATAAAAGAAATTATTTTTGCGTATGATTCCAAGCCCGGCCCTCATGGCCGCCCAGCGCAATCCGACGATGCCAAAATTTCGGTTTGAGGCTGTTTTAAGTCCCAGATCTTGCAGAAATTGTTCCATCAGAACACTTCTCTTGAATTCCTTAGATTCCGTATTGACACGTCCGTCAAATAGATAGTGTTTACCGATATGACCTTTTAACTGCCCAGGTGCTTTATAATGTCCGAAATGAGAAACAACGACGATAACAGATTTTGCCCAGGGGTACCGCCCTTGCAGGTTCGTCAAACGGCTTTGGCTCTGATAGAACATCTTTGAGATGGGGACTTTATCGATACGTTCCCTTAGACATTTATCATAACCTTCTAAATCCTGAATACGGACAATCCCACACTTTTCATAACCGAATTCATAAGCCTTATCCTGAATCAAATTCTCTATACGCATGATTTGTGCTCTCCTTTATAAATATAGTGTATATACACGAATAGGGTAAATTAAGACCCCAACCTCTCAATCACGGAAAGGAGAGATGTTAATTTTTCAATATTTTCTTTTCCGAGTTCCTGTTCAATAAAATTCTGCGCATCGTTCCACAGGTATTCCGCCTCAATGTATTTCTCAATTCCTTTTTGGGTTAATTGAAGCTGACGGTTTCGGGTGCCTTTTTGAGAAACATCAATAATTAAGGATGCAGCTTCCAGAGGTTTAAAGCTACGGACTAAAGTCGTCCTGTCCAACCTGATTTTTATAGCCAGATCACTGACACTGATGGGACCAAAAAACTTTAGATGCTTCAAAATTGAATACTGGCTGACTGTCAATCCGCTTGGGCTCAGCTTTTCATCATATATTTTTGTAATCGTCGAAGCAGCCCTACGTAAATTCAGACAATTACAGATTGACGACTTCTTTTCATTGTTCTTCATATAGTAAGTCACCTCTATATAGTGTATATACACTATATGCATGCTACTATAAAATGATTATGTTGTCAACATTACATTATAGAACCTTATTTGCTTTGAAATTTTCAAATTACACGACCTTTTGTCGCGGATGACACAAAAGAAAATCAAAGACCGCAATGATTTCAACGATCATAGCGGTCTTATTCTTAATCATCGTTAAGCCTTACAGCGCAGCTACCACTGCGTCACCCATTTCTTTGGTCCCAAGCACTTTATCGCCGGGTTTGGCCAGGTCGGCTGTCCGATAGCCCTGATCCAGAACTTTGGCCACAGCATTCTCTATTCTACCGGCTTCTTCGTTTAGGTCAAACGTATAGCGCAGCATCATGGCTGCCGAAAGGATCGTCGCCAGCGGATTGGCTTTATTCTGGCCGGCAATGTCCGGTGCGGAGCCATGAGCTGGCTCATACAGTCCTTTTTTGCCGCTCAGGCTGGCTGAAGCAAGCATACCGATCGAACCACCGAGCATCGAAGCCAGGTCGGTCAGGATATCTCCGAACATATTCTCTGTGACGATCACGTCGAACTGTTCCGGATAACGCACGAGCTGCATCGCAGCATTATCAACATACATATGGGTCAGTTCGATATCCGGGTATTCCTTGGCCACTTCTTCAGCAATCTCCCGCCAGAAACGAGACGACTCGAGCACGTTAGCCTTATCGACCGAACAAAGCTTTTTCCTTCTGCCTCTCGCAGTTTCAAAACCAAGTTCAATGATCCGGCGGACTTCTTCCTCATTATAGAGAAGGACGTCATAGGCCGCCCTGGGACTCTCGTTTCTTCCCTTTTCTCCAAAATAGATCCCGCCGGTAAGTTCGCGGATCACAACCATATCCACATTCTTGACGACTTCTTCCCGTAAGGTGGAAGCTGAAATGAGCGAAGGAATCATCTTGACCGGACGGATATTCGCGAAAAGACCGAGTTCTTTTCTGATCGGCAAAAGCGCGCCGAGCTCAGGTCTTTCCTTCGCCGGCAGCGTATCCCATTTGGGTCCGCCGATCGCGCCTAAAAGCACTGCATCAGCCTTCTTGCAGGCATCCAGTGTTTCGGCAGGCAGTGCTTTGCCGACTTCATCGATTGCGGCTCCGCCGATCAGATAACTGTCGAATTCGAACTTGACCGGGCAGTCTTTTAATACTGCCTGAAGCACTTTCAGCGCTTCAGGGATGATCTCTCTTCCAATCCCGTCACCGGGTAATACGGCAATTTTAGGCATACTTTCTTTTCTCCTTTACGTACGGAACCAGCCCACCGGCTTTGATCAATTCCTGCATAAATGGCGGAAAAGGAGTGGCCTGAAAACTTGTTCCCTTGCTGACGTTTTGAATCGTGCTGTTCTGAAGATCGACCTCAATCTCGTCACCGGACTCAATGCCTTTGACAGCTTCCGGACACTCCAGAATCGGCATCCCGATGTTCAGCGCATTCCGGTAAAATATCCGTGCATAGGATTCTGCGATGACGGCCTTGACACCGGCCGCTTTAATCGCCAGCGGAGCATGTTCGCGCGAAGATCCGCAGCCAAAGTTTTTGCCGCCGATCATCATATCGCCTGGCTTAACGTTGGCAGCGAACGTTGCATCCGCATCTTCCATACAGTGGGCGGCGAGATGTTCAGGTTCGAAGCGGTTTAAATAGCGGGCCGGGATGATGACATCCGTGTCAATATCATGGCCGAATTTCCAAGCTTTACCCATTGTCAACAACCTCCCTCGGATGTGCGATTTGTCCGCATATAGCTGAAGCCGCAGCCACCGCCGGATTGCACAGATAGACCTCGCTTTCGGGATGGCCCATCCGGCCAACGAAATTCCTGTTTGTGGTGGACAGCGACCGTTCACCTTTGGCCAGGATTCCCATATGACCGCCCAGACATGGCCCGCAGGTCGGCGTACTGACTGCTGCTCCGGCTTCAATCATGGTCTGAATCCAGCCGCGGCTCATCGCTTCGAGCAGGATATCCTGTGTCCCGGGGAATATCAGGCAGCGGATATTCGGATGGATCTTCTTTCCTTTCAGAATCTTAGCCGTGATTTCGAGATCCTCAAGACGTCCGTTCGTACACGAGCCGATGACAACCTGATCTATTTTTATGCCGCGCGCTTCATCTACCGATTTTGTGTTCTCCGGAAGATGCGGGAAAGCGATCTGCAGCGGAATATCTTCCGTGTTAAATTCATAAACCTTCTCATACACGGCATCCGGGTCGCTTTGATAGACTTTATAATCTCTTTTTGCCCTTGCTTTAACGTACTCCAGCGTAATCTCGTCCGGTTCAATGATTCCGGCCTTGCCGCCGGCCTCGATCGCCATATTGCACATCGTCAGCCTGTTGTCCATAGAGAGTGCTTTGATGCCGTTTCCGGCAAATTCCATCGCTTTGTAGCGGGCACCGTCAACGCCGATTTTGCCGATGATATATAGGATCAGGTCTTTGCCGCCGACATAGGGCTGAAACTTCGTGCCGTGAAAAACAAATTTTAAAGTTTCGGGTACTCTGAACCAAGCCTCACCTGTGGCCATCCCAGCCGCGCAATCCGTACTGCCGACGCCGGTCGCAAAAGCGCCGAGTGCGCCATATGTGCAGGTGTGGGAGTCGGCGCCGATAATTAGGTCACCGGGTAGAACCACGCCCTGTTCCGGGAGCAGACAGTGCTCGATACCGACTCTTCCGGTATCCCAGTAATGTTTAATCTCATGTTTCCGGGCAAATTCCCTGACAGTTTTGCATTGTTCCGCGGAGGCTATATCTTTGTTCGGTGTGAAATGATCGGGTACCAGCGCAATTTTTTCCCTGTCAAATACCTTTTCAATTCCTAACTTTTCAAACTCTTTGATCGCCACCGGAGCCGTAACGTCATTGGATAAGACTATATCCAATATGGCATTGATGATTTCTCCGGGAACAACTTTATCTACTCCGGCATGGGCTGCCAAAATTTTTTCGCTTATCGTCATACCCATGGGCAACAACCTCCTTTTTGCCTATGCTCCTGTTCATTATAATATTATCTCATCTGCGTGAACATTCAGTACGTGCGAGATGAGATAATAAGTATCCTCAATCATGCATCATCACAGCCTGTTTTGTCTCCAGTTATCATCTTTGCTTCAGGCTGATCCAGCCTTTGCTGAGTGCCCTGTTGACAGCCTGGACATACGCTTTGACACTGGCCTCGATAATATCCGGACTGACTCCCCGGCCAGCAACAGTGTGATCACCGAACGAAACTGTTACGGTTACTTCACCCTGAGAATCCTCGCCGACGTCAATCGCCTGTAACGAGAAATTCTGCAGTTTTCCTTCAATCCCGACAATTTTGTCGATCGCCTTATAGGCAGCCGCTACAGGACCGTCACCATAAGCCGCTTTCACCAGCTCATTATGATGCTCTTTCCCATCTTTCAGCTCTAAGCCAATCGTTGCCGTAGGCTTCAGGTTGTTTCCGCTTAGAATCTGCCAGTAATTTAAGGCCAGCGTTTCCTCTGCCTCCTGCGTTTCAGCAAGCGCATAAAGATCAGCTTCCGTGATAATCTTTTTCTTCTCAGCAAGGATTTTGAAGTCTTCAAAAAGCTTCTCGAAGCGTTCTTCACTGACTTCAATGCTCAGGTCGTCCAGAGACTGTTTAACTGCATGCCTCCCGGAATGTTTGCCGAGGACAATCGTATTCATATCGAGTCCGATGGCATCCGGGGACATAATTTCATACGTACTGCGTTCTTTCAGGACTCCGTCCTGATGAATGCCTGATTCGTGCGCAAAAGCGTTTTTGCCGACGATCGCTTTATTCGGCTGGACCCTCATACCGGACAGTCTGCTGACCAGACTGCTGGTCCGGGAAATCTCCCGGGTGACAATACCTGTCTCGACCTCATAAAGGTCTTTCCGGGTGTGCAGCGCCATGGCCAATTCTTCCAGCGCAGCATTCCCAGCTCGTTCTCCGAGGCCGTTGACCGCACATTCAATCTGATGAATGCCTGCCTTGACTGCTGCCAGGGAATTCGCCACGGCCAGTCCGAGATCATTGTGGCAGTGGACGCTTACTTTGACTTTTTCAATGCCCTCCGTTTTGTCCATGATCGCCTTGACGAACTGAGCAAATTCTGCGGGCATCGCATACCCGACGGTATCCGGGATGTTGATCACAGTAGCTCCGGCCTTAATGACCAGTGAGAATACCTTGGCCAGAAAATCCACATCGCTGCGCGAAGCATCTTCAGCACTGAATTCGACATCACTAACTTTGGATTTTGCCAGTCTGACCCCATAGACAGCTCGTTCCAACACCTCATCCGGTGTTTTTCTGAGTTTATACTGCATATGAATCGGAGATGTCGCAATAAATGTATGAATTCGCGGGCTTTCCGCGATATGGATCGCCTCCCAGGCCCTTTCAATATCCTTGACTTCTGCCCTGGCAAGCGCAGCAATGGTCGTATTTCTGATTTTTTCAGCGATCAGGGACACTGCCTGAAAATCGCCCGGAGAAGTAATCGGAAAACCGGCTTCAATGATATCCACACCTAGTTTTTCCAGCTGACGGGCAATCTGCAGCTTCTCTTCCATATTCAGCGCAACCCCGGGAGACTGCTCCCCGTCCCGCAGCGTTGTGTCAAAAAATTCAATGCGTCTCACTGTCCTTCACCCCCTGCGCTCCTTTAAGATATCCAGTAAATTAATTTCTAAATTCGTTCATAAAATTAATTTGATTATCCGGGTAGGTCTCCGTAATATATAGCCGCTTTCGGCTATTGCACCTTCCTTGGTGCAAAAAGCCGCGCTTCGCATCCTTGCTCCGCTTGTCGCTGCCTATATATTACGGAGACTGATCTCTGGAGATATTCGTTAAATTATTCTGAAAAATACACTTTGGAATCAACATGCAAGTATTCATACCAAAGATTAGTCTGGGGGCTACAGTTCCGCTGTGAGCGGAGCACGATGCGGAGCGCGGCCTTTTGTGCCACGGATGGCACAACGGTCGAAAAGCGGTATTGTAGCCCACAGACATACCCCAAATATTGGTATTGAGAGTTGAGGTTATCTCTTCTTCAGCCAAGGCATCATGGAACGAAGCTCCTGGCCCACTTTTTCAATTTTGTGTTCGGCATCCCTGCGGGTCATGGCATTGAATACCGGACGGCCAACCTGATTTTCGGAGAGCCATTTGCGGGCAAACTCTCCGTTTTGGATTTCAGAAAGAACTTTCTTCATTTCCTTGCGGGTCTCTTCCGTAATGATCCGTCTGCCGACCATCAGGTCCCCGTACTGGGCTGTGTCGGATACGGAGTAGCGCATCCGGCTGATTCCGCCTTCGTACATCAGGTCGACAATTAACTTCAGTTCATGCAGACACTCAAAGTAGGCGATTTCCGGCTGGTAACCGGCTTCTACAAGTGTGTCAAAACCGGCGCGGACCAATTCGGACGCACCGCCGCAAAGTACTGCCTGTTCACCGAATAAATCGGTTTCGGTCTCTTCAGCGAACGTAGTTTCAATCAGCCCTGTACGGGTGCAGCCGATCCCTTTGGCATAAGCAAGACCGATCTGGTGAGCGTTGCCGGTAGCGTCCTGATAGACGGCGATCAGTCCCGGTGTTCCTGCACCTTCAGTGTAGGTTCGGCGGACAAGATGTCCCGGGCTCTTCGGAGCGATCATAATCACATCGACATCAGCCGGCGGTACGATCTGACCGAAATGAATGTTAAAACCGTGTGAAAAGCAAAGTACTTTTCCAGCGGTAAGTGACGGCTCGATTTCTTCCCGGTAAATCCTGCTCTGGGTCTCATCAGGCAGAAGGATTTGAATCAGGTCCGCTTTGGCTGCCGCTTCAGCGACTGTCATCACCGTCAAACCGGCTTCTTCGGCTTCTTTCCATCTCGGGCTGTTTTTACGCAAGCCCACAATCACGTTCAAACCGGAATCGTTAAGGTTCTGTGATTGGGCGTGACCCTGGCTTCCCCACCCCATTACCGCAATCGTCTTTCCTTTCAGCAGTCCCATATCAGCATCTTGATCATAATACATTTTAGCCATGTTATTTACTCTCCTTATTCATTATTTCTTCATTTTAATTATCGGAACGGGCAATCGCAATTTTACCGGTTCTGACAAGCTCGAGAATGCCGTAAGATCGCATCGTTCTGACAAACGCATCAATCTTTTCTTCATCACCGGTTAGCTCAATGGTTAGGTTATTTTTGCCCATATCAACGACTCTGCCCCTGAAGATGTCTACCGTCTGGAGTACTTCGAGCCGGGTATCTGATTTAACCTTGACCCGGACCAGGGCCAGCTCCCTGTTCACCACGGACTCCTGACTCAGGTTGGTCACCTTATGGACGACGACCAGTTTATGCAGCTGCTTAGTGACCTGCTCAATGACCTGGCTGTCACCCTCGACCACGATCGTCATCATGGACAGGTCAGGATTTTCAGTCTGACATACCGTCAGACTGTAGATATTGTAGCCCCGCCGGGAAAACAGGCCTGATACCCGTGCCAGGACCCCCGGATCATTTTCAACCATTACAGCGAGTGTATGCAGCATTATTCCTTCCCCTCCAGTATCTCTGTTATTCCCTGACCGGCAGGGACAAAAGGAAGTACAACTTCATCCGGTGAGATCGTGAAATCCAGCAAAAAAGGTCCGGGCGTTGCGACAGCTTCCTTCAAGGCGTCTTCAACCTGGTCGGCCTGCTCGACTCTGCACCCTTTGATCCCATAGGCGTCAGCAAGTTTCACAAAATCGGGATTGGCATCCAGCTGAATCTGGCTGAAACGCTCGTTAAAGAGCATTTTTTGCATCTGCCTAACCATGCCTAAAACCCCGTTATTCATCAGGACTATTTTTATGGGAAGGTGATATTGGACCGCGGTGGCGAGCTCATGGATGCTCATTTGTAAAGAACCGTCTCCGGTAACCAGAAAGACCAGACTGTCCGGTTTCGCAAACTGGGCGCCGATTGCAGCCGGAAGACCAAATCCCATCGTGCCCAGACCGGCACTGGTAATGAAATGTCTTTCTTGATTAACCGGACAGAATTGAGCCGCCCACATCTGGTGCTGGCCGACATCCGTCACCACAACCGCTTCTTCCCCGCTGATTTTTCCCATCGCTTCCAAAATCGTCTGCGGATTCAGGCGGCCATCCTGCTCATAGCTTAACGGGTATTCCTTTTGCCAGCTCCTGAGTTCGTTCCACCAATCCTGAATGGCCGGCGGATTGATTTTGGTAAGGAACTCTTCCAGGACAAGTTTGGCATCTCCGACAATCGGTATATGTGCACGGATAACTTTGCCAATCTCGGCAGGGTCAATATCAATATGAATGACTTTTGCCTTCGTAGCAAAACGGTGTTTCAGCCCGCTCGTGACCCTGTCGTCAAAGCGGACACCGATCGCAATCAGTAGATCGCACTCATCGACGGCGAGATTGGCAGTAATGGTCCCATGCATTCCGACCATCCCCAAATGATTCGGATGCTTGGACGGGACACTGCCAATGCCCATCAGCGTTGTAACCACAGGAAGATTGGCTTTTTCGAGCATTTCCTGAAGAATCTTGCCGGCTCCGGAGGTTATGACGCCTCCCCCGGCATAAACAATCGGTTTTTTGCTTTGGGCCAGCGCTTTAGCTGCTTCAGAAATCTGACCGGAGTTTCCTTTAGTGAAGAATTTATAGCTTTTCAGCGCTACTTTGGACGGATAAGGCTCAGTGACCTCTGCTGCCATAATATTCTTCGGCAGATCGATCAGGACCGGACCCGGACGTCCTGTACTGGCAATGTAAAACGCTTCTTTTACGATACGCGGAATGTCTCTGGCATCTTTGACCAGATAGGAATGCTTCGTGATCGGCATCGTGATTCCCGTAATGTCTACTTCCTGAAAAGAATCCGTCCCTAACAGCTGGGTCGATACCTGACCGGTTAAAATCACAAGCGGAATGGAATCCATATACGCATTCGCAATTCCTGTAACCATATTGGCGGCTCCCGGACCTGAGGTGGCCAGACAGACACCAACCTTGCCGCTGACCCGCGCGTAGGCATCGGCCGCATGAACAGCACTCTGCTCATGTCTCGGCAGGATATGACGGATCGAGCTGTCCAGAAGCGCATCATACAGTGCGAGCAAAGATCCGCCGGGATACCCGAATATCAGCTCTACCCCTTCCTGGTCCAGTACATTGAGCAGCGCTTTGGCGCCATTATAATTATCCAAAGCAAGACTTTCTTCGTCTTCCCAGGTAATTTCAGGGTCTCTGGCTATTAAGGCGTCTTCTTTGGACTTATCCATTCATTCATTCCTCCTTGAGTGTCCGGAAAGCTGCTCCTTTATTGGCCGACTGGGCAAATTGGACGTAACGTCCCAGATATCCTGTCCGGCCTGCTACTTTATACACTTTCTCCAACCCTTTTTCCGGGTCAAAGCTGTTTCTTCTTTCTGCTTTTTCAGATTCGGGCAGAAGCCAGTCGATGGTCCGTTTTTCTAAATCAATCCGAATCATATCGCCGTTTCCGACAAACGCAATCTCCCCACCGAGCGCTGCTTCAGGAGAGATATGCCCGATCGAAAGTCCCCGGCTGCCTCCGGAAAAACGTCCGTCGGTAAGCAACGCCACAGAAGAATCAAGCCCCATCCCTGCCAGCGTTGCGGTTGGCCCGAGCATCTCTCGCATACCCGGTCCGCCTTTCGGTCCTTCATAACGAATAATCACGACATCGCCCTCTTTAATCACGCCGCTGCGGATCGCTTCCGCTGCCAGGTCTTCTCCGTCGTAGACCTTGGCCGCGCCCTCGAAGACAATATCCCTGTTCGCCAGAGCCCCTACTTTGATCACGGCTCCTTCCGGTGCCAGGTTGCCAAACAGGACACAGAGTCCGCCTTTGGCGGAATACGGATCAGTCAGCGGCCGGATCACACCCGGATTTTTGACAGCCGCGCTGCTTAGCCTTTCCGCCATGGTACTGCCGGAAACCGTCATGCCGGAACCATCGATCAAACCGGCATCCAGCAAGCTCTTCAAAACGGCACTGATCCCGCCTGCTTCATTGACTTCGACGAGATAATGCCCGTTCACCGCCGGACTCAGTTTACAGATCTGAGGGGTCCGGTCACTGATTGCATTGATCTCGGCCAAATCAAATTCGATTTCTCCTTCAAACGCAATCGCAGGCAGATGAAGGATGGTATTGGTTGAACACCCTAACGCCATATCGGCGGCAATGCTGTTCCTGATTGAAATGCTCGTTACGATATCACGTGGCCGAATATTGTCCCGCAGCAGGTTCATAACCTGATAGCCGGTTTCTTTGGCCAAGCGTATTCTCTCGGAATAGACAGCCGGTATCGTACCATTGCCGGGCAGAGCCATGCCGATGACCTCTGTCAGGCAGTTCATGGAGTTTGCCGTAAACATCCCGGCGCAGGAACCGCAGGTCGGGCACGCATTCTGTTCGAGTCCCTGAAGCCACTCCTGGCTTTCCTGGCCGCTGTAGACTTTACCGACGCCTTCGTAGACGGTGATAAAATCAACATTTTTCCCCTCGTGACGACCCGGTAGCATCGGTCCACCGCTCACGACGATGGACGGCAGATTCAGCCGCATTGCAGCCATCAGCATTCCAGGGACAATTTTGTCACAGCTTGGAATAAATACCAGGGCATCGACAGCATGTGCTCTGGCCATGATCTCAATGGAGTCGGTAATCAGCTCCCTGCTCGCGAGGGAAAAATGCATCCCGACGTGTCCCATGGCAATGCCGTCACAGACACCAATCGTCGAAAATTCGAGCGGCGTACCGCCATTTTCTCTGACTCCGGTTTTGACTGCTTCGGCAATTTGACGCAGATGCATATGCCCGGGCACAAATTCATTAAAGGAGTTGACGATACCGATCAAGGGTTTATTGATTTCCCGGTCGGTAAGTCCAAGAGCTTTAAATAGAGAGCGGTGAGGTGCCCTGTCAATTCCAACTTTTACTGCATCACTGTTCATGGGATCGCTTCCTTTCCTGAAATTTTTTTGTCTTTAATCTATTGTTTGTTTTCAATCTATTAATATAATCATTTGGGTCTGGTCTGCGCGCCACATTCCGGTCTCGGCAGATAGCGCCCTCCATGGCGCTTTCTGCCGCGCTCCGCATCCATGCTCCGCTTACGCTGGAACTGTGGCACACAGACCCAGCTATGAAGGTTTAAATTTCTAGTTATTTAGAGAACAGTTACTAGATAGGCTCTCCCTCTGTCTTGACATATTCGTGGAATTTAGCCAGCAGCTTTTTAAATACGGGTCCTGGTTTACCGTCGCCGATCTTTCTGGAATCCAGCATAATAATCGGAATCAGCTCAGCTGCCGTACCGGTCAGGAAGCACTCATCGGCACTGTAAACATCAATCAGATGAAACAGTTCTTCTTGAACGGGGATCCCTTCCTGGCGGGCTAAATCGATGACCGAATCACGGGTGACGCCTTTTAAAATCCCGGCATAAACTGGAGGTGTGGTTATAACTCCGTCTTTGATAATGAAAATGTTGTCGCCGGTGGCTTCACTGACATACCCTTCCTGATTCAACATCAATGCTTCCATCAGACCTGCCCTGTTGGCTTCAATCTTAGCCATAATATTGTTTAAATAGTTCAGGGATTTGATTCTCGGGCTTAACGCATCCGAACTGTTCCGGCGGGTGGCAGCCGTAATGATCTCCATCCCATTTTCGTACATGCTCTGCGGATACAATGAAATATTGCCGGCAATACAAATAATTTCCGATTTAGGGCATTTCCTTGGGTCTAAACCCATATCTCCGACCCCTCTGGAAATAATCAGGCGGATATAAGCATCTGTAAGATTGTTTTTTCTTACAGTTTCCACAACGATATCCATCATTTCCCGACGGCTTACCTCAACGTTTAACAGGATCGCATTGGCTGACTCATACAGTCTGTCGATATGTTCCTTTAATTTGAATACCCGGCTATTATAGGCCCGGATCCCTTCAAATACACCGTCTCCATAAAGAAAGCCATGATCAAATACAGAAATTTTCGCCTCCTGGCTGTCAACAAATTTACCATCGCAATAGATAATCATGTGAATACTCCTTTCCGAAACTCAATTTTGATTTCAACACTATCTATATTGTAACGAAACACAATCAACATGTAAAATATACCTTAATAAAAAAAAACAGGGAGTCTAATTGCTACACTTCCTAACGTGCATATTC
The DNA here is from genome assembly GCA_009910795.1 of Dehalobacter sp. CP. Next base: position 37,363 of record VMEE01000083.1, on the reverse strand, counting down.
ATATATGAGAATAAGAAAAACTCTACAGACTTTCTGAACCATCATTATCTCGTTAACGCTGTGTTATAGCACATATAATTATTTTATCTAAGTGTATATGATACAGTTAACTGTGTCAATATATTTGGAGTATACTTTTCATCCTGCAGTGGACCGATCAAAAATATCCTTGCCAATTCCAGGATAGCTTGGTATAATGTCCACTGTACAGAAACACTTGTTCATTCAGAAGGGATAGGGAGGAAATATTATGAAGAAAATTGTAATTGGTTTACTGGGTTTTGGAACTGTCGGATCAGGTACAGCTGCCATACTGGAAAATAACCGGTATGACATCAGTACCCGTACCAACGCTAGTATAACTATAAAAAAGGCTTTAGTCCATAATATCCATAAACCTCGGCCGGATTGCCGCGGCATTATTTTGACAGACGATCCCAAGGAAATCACGGATGATCCTGAAATTGACATTGTTGTCGAAGTAATGGGCGGTATCGAACCGGCCCGCACGCTTATCCTGACTGCAATGGCAAACGGCAAAAATGTAGTTACCGCCAATAAAGATCTTTTAGCTCAAAATGGAGAAGAACTGCTTGAAGCTGCGAAAAAGAACGGCCGAGATTTGTATTTTGAAGCCAGTGTCGCTGGCGGTATCCCGATTATCGCTGCCTTAAGGCAATCCCTGACTGCCAACCGGATCTCCTCACTGCTTGGGATTATTAACGGTACGACCAATTATATTTTATCTGCTATGACCGAACAGGGACGCAATTTTGCTGATGTCCTGAAAGAAGCCCAGGAGCTCGGCTATGCTGAAGCAGATCCGGTCTCTGACGTGGAAGGGCTGGATGCCGCCCGCAAACTTGCGATTCTTTCTTCCTTGGCTTTTAATACACGCGTAACCTTTAACGATGTTTATGCCGAAGGAATTTCCAACATTTCTCCGGAAGACATTCACTATGCGGATGAACTCGGCTGCGTGATTAAGCTGCTGGCCATTGCCAAAAACCAGGAAGAAAGGATCGAAGTCAGGGTACATCCCGCCCTGATTTCCAAAAAACATCCGCTGGCCAATATCGGCGGTGTGTACAACGCGATTTATGTCACCGGTGATGCTGTCGGAGAAACCATGTTTTATGGGAAAGGCGCCGGAGCTTTGCCGACAGGCAGCTCCGTTGTAGCCGACATTATCCAGATTGTACGCAATATGTCCGCCGGATCCGAAGGACTCCTGAATTGCGGCTGTTACCGCAACTATCCGATCATCTCAACGGATGATTTTACAACCGCTTATTACATCCGGCTTAAAGTTAAAGACGAACCAAAAGTCTTTGCAACACTGGCGTTATTCTTTGCTGAAGCCGGCATCAGCTTTAATTCCATCATCCAGAAACCGCGGCCGGATAAAAGCGCCGAAATCGCACTGGTGACCCACCCCTGCCGGGAAGGACAGCTCCGTCAGGCCATCCAGTCCCTGAATTCCTACAGCAAACTGGATAAAATCTATAATGTTATTCGGCTGGAGACAAATGGAATTTGACCGGCTGGAACTTGTGGCACCCAGACCTAATATGGGGTATTGAGGCTTGAATGAAATTATTGAGCAATGAATTTAAGAATGTTGTACCGACTGTTTACTTCCCTCAGTAATTGTTATAGAATTTATTCGAATAAATAGGCATATTCATGGATTACCTGCCGAAAAAATGGAGGAAAAGAATGTTCCAAGTAAAAGTACCAGCAACTTCAGCAAATCTCGGACCAGGTTTTGACTGCATGGGACTGGCCTTAAGGCTATATAACTATATCCAGGCTGAAGAAAGCGAAAAACTGGAGATTATCCTTAAAGGCACCTATACGAGCAATATTCCTGCAGATGAAACGAACCTCTTATGGAAAACAGTCTGCAAGCTGTGGCAGAAAATTGATTTCCAGCCGAAGCCCTTAAAAATCACCCTAGAAAGCCATGTTCCGCCTGCCCGCGGACTGGGAAGCAGTTCCACTGCCGTCGTCGGCGGACTGATCATTGCAAACGCGGTGGCCGGAAACCCTTTAAACCGGCTTCAATTGCTAGAAATTGCTTCTGAAATCGAAGGCCATCCGGATAATGTCACACCTGCCCTTTGCGGCGGAATTACCCTGACAGTTATGGATGAAGACAAACTTATACCAAGGACGCTGGCGAAGTCTCCAAAATTTAAAGCGGTGGTCGTGATTCCGGATATTCTCGTTGAAACTGAAAAAGCGCGCGGGATACTGCCTGCTTCTGTTCCCAGAGCTGATGTGATCTTTAACGCTTCTCGCGTCGGCCTTTTAGTTGATGCGTTTATTAATGAGGAATACGATTTATTGGCAATTGCCACTCGGGACAGGATCCACCAAAATCAGCGGGCTTCTTTGATCCCTGGTATGCCCCAAGCCTTAGAATCTGCTGTCCGTGCTGACGCGTACGGCGCAGCTCTGAGTGGTTCAGGGCCGACTTTGATTGCTTTTTGCCCCTATGGAAAAGAAGATCAGATAGCCCTGACGATGAAGCGTGTACTCCAAGAAAATGGTTTGCCTTCTGCAACCCTGACCCTGGATATTGATTCTGAGGGAGCTGTGCTGACCGAAATTTGATTTTTTGGGGTAACTCCTAAACAAGAGTAAATGAACCGATAAGATACTGTTAATCGTTTTATACTATTGGCAGTATTTTTTTACTTGGGGCTTACGTCATATACCCTAACCGCTCTTCGGCCTTTTGGGACTCTCTCCGCAGTATTGCAGTCAAACAAAAAGGCAAAAATGACAGACAGCTTACGATTGCTAAATTAAAAGCATTTATTCACGCCCTCCAGAACGTTGAGTAGCATAAAGGGCCAAATATTTTTCATAACTTTTGTAAACTTTCTCGACATATTCCCTGGTCTCTGTAATTGGAATTTCCTCCATACGGTACGCATTCGGGTCTTTCGGCCAATCATCCAGCCAGCTTTGCACCCTGCCGATCCCGGCGTTATAAGCTGCCAGGGTAAGAACCGTATTGCCGGAAAACTCCTTGCTCAAAGAAGCAAGATACCAGGTGCCGTAACGAATATTGGTTTCGGGATCAAGTAAATCAGCCTTCGCGTAATCCTCTTTCAGCCAGACAGCTACCTCTTTAGCTGTCCCTGGCATCAGCTGCATCAATCCGACCGCCCCTTTGGATGATTTCGATTTGGTGATGAACCTGCTCTCCTCCCTGATTACGGCAATCACCAGCAAAGGATCCGTACCATACTGGGCGGCATATTTTTCAACCGTCTGTTTGTATGGAAAAGGATACATCATTCTGCCGACAAAGTTTGACTGGTATACAGCCAGGATCATAAATAATAAAAAAATAATTGTTATGGTCTTAACAATTTTCTTCTTTGCGATAAACAAAATGCATCCATCCTATTTCAATATTCTAACCTTTTGATTATCAGTATGTTGATCTGAGCAAAGATATGATTTAATTCTGAAACATTATATACGACAAAGCTGATTCAATGCAAGCCGAGACCTTGAATTACAGATAAATCTATGGAATGGAGATTTCAAGAAAACAGTTCTTTCCAGATCGTTTCAAGTTGTTTTTCAGTTTCTCCCCAGTCCCTGGAATTATCGATAACCCGGTCGGCTTTCCCTTTTTTGTCCTCAAGCGGCATTTGCGCAGCAAGCCGCCGCTCGGCCTCTTCCCTGGTCAAGCCACTTCGTTCCATCAGCCTGGTGATTTGTATTTCAGCAGGGACATAAACGACCCAAACCTCGTCGACAAATTCCCCCCATCCCGTTTCCAGAAGCAGCGGAATATCCAGGATAATCAGCTTTTCACTTTGGATTTCTGCCTTCAGGCATTGATCCTGCATCTGCTGCCGGATCAAAGGATGAACAAGTTCCTCAAGCCTTTGCCTGGCCTCAGGATCGGCAAATATGATTTTGCCCAGCTCCGCCCGGTCAATCTTTCCATCTCGGACGCATTCAGATCCAAACTCTTTGCCGATCAAAGGGATCAACGGCCCGTCATACAACCTATGAACTGCGTCATCCGCGTTAAAAACCGGGATGCCCTTCTGCGCAAACCAGCTGGCAACACGCGTCTTGCCGCTTGCTATTCCTCCTGTAAGTCCAATTTTGATCATGTTTAACCTCAAATTATTTTTAATGACCCGATGAGTATCAGGACGATCCCCGGCAGATACCTGACTCTCGCCAGCACGCCCGCCGGAAGTCTGCCTGTCAATACCTGACCGGTAAAGATCATCAGAACCTGCATCAGCGTCACCATCCCGATGACATACCAGAAAATTCCTGTGAGCGCAGCGGCTACACCCGAAGCAAACGCATCCAGGGACAATGCCACGCCGAGAAGCAGACTTTCATTCAGCGTAATGACTCCGGAGCCGTCAATGTCTGCCGCATCCGGGGTCTGCAAAACCTGAATGACCAGACCGAAGAAATTCAAATTAATACTGAACAAAGTACGATACGGATTGTCATCTCTCTGCCCGGCTGAAGCTACCATTACCGGGACAGCTTCAGGCAGTTCCGCTCTGTTTCTCAAAGTTTGAATCAATTGATACAAGCCGATTGCAATAAGAACGACTGCTCCCAGAATACCTGGATGGATCACCGTAAGCTGAGACGTGATCAGATGTCCGCAGTACATCGAGACTGTCATGGCGAGTGCCGTACAAAAACCAATAATCATCATGGAACTGAGCGGTATCCGAATCCTCTTCAGACCGTAGGCCATCCCTACCCCAAAACCGTCAAGACTCAAAGCCAAAGCAAGGATCATTGCCATTCCCATATTCTTTTACCCCTTAAGTATTTCCTTCGGGATAATATATGGCTGTAACCTCGTTTTGGTGTGCCGCGCCGGCTCATCTGTGGTCGTCGGTCTGTCAGTTTTTCCGTACTAATCCTGGTAAGCCAGCCACTCCTCCATCAGATGATCGAGCTCTGCCTGCACTTTCTCATACGACCGGTGAAGTGACAATGTCAGTTCATAATCACTGGCTGCGGCATCGAGCTTATCCTCAATTTCTTGAAGCAATAATTCTGTATCCGCAATTTTTTCCTCGATTTGCTTGATCTTTTTTTCTATCCGTTTGGTATTCTTGGACTCTTCCCTGTAATCTCTGGCTTTTTGAGCCTCTTCATTTTTACAGGTCTGATCTTGAGCGGCTTGAGCAGATTTTGTTTCTTCCTCTTCACTCTTCTCGCTCATCTCACGATAGGCCGTGTAGTCTCCCTCAAATACCTTCAGACCATTCACTGTAAGCAAAGCAATCTTATTCACGATTCGGTTCAGAAAGTACCGGTCATGGGATACGGTCAAAATTGTCCCGTTGTAATCCTGCAACACTTCCTCCAGGACTTCTCTCGTCTCCATATCGAGATGGTTGGTCGGCTCATCAAGCAAAAGCAGGTTTCCCTGATTCAGAAAAAGTTTGCAAAGTGCCAGCCTGCTTTTCTCTCCCCCGCTTAAACCAGCAACAGGTTTAAATACATCCTCTCCCCGGAAGCCAAAACGGGCTAAAACATTGCGTATTTCCGGATCGTCAAGCGTTGAAGAATAACGGATCTCGTCCATGACAATTTCCCTTAATCCAATATTCTCATGCTCCTGGGAATAGTAGCTGACGGAGACATTCGCCCCGGTCCGGATCGTACCGTTATACGGAATTTGTCCTGTAACAGCTCTCAACAGCGTCGTCTTTCCAATCCCGTTTCTGCCGAGCAGGGCAATCTTATCACCCCGGCGCAATTCCAAACCTACATGTTCGAATATGGTCTTCTGCCCGTACTTAACGGCCAGATCGTCTATCTCGAGAACCCGGTCACCTGAGCGGGTTTTGGCCTGGAGGCTTATGCTGAGTTTTTTCGAATCTTTCGGCGCATTCACCGGCGTAATTCTTTTCAGCATGGATTCTCTGCCCCGGGCTTGTTTAGCTTTGATTCCGGCACCATGACGCCGGATATACTCCTCCAGGTCCGCAATTTTTTTATTGATCCGTTCCGCTTCTCTGGTCAGCGATATTCTTTCAATATTCCGCTGCAGTTCAAATTCCGAATAATTGCCGTTGTAAGCTTTCAGGAACCCATCCTCAATCAGGAAGGTGCTGTCCACGACTCTGTCCAGGAAGTACCTGTCATGGGAAACGACAAGCACAGCTCCAACATAATCTCCCAGGTAATTTTCGAGCCATTCCAGTGCCTCAATATCGAGATGGTTCGTAGGCTCGTCAAGAATCAGAACGTCCGGATCACGCAGCAGAAGCTTGCCAAGCGCCAGACGAGTTTTCTGACCACCGCTTAAATGATTAGCTTCAGTCGTCTGATGCCGGTCCATCCCGAGTCCGGTCAGGATCTTGCGGATCCTGGCTTCGAGCGCATAACCACCCGCCCTTTCATATTGTTCCGTAAGCAGACTGTACCTTTCGAGCGTTTTCTCGTCGGCCTGTTCCGCCATTTTATTTTCCAAGGATCTGAGGCTGTCCCGCAGATCAAGAATATCCCGGCGTTCCGTCAGCATTTGTTCAAATACTGTACCGTGTTCTGCTGTGGCTGCCGCTGTCTGCGGCAGATAGCCGACAGTACCCTGCCAGTTGATATCTCCGTTTTCATGAGCAATTTCTCCCATGACAGCCCTGATCAGTGTTGTTTTACCTGCCCCATTGGCTCCGACCAGGCCGGCTTTTTGACCCTTTTCCAAACGCAGCGTTATATGATCCAGCAGGGTGCTCCCTGCTACTTCAATTTCAAGTCCATTGCAATAAAGTATGCTCATCCTTCTGTGAAATACTCCTCCTGGATTCTTTCTTCCTGCATTAAAAGTTATGTTTCTTCAAAACAAATTTCATCTATCTCTGGCAGTTTGGACAATACACCGTTGTCCTTCCGACTACTTTGATTTTAGCCAATTGACCTCCGCAATATTTACACTCCTGACCGCTGCGTCCGTAGACCATCAAATTTTCCTGAAATGCACCCTTCTTGCCGTCTGCGTCACGATAATCACGAAATGATGTTCCGCCAGCCGTGATTCCTTCCTGCAGAACCTCACAGATCGCATCGTAAAGCAGCATAATCTCCGACACCTTTAACGAAGCCGTATTCCTATCCGGCAAAATACCTGCGCGGAACAGGGCCTCGTCCGCATAAATATTTCCGATGCCGGCTACGACGGTCTGATCCAGCAGCGCAGCTTTGATCGTACTCTTTTTCCTGGCGAGACGCATCCCGAGCTGATCAAATGCAAATGACTCGTCCAGCGGTTCCGGCCCAAGTTTAGCCAAACAGGCAGCCTTAAAGGCCATTTGAAAAGACACCAGCTGTATTCTGCCGAATTTCCGGATATCGGAGTAATGAAGTTCCCCCTGATCGAGCCTAAACAGGACATGCGTATGTTTATCCGGCTCGTGCTGCTCAGGATAATAGATCAAACGTCCGGTCATCCTGAAATGAATGATCATCGTAAGGCCGTGACTCAGGTTCACGAGCAGATACTTGCCGCGTCTGTCAAGGCTTTCAATCGTCCGGTTCCTGACCAAAGCGCTGAAATCCTCATCCACCAGAGAAACTGCTGCCGGAGGCCATCGGACTTCGACATCTTCAATTGTCTTTCCCAGAATCCTTGCAGCCAGGGACAGCCGGATACTTTCTACCTCGGGAAGTTCAGGCATCGGATCGACCTCCTAAAACAACAGCGCACTCACCTGATAAGGGACCATATCATACCAGTTGCTTCCGACTTTGCAGTCTACCAGCAATGGAACAGAAATCGGGAAAGCCTGTTCCATCTCTTTTTTGACAATTGCTGCGACCTTGGGAAGCGCTGACGGTTCGACCTGGACTACCAGTTCGTCGTGAACCTGAAGCAAAATTTCTGCCTGCAGGCCCTGAAGTGCTTCAGCTACTTTGATCATCGCAATTTTCATCATATCAGCCGCGGTTCCCTGGATCGGGGTATTCTTGGCAATCCGTTCGCCAAACTGCCGCGTCATTCTGTTTGGATGAGACAATTCGGGGATTTTCCGCAGCCGGTTCAGCAGCGTACGAACCTCTCCCTTTTCTTTGGCTTCAGCGACGGCCTCCTCAAGATAACGGTGAACACCGCTGTATCTTTCAAAATACTGACTGATATAGTATTTTGCCTCTTTTCTGGAAATAGCCAGATCCCTGGCCAGTCCAAAGTCCGTCAGACCATACATTAAACCAAAGTTAACCGCTTTGGCCTTGCGCCGCATATCTGAATTGACTTCGTTCAGCGCTACGTCAAACACCTCGGCAGCTGTACGTCTGTGCACGTCTTCCCCGATCAGGAAGGACTCACAAAGTATCGGATCTTTCGAATAATGCGCCAGAATTCTTAATTCAATCTGAGAATAATCTGCGGATAACAAAAGCCAGTCTTCCTGAGTTGCCTGGAAAACCTTCCTAAGTCTCCGGCCTTCTTCCAGACGGATTGGAATATTTTGCAGATTCGGTTCGGTACTGGAAAGTCTGCCGGTAGCTGTAACCGTCTGCTGAAACGTGGTATGAATTTTGCCGTCACAGCACTGGGCCAGCAGGCCCTTGACATAGGTGGAATTCAGTTTAACCAGCTGCCGGTATTCCAGTAGTTTCTCCACGACAGCGTGCTCCGTCCGCAATTCTTCCAGCGTTTCCGCATCCGTTGAATAACCCGTTTTGGTTTTTTTGAGTGGCGGAAGCCCTAAATTCTCAAATAGAATCCTGCCAAGCTGCTGCGGCGAATTGATATTAAAGTTTTCACCGGCCAGATTGTAAATCTCGCTTTCTAATCGGCTGATCTTAACCTCAAGTTCCTGACCATATTCCTGGAGTTTCGCCTTGTCCAGAGCAATTCCGGTCTTTTCCATCCTGGCCAATATGAGGCTTAAAGGCTCTTCAACCTCATGCAAGAGCTTTTCAAGATCGTCTTCCGCCAGTTTTTCCATATAGGAAGCGGCAAGTTTCCGTAGCAGAGCTGCTTCCCGTGCCGGCGTATTCGAAAACAGATCCGTCACATAATCCCCCAGCAATTCGGAAGCGCTGTAATTGGACCGGTTCGGGTTTAACAAATAAGCGGCCAGGCTTAAATCCAAATCAACGCCGGCGAATGTCTTATTCTCATTCAGAAGCAGTGAATATAGCCCCTTGCTGTCTGCAACCACTTTGCGGACACCGTCGTCAGCCAGGATTTCTTCCCAGAGACGCAGCACACTTGGAGCAGCAGCATACCGGTTCAGCGAATACGTATGATGTTCATCACAGATCCCCATTTCAGTCCAGAGCCCCTGATGAATATTCCTGCCCTCAAAACGATAACTGAGTGCGAGGACCGGTTTCTGCTCAAGCCAAGTATTCAGCAGCTCCAGCCAGCCTTCTCCGTCCATGTTCTTTTCTTGCTGGACAGTATCAATGATCTCTGTATCTCTCATGCCGCCTTTATTCTGATCTTTCAAATTTCCATATAGGTTATTGATTAAATCCGGTTTAGAAGCAGCTATCTCGTGAGTCTTTATTTCCTGATTTTTGTTACCTGATGCTTTTTGCTTCTTGCTTTTTTCGACAAATTGCGCAGGACTCGTTACCGCAGCGAGGCTCTGTTCAAACAGCGATGCGACTTTATATAAGCTGTAGCTATGGAGGATCCTTCTACAGGCATCTTTGTCCGGCTCCGTCCATCTTAAGTCGTCAAGAGAAAACGTAACCGGCACATCGTGAATCATTGCTGCGAGCTTTTTGCTTAAGAGTGCCTGATCAGCGTATTGATTCAGCAGTTCCTTTAATTTATTGCCTTTGACCTCATCCTTATTCTGCAGCACATTTTCGACGGACCCGTATTCGTGAAGCAGTTTCAGTGCGGTCTTTTCCCCTACACCGGGAATCCCAGGGATATTGTCCGAAACGTCCCCCATCAGGCCTTTCAGATCGATAATCTGGGCAGGCTTCAGCAGATATCTTTCTTCCAGCCGTTGTTCGTTGTAACACTCAACTTCCGAAATCCCTTTCATTGTCAGCAGCACAGAGCTATGCGGCGAAATCAGCTGAAGAGCGTCCCTGTCTCCGGTAAAGATTAAAACTTCTATTTGCTGGGCGATCGCCAGATCGTTTACTGTCGCTATGATATCATCCGCTTCGTAACCTTCCAGTTCCAGAATCGGAACGGCCATCACCCGCAAAATTTCTTTAAGATAATTAAACTGCGGCCGCAAAGTCTCCGGTGTCTCTTTCCGGTGAGCTTTGTAGCCTGCAAACTGCTCAATGCGGACCGTTGCTTTCGTCTTGTCAAAAGCTACGACCCAATAATCAGGCTTCTGCTCTTTCTGGAGCCTGAACAACATGGTTAAAAAACCGTGCACAGCGTTCGTCGGAAGACCTTCGTTGGAGGTAAGCGGCGGAAGCGCATAGAAAGCTCTATTGATAAGACTGTTACCGTCTAAGATCAGCATCCGGGGCATCGTAATACTCCTTTCAAGAACCGTTTCTTCAGAATCTCCCTCGGAATCATTCGTCAAACAATTCCTTTGAATATACCTTTCTATATCATAACCTTTTCTGGAATCAAGTACAACAAGTACACAGCACAGAAAAATAAACGGCTGCATTACTGCAAGCCGTTTAATATCCGCTGATTTCAGTCATCCACACTTCTTTGTCCGCTATATCAATTGATTTCGATCATTCATCGTGCTATTCTCTGAAAAGTATCGGAGACTTTCTGGATACTGGCATTGAGCTCCGTGGGTAGACAGTTCCTACCTCTCTAAGGCATCCTATTATAGATAATAGGCTTAAAGGAAAGTTTTGACTTTTTCTTTCCTTGTAAAAATTCAGGATTGTCAGAAGGCTCACTTTCATATTCAGTCTCAGGCTTGGTTTCTAGTTCAGTTATACTACCTGCCTGATCATGATGATCATGATTTTGACTCTTCCCTATGAACCTTGCGCCCTGTTCAATCTGAAGCCCTTTTGTTTTTATATCACCATAGACTACGGCAGTTGAAGCTATTACCAATAAGTTCTCAGCTGTAATATTTCCATGTACTTCTCCCTGTATCCGGGCGTTTACAGCAAAAATTTCCGCTTCTACTTTTCCATGCGGACCCACAAGTAGATCTGCTTTTGTTTCAATTGTGCCTTCAAGCTCCCCGTCAATTATCACATTGGTTCTGGAGTTTATTTTTCCTGTTATTTTGCATTCTTTGGCAACGTACACGTCATTATCCGTTTTTTTACCAAATTCGACAGCTTCCATCTTCTTTTCCTTTCACTCTTCCATTATTAAACATTATATTTAAATTTAGGATATGACAACGGAGCCAAATATTATATAGGCCATTAGTCCTATTTTTATACAATAGTTACAAACAGTGATATGTAAATCTACAATAACTTAGCGTAATCAGCCGAGATATATAGGATCGGGCATATAGTGGAAATAGAAAGAGGATACAGCAAAGTTGCATCCTCTTTTCTTATGTCAATTATCCTGTACGTTTATTCGGACCGCAAATCCTTTTCCCTGATTTCAACCCTGCGGATTTTGCCGCTGATGGTTTTGGGGAGCTCGGTCACAAACTCAATGACCCTCGGATATTTATAGGGTGCGGTTACCTTTTTGACATGATCCTGCAATTCTTTAATCATGTCTTCCGAAGGTTCGTAACCTTTGTTCAGTACGATCGTCGCCTTGACGTTAAATCCTCTGATAGGATCCGGAACACCCGTTACCGCTGATTCCAGAACAGCGGGATGCTCCGCGAGCGCCGACTCGACTTCGAAAGGCCCGATGCGGTAACCGGATGATTTAATAATGTCGTCATTCCTGCCGATATACCACAGGAAACCAAGCTCATCACGGTAGGCCAGATCGCCGGTATGATACAGGCCGTCATGCCAGGAACGCTGCGTATTCGCTTCGTCCCGGTAATAGCCCATAAAAAGACCTTTCGTCTTGGTCGCGTAATCCGGAGCTTTGATGCAGATTTCCCCGGTCACACCAGGGTCAACCTCTTTGCCGTCTTCATCCGTAATCACCATCTGATAACCCGGTGTGGGCATCCCCATCGAACCCGGTCGCGGCTGCACCCATGGATACAGGATTGAGCAGCAAACGGTTGTTTCCGACTGCCCAAAGCCTTCAAAGATACGCAGTCCGGTAGCCTGCCGCCATTGATTGAACACTTCCGGATTTAGGGCCTCTCCTGCGGTACAGCAGTGTTTCAGCGCCGACAGATTGTAGCCCTTTACATCTTCCCGCAGCATAAAGCGGTACATGGTCGGCGGTGCACAGAAAGTGGTTATTTGGTATTTCTCCAGTTTCTGCAAAATATCCGCACCGTTAAAGGTGTCAAAGTCATACGTGAATATCGCTGATTCACCTAACCACTGGCCATACATTTTGCCCCAGAGAGATTTCAGCCAACCGGTGTCGGAAATTGTGAAATGCAGGCCGCCAGGCTCTACCCTGTGCCAAAAAATGCCGGTCATAGTATGTCCCAAAGGATAAGCATGGTCATGGGAGACCATCTTGGGGTAGCCGGTCGTTCCGGAGGAAAAGGCCATAATCAGCATATCCGTGACTTTGGTCGCTTCTTCGCCGGTAGGGCGTTCCCATTGGTCAGACGCAGCTTCGATCCCGGCTTCAAAATCGAGCCAGCCTTCCCCTGCATCCTTATGTTTGGTAACCGCTTTGATCTGAACCGTTTTACATTCCGGAGCAGCCTCGTCAAAATGCCGGGTACAATCACCGTCTGCGGTAATCACGGCCATCTTGATACCTGCCGCCTGGCAGCGATAGATATAATCTTTCGCCGTCAGCAGGTTCGTAGCCTGAACAGCCACTGCGCCAATTTTATGCAGAGCCATCATCGCATACCAGAATAAATAGCTTCTTTTTAAAACCAGTAGGACAAGATCTCCTTTTTTAATGCCAAGTGACTTAAAATAATTCGCCGTCTTATCAGACCAGCGTTTCATTTCAGCAAAAGTAATCCTTTTTTCTTCACCGCTATTGCTTACCCAGAGCATCGCCAGCTGATCGGGTTTCTCCTCAGCCAGTTTATCAAGGACATCGTAGGCAAAGTTAAAATCATCCGGACAGGTCACCTTAAAATTTTTATATAAATCTTCCAGCGTGACATAGTCGTCCCGGTGTCTGCCAATATACTTCTCATACATGATCATGTGCGCGTCCTCCTTTATTTCATGACGATGGCCAGGAATTTTGCCGGAGCATCGCCATGGGCCTTCATCGCGTGGGGAACGGACGAATCGAAGTAAACGCTGTCACCCTCACCGAGTTCGTAAACCATCTCACCGATAAAAAAGTCCATGGATCCTGAAACCAGGTAATTGAATTCTTGCCCGTCATGGGAATGACGTTCCGGTATCGCATTGTTCGGTTCTACTGTCACCATAAACGGTTCAGCTTTCTTATTGCGGAAGGTGAAGGCCAAGTGCTTGTAATCGTAAGCTTTTCGGCGGTTGATCTCATACCCGCCGCCGGCTCTGACCACGCAGCAGGTGGATAGCTTCGGTGACTCGCCGCTGATGATATCCAGTACGTCAACCCCTAAAATACCTGCAACATTGTACAGAAAACTAAACGAAAAATCTTTTTCTCCTGCTTCATATTGAAGATAATCCGTAACCGGAACATCGAGTATCTCAGCAATTTTTTCCGGCGTGAAGCCCGTTGACTCGCGCAGCATCAAGAGACGTGCGCCCATGTCCTTTAGTTGATCAGTCAAGTTAATGGCACCTCCTTATAATTTGCCTGTTTTAAGTAAAACTTGGCTGAAGCCAAGCCTTGGCTAAGGCTACAGCCTTAGCTGTACTTATGTATAGCAGAAAGCGCTTAGAGCCTTCCTGCTATACTAAAATAATTGCCGAATCATACTACTATACTATAACACTATGTTTCAATAGTATTATAATACTATGCTGTAATACAATACGGCAATACTTTTACAAGACTTTTTTGAAATACTTAAGTCGAAACGGTACGACTTAAGTTAAGACACTACGACTTCAGTTAAATTTATACCCGATTTCTATCGCTTTGATATTGGATGCCAGAAGATCTTTCTTTCTCTCCGGAATCGACTTGGATACTGCTTTATTCAGCATCTCCAGATCAAAGATACCGGCTTGCTTGGCAATTTTCCCAACCATGACCATATTCCCGAGTCCTTTCAGACCGGCATCTTCAGCCAGCCTCGTGGCCGGTATATAAAAGGTCTGAACATCGGGACGCTGTACCTGAATCGGGATCAGGGAGGAATCCACGATGATTGTCCCGTTTTTCTGGACGTCCATTTCAAATTTTTCGAGGGACGGCTGGTTCATCGCAACCAACATCCCGGGATAGGTAATAATCGGTGATCCGATCGGCGTATCACTGACAATCACGTTGATATTGGCTGTGCCGCCGCGCATTTCCGGTCCGTAGGACGGAAGCCAGCTGACTTCCTTGCCCGCGAGCAGCCCGGCATAGACAAGAATTTTGCCGGCGAACAGCACACCCTGTCCGCCAAAACCTGCAATCATAAGTTCAAGTGTCGTGCTCATTAGAAAACCTCCTTATCCTTATAGATACCCAGCGGGTAGTAAGGAATCAGGTTCTCGCGCAGCCAGGTGAGCGCTTCAACAGGCTCAAGCCCCCAGTTGGTCGAGCAGGTCGACAGAACCTCGACAATCGTAAAGCCTTTCCCGGCGCTCTGGTATTCAAAAGCCTTTTTGATCGCCTTCTTGGCGTTAATCACATTTTTAACACTGTCTACGGACACCCGCTCCGCATAGGCCGTCCCGTCAATCGTGGAAAGCGTTTCGCAGATTTTCAATGGGAAACCTGCATACTTTGGATCTCTTCCGTAAGGAGAGGTCTGCGTGATCTGGCCAGGGATGGTCGTAGGGGCCATTTGTCCGCCGGTCATGCCGTAAATGGCATTGTTGACGAAGATAATGGTAATATTTTCACCTCGGGCTGCTGCATGAACGGTCTCAGCCGTCCCAATAGCTGCCAGGTCTCCGTCCCCCTGGTACGTAAATACGATATTGGCCGGATTGGCGCGCTTAAGGCCTGTCGCAACTGCCGGAGCCCGGCCGTGCGCTGCCTGCGCCATATCACATTCAAAATAGTTATAAGCAAGTACAGCGCAGCCAACAGGGGCGACACCGACTGTTTTTCCGGTAAGATCAAGTTCGTCCAGAACTTCTGCCACCAGCCTGTGAATAATCCCATGGGTACAGCCGGGGCAATAATGACTGGATACATCTGAAAGTGCTTTCGGTCTTTGAAAAACGATTTCCATCATTAACTCCTTTCCGCCTGCGCAGCGTTTTCTATGGCTTCCAAGACAGCTTCTGGAGTCGGAACCATCCCGCCGGTACGGCTGCAGAGATGCACCGGACGGCTGCAGCGGATGCTCAGTTCGACGTCCTGAATCATTTGACCCATACTCATTTCGACCACCACAAAAGCCTTTGCTTTTTCCGCTGCGGCTTTTAGCTGGTTTTTAGGGAACGGCCATAAAGTAACCGGACGAATCAACCCTGCTTTTATGCCTTTTTTACGGGCTTCGTTAATCGCATTTCGGGCTATTCTGGCGCAGATACCATAAGCAACGATAATTACTTCCGCATCCTCGGTTAGGTAATTGTCCGTTCTGGCAATTTTCTCAACTTCCGCGTATTTTTCAAAACGTTTCAAGTTAAGCATCTCGAGCTCTTCGGCTTCGAGATAAAGCGAATTAATGACATTTCTTTTTCTCTGACCTTTTGTTCCAGTCAGCGCCCAATCCTTGGTAACGTTCGACGCCGCTTCGCCGCGGCTGATGTCCACAGGCTCCATCACCTGTCCGAGCATCCCGTCGCCTAAAATCATCGCGGTCATCCGGTACTGGTCAGCCAGTTCAAAAGCTTCTATCGTCAGGTCGAACATTTCCTGAACGTTATTCGGTGCGAGCACAATCATATGAAAATCTCCGTGACCGGAAGAACGTGTTGCCTGGAAATAGTCGGACTGGGACGGACGGATTCCGCCAAGTCCAGGACCGCCGCGCTGAATGTTGACCAGCACTGCAGGCAGATCGCTTCCTGCCATATAGGATAAGCCTTCGCTTTTCAAGGAAATTCCCGGGCTCGATGAAGACGTCATCGCTCGGACTCCCGCTGAGGACGCTCCGTAAACCATGTTGATGGCCGCAATTTCACTTTCCGCCTGCAAATAGGTTCCCCCGATTTTCGGCATACGTTTAGCCATATAAGCTGCGACCTCGGTCTGAGGCGTTATCGGATAACCGAAGAAATGACGGCAGCCGGCCATAATTGCGGCTTCAGCAATTGCTTCATTTCCCTTCATTAATACTTTTTCCGCCATTTTCTTTAATTCACCTCTTTTTCAATCTGAATACAAACATCCGGACACATGATCGCGCAGAATCCACAGGCAGTGCACGCTTGCTGATCTGTCATTTCCGCAGGATGAAATCCTTTGCTGTTAAGGATTTCGGGCGAAAGTCTGAGCAATTTCTTAGGACAAGCATTTACACAAAGAGAGCAGCCTTTGCATCTGTCTGCCTCGATTGTTAGTTTCGTCACTTTTGCCATTCATACTCCTCCAAATCTATTGGAAATATATTTTGAATATTACTTGCCAGTTCCGCTGCCAGACTTCTCTGCACGGTTGTCATCACAATCGGCAGTCCCGTCCTTGCAGAGATTTGCTCTGCGTAAGGAAGCGAATTCATGACATCAGAGGCGGTAGTAGCATTACCCAGGTTGGAATTATTAATAATTCCGGAAAATTTGATTCGCGCTGCGGCTTCAATTTCGTATTTAATTTTAATCGTCGCTTCGGCATCGCGGCTTAAAGGCCGGTACATATTTACAACAATACAGGCAGCAGCATCTGTACGGTGAAGCTGTTCGTAATAGCGGCCGAGAGCATAGGCGCCTCTGTCGTCTCCGCCGACATCGATCACCGCATAGGCGTCGCGTTCGTCAAATACCGCATTGATTTCTCCCGGAACAGCAGGAATATCAACATTCGAATTCGCATAATCCGAGGAAATCAGCTTAATCCCTGACCGTTTCAGCATCTGCGCGCTATCTTTCGTTCTGAAATAAGGGTTAACAATATCCAGATCGGCAATGGTGACTTTCTGATGACTTTTTTTCAGCCACAAAGCGTAGTTTACAGCAACACTCGTCTTGCCGCTGCCATAGTGACCGGCAAAAATGGTAACCCTTGCACTCTGCACACGAGACCTCCTAAAGTAAGAATACTAAGACAATTAAAATTAATAATACCACAAATTCACGTTTGATATCAACTTCAATACATATTTAATACTCAATTTTCGGCCAATTTTCGGCTTATTTAATGCTTACTTCGTTGTTTTTCATAATCCAAATAGATCCTTTAATTTCAAAGCGATATCCGTGTCCATATAGGTCAGCATCGCAAGCTTTAGATCACTTTTTTCTTCCGCGGTAAGCTTGTTGTATTCTGCGATGACCCTGCCGGCTTGATCGCGATAAGGCGAGGAAGGATTTTGGATCAGATTATTGACAACCGTCATCATGAATCCGACAATTTGTTTTTCCTGCACTGTTTTTACATTTGCATAGACGATCCCTAACTGGCTGTAAACAGTACGCAGCAGCACTTTTGTCGCTTCAGAATTAATTTGAGAACCGCTTCCTCCTTGGCCAGTTGAATTTGCGCCTCCGGCAGCACTTTCGCTGCTCGAAACTTTTTCGTCTTTCTTCACTTCGAATGTCATCTTGTCAGGTTTTACTGAAAAGGCTATGATCTCAAAAGGAAAAAAATCATTTGTTAAAACAAGGGTGTCGCCTTCAAGGGTAATTCCTTTATCAGCTATCGCCCTGATCTTGCTGAGCTTATTGAGGACCAAGCCTTTCGGCAGTAATATTTTGCCTATTTTAAAATTCTCCGGTATATAGACTATGCTCCCGTCGCTGTAAAACAGATACCCCTCTGAATATAGCTGAAATTTGATTTTCTGCCCGATTGTTCCCCCAACAAATATCTCAATCCTGTTTTTCCCAAGCTTGGAAGTAAGCCCTGTAAGATACGGGACAGACTGCAGTTTCTTTTCGCAATAAAAAGCCATTGCGCTGTTGATCTCGTCTTGACTGAATTCAATCGTCCCGCCTTGTTTTTTGATATTCTTCACCTTATCTGCCATTTCTGTCACTGAGACAGTCTGGAAGGCAGGCTCATCTTCTGACCATAGAGCCGTAACAGTTGAAATGATCATCACAAACACAACAAGACAGGCAATGCTGACTCCTAAAACTTTTTTTGATAAAAATTTTAGCCCGAACAAAAAAACACTCCTCTCAGCGCTTACTGCCAGAGCAAACCTGAAGCGTATTGCACCGATCTCTAACCTTATACCGGCATCTATGTTAAGAATACCATAAGAACCATTTGATTACATCCATCGTCTCTCAATACACCATTGTCCGATGAACAGCAAATACGGGTGTTTAGACTCAGATCCGAATCATAAACACCCGTATTCGTGAATTGTCGATTGCAAATTTGTTCTACCTTTTAGTATGTAACCGTTTTACACTGGAACAATGTAAAACCTGCCAACTTACTTGCAGTTTTCTAAATTCTTTATGGCAATAGAACTCAAAAAACTTAAAGTAATTAGTAATTGTGAGGGTTACGGAAAGGCACGCAATTACTTCTTTGGACCAAATAAATAAATGGAAAAGTATTCTTCTCCATCTTTTTCAATCCTATACATTACTTTTTTCTGCTTGGAAGGCATTTTCACAATATTAAAATTATTGGTTATAAAATACCCGAAACCGAGTTCGTTCATTGGGAAGTATAATATCCCGTTATCATCTTTAATCGGTTTAAATGTATCATAAGAGATTTGCTGGATTTTTATGCCATCCGGAGCCTGTTCTGAAAAGATAAGCTGGCAGTGTTGATACATCTCAAAGTCATGATACAGTTCAGCAAATTGGTTTTCCATTTCAATCCCCCCTTTCCGGTTTTATTACTTCGCTATGAAGATTTCATTTCCTGCCCCAAAACTCAAAATTTGGCTAAAATCCTGATTTTATACAGGTATATACATTTATTGTATATAAGGCTTGCAAAAAATAATAAGCTTCTTTCTGGCAATCCCGCTCATGGGATGCAGCCAAACAAAACAACAAACCGAGAACAATCCCTGGTCTAAATGTTAAAAACTTACTGAATTAAAATAAACTACCTGTGTATTTTATTCCTATATGCAGATACTACAGATAAATAAACAAAAAGGAGGGATATCTAATGGCTAAGTATAAACTGCCGGTTAACAAACAAAGCGTTGCCAGCGAGCTTAATGTTAACTTAGGTCCAGACACCTCCGCAAGACAAAACGGCTCTGTTGGAGGTAGCATGGTTAAGAAAACCTTTGAATACATTAACGGTAAAATCTAAATCATCCAGCCATGACAGCGAAAGCCCCGAAGGATCTTACTCCCTCGGGGCTTCGATGTTCGTATATCTTTCACCATTCATAGTTCTTCTATATTTTAAGCCTTTAAATTACTTGGTGCCGAAGGCCGGGGTCGAACCGGCACATCCTCACAGATATCGGTTTTTGAGACCGACGCGTCTGCCAATTCCGCCACTTCGGCACGCCTTACTTTTGCTATTTTATAGTATCAGCGTCAAAAACGCAAGTACATTGCCACTTTTTTACGGCTATTTTCATATTATTTTTCACTCCGATAAAGACAACTTGGATTATGAACGCATAATACCGGTCAGAATCTCGTTGGCTTCCTCAGCCTCCGATTCCGGCACGAGTATTTCGACGCTTACGTCGGTGGATTCCTGTGAACCAACTGCTTTTAGCTGGACTAAAATACCTTCGTCTGCAAATGCTTTTTGATATTTTTCAGCAACTGCTTTATTTGGTGCTATATAAATGACTGTCCACATATTCTATCCTCCAATAAGCGTTTAGACCATCTTATTATACTTTTGAATCATTGCTTTCTCCACATTCGGCGGAACTAATCCTGAAACATCTCCTTGCAGACTTGCCGCCGATTTGATCGAGCTGGAACTGATGAACGAATACTCGCTTTTTGTCATTAAAAAGACGGTCTCGATGTCGGGAGCCAGCTTTTTATTCATCAAAGCCAGCTGAAATTCGTATTCGAAATCAGTCATGGCCCGCAAACCTCTGATCAGCGCAATAGCTCCGCATTCACGCGCAAAATCCACAGTCAGACCGCCAAAAGACTTGACTTCAACATTTTCCATATCGCTGGTTTCGCATCTCAACAGTTTCTGTCTTTCTTCCAAGGAAAAAAGCGTCTGTTTGTTACTTTCGGAAGCTACTGCCACAATGACACGGTCAAAAAGATAAATGGCTCTATGCAGGATGTCAAGGTGTCCATTGGTTACTGGATCGAATGTCCCCGGGTATATTGCAGTTCGCACAAAAAATCTCCTTCAGTCTAGAAAATATCTTAGTGTCATAAAATCTATTTATGGGATTCGCCCCAAAGCGGCAATATCCTGCCTCTTCCAACAAATTTTTATTGCCATCTTACCTGATCATTTCCCAAAAGCGCAATAAGCGCCCTGTCAAGCTCTTCAGATGGCCTGACAAAATAATTTGGACTTATCTCAAAGGTCTTCTTATTATCCTGGCAAAAGAAATAGACAGGATGCGTTCCGCGAAATGCCCCAAGAACCGCCAGGATCTTATCGGTCAGCTCCGTATCCTGATTGCTTGGAATCTTCAGAAACAATTTATCCGGTTTGACGCTACATTCCTCGATCGGCAGAACTTTTTCAGCAAATATTTTCTTTTCATCTTCATTCACATAATAACGACCGTGAACAACCACAATATGGTCGTTGTCCATCCTGACAACTTCCGGAAACAATCTGGGAAATACCAGAACCTCAATCGTTCCGGTCAGATCCTCCAGTAAGAAGGTAGCCATCATTTCCCCTTTTTTCGTTATTGTTTGCCGATAAGAATTTATTATCCCACCTAGAATGACCTTTTTTTCTTCCGTACTTTCGAGACAAGCCGCAATTTCTGAACTCGTGATTTTCCTGAGCAGGTCATTCACGGAATAAAGCGGATGGGCTGTGAGATATATACCGATATACTCCCTCTCCATCTTCAGGATCTCGTTCTCGCTGAATTCCGGTATTTCAGGCATAACCAGCCCTCCATCGAGGTCCTGATCGAGATCAAACAAAGACATCTGGCCGGATTCGCTGTCCTTTTGCCGGTTCTGGGCCAGCTCCAGGGCCTGATCCAGGACTTTCATAGCCTGAGCGCGGCTGCACAGTGACTGAAATGCGCCGGCCTTAATCAGACTTTCCAGGGTTCGTTTGTTCAGAACTTTAGCATCCATGCGTACAATAAAATCATAAAATGAGGTAAACGGGCCGTTCTCTCTTTCGGCGATGATCCTGTCAACCACCTGTGTCCCGACATTGCGGATCGCCTCGAGTCCAAAACGTATCGCTCCGTGTTCAATGGTAAAATCCCGGTAACTGTACTGGACATCGGGCGGCAGAATCTCAATGCCGCTGCTCCTGGCCTCCTGAATATAAAAAGTGACTTTATCTGATGCGCCGATCACGGAACTCAACAGCGCCGCGGTGTATTCCAGCGGATAATTCGCTTTTAGATAGGCTGTCTGGTAAGAGATCATCGCATAAGCCGTAGCGTGGCCCTTATTGAATCCGTACTCGGCAAATTTGGCCATCAAATCAAAAATCTCTTCGGCTTCCTTTTCACCTATACCCAGACGGAGCGCTCCCGGCACAATCCATTCGCCGCCGCTGTCCTGCAGGCCATAGATAAAGTTCTGCCTTTCTTCGGCCATGATTTTCTTGTCTTTTTTCCCCATGGCCCTGCGCAGAAGATCTGCTCGTCCAAGAGAGTATCCGCCAAGATTCTGGGCAATCTGCATGACCTGTTCCTGATAGACGATAATCCCGTACGTCGGTCTTAAAATTTCTTCCATTTTCTGATGCAGGACCTTGATCTGCCCGCCATGCTTTCGGCGCACGAACTCCGGAATCTGTTCCATCGGACCAGGACGGTACAGAGCGAGCACAGCAATAATATCTTCAAAACAACTGGGCTTCAAATCTTTTAAGATAGCCCGCATGCCGCCGCTTTCCAGCTGAAATACGCCTGTGCTGTTCCCTTCGGAAAGCAGTTGATAGGTCGCTTGGTCATCCAGCGGCAAATGATTCAGATCAAGCCGGATACCGCGGGTTTTCCCAATATTCGCCTGGGCTTTGGTCAGAATCGTCAGGTTCCGCAAGCCCAGGAAATCCATTTTCAGCAGTCCGATCTCCTCGACCAATTTCATCGGGAACTGGGTCATCAGCAGCCCGTCGGAAGTTTTCTGAAGCGGAAGGTAACTGGTCAATTCATCCCTGGCAATCACGACGCCGGCAGCATGCGTGGAAGCATGCCTCGGCATCCCCTCCAGCGATTTTGAAATCTCATAGAGCCTTTTGATTTCCTCTTCTTCCCTAACCATTTTCTGCAGCTCCGGAGAAACGGTCAGCGCCCTTTCCAGCGTCATGCCCAGTTCGAATGGAACAGCTTTGGCAACTTTATCGACTTTGCTGAGCGGTATATTCAGGACTCTTCCGACATCCCTCAGCACGCCCTTGGCGCCCATGGTACCAAACGTAATAATCTGGCAGACTTTCTCTTCCCCATACTTTTCCGTCACATATTTGATGACTTTTTCCCGGCCTTCCGGGTCAAAGTCGATGTCAATATCCGGCATCGAAATCCTTTCCGGATTTAAAAAACGTTCAAAAAGAAGATCATGGCGCAACGGCTCCACGGAGGTGATGCCGAGCAAGTACGCAACCATGCTCGCAGCTGCCGAACCACGCCCCGGACCGACCGCAACATCATGCTCCCGGGCATACCGGCAGAAATCGGACACAATCAGAAAATACCCGGAAAAACCAGTCTGGGTAATAATCCCAAGCTCATATTCCAGCCGCTCCCGCTGTTCCGGCGTTGCATCGGGGTAGAACACCGGGAACGCCTTCCAGCATAATTCCCGCAGGTACTCGTCCAAGGTGCAGCCCTCCGGAACCTCGTACACCGGCAGATAATGCTGGCCAAACGAAAAGCTGACGTTGCAGCGCTCCGCAATCTCATTCGTCTGGCGTAAAACCTCGGGCGTCTCCCCAAAAAGCAAATTCATCTCCTGCTTGCTTTTCAGATAATACTCGCTGCCCTCAAAGCTCATCCTGGAGCTGTCGGCCAGCGTCTTTCCGGTCTGGATGCACAGCAGGATATCCTGAACCGACGCATCTTCTTTCCGGATATAATGGACATCGTTGGTCGCGAGCAGCGGAATCCGCGTCTCCCGGTGCAGGTCCCAGAGGCCGGCATTAACTTTTCTCTGATCGGTGATGCCATGATCCTGCAGCTCCAGATAAAAGTGTTCTGGACCAAAAATATCAAGATACTCCATCGCCGCCGCTCTGGCTCTGGCCGGATTGTCCTGCATCAGGTACTCCGGGATCTCTCCGCCCAGACAGGCGCTCAGTGCAATTAAACCTTTACTGTGCTGCTGTAAAAGCTCCTTGTCGGCCCTGGGTTTGTAATAAAAGCCGTCCACGTTGGCCTGCGAGACAATTTTCACCAGGTTCTGATAGCCCTCGTTCGTTTCGGCAAGAAGGACCAGATGATAGTTCTTGTCATCTTTGCCGAGAACCCGTTCCGTTCTTTTTCCCGGAGCCATATAGATCTCACAGCCGATGATAGGCTTAATTCCCTGTTTGCCGCAGGCTTTATAAAAATCCAGCACGCCGTACATCACGCCGTGATCAGTGATCGCGAGCGCCGGCATTTCCAGCTCGGCAGCGGAATGCACAAGGTCATTGATTCTGGCCGCGCCGTCCAGAAGGCTGTATTCGGTATGAACATGAAGATGTGTGAACATAGCCTATCTTTTATCCCCCATCCGGGCTGTCATCATCCCTTTAGCCAGGACTCCGTTATCGTTGAAAACTTCAATCTCAATATTGCAGTTCTTTTTTGTTACGAGCAACAGTCTGGCCGAAATGCTGACGACTGTTCCGGCCGGAACCGGATGGAACTGATAAAAGCTGAAATTTTCTGTGATCGCATCCAAGCGGTATTTTTTTCGGAGCGCAATGTAACCCGCCGTATTCATCAGGGTTACCAGAACACCGCAGCTGGCTGAACCAAATTCATTCACCATAAACTGCGTGATTTCGCCCCGAATGGTCAGGTATTCAGACTCTTCCACATAACCAAAGCCGCTTAAAACCAGATTATCCACGGTCTCGCCGAACTGAGGCTGCTTTTGGATCTGCTGAAAAGCCTCGAGTACATCCTGCAAGCTTATGATTCCGATCAGCTTGCCGTTTTCAAGTACGGGCGCAATCTCCCAGCCCTCCCAGACCATTTTGCGAGAGATATGGGTAACCGGATCGTCTCTTCCGACGGTCAGCGGATTCCTGTTCATGACTTTGGTGATCTTGACCTCGACGCCTTCGCCGGCGACATCGACCGCGGTCACAATACCGAGCAGGTTGTGCTGGTTATCGATGACCGGGAAGCGGCTGTGTCCGGTCTTCTGCGAAAGCTTATACCAGTCTCCGATCGTCGCACTGTCTTCCAGAACCTTCGCATCCTTAACCATGATATCTTCAATGAGCAATAGTTCCTTGCCGATGAGCCTGTCAAAAAGCGCCCGGTTGATCATCGTCGTAACTACGAAGGTGTCATACGGGGAAATGATAATCACTGAATTCAGGCTCTTGGCCAGCGCCACGACCTCTTCCGTAGGTCCCGGGCCTCCGGAAATAAGCAAAGGAACATTATTTTTCAAGGCAAGGAGCTGGGCATCTGTCCTGTTGCCGACGATACAGAGCGCGCCTTCTTCCAGATAACGCGCTAAATCTTTCAGTTCCATCGCCGCAATAATAAACTTATTCGGACATTCCGTCAGCCTTTTCTCTCCGCAGATGACAAGCCCTTCCACGATTTGGGCCACTTCCTGAAGCGTAAGATCTTCAATCTGTTTTTCTTTGACGCCTTCAATCCGCAGCGTCCCAACCTTCGGGATCGAACGGACAAACCCTTTGTTCTCCGCTTCTTTAATTGCGCGGTAAGCAGTCCCTTCGCTGACATCAAGCTCTTTGGCAATAAACCGGACTGATACCTTGCTCCCTATGTCGAGATCCTCAATAAAATTAAGAATCTGCTGATGCTTTGTCTTTGTCAAATAAAAACGCCTCACCTGTTTTTTTCATTAATTATATCACATGGTGAGGCTTTGAACTAATTGTTGTTATATAGTAGTTTTTATTTATTGATCCGTTTTAATCTTTGAGACAACTTTCCGCCTATTTTTCCGGAAATTCTCGGAGACAGGGAATCCCAGCCCTCGTTTTGGACCTGCTGGATGATGCCAAGTTCCGAAGCAATCTCCATTTTCATTTCCTCAATGAAGTCTGGTCTCTTCTTCCTGTTATCCTTTTTTTTCGTATTGCCTGTGTTTTTCTTGGTGATGTTTTCTCTCATGCTTTAACGCTCCTGTTCAGAGTATGGAGACTGCGGCCAGTGAACCGTCCCGGTTGGGGCATTCGGGGGTCTTCAGCCCATGGTTGTTTTCCAGACGGCAGACGCCGTCCACAGCATAAATGCATTCTTTCGCGCAATCTTTGGTTCTCATTCTGTTTTCATCTCCTTACAGTCTATTTTTGCCCTGAAAAGCAAAAAATATCCTGTAAGGGTTACAGGATTTTCTTTGAAACATATCTATCTGTCTAATCTTATGATCAATATCGGTTTTTATATCATAAATTTGCTTTGTCTTCCAGCTTTCTTGATATGATTCTGCGCTGCATTAATGCCCTTTAGATTCTACAACTTCATATACTGTCCCGGCTCAAGAATCATTCCCTTGCTCTCCGGTGCTTTTCTGCTTAGCAGCGCGAGAAAGGCCTTGGCATCCTGCTGTTCTTCCTCAAATGTATTGTAATGCATCGGAACCACGACTTTGGCCTGGAGCATCCGAGCTGCTTCGGCCGCATCTTCCGGCCCCATCACAAAATTATCCCCGATCGGCAGCATAGCCAGATCGATTTCCGTCAGGCTGCCAATAAGCTTCATATCCCCGAACAAACCGGTATCCCCGGCATGGTAAAGCTGCTTGCCTTCGAGCTGAAGCAGAAAACCGCAGGCCAAACCACCATACAGACAGGTTCCGTCAGCCTGCTCGATCCCGGAACCATGAACGGCCTGAGTCAGCTTTACAGTTCCAAACGGAAAGACGTGCTTACCCCCGATATGCATGGAATAAACCCTCACCCCAAAGGTCTCCGCATACCGGCATAATTCGAAATTCGAGATCAGGACTGCCCCGGTCAGCCTGGCCAGTTCGACCGCATCTCCCAAATGATCGTCATGACCATGGGTGACTAAAATTGCATCAAGCGTTTTAAAATCAGGCGGTTTGACCTCTGCTTTCGGATTCTTCCGCAAATATGGATCTATCATCAGCCGACCTGCGTCAGACTGGATTTCAAAACAGGCATGGCCGTGAAAGATAATATTCATACTTTATTCCTCATTCTGATCTTTGCTTCTTGATTCTGCTCTTCTTGATTCTGCTCTTCTGGATTCTGCGTTTCTGCCTGACTCTGCTCTTCCGTTTTTTGCTGCATTCCCGCGTCATCCTTCTCCACGTCCATCTTATCTTCCATGTCTGCAGAAACCGGTCTTGTCACCGTGTACCAGTTATGCAGACGAAACTTTCTGAACATAATCCGCAAAATAATGCCGAGGTCAATGACCACCAGAATCGCCGCGATGTACCAGTGTCCATAGGCGGAGAAAATTGCCGCCAGCCCGAAACAAAGGCTGATTCCATATAGAACAAACACTGCCTGGCGCTGGTTCAGGCCAGTATCAAGCAAACGGTGATGAAGGTGTCCCCTGTCTGCCCGGACGATCGAATGTCCTTTCCATTTCCTCCGGATGATCGCAAACAGCATGTCCATCAAAGGCATGCCGAGCACCAGCAACGGGAAAACCAAACCGAGTACCGTAGCGGTTTTCAGCAAACCCCAAATAGAGACTGCTCCGATCATATAGCCGAGAAACATGCTCCCGGAATCACCCATAATGATTTTAGCAGGATTAAAGTTATAGAACAAAAAGCCCAGCGTTACGCCGCTCAGGGCCAGCATCAGAAGATCGGCCCCCGGATAGGCTGAACGGATCGTTGCGGACCAGAACAATGTGATCGCCGCAATAAAGCAAATACCCGAAGCGAGGCCATCCATACCGTCGGATATATTCACAGCATTGACCAAACCGACAATCCATAGCACGGCAAAAATGTTGCCAATCAAGCCAAGTTGGACAACACCATATAGAGGCAGCGTGATATGCGGGACCGCCATGCCGAAAAAAATCAGTATTACCGCTGCTAGGATCTGCCAGAGCAGTTTGATCAGAGGCCGCATTCCTTTTACATCATCATAGATGCCGACCGCAAAAATAATTGTGCTGCCGAGGAAAAGTCCGATCAGCATTTTATTCACGGCTACCGTCAGAAAAACAGCCAGCCAAAAAGCCAGATAAATCGCAGCGCCGCCGAGACGCGGAATCGGGGCTTTATGTATTCTCCGCTCGCCCGGATAATCCATCACACCCCATTCTCTGGCCAGGATAATGGAGACGGGTGTTAAAATCAAAGCAAATAGAACTGCCAGCAAAAATGTTGATAAATAAGAAAGCATACTACCTCCGGATATCGTGAGTTAAATGGCACCGCGACATTAGGCCCGTCGAATGCTTTGTCATCCTGACGCATTCGACACTAGGCACATCGTGTGCCGTCGTCCGTGGCCTTGTCGTTCCTTGCCATCCATGGCATCACGACATTAAGCCATCCGTGGCCGTCACACTTGGCCTGGGAAACCCCATTGACGCAGGACCTCATACGCAATCACCGCGACTGAATTGGACAGATTTAAGGACCTCGCATCCTTTCTCATCGGCAGGCGGATCTGCCGGTCAGGATAGCGCTGTAGGATTTCCGGCGCCAGCCCCTTCGTTTCCCGTCCAAAAAGCAGATAGCAGCGGTCTGGAAACTCCACATTTGTATAGAACTTAGACGCTTTGGTCGTGGCCAGAAAAAACTGACCTTCAGCGTTCTGGGTTTCAAAATCGTTAAAATTTTCATAAACATGTACCTTTAAGAGATGCCAGTAATCGAGTCCTGCTCTTTTTAAATGCTTGTCGTCAATACTGAAGCCGAGCGGCTTCACTAAATGCAGGTCGGCCTGAACAGCTGCGCACAATCTGGCAATATTTCCTGTATTGGGAGGTATCTCGGGTTCAACTAGTACGATGTTTAACCTGCTGTCTGTCATCATCATTTTCTCCAAAAACTGCTCTTAAATCTAAGTAGTAAACACAACAGCTATATTATAACCCGAAAACAACGAAAAATGAACGTTGAAATATTCACACTGCAAAAAATCTACCCATACCTTAAAAAAATCTGCTATATTATGTATACTTTTTTGTTATACTGGATGAATCAGGCTCATTCTGTTATATTATAAAGTTGGATCATAAATTAAATAAAGGGGTAAGAAATATGAAACAAAACTTAACACAAAAAATATTATCCGCCCATCTCATCTCCGGTGAACTTGGGGCCGGAGGAGAAATCGGCATCAAGATAGATCAGACTTTAACACAGGATGCCACAGGAACTATGGCTTATCTTCAGTTTGAAGCCGTTGGCATTCCAAGAGTCAAAACAGAATTATCTGTCAGCTACATCGATCACAACACACTGCAGACGGGTTTTGAAAATGCTGACGACCATGCTTTTCTCCAAAGCTGCGCTTCCCGCTTCGGGGTTTATTTTTCGCGTCCCGGCAACGGGATCTGCCACCAGGTCCATCTTGAGCGTTTCGGAAAACCTGGTAAAACCCTGTTAGGCTCGGATAGTCACACCCCTACCGGCGGCGGAATCGGCATGCTGGCCATGGGTGCCGGCGGCCTCGATGTTGCCGTAGCCATGGGCGGCGGCGAATTCTATCTGCCTGACCCGAAAGTTGTCAAAATCAATCTAACCGGGAAATTAGCTCCGTGGGTGTCCGCCAAAGATGTCATTCTGGAAGTCCTGCGCCGCCTGTCCGTCAAAGGCGGTGTCGGCAAGATCTTTGAATATGCCGGTCCTGGCGTCTCTATGTTAAGTGTCCCCGAAAGAGCTACCATCACCAACATGGGTGCCGAACTCGGTGCAACGACCTCTGTCTTCCCGAGCGATGAACAGACCCGGATCTTCCTGAAAGCCCAGGGCCGCGAAAACGACTGGATTCCGCTTGAAGCCGACGCCGATGCAGTATACGATGAGGAAATCTTTATCGACCTTTCTGCCTTGGAACCGCTTGCAGCTCAGCCGCATATGCCTGACAACGTCGCTGCCGTAAGTACGTTAACGAATATCAGAGTCAACCAGGTAGCGATCGGCAGCTGTACGAATTCTTCCTACCGCGATCTGATGACCGCCGCCGCCATCTTAAAAGGCAAAGTGGTCGATCCGAGCGTCAGCCTGGTGATCGCTCCCGGCTCCCGTCAAGTTCTGACCATGCTGGCCAATAACGGCGCGCTGACCGATCTGCTTGATTCCGGAGCCAGAATATTGGAATCCGCCTGCGGGCCCTGCATCGGCATGGGCCAGTCCCCTTCCTCCGGCGCCGTCTCCTTAAGGACCTTTAACCGCAACTTTGAAGGGCGCAGCGGAACTGCCGACGCCGGCGTATATCTGGTCAGCCCGGAAGTCGCTGCTGCCAGTGCGCTGACAGGTTACTTTACCAATCCCCGCACGCTGGGCCCTGCTGCTGAGATTCCCATGCCGGAAAATTTTCGGGTCGATGATTCGCTGATTATTCCGCCCGGTTCTCCGGACACCGCCATCGTGCGTGGTCCAAATATCAAACCGCTGCCGATTGCTCCGAAGCTTACGCCAGATCTGGAGCTTCCCGTCGTCATCAAGCTCAAGGACAATATTACCACAGACGATATCATGCCTGCAGGTGCCAAAATCCTGCCGCTCAGATCCAATATTCCTGCTCTTTCTGAATATGTTTACAGCAAGATTGATGCCGAGTTCTCTGCCAGGGCCAGGCAGCTCGGTCAAAGCATCATCGTGGCCGGACAGAACTACGGTCAGGGCTCCAGCCGCGAACATGCCGCACTGGTTCCGATGTACCTCGGTGTCAGAGTTGTCCTGGCCAAAAGCTTTGCCCGGATTCATAAAGCTAATTTGATTAATTTCGGCATCCTGCCGCTTACTTTTGTCAACGAAAGCGACTACGATCTGATCAAGGACTACAGCAAGCTTATCTTTACAAATCTGACTGAAGCCCTATCAAACTCCGAAGAATTTGATATCTTGTTAAGCGGAAAAAATGCTTCCATCAGGGTCAGCCATAACCTGACTGAACGCCAGATTGGAATCATCCTAGCCGGAGGCTTGCTGAATTATACCAAAGAAGCCGGCAAATAAGTTTTTTTATCTAAGAAAAACTATCCTGCTTGTAGAGCTCTGAATCCTAGCATGGCCAAAAGATGCTGCTCAGGAAGAGAAAGCAGGGGGAAAATTAGCCATGACACTGTAAAGTGATCTTATTGCATGCGATAGAAAGCCCGAAGGCCAAGGAATCATAACTCCTTGAACTTCGGGTTTTTATCTGGGTCCAATACTCTTTTTGATACGCTTCTTGTTTGAATACTAATCTTGTTCAAATAAAAGATATCATTCTAATAATAAAAAATAGGCATCTCGTCTTTTTCAGCTGATAGAAAAAGTCTGATCCTCTTCCTGCTTGTCCGGTTTGGGATCGAAAAGATCGCTGACGGCTTTCGCAAAGGTAAGATAAAGCTTTTTAAAATCATCATCCACAGGAGGATGCATAAAGCTTTGCACGAGATTACGGTAATACCATTCCTGCTTCTCCCTGCCTCGGTTAAACCGCGTCCAAAGCTTCTCTCCTTCTTTTTGATAGTCTTCCAGCATCGTCAGAACATTATGCAGCTTGTCGGCGCAGGCTACGGCCTTGATCACCGGTATCGCCGTTTTCAGGTATTCAATGGTATGTTCTTTGCGTTCTTCCCACGGTAGCGATTTGTCCGGCTCCGAACACCCTTCTACGATCAGGGCAACCTTGTTGCCAAATTTATTACGGAGATATTCCGAATTAATAATGGTATCCTCAACGGTATCATGCAGGATCCCAGCAACAACAATGTCTTCCGCACATCCTTCTTTCTGCAGGATCATTCCAACTGCATACGGGTGTGTAATATAGGGCGTATTGGTCCCTTTCCTGAACTGATTCTTATGGGCATTTGCTGCGATGTCTATTGCGGCGAATACTTTGTTCATTCTTCCTCCTAAAGGTTAACCCCAAAATAATCAACTATCAATTTAACGCTTTTTCGAAATCCTGTCCAGTCAAGAATGTAGGATTTCCTGTTTTTTAACCATTATTCCAACAACGATTAGACAACGATTAGACAACAACCAGACAACTACTCAAACACATCACGGGCCAGTATATCAATTTCCGCTTTCAGTCTGGCTGTTTGATTCTGATCAAGCTGCCATTTACCATCATTAAATACGACGACATCGCCTTCCTTAATCCCCGCAGGAAGATCAGTGAAGTTAATATTCTTTCTGTTGTTGCCGTCAAACTCCACCACGGCGACGCTGCCTTCGAAACGATCAATAACACCCTTCATTTTGATGCCACCTTTTTGGAATAATTAACCCATCAGTTCCATTATTTTGATGTAATCTCCAGCGTATGAAATGTCACTTCTGATCCGTCGGATACCGCAACAATCGTCCCATCCAGATCCGTCCTGAATACCTTGACTCCCCTATTCTTTAGCTTATCCAGTGTATCCTGTGCAGGATGATCATAATCATTTTCTTTCCCGACGCAAATCATTGCATATTCAGGGTCTACCAGATCCAGAAAGGACTCGGATGTTGCGTCGCTGCTGCCATGATGACCAACTTTTAGGACCGTCGACCTCAGATCATACGTGCTCACATTCCGCAGCATTTCCGACTCTGACACTTCTCCGGCATCACCGGTAAATAAAAAAGAAGTGCTGCCGAATGCTATCCTGATCACAGCACTGTAATTGTTCAGATCCTCATAATCTGAACCGTTCGGAGCGAGTACAACGGCAGTCACGCCGTCCCCTAAGTCCAGCTTAACACCTGTTTTCGCCGGTGTTATTTTGAGGCCTTTATTTTTTACCGCGCTAAGTACATCCTTGAACGTTTCAGTCGTATGTGTTTTGCCCGGCATGATGATTTGCCCGATTTTAAAGGTATCGATTACGGCATCAAGACCCCCGATATGGTCCTCATGGGGATGGGTGCCAACGACAATATCCAGTTTACTTATTTTTTGTTTTTCTATGTACGAGGTAACCGCTTCTGCATCTTCATTATTCCCTGCATCGATCAGCATAGTTTTCCCCGAAGGGGCTTTGATTAGAATGCAATCCGCCTGCCCGACATCAATGAAATGGACTTGAAGGGTGCCTGAGACTGAAGCAATATCCGCATCTGAGCCGGTATTGGAGGAATTCGGATTTGACGACAGCGTACCTTTTTGATCTTTGACCGCAGTCGCTGTCTGCCGCGACTGATCCGAAAAAGTTGCTGAGCTGCCGTTCAGTGAGCTGTAACCAAGTAAAACTAGTACAATTAGGCAAAGAATCGTTAGAAGTAATCTTTTTTGCTTTTTCATTGAGCTCCCTTTTCACCTTTTGGCCTTACCCTTATGGCAATTAGGCTCTTTACATCATCAAGGACTGACCTGTCATCTACTTTGATCATTAACCAACGTCCGCCACAGGAAAAAGCTGTTTTGAGATACAGGCCTTGCACGAATGGTGTAAATGTACCCAACGCCATCTCTGTCTCTTCCTCCTCTTTGTTTCCTACCACGACTAGCGCAATAAAATACCCCTCCATCGGATAAAGCGTACATAATGATTTACTGCCCTTTTGATATTTAACATTCCAGCCTGGCTGGCCGGAACATTTGCTATAAGTCGTTTTGGGCTTCACCTGGTAGGCTCTTTCAATATAGGAAAGCAGCTCCGACCAAAGCGGTTCACCTTTACCAATAAATTGCTTAATGTCTTCAAAAGATGGTTCGTGATTTACATTAAACTGATCACACCACTGCATTGGCAGTCCCTCCTGTGACTCTGACAGAAATCAGATATGGACAAATTTCCCTTCTTGTTGTTGAGTCTACCTCAAAAGATTTCCTTGGTCTGCTTCCATAACTTCATGTATTGTCCGAAGTGCACTTCTATGATTTGTCTCGTGGAATACAGCTATATTTTAACATATCTTACAAAAAAGAGGTAAAATAATTGGGAAAATCATAGGATGAGGTTGTTATCTGCTGTCTTCTTATGCTATTATAATTTAATAATATTAATTCAAAAGCGCAGAAAGGAGTTTTCGAGAATGTTATCCGAAGATGATCGGCGCCTCCTTCATATCCTGTCCCAGGACTGCCGTCTGACTGTGGAAGATTTAGCAATTCAGACCGGCCTGACAGCGGATTATATTAAAAAGAAAATTAAACAGTGGGAAGATGATAAGGTCATCGCCAAATACGGTATCCTTATCAATTACGACCAACTGGAAGAAGATAGGGTTACTGCATTAATTGATGTCAAAGTCCTGCCCCAGCGCGGCAATGGCTACGATAAAATTGCCCAGCGGTTCCAAAAGTTCAGTGAGATTAAATCCGTTTATCTGATGTCTGGGGATTTTGACCTTTGTATCATTATCGAGGGCCGTAACATGCATGAAATCGCCCAGTTTGTTTCCGATAAATTGTCTCCCCTGGATGTAATCCAGTCAACTTCAACCCGCTTCATTCTGCGCAGGTATAAGCAGGATGGCATAGAATTTCACGGAGAGGAAGAGAGACCGCAGCGTCTCATGATAACGCCATGAAGCAATACTTATCACCACTGGCTTTAAATCTGAAGCCATCAGGAATACGAAAGTTTTTTGACCTGGCCGCTACCGTGGACGGTGTAATCTCCCTCGGCGTCGGCGAACCGGACTTTGCAACTCCCTGGGTCATGACGGAAGCTGCTATTTTTTCCCTGGAGCAAGGCCAGACCATGTATACCAGCAACGCAGGTCTGATCGAACTTCGCAGGGAATTATCCAAATATATGGCTAAACACCAAGGCTTAGACTATAATCCCGACGAGGAAATCCTGATCACCGTCGGCGCCAGCGAAGCGATCGATCTGGCGATGCGCGCGCTGATCGTGCCGGGTGACGGCGTGCTGATCCCTGATCCCTCTTTTGTGGCCTATGCTGCCTGTGCGGAAATCTCCGGCGCAGAGGTTCATTATGTTAAAACAAGTGCAGAACACGATTTCCGCCTGCAGGTCGAAGACCTTCAGATGGCTTATACGCCAAACTGCAAGATTTTGGTTCTGTCTTATCCAAATAACCCTACCGGCGCAGTCATGACCAGAGAGGATTTGCTGCCGATTGCCCGGTTTGCATCCGAAAACGATCTCATCGTCATTTCCGACGAAATTTATTCAGATCTAAACTACGGTGGAGAGCATACGCCGTTTGCATCGTTGCCTTATATGTGGAACCGCACGCTTCATGTCAGCGGCTTCTCCAAGGCTTATGCGATGACTGGCTGGCGGATCGGCTACGTAGCCGGGCACCCTGACCTGATTCAGGCCATGCTGAAAATCCATCAGTATACTATCATGTGCGCCCCGATCATGGCGCAGGTCGCCGCACTGGAAGGGCTGAAATCCGGAGAAACGGCCAAACAGGAGATGGTGATGGAATATGACCGCCGCCGCCGGATTATGGTCCACGGCTTAAGGGAAATGGGGCTGACCTGCTTTGAACCATTGGGGGCTTTCTATGTCTTCCCCGACATCACGGCTACCGGACTGAATTCTGAAGAGTTTGCCGAACAACTGCTGAAGGAAGAGAAGGTCGCCGTCGTTCCGGGTACAGCTTTTGGTCCGGCCGGTGAAGGACATGTCCGCTGTTCCTACGCCTACTCAACGCAGCAGCTGCAGGAAGCATTGACCAGAATGGCCCGGTTTGTTAAGAAAAGAATATGTTGAACCAGAGTGACATTACCTATTTGATTCGCTGATCGAAGAAACCTTACACGTGTAAGGTTTCTTTTCATTTGGAAATTATTTGATAGTGAAGATTCCCGACCTAAAGAATAACCGTTCTTAATCTGCGACAAAAGATAAGATTAATACCAATAACTGCGATTCCATAATCTCCCAAGCGCAAGGCCTGTAAAAAACGGAAAGAAAAACATTTTTATATCTCCTCCTTGCCTGATATTTCCAGCATATTATATGCGTTCTTAAGACAGTCCGTTAAAAAAGACGCATAACATTATAGTTTTCCATCATTTCCTTAGGGTTTTATAAATAATTCTAATGCTAAACCAGACCTAAAAGGTGTGGTAAGAAATGAATCCATGGGCATTATTAAAGCCTTCCTCCGCAATTTTATTTTGCGGGGAAGGCATTTTTAGATTCCAAATAAAAGGTAATAAATTGTTTTACCAGATCTTCTTAGAACTTAAGTAACAACTAGGTATGGCTGTACCTTTTCTTTCCGGCAAAAGCATTGACAATGAGCAGAAGAATGATTGCCCCGACTAATGCCACAACGAAACTCCATATATTAAATCCGCTTATCCCTATTCCGCCAAAAAGGTTGACGATCCATCCGCCTAGAAAGCCTCCAATTATTCCTACAATGATATTTAAGCCAACGCCCATTCTGGCATCATTTCCCGTAATCATGCTTGCTGCCCATCCTGCAAGACCTCCTAGTATGATCCAGCCAATAATACTCATGTTAAATTCCTCCTGATAAACAATTATTCAGCTGTTATATCGTATTATCTTCTTTTTTATCGATGTTATTCATTTTTATCATGTAGTAATTTACCTTAATTGATTTTACATAAATCTTTATCATCATGTAAAAAATATGTCTATTCAAATTAAAGTCAAATAACAGAAATGTAAAATACGATGAATCAGCTGAAACAGTTCTCATTTAGTAACATCGGCGGACAAGGTACTCTTAATAATCAAATCATTCAGCAAAGCCAGCAGGCTACGAGTCAATTGCAGCAGCAAATTCAGAACTTCTGAAATCAAACCCAGCAGCAGAAACAACAGGCCGATCAACAGTTGCGTCAAGCTATTCAGAATGCAATGAATGCTTTATCGCAGGCCAACCAACAGATCCAAGCACATCAAGTTCTTGAACAAATGAGCAATCTTATTGATCAAACCCAGGCTCAATTACATCCAACAGAGCCAAAACATGATTTCTAACCAGCAATAGGGTCAACAGTCTGGACAATCCCAACAAAATATGCCTAGGCAGAGCCATTAATCGTTCTACTTGCGATGGACGCGCTTGGCTTTGACTATCATTTTCCCGCTGCCGGGCGTGGACTTTCACCCGTTAGACTTCGCCCATGCCGGGCACATAGCAAAAAGATGCTGCAAGTCATTAATGCGCAGCATCTTTTTTGTATTATATGGTTTATTTTGGCAATATATGTTATAATTGCTCTGCAACAGATGGCGTGCAGGGCGGTCGGCATTCCCTCCGGAGGTGATGCCATGGAAGTATATCAAACACTAGCACTGATGATATCCTTTGGAACATTGGTGGTTTTAATACTTTCATTCAATAAACGGAAATAGACCGCCCACTCACATGGAAAACGGTCTATCCGTGTCCATTAGCCGACCGCGCTTAAAGCGGCTGTTGCGGGGAGTCATGTAGCTGCATGATTCCTCTTTGCTTATATTATATACCATATTTAAGTTAAAATACATAGTTATATGTAAAATTTTGTTAACACCTTTTTCTTAAGCGGGGCATCTGCTGTTTTTTGTCACGATTGTCAGGCTTATCCCATATGATGCCAATAAAGTACAGGAAAAAGCGGTATAGAAATGAGTTATTTTCCCAAGACATAACGTCAGTTCAAATTCGCAACCGGGGGTCTGTTGACAAACCTGGCTTAAAATGAAATATATATACTTAGTAAACGGGCCTTAATCGGATATTTCTCTTTAAAACAACATCTAGAATATAAAGAAGATATGGGACAGCCGGCAAGAGCGGT
>VMEE01000082.1 GCA_009910795.1 Dehalobacter sp. CP | reverse complement strand
CTTTAATGATATTCTGCATGATCTCAGCCTGATCTTCTGTCAGATTGCCGCTGATTTTTAAGACGACTTTATCTGCATCGCTTTGAACAAGCTCAATGCTGGCAAGCAGATTGCTGATCACCGTATTCTCTTCTGTGTCAGTTGCTGCCGTGTCCTCTGCGACTGTTTCATCTGTGGAAGTCGTGACGGCCCCATCATCCGCAGCAGAATCTGTAGCCGTCGTATCCGTACCTTCAGCTGCTTCGTTGTCTTCGATCATCTGCTGTACCTGGAAGTTGGCTTTCTTTATCGTATCCGAGTACACTTTCAGAGCCTGTTCCATCAAATCCAACTGGTTTTGTTCGGACATGATTTCCGCTTCGGCGAGCCGTTCATTGGCAAACTCAACGAGCAGTTCCGCTTTTCCTTCATCAGAGAAAGTTACAGCAACCTGAACACTTTCAATCATCTGTTCGATTGAATAGAGCCAGCTGTCCGGCGTTACACCGGCTTCATCTTCAGCTGAGGCCTGGCCGGTCGAATCCATTGTTGTGGAATCGGTTGTTACTGCATCTGTTGTTGTGTCTGTCGTTGGGTCAGTCGTTGTTGAATCTGTAGCGGGATCTGTGGTCGTATCAGGAGTACTCGTTGAAACATCCTCGGTTACTGTGGTTCCATCCGTGGTTGTTTCAGCAAATACACAGGTTGGCGCGACCGCAATGATTAACAGGACACAAAGAATTGAAACGAGAATCTTCTTATGGATCATTCTATCTACCCCTTTCGGTAACCCGGCTGTCATAACCTTTCGGTGTTAGACCCGTGGCTTTGCGTCTCCGTCTTTCGACGGATTTGCCATTATCGTTTTGGCTGAGGCCATTATATTCCAGAATACTTTGAAAATCAAGGTTTTCGGACTTATTCCAGACCATTGGGGTATAAAAAATGAGACTTTTGTCCCATAAAAATTAATTTTAAATTTACTTTATGTTGAAATTATATAAAATATTCGCATGTTAAATAATTAAAAAGTAAGCGTAAACTCTAGTGGCGTAAAAAAGAGCTCACTGTAAACCAGCAGGCCCGAATCATATTAAAATCATTGTAAGCGTCTAATAAGAATGTGTATGAAAACTCTCTTAGATCCGTGAGAAAATCCTCTAAATTAGAGTTTCTCAAGTTTACTCAAAAAACTCTAAGGAGGATTAAAGTGGATTTCAGCGTTATTTGTCTCATTTTTCTGTTACTCTTTCATAACAAGATTATCATGAAACAGCCATTTATCCGACGCTCTCCAGGGTCAGCATCATTGTATTTCTTTTCAATGTGGAACAGGTAATCGCAGTACTCCTGTCCCTTGAAGTAAACGGTCTTCTTTTGCTCCTCCGGGCTTAAGGCCTTAATCGCATCCGTAAATTTTCTCTTCATGTGAGCTAGGCATCCTACCACTGTGATCCCAGGGTCTAAACTATGGTAAACTTGATACCCATGGGGGCGTAACTTCATGTTTCGGTTACGTCCCCTCTCTTTTCTTATAATGTTTGTCAAATCTAGATCAACTTGTGAGGATGATATCAATCATGAACCTGTCCCCTCGGGTGCCTCTCGGGTGCCCCTGTTATGTACTTTATGTTTTATTTATCCCATCGTTTTTTTCAATAAGTACCTAGTAGATTAATTACATTTGTACATTTTATGACTTTTTCTATCATATTATTTGGAGGAATATTGTCACACACAGAGAATTAGAAAGTGATAAGGATTAGAATGGGAAATAATAACTTGTATAGCGATAATTCTATATTATATGAAGGAGATTTGGCAGTGAAATATCTAGAATATCTACATCTAAGGAAAAAAGTACTTTCTACATTTCTTATAATAGGCTTTTTTGTTCTGATGCTAATCATTCTGCCTAGTCCGAACATTGCTAGGGCTGATGAAAATCGGCTAGCGGGTACGGATCGCTACCAAACAGCTGTGGCCATCTCGCAGGAAGGATGGAAAAAATCCGATTATGTGGTTCTAGTCGAAGGAGACGCGTTGGCTGATGCACTCTGTACAGGTCCTTTAGCCAAAAAATACGATGCCCCCATCCTATTCACAGAAAAAAATACTATCAATAGATATACCCAAAACGAAATACAACGATTAGGAGCAACCAAGGCGATCCTCGTAGGCGGATACGAGGCAATCTCCGCCGATGTAGAGCAAACCCTGAAAACAATTGGTATAAAAACCACTGACCGGATCTATGGTTCGGACAGATATGTGACTTCTGTCGAAATTGCGAAGAGACTTGGCACCAAAGAGGTCGCACTAGTTAGCGGAGTAAACTTCGCGGATGCACTGTCTATCTCCGCAGTGGCCGCCGCTAAAGGGTACTCCATCCTGCTTACGCCAGCGGATAACTTGCCTGAGGTGGTAAAAATGCACTTGAGTAATTATAAAATAACTCGCACCTATATTATCGGCGGCACGGGAGTCGTCGGCAAAAATATTGAGGATCAAGCCCCTTCTCCCCTCAGACTGGCAGGCAACGACCGCTATGCTACGAACCGCGCAGTTCTTGATAAATTCTCCAAAGACCTCGACTTTAATATAATATATCTCGCTAGCGCGGAAAACAAAGCAGGCTTAACGAACTCACTTGCAGGGATAGCTCTTGCGGCCCAAACATCATCTCCCCTTG
The DNA here is from genome assembly GCA_009910795.1 of Dehalobacter sp. CP. Next base: position 3,009 of record VMEE01000082.1, on the reverse strand, counting down.
TCCTCTGTGGTAAAATTCCTATCGGGCCATCCGAAGATTTTATCCTCAAAAAAATGACCGTTTCCAGCCATCTACTTACCCTGGGCGGAGAAGAAACGATTCCTAACAGTGTTCTAAATGGCTATACCCACAGTCAAAACCAAGTTTTAAGGAGCATTTTTAACCAAAAGGGAACCTATGGGCCTCCATCAGGGGAAACGACAATATCCGGAAGTCTGGCAATCGAAGCATCGGATATCACGGTCCGAAATACGGTCATTGAAGGCGACCTACTACTCGGTGAAGGTATCGGAAACGGAACAGTAACCTTAGAAAATGTAACCGTCAAAGGCCGAACGACCATTCGGGGAGGGGGATCGGTGGATGGTATTTGCTGCGATACATTTATGTCTAAAACCCTGGTAATCGATGTCCCCTCTGGAAAAGAAGCAGTCATCCATCTTAAAGGAAAATCCCAAGTACAGAATACGATAGTTTTATCGAATTGCACTCTTGATGGTTACGAGAACACCTCATCGGTAGGATTCTCCATAGTAAATATGATTCGTGGCGACCAGGTGACTTTAAAAGGAGATTTCGGCACGGTCAACGTTGCCTGCGATGGAATAACAGCAAAGTTGGAGACGACAACGCGAAAAATGACAACGATTAAAACGCTTAACGCCAACGCGACACAAACCATAAGCGGTACAGGAACGATCAGTACAGCTAACATTAACAGTAACGAAGTCGTAATTTATGTGACCACCACAACAGCGAACGTAGCTAAAGGTTATGTAGCTTATGTCTCCGGCCAATGGCTTTCCGAAGGAAAAAACAATACTTCAATCGCAAATATCCCCATATATGATCTTTCCGGAGTTACAGGTAACGGTGACGCAACGTTATATTTTAGCCCCCCGGGAGGGGCTACGCAGATTAGTCTAAAACAATCCATTGATGGCGGCGCAACCTGGCAGAACTCCTCGACGACGTCTGTCTTGAGTTCCAGTTCTACCTCTGCTGTAGTTACAGGTCTTATCAACGGTCAGACCTACTTATTCAAACTGGTTGTAACGGGAGGGAATCGGGCAGGAGACTCCAATACCTTCTCCCTTGTCCCTATAGGTGTCCCAATATCTGATTTCAGTGGTACAATTGTCAGCGGACTGGCCTGCTTTACATTTAGCGCAGCCGCCAATGCGTCTAGCGTTGTCCTCCAGCAATCTACTGATGGAGGAACGGCCTGGGTCAATTCCAATACAACGTGGCTGGACAAAAATTCTACGTCGGCAACGGTAACGGGTCTCGCCAGTGGCCAGACATATACTTTCCGACTAGTAGTTAATGGCGGATCCAATCATGGCTATTCCAATACCTACACGTTAGGACCTTTCTAATACCCAGCGCTTACAATTAATCCTAGATTAGCCCATTCATAAGCACGATAAGCTTGGGTAAGCGTCTCTTCCGCTATTTCTACGGCTATTTGCTGACTCAGATACTCACTCTTATCCGCTTCGTATTGGAGCAGTGAAATACTGGACATTTTATATTTTAACTCGGAAATTTTAAATTTGCTGTCCGCCGCTGTCAGCTTTTGTTGCGCGGAGCCTAAAGCGCTTTGTTTTTCTAAAAGTGTGTGATACGTTTGGTAGAAGTCGATTTTAAACTTACTCTTAGAATTATCTGAATTAGAATCCAATAACACATCATAGCTCCGGCCTTTTGCAGTCAAATAGTCCGCATCGACATTGATAGCGGAAATTTGTTGTTTTGATATCACCGGTACTATGCCGACAGCCAGATCAATATCAGCATCCTGCCCCAGATTCACGTTTAGTTGCTATACCATGGCAGTTTTAGTATAAGTCAGCTTCTTAATATTTGCGTTGAGCTAGTCAAGAGAATTTGTCGCATTCGCTACAGATAAGCCTGTGATCATTCCGAGGACGTATTGCTTTTTCAATACAATCAGCTGTTTCTCCGCTAAAGATTTCTTTTGTTCAAGGTCTTTAAGCGTAACAGATTTGAGATGTCCCACTTTTGCCAGAAAGATAATCTTCAATTGCTCTCAATTTTTCCTCTATTGGAACTTTTGTTTTCCGTCCCATAAAAAATATGCTCCCTTCATAGAAACAGTTTTATTATTTTAACTGTCTACTACGAAGGCAATGTCATTAAGATAAGCTTATTAAGAAACCCCAGCAGTAGAAAAGTGATACCGCTGGGGTTGTCGTATACACGGAATAACATAGAAAACGCAGGTGTTTTTGAATTTTGAGCAACACAAAAGCAGATGCCCGAAAAGCATCTTAAAAGTCCTTTCACGCATGTCAAATAATTCTGTACTGGAACCCTACTGCTGAAATCGGATTTTGATATCTAGGAAATTGTCGGCCAGGGCGTATTGGGGAAAGGTGCTTACCTATCAGTTTAAGAACTTGGACCGCTGGAATTAACTCTCTCAAAAATTGACGGCATATATTTAAAGCCACTGGAAAATTTACTCGCAAATCTTCCGAAATACTGATGTGGTGCATGATAATGGAAGAATAATTGTATAGAATTAGTCTGGCAAAAATCTCTTGCAATATAAAATCCTTCTTTTTGCTGTGCAGACTCGCCAAACCCACAGCATATTTAAGTTCCTTAAAAGATGTCTCAATTCCCCAGCGCAGATTATAGAATTGTTTTATTTTCTCCGGCGGAAAATCTTCGGCATTGAGATTTGTATAAACCGTTTCATACACACCATCAGCAATAGCGAAGCGAACGGCACGAAAATGTAAATCATAAAGCTTGGAATCTTTCGGTTTAATGAAGTCAAATGTCGTATGTGGCTGTATCCATCGATACCGATGGGGGTATGCTTTTAGAAGCGGTAACGTAAGCGTCAAACAGATTCAGACGTGAGCTACATTAAATCAGGCTCATCCACTCCAAGAAGATCGCAAAGAGCATTGTTAACCATTATCCTAAAATCATCATCAGATATGTTGTTAGCTTGAGCATATTCGAAGACATCAT
>VMEE01000081.1 GCA_009910795.1 Dehalobacter sp. CP | reverse complement strand
GGTGATATCGTTTGATTTTACAAGACCTTGGGGAAAGTTTTAAATTTCGTCGTTTAGAATTTGAGTACACTAGTATAGTAAATTTCAAAATTGTCAAATATTAAAATTGAGTTATTCTACACCGTTTGTCAACAGACCCCCGGTTGCGAATTTGAATCACAGCGGAAGGCTTGACGGCGCCCTTACTTCGTCTTTCTGAAATAAGCATATGTCATCGGTTCACCCGCACTGCGGACTTCCGCTGCCGTGACTTTTCCCAAAAACAGGGTATGCGTACCGGTATCCATTTGCTTCACGACTTCTGCCTCCATGGTGGTCAGCACTTCATCAAGCAGCATAACGCCGGACGGCCCGCGGTGCGCTTTGATTCCTTCGAATTTATCGGCATCCCTGCCGGACCTGTAGCCAAATCTTCTAACGAGATCATGTCCATTCTGATCCAGGACGGATATGCCGAATTTGCCGCTTTGCACGATCAGTTCATGCGTGTAGTTTTTCTTATTAATACCAATCGCAATCTGCACGGGATCGGAAGTAATCTGGAAACAGGTATTGGCTGCCTGCCCGTTGTCTTTACCGTTAGCGGCCGCCGTAATAATAAACAAACCGTAGGAAATGGACTGCACCGCTTTAACAATCTTCTCCTCGGGGCTTAATCCGGTCTGAGCAGGACTCGTCAGGGCAGCTTCGGCATTCTTGACGGAATCGTTCTTGTTGTTTTCGTTCTGCCTCGTTTCCTCCTCCACCCTGACAAAGTTGCTGGAATCAACACCGCAGACCGGACAGGTTTCCGGAGGATTATCTCCTTCATGTATGTAGCCACAAACAACACAGCGCCATTTCATATCTCCACGCTCCCTTTTGTAACAATAATTTATTTATAATCATTGTAACTTACTTTTACAGATTTTTAAACTCCCAATATACTTTTTTTAGAAAAGTATGATTTAATTCCAGCTTCATCTCTTCCATGGCTTTTTTGCGGACAAGATCCTTAAAGGTTCCGAGGCTCCAACCGCTTAATCCCTGCTGCATCGCATACTGCCGGAATAGTTTCCAGTCAAGCTGCATCAGGTTTTCTTTCTGCCACAAAGCCACCGCGATCAGTTCGGCAAAAATTCTTTCAAAAATACTGTTCTGAGTAGTGGTATGAAGTTTTCCGGCCTGATAATCTGCTTTCCATATAATCAAGAAATCATGGATGTTCTTTAATTCAAAGTTTCTGCCGTCCCAGCAGACTTTCCAAACGAGCTCCGCCGCTCTGTTCTTGAAAGACCGCTTGGCAAATTCCCCTCTGAACTCCGGCATGAATACGAGTGTTGCCTGCATATGGTTCTCAACAAGTTTAATAAGGTTTTGTTCCTGTTTTTTGCCGACCCCGTCAAAAAACATCGAAAACGTATAGCGTTTGAGGACATCGGCCAGAAGCCTGGCGCTTGCCGCTTCATGCATCAGGAAATGTCGTTTGCCGTTTTCGACGTAGATAAGACCAAAATTGGTCGGTTCACCGTCTATGACTTTTTTAAACTGCACAATTTCCGGGTATTGGTCCAGTCTTGCCCCAAGGATCCGAATCTTTTTTCCAATGAAAGACTTCAGCTTATATTCCAGTTCCCGGGGTCCTCTTGTCCCGACGATTTTAAATCCCTCAAGCGAGTAGTTCTGGTCGGCAAACTTTAGTGTCCCGGATACATGGCATTCCCGGCTAGCTACTTCCCACTTGCCGGAATCATGAAACAGGCCTGCCAGACGCAGATATAGATCTTCAGGGGTATTCCGAAATACGGCCATGGTATGTTCCCAGACATCCAGGGAATGGTACTGATTCTGTTCAAGACCTTTCAGCCTGGCCAACTCAGGTAAGTACATATCCCAGTAACCGATTCTGTCCAACATCCGCACAGCCTTTTCAGCCTCAGCCAAAACAAGAATCCCGGCAAGTTCCGCCGTAATTCTTTCCCGGGATGTGCTGCTCAAAAAAGAAAGATGGTCCGTTGCCTGCTCCCAGGTATCGGGATCGATTTCCAACGAGAACTTCACCGCAAATTTAACCATCCTTAAAATACGGACAGGATCTTCCCGGAACCGTTCATCAGGCTTACCGCAGGCTTTAAGAATTTTGGCTTCCAGATCCTTTCTGCCTTCCATCGGGTCATAAAATTCCCCCGACACCGGATCCTGATAAATCGCATTAATGGTGAAGTCCCGGCGCTGGGCATCTTTCTCTAGTTCTTCGGCCTGCACCACATCCACTTTGGAACCTTCCGTAAAAATGCTGGCTGTCGAGAAATGCCTGCCAATGATCCGAACGGAGAAGCCTTGCTCACGGAGGATATCTTGGACCTCTTCAGGGCTCAGCCCACACACCAAATCCATGTCCGGAGACTCCAGTCCCAGGACCTGGTTACGTACCGCTCCTCCTACGATCCAGATGCGGGTATGGCGGGACAATTGTTCGATAACACTTTTCTGGAAGTCATTCATAGGACTCCTCCGGATCTCTTTTTATGCCTGTTTCTCACGTTTCAATATTCTGAGTTCCTACTTAGTTGAGCGTTCTATATTCAAGTACGTGTTTCTTAATACCCTGTCCTATCGTCTATAATATTGATCATTTGACCCGGGTCAGGATATTTAGCCAGATTTGTCTGGAACACTTCCCACATGCGTTCAGAGGTTTGAACCGTCCTGCCGCCGATATGCGGCGTAAGGAAGACATTATCCAGTTCCCAAAACGGGCTATCTTCCGGCAGCGGCTCTTTCCTGAATACATCAAGCGCCGCCGCAGCTATCTTCTTACTTTTAAGTGCTTCAATCAGGGCATCCTCGTCAACGACTTGTCCTCTGGCCACATTGACAAATAGTGCTCCGTCCTTCATCTGATGGATAAAGTCTGTATTAACAAAATCTTTCGTTTCCGATGTCAGCGGCAGGACGATTACAACTACATCACTGACCGATAGAATCCCGGGCATTTCCTCCGGGGTCACAATCTTCGCGAAAGCCTGATCCTGACTGCCATGAAGTGACACGCCATATACCGTCATCCCAAAAGCCCCGCACCGCTTGGCAATCTCTTTGCCAATGGTGCCTGCCCCAACGATGCAGACCGATTTGCCGTACATTTCGGAAATCTTCGGTTTTGCGCTGAATATCTTCTGTTCCTGCTGTGACACAAATGTATTGCCCTGTCTTAAGAGCATCAGGATACTCCAGATGACGTGCTCGGCCATCTGGATCTTATGGGCGCCTTTGACATTCGTCAGCACGACGCCTCTCGAAACAAGCCGGTCCAGAGGCAGCATATCGACCCCTGCGCTTAAGGTTTGAATCCATTTGAGATTCGGATACAAATCAATTGTATCCTTTTTAATATCCCAGCCATACGTAAGCAGTACATCCGCTTCCTGATCTGCATCCGTAAAGTCTCTCACCTGAACGATTCGGGTACTCGGTCGTATTGCCAGCAGCTTTTCCAGGAGATCATCCGGTATTTTTATACTGCTCAGGATCTTCATTACTTTTCTCTCCTCTTGCTCCTGTCATATTTTGGTTCGTATTTTGTAACGGGAGTCTGGGTGCCACAATTCTGCTTTCGGCAGATAGCGCCCTCTATGGCGAGTCGCTCTTTGCCATCCATGGCATCGCGACATTAGGCCATCCGTGGCCGTCTAACAGCCGCGCTTCGTATCCATGCTCCGCTTGACCGTCGGAACTTGTGCCACCCAGACCTAATATGGGGTAATCAGGATTGTATGAAATTATTTGAGTAAAGAATTTAAGAATGTTGTACTAGGTACGTTATCTAAGGTTCTCAGGATTCAGGACCTGCAGCCCCGGCGGCATAAACCTGCCGTCTTTCCTGATCAGTTCCCCGTCAAAATAGACCTCACCGCCGCCGTATTCCGGTCTCTGGATGCATACCAGATCCCAATGGACGGCTGACTGGTTGCCATTGTCGCATTCGTCATAGGCCGAACCTGGGGTGAAATGAAAACTTCCGTCGATCTTCTCATCAAACAATGTATCTTTCATCGCCTTCTGAATGTACGGGTTAAAGCCGAACGAAAACTCACCGATATACCTGGCACCTTCATCAGTATCGAGAATTTTATTAATTCTTTCGGTATCGTTGGCTGAAGCCTTGATAATTTTGCCGTCTTTGAATTCCAGTACGATGGATTCATACGTAAATCCCTGATAAACAGCCGGGGTGTTATAGGTGATGATACCGTTGACCGAATCTCTGACCGGCGCTGTGAAAAGCTCGCCGTCAGGAATATTCATCTTACCGTCGCACTTGATCGCCGGCAGCCCCTTGATTGAAAAAGAAAGATCAGTTCCCGGCCCTGTGATCCTCACCATGTTGGTCTTTTCCATCCGTTCTTTCAGCGGGTCCATCGCTCTGGACATTTTGGAATAATCGAGATTGCAGACTTTAAAGTAAAAATCTTCAAAAGCTTCCGTACTCATCTCAGCAAGCTGTGCCATCGACGGATTCGGATAGCGAAGTACACACCAGCGGGTATGCTTGACTCTTTGCTCGGAATGGAGCGGTTTCGAGTAATGGCTCAGGTAGATTTGCATTTTATCCGCAGGGACATCAGCCAGCTCGTTAATATTTTCTCCGGAGCGTATTCCGATATAAGCCTGCATGTCCTTCATTCTGGCGACTTCCCACTTTGCCTGGCTTTGTGCCTGTTCAACTGAAAGCCCTTTTAATATTTCACGCTGCAGGGTATGATGCGTAATATTAAGAAAAGGCTGCGCGCCGGCTTTATAAGCCTCTCTGACCAGCGCCCGGGCTAAAGGAATTTCCAGCCCCGACAGCTCAATCAGGATATGTTCACCTTCCTTTAACTCAATGGAATAATGGATTAAATTTTGGGCCAATACGTCTATTCTCTGATCATTCATGCTGTATTTAACCTCTTTTCTGCTTGTTCGTTTTGCCTTCAGGGATAAATCTTGGAAATCCTGCTTGATTTATCAAACTGACCGATATTGGTTAATTTTTACTATAGTTATTATAATATATTTTTTATTTCTTTACGCAACATCTTGCTAAATTATTCTATTAAATCATAATATATGTCTATCAGATAATGCTTATTCTATTAGGAGAAGAACATGAATGCAAATAAATTATTCACATACACTTTAACGCCCGAAGATGAAGGCAGGAAATACCAGGACATACTTCTAAGGCGCTTCCATTTTTCCCGCAAGGTGCTGCAAATGCTGAAAGTCGGCGAAAATGTCTGGATTGATGGCAAATTCACCTATCTGACTGCTCGCGGCAAAACCGGACAGACCCTTGTCGTGAATATCCTGGAAGAAGAGCCGGCAACGGTCTCCGGAGAAACGCTGCCTATTGAGATTCTCTTTGAAGATGAAATCTTCCTCGCTGTCAACAAGCCGCCCGGCCAGGTCATCCACCCAAACTCGAGGTATCAGACCGGAACGCTCGCCAATGCGGTGGTCGGCTACTGGGAAAGCAAAGGTGAAGCCAGGCCATTCCGGCCAGTCTCGCGGATTGACCGCAATACGTCCGGCGTTGTGCTGATCGCCAAATCTCGCTATGCCCACCAGCAGCTGGCCGCCCTTTCTATCAGAAACAAAGTTGAAAAGAAATATCTCGGTATTGTGGAAGGGAACTTTCCTTTGGAACAGGGTGAATGGCCCCTCCCGATCCGGCTTAAGTCGGGCAGCAAGATTGTCCGGGAAGTTCATCGGGACGGACAGTCGGCGCTGACGCTGTTTCGAACGCTGCAGCATTACCCGGGCTATACCCTGATGGAATTCACCCTGATTACCGGTCGGACGCACCAGATCAGAGTACACGCCCAGGCGGCCGGCCATCCCCTTTTGGGAGATGATTTGTATGGCGGCAGTATGAAATATATGCAAAGGCAAGCCCTGCACTGTTATAGCTATGCTTTCATGCATCCCTTAAATATGCAGCCTCTTCAAATCCAGGCTCCGATGCCAGAGGATATCGCTATGCTTATCCAAAGTAAAAAATAATACCGCTCCTTGCCATCTGGCAGCGCGATATTCGTTCCTGAGTTCAAAAGAACAGCTAAATCTGATGATTTATTTCGTACTCATTTTCAGAATTTTTTTGTGTGATTTCTGACTTCCGCTGTAACGTCTGAAGTATGTCTTCCTGTCTTTTTTCAATTGCATCTAAACGTTTCAGTACTTCCTCAATCAGGATCTCCGATTTCAGGTTAACCTCATAATCATGCTCTGCTCTTAGTCGGTCCCTGTTCTCCTGCCTGTTTTGACTCATCATAATAACCGGCGCTTGCATTGCAGCGATACAGGATAGCACAAGATTTAACAGAATAAAAGGGTACTGGTCAAATGCATGACCGAATAGAAGTATGGTATTTAGTATGATCCAGGATAAAAGGACGGAAATAAAGATGATGATAAAGGTCCAACTGCCTGCGAAGTCTGCCAGCTTATCCGCCAGCCTTTCACCAAAAGAAAGGCCTTCTTCATGTGCTTCAAAGGTATTCTTTGAGTGACGGGCTTCGGCAAGTTCCTCAATGGTTTTATTTTCAATGTCTTCCACGAATTCACCCTCTTCAAATTTACTGTAAATCTTCTTTTCCTATCATAATCAATTTCTAAAGCCAAAACAAGTTTTTAGGATAGAAGCCATTGCTAAAAAAGTCATTGCTAAAATTCACATTCAAATTATAATGATAATATTAAGCAAGAAAGGAACTGGATACCATGAATGCAGATGAAATCAAGCAAGGATTACGCCAATACGGCTACATAGCCGATGACAGTACCGCCATGGTCCTGCAATATTCCTTGCTGCTGAATAAACCCCTGTTAATTGAAGGTCCGGCCGGAGCCGGAAAAACTGAACTTGCCAAGGCCTGGAGCCAATACCTCAATAGAGAATTGATCCGCCTTCAGTGCTATGAAGGCATCGACGAAGGCAAAGCTCTTTATGAATGGGACTACCAGAAACAGCTGCTCTATATTCAGACGAAAGGACCGGGAACCAAAGAGTGGTCTGATACGAGTGAGAATATTTATACAAATGAATTTTTGCTGAAAAGGCCTTTGTTGAAGGCCATAACAGGCGAAACCCCTTCCGTTTTGTTGATCGATGAAATCGATAAAAGCGACGAGGAATTTGAAAGCTTTCTGCTGGAGATCCTCTCGGACTGGCAGGTTTCCATACCTGAGATTGGGACAATCCCTGCTATAAGCATACCTTCCGTCCTATTGACCAGCAACAGCACGCGAAACTTAAGCCAGGCGTTAAGGAGAAGATGCCTGTACCTGCATCTGGATTACCCGAACGAGCAGAGAGAACTTGAGATTCTTCAGATCCACTTCCCGCATCTAAAGGAGAGTCTTGGCAAACAGGCGGTTACTTTCATCCGCAAATTGCGGCTCGAAAAGCTCAAAAAACACCCCAGCATCAGCGAAGTGATCGATTGGGTCAACATCCTGGAACAGCTGCAGGTCGAAGAACTAACGGCGGAGGTCGCTTCCAGCGCGCTGAACATCCTTTTCAAATACCAGGATGACTGCCAGCATGTCCTGGAAAAAGTGAACCAAAAGGATTGGTTTGATGGAATACTTCATTCTTAAAATAGCCAGACTGCTCAGAGAGTCCGGCATTAACGTAAATTCGCGCGAAACATCTGACTGCATCCGGCTACTGAAAATGCTCGATCTTGATAAAATGGACAAATATACTTTTTATCAGCTCATTAATACGACGCTGATCAAATCTCCTTGGGGCCTTGATTATGCTTTATGGCTGATCGAGCTATATTTTGGCCCTGATTTGGAAATGTTGTCGGACCATCTGGGCATTCTGGAAAGACGAGGCCGGTTTTCCCCGGAAGATGGTCAGGGCGGCAGCGCGGGAAAAACTGTCCCGATCGAAATGTTAATTGAAGCAGTTTTGAACAATGAGATTGACCTAATTTATGTAGTACTTCAGGGTCTGCATTTGCATCTTGACATAAATCTTGAACACCGCGAAAAAAGCCTGGCTAAGTTCCAGACGCAAAGCGGCTGGACTAAAGCGGCTAATCATATGGAAAACGCCTTCCGGCAGGCTGAACTTACTGCAGAAGAATATCAGGCTGCGCGTCAAGCCCTTGAAGAGTGGAACAATTTACTGAAAGATGAAATTGAACGCCAGCTGGCCAGGAATATGAGTTCAGAGCATTTGATCCAGGAAATGAAGAAGCGAAATCCACGCACGGTATCTTTTCTGGATTGTGACGATGCTCAGATTGGCCAGATGTCGCAGGAAATCCAAAAAATAGGCCGAAAACTGGCCGTTCGCAAAGGGAGACGCCGTAAGGTCGGTCCTAACGGCACCATAAGTTTGAACCGGAGTATCAAACACGCACTGAAAACCTGCGGAACCCCGCTGAACCTAATAAAAATGCAGCGAAAACAATCGAAACCCGACCTCTGGCTGCTCTGTGACATGTCCAATTCCGTTAGCAAATTTATTTACTTCATGCTGATGTTTGTCTTTGCGACCCAACAGCGCTATGCCAACGTCCGCTCGTTTCTGTTCGTCGATCAGCTCGTGGAAGCGACAGATTATTTCCAGGAGCAGGACTGGACAGGCTCACTCAGCAATCTACGCAAGGTTAGCAGCTATAACCGTACAGGCTATTCCCATTATGGTAATGTGCTGCTGCAGTTTTTCGACCGCTATCTGCCTTTCCTGCCGAAGAAAACCACGGTACTGATTTTAGGGGACGGCAAAAATAACCGGAACAGACTGGACGGCAGTGAAGTCCTGGCCCAGATCAAAGAAAAAGCCGCAGCCTTGTACTGGCTGAACCCCCTAAGCAAGGACCAGTGGGACAAGGGCGACTGTCTGATGACGAAATACCAGGAGTATTGTACCGGGGCTTTTTCGGTATCTAACATCGAAGAACTGGAACAATTTCTGAACTCTCTTTAGGTTAAGACAACCGCGAAATGAAAGGGACGAATCTTTATCCCCATTATTTAATTGAGGGAATAAAAAATTCGTCCCTTTAATCAGCTTATCCTCTCGCTATACCGCAAAGTCCACATGCTGGACCGTCCCGGCTTCTCCGTTCTCTTTCAGGAATATGCCGGTTTCCTTGATCTGAGCGTCTAAATGATTATCCGTATCTTTCAGTGAAAGTAGCGAATCGACATTGCCTAAATAGATTGCGCCGATTCCAACCTGACTTAAGGCTAGTAGCTGGTCGTTGCCGGCGGCATCCTTAATCCAAAGGCTAAGTTCTTTGTAGATGAAATCGTTTTCATCGATCCAGCCGTTTTGATCGTTATCATATTTGGCTAATTCCTTAAAACCGTCTCCGCTTGTCGGCCCGAAGAGCTCACTGCCGTCATTGATGACTCCGTCGTTGTTCTCATCCAAAGCAAGGAACCCGCTGCCTTCAGCCAGGAAAGACATCGTATCCTGCGTTCCGTCGGCATTAAGGTCAAAATCCGTTTTTAATCCTGACAGGCTTGCGCCGCCTGCACCATAATTAATCACTAACGGATCGACCAAAGCATCTCCGGCTTTGATATCGATACGCTGATAGGCTGTATACTCGCGGCTTGTCGTGATATCCAGCTTAAATTTTATTTCACTGCCATCTTCGGTAAGAATTGTGCCCTGGGCTGAAAAGTTCATGGATTCTTTTTCTGTATAGGACTCTTCATAGTGATAATTGATGCCCCAGCCAACCCTCTGACTGCCGTTCCCATTATTGTTGCCGTCGTTCTTTGCTGCCATCAGGTGACCAAAATCACTGTTACCCGGACCTGAAAGAGTTAGTTTGTTCGGTACATCAATCGTTACCTTTTTCCCGGACAGCTTGGAAAGAAACTTTTCCAACAGGGAGATAATTTCTTTCTCCCTAGGGCTGAGTTCAAAGAATTCATCTTCCGACTCAGCAGTTGTTTCTGAGCTGCTCACTGCGGGATTCTCCTGTAATTTAGCTAAAGCGTCACTTGAAAGTGTCAGCGAATCCGCAGTTGGCTCTGTTTCATCGTTTGCATCCGTGCCCTGTCCGTCAACCCAGGCTTTCAGCCTTTCATTGACGGTCTTTTGCTGTTCCAGCTTGTAGTCCGAATAAAGATCAACAGCTGAACTTAAAACCTTCATCTTCATCCCTCCATGGATATTAGACTTCCTTATTATTATCGTAAAGATTTTTAGTTTTCTTAAGACCCATGGAGGTTTCTTTGAAATTTCTTGGAATCAAAAAAAGATGCAATCATACATCTTTTTAATAATCACGTAGCCTTCGACTGAGAAGTCCAACTGTTTTCCCAAATATTAATTGTCTCCTGCCGCAATCTCCCGAAGCCCGGTCTCGAGGATCTCCATCTCACCGATCTCATTATCTCCGGCAACCCCGAGCTCTTTGAATTTCCTGGCGGTCACGAGTACCCGGTTCTCATAGGAGCCGACGGCCCGATTGTAAGCCTGAGTGGCCTGAGCAAGTCCTTTGCGGATGTCCAACAAATGCTCGGTCAAAACGCTGATCCTGTCATAGAGCTGTTTGCCGAGCTCGCTGATATCGCGGGCATTTTCGTTGATCTGTTCCTGGCTCCACCCGTAAGCCACGGCTTTAAGCAGCGCGATCAGCGTTGTCGGGGTCGCCAGGATGACCCTTTGCCCGGCGCCGTATTCGATGAGTTCCGGATCTGACTGCAGCGCAGCACTGAAAAAGGTTTCACCCGGCAGAAACATGACAACAAATTCGGGCGTAAAATCGAACTGGTTCCAGTAAGACTTCGCGGCAAGTTTGGTAATATGGTTTTTGACCTGCCGGGCATGACCCGATAACTTTGTTCTCTTATGGTCTTCATCGAGGGCTTCCACAGCTTCGAGATAATCCGCGAGCGGGGCCTTGGAATCGACGACGATCGTTTTATTCCCCGGAAGCCGGATAATCATATCCGGGCGCTGCCTGCCGGACTCGCCGCTGACTTCCTCCTGCTGGTAAAAATCACAGTGCTCCACCATGCCGGCCAATTCTACAACCCGCTGCAGCTGGATTTCTCCCCAGCGGCCTCTGACAGTCGGCGATTTCAAAGCAGAAGTCAGCTTCAAGGTCTCCCGCTGCAGCTTTTCCTGCCCGAACGCCATATTTTCGACTTGCTTAAGCAACCCTTCATAAGCCCCTGCTCTTTTTTGTTCCAGTTCGTTAATCTTTAGATCAACTTTGTCGAGCGATTCCCGCAAAGGCTTTACGAGTTCATCGATAGAAACCTGCCTTTTTTCCAGATCAGCCGAAGCCTGAATCTGAGTCTTCTCGAGTACGACCTTCGCCAATTCGAGAAAGGACTGATTGTTGTTCTTAAGTGCCTCAGCGGATAAGGCCTTGAAGCCGCTACTGAGCTCCTCCCTCGCATGACTGAGAAGCATTAATTTCTCTTCATACGCTGTCTGCTCCATCTCGAGCCGGGTACGCAGTTCAGAAATGACAGCGGAATTTTGCATTCTTCTTTCAAATTCCCGATTCAGTTCCGCATGCAGCCTTTCATTCTCCTGCTCAAGCGTCCGGGCCTTTTCCAGTAGTCCTCTGGCTTGGCCTCCACGGATACTGAACCCTGTCCCAAATCCGAGAATGATCCCAACCATGACTGCGCTGATGAGATAAAGGAAGACTGGATCCATCCGGCATCCCTCGCATATCTATATTATTATCGGAGTTATCGTCTTTGCGGTTTGATAATCGTAATCTTTTTATGCCAAGTGCTGTATCATGTACGCATCCTACTTCAAATAGTCTTCAGGCAGTTTGGTCAGGGGTCCAAAACTATCCAAAGGCCAGTACCTGATCCAGACCCTTCCCAATATCTTATCCTCGGGCAAGGCCCCCCAACGATGACTGTCGTAACTGGCAGGACGGTTATCGCCCATCATGAAGTAGGAATCCTCTGGCACAGTTTCAGGCCCAAATTCATAATCAGCCGGATATTCGACATAAGGTTCATCTAGAACCTGGTCATTAATATAGACTTTTCCATTTTTGACTTCAAGCTTTTCTCCGGGCAAGCCGATGACTCTTTTGACGAGGTCCTCATCCTTCATCATAGATTCGGGAGCTTCAAAAACAATAACATCTCCGCGCTTGATATCGCCGCATTTATAAAAGAACCGATCCACGATTAAACGATCCTGAAGCTGAATCGTAGGCAGCATCGAGCCGGTCGGGACGATTCGCGTATCAATCAAATAATTTCGGATCACCATAGAGAGAACAAAAGCAATTGCAACGATGACGACCCATTCAAACAACGATTTCATAAAACCCTTCAACACAAATCACCTTCCACATTTCTTCAATATCTCAAATTTCAAAGGTTAGCCCAAACCTAGGTTACTTTCTCTATTAATCTATATATTCCTGCCTAAACTATCTGAAAAAACAAAATGCTCCCAATGGAAAAGGATAACAAAAACCACAACGAAAAGCAAGGCTGGAACAAAGGCCTTGTCCCGCCCTGCTTATATACATGTTTTCAAGGATTAAAAATTCTATTTTTTTATTACGCTTTTGTGTTGACAAAGCACAGAGCCATCAAATATAATGTAATCTGTCGATGCGGCCGTGGCGGAACTGGCAGACGCGCTAGTTTCAGGTACTAGTGGGCTAACGCTCGTGGAGGTTCAAGTCCTCTCGGCCGCACCAAAATTCGAAAGTTAAAAACCCTTGATAATCAAGGGTTTTTTGTTTTGCCAAAAATAAATATCCATTTATAAAAAGATTATAACTCTTTATTTCCCTTTTTCCCTTTTTCGTTATTCGAGCCAATTCCTTTCAATATTTTCACAAACCATGGAATGGGTACCTTATTAATTTTTGCTGCATATCCAATGACTCTTGTAACATAGATCAGCCCTACCCAAAAGACAATCAGATAATGAACATTGGATACGACTTTGGCTGGAAAATATTCAATACTACTTAGCCCGAAAGTCAAGTCGACAAAGTAATTATGGGCAATAACGCCAACCATAATTGCTGCTAAGTTTACGCAAAAAGCACATAGCTTGGCTTGTAAGCTATGATCTTTCTCCTTCCCTTCTTTAACCGCTCCAGGTAATAAGCTTATTAATGCGTCAAAAACGGCAAGTCCGATAAACCCACCAATAATACTGAAAATAGGAATACCAGTCCAAGCCGCAAAAGCAGAACCTAGAGCCGCTAGAGAGGCAATTAAGCCGACATGCTGCGTATAAGAATTTTTAATCTCTTCAGCGAAAGATTCAATTGGAGAACAAGCAAGCCATCCCATAATAGCACCACCAATCCTTGATAGAACACTATTATGTTTATTCAATGACTTTGGTTCTTTATACCCTGATCTTATTTCAAAACTTTTTTCATCCGTAAAAACCACTGTATATTCGGCAAATAAAACCTTATGTTTTTCATAAACATCAACATTCAGCCCATGAATTCCCGCGCTAGATGTTAATTCTATATTATTTGGTGAAGTGAAGCTTTTTATAGCAGATATAAAATCCGAATGATTACTCTCAGGGAAAGCTTTAGCTTTTGATATTTTATTAAAGTCTACATCCATCGTGAGCGTATTCATTCTTTTTCTCCCTCTCCCATCGTTATTAATATTCGATATTCGTTGAGTTTCTTCCTCCCTTTACTGACAACAAACTTGTATGATCCGAGCGATTTTATGAGCATATCGTTAAATACAATCTTTACCGAGATATCCTTTGTTCCTGTTGGTATCTCAATTTTTAACGGTAGTTTGGTGACATACTCATCTTTATCATCTTTTACTGTCATTTCAAGTATGATGTCACCCTCATTTTCTTCAGCCTCTTCCGACTCAAAAACCTGAACCCCAACGACAATATTAAGGGATATTTTTTCAAACAAAGCTTTAATTGTTTTTGTGAAAAGAATGCTCTTATAAGTTAAGGATTCATTTTCATTAATGACATCTTCACACGCCATAATATATGGGACGTTAACTCTAGCCATACGATGTATCCACCTTAAACCATAGAATATTTTACATATCTTACATAATAAAGGAATTAATTAAGTTTGTCATTAATTTTCCAGAAAAATGCAAAATCTTTTTTGCTTCTTATATAAAAGAACAACCCGACCAGAGCCGGGTTAAAATGGGATAGAAAAATAAAACGAAAAAGTTTACATCGTTACTATACAATTCAATTGTGACAATTGTGTGACTTTATGATTAAACGATTACCGGTTCAACTGACCACATTTTCGGGAAACCCTGCCAGAAACTGTTCCAGATTGCGCACAGCCAGATCCATCAGCCGGGTTCTTGCCTCCAGCGAGGCCCAGGAAATATGCGGTGTAATGATGCAGTTCTTAGCCTGAAGTAACGGGTTGTCCATTTGAATCGGTTCTGTCGACACAACATCCAGCGCGGCTCCGGCAACCTTTCCGCTGTTCAGGGCCTCGGCTAAATCCGCCTCAACAATTAAAGGTCCTCTTGCATTGTTTACGATCATCACACCGGGCTTCATTTTAGCAATACTCTGCTTGTTGATGATTCCTTTGGTATTTTCAAACAATGGGCAGTGCAGCATGATTGCGTCGGATTCGGCAAGCAGTGTATCCATATCGGCATATTTCATATCAGGGCTTTCCAAGGACGGATCGGGATTACTGTCAACAGCCAGGATCCTCATCCCCAAAGCCTGAGCTATTCTTCCGGTTGCTTGGCCAATTCTGCCGTAACCGATGATTCCCATGGTCTTTCCCGCCAGTTCTATGAGCGGGTAGTTCCAGTAACACCAGTCCGGATTGCCGGACCATTCTCCTCTCCGAACCGATTCGCTGTGCGGCCAGACATGGCAGCACATTTCAAGTAGCAGCGCAATTGCCATCTGCGCGACAAAATTCGTCCCGTAGGCAGGAATATTCGTTACGACAATTCCTCTTTCTTTGGCTGCCTCAACATCGACAATATTATAGCCTGTTGCGAGAACCCCGATAAATTTTAAATCAGGTGCGTTTTCCAGCACTGTTCTGGATAAAGGTGTTTTATTGGTAAAGACGATCTTCGCCCTGTCAATCCTTTCCAGGATCAAATCTTCATTACCGGCATGATAGGCGGTGCGGTCATAGACGGTAAGCTCCCCAAGCCTTTCCAGCCCGCTCCATGATATATCTCCAGGATTAAGCGTATATCCATCCAAAACGACGATCTTCATAGTGTCCTCCCTGTACGATTTTGAGCGTTAATGATCTTTTGCGTATGACCCTCCATGCTGGAATGATTGTCCAGCCAGGTACAGACGCAGGATCCTTTCAGCAGCCCTCTCCAGCAGCACTTCCGCATTCTGAATTGCGTCTGCTAGACTAACAGGTCCTTCCGTAATACTAAATACACCGGAAAAACCATGTTTGTAAAGCTGTTGGGCATCTTCCGTCAGCCCGCCAGACAAACAGACGACTGGGACTTGATGTTTTACAGCTTTTTCAGCTACGGCCAGCGGCACTTTGCCAAAGAGCGTCTGGTAATCGGTCAAACCCTCACCTGTTATGACTAAATCCGCATCGGTCAGAACTTTGTCCATATCTGCTGCCCTCATTATGAGCTGCGCACCGGGCTGCAGATTCGCCTTCAGAAAAGCAATCAGAGCCGCTCCAACACCACCTGCAGCTCCGGCACCAGGTATATCCTGCACCTGAAGGCCGGTGCTTTTCTGAATGATTTCAGCATAATGCCGGAGATTCTTGTCCAATAGGGCCGCCATCGCCGGTGTTGCTCCTTTTTGCGGGCCATAGACTGCCGAGGCCCCCTGCGGTCCGCATAGCGGATTGGTCACATCACATGCAGCCATGATCTCCGTATCGCTCAGCCTGGAGTCAAAGCCTGAAAAATCCATATCCGTTATTTCAGTCAGATGGCCGCCTCCAAAACGAATTTCCTGACCATGCCGATCCAGGAGTCTTACCCCTAAGGCCGTGACCATTCCGGCTCCTCCGTCATTCGTGCCGCTCCCGCCGATACCCAGAATTAACTTTTTAGCTCCAGTGTCCAAGGCATGCCTTATTAACTCTCCAACACCATAGGATGTCGTCAGCAGAGGGTTTCTAAGCTTTGCAGGAATTAGATTTAAGCCTGCCGCCGCTGCCAGTTCGATCACAGCTGTTGTTCGGTCTTCTAACAAACCAAAAAAAGCATCCGTCGTTTCACCCAGAGGCCCTTTTACCCTGGCAGGTATGATCTCACCACCCAAAGCCGCAATCATCGCGTCCACGGTACCTTCGCCGCCATCAGCCATCGGGATCAATTTTACAGCAATATCCCGTTCAACGTTCCGAATGCCTCTTTCGATTGCCCTGGCAGCGCTCAGTGCGTTCATACAACCTTTATAAGAGTCAGGTGCGACAACAATTTTCATGGTACCCTCCCAAAAAATTTAAGCAAGAAATCCGACATTCCCTACTTAAAGTTTTCAGTTGCTTCCAAAGGACTGTTTGCGAGGATATCCTCCACTTCTTCGAATCCTTCGGGGAAAGCATAGTTGTAACGTGCAGGAAGCGCCAATACATATCTGGAATTTCGGCCAAGCTCGCTTGGCGGCATTGGTGCCGCGCCAACACTGAATTTTTCATTCAGTAAGTCTGTCCATTGGTCCAGTGTAAATATCATAATCGGAATATCCTGACGAGACTGCTCCGAAGTCCATAGCGGATGACGAATCCGAATTAGCTGACCCGTTTCAATCACTTGACCGCTTTGCGGACCATCCACAGCAATACCTTTCCATTGCTCAGTTACAATTGAGTAGCCCTTCCAACTGTCCGGCAACGTAAAATTAATGCCATACACCGTGTTCTGATAGATCACCGGACCGTTGTCTTCGTTTGCCTCGTTTGATCCGTTTGAGCCGTTCGTCTGACCTGTCTGATTTGTTTCCTGATTCGTACCATTCATTTGATCGTTGTTTGCACAGCCAGCCGTCAAAACTCCCAGCCCCAAAATCAAAATCATTAAATAGAAACCAAACCGTTTCATAACTGCCCCTCCCCTTCCTTCTGGAATCAGCTTTATCATAGCATTATTTTATTCCCTGATACAATATCTGACGAGGATGAACTATACGAATCACCTTTAACCCGTTAGCACTTATTATCAATGTCTGTCTGCATTTTTTTAATTTTGATAAATAATTCTTAACGATAACACAAGATTTCATTGTGAAAATATATATGGAGTGCAAGTTTTTCATGCAGACAAACCCAATTACCATCGATTAGTCTGCGTGGCACAGTTCCACGATAAGCGGAGCAAGGATTGCGTAGCGCGGCCTTTTGCGTCAAGGAGGACGCAACGGCCGAAAGTGGTATTGTGGCACGCAGACAAGCCCAAAAGGCTTTTAGCACGCACTTAAGCAATTAAGCAGTATAAGCCCACAAAAAATGAGGGCACACTACGTACCCTCAAAGAATCTGCAAACCTAAATCCATAGCATCAAGAAGCTGGATTCTACAAAACAAAAAACGCCACAGCAATAATCAAATATACCGCTAGCAGCTGAACCCCTTCCATCCAGTTTGATTCGCCATCTGTCGCTACCCTGTTGGCAATCAAAACCGAAAAGACGAGGGCTACAAGTTCAAATTCATTGAAAACAATACTCATCGGTGTAAACAGCAAGCTCAGGAAAATCAATACAGGCGTTACAAACAAGATGATCTGAAGGCTTGACCCGATTGCAATCTCAACAGCGACATCCATTTTATTTTTCATTGCCATGACAATCGCCGTGCTATGCTCAGCAGCATTACCAATGATCGGAATAAGAATAATGCCGACGAAAAATTCGCTTAGCCCGATCGCTTCCGACATGGGCTCAACAGCGCTGACCAGAAACTCACTCTCCAGTCCGATCAGCACAGTGGCTCCGACCAAAACGGCAATTGCTTTTTTAATGGACCACTTTGGAGAGCTTTCCTGGGAGTGGTCGACCGAATAAATATCTTTGTGCGTGTAAAAAGAAAAGACTAAGCTCAGAATGTAGATGATAATCATGATGACTGCGACAATGACACTGAGTCCCTCATAACGCGTACTCAGGAGTGCCGGATCCAGCGTATGCATGAAGATAGCTGGAATCGTCAAACCAATAACCGCAAACAGCAGCATACTGGCACTGTTGTCAATAACCTTTTGGTTAAAATGCTGCGACTTGTACTTGATTCCGCCAAAGATCATGCTTAAACCCAGCACCAGTAGAATATTGCCAATGACCGATCCGGCGATAGATGCTTTAACAACCTCAAAAAGACCTGCTTTTAACGCAAAGAAAGAAATAATCAGTTCTGTCGCATTGCCAAACGTTGCATTCAGAAACCCGCCTATCTTTGGCCCTGAATAGAAGGAGATTTCCTCTGTCGCTTCACCCATCAGCGCAGCCAAAGGGATAATGGCCAGTGCTGTCAAGACAAACATCAGGGTTGGTGTCCAGTGCAGAAATTCACCGACAAAAGTGATCGGCACAAATATGAGCATATAACGTAAAATCTTCACTTTTTTTGTTCCTTTCGAATAAGCTAGAATATTATAGTCCCTCCGCGCTGCAGTTCCGCGAATACAAGTTCCAGCCGGTTTTAGTTGTACAAGACACAGAGCGCTAATTGCCATTATATATAAAATGAGATACATTTTCAATTCTTAAACAAAAGTGTCAGGCAAAGATTCTGAATATCCCCGCTACCATCAGCATGATGGCTTTAGCGGGTTCCCCTCGGTACTGATCGTCTCCAAAATCGGTTGCAGGAAACACGACTGTTGATCTCGAATTATTCATTACAATCGTATTTACATCAAAAATATCTGAATAATCAAAAAAACATCCAAAATCAGGAGGAACATGCCATGTTGGTTGTTGCACTTAATGGGAGCCCAAAACCCAATGGAAATACGGCTCAGAGTCTTAATATCGTTCTTCAGGAATTAGAAAAGGAGGGCATTCAGACCGAACTGCTACAATTAGGCGGAAAACCGATTTTTGGCTGTAAGGTCTGCGGAAAATGCGCTCAAAGCAAAGACAGAAGCTGCCCGGGCCATGACGACGAATTGAATCCGATTCTGCAAAGAGTCTTTGAAGCTGACGGCATTCTGATCGGTTCCCCAAGCTATTTCAGTAACATGACCCCCGAAGTCAAAGCCTTTATTGACCGCTGCGGTATCGTTAACGGGGCCAATGGCCGTTTATTGACCAGAAAAGTTGGTGCCGCGGTTGTGGCTGCCCGGAGAGCCGGTACAAATTTCGTTTTTTCTTCGATCAATCTATTCTTTGGCATCACCGAAATGATCACCGTAGGTTCTAGCTACTGGAATATGACACTTGCCCATAAACCCGGAAATGTCCAGCAGGACGAGGAAGGCATCCGGACATTTCAGACACTTGGCAAAAATATGGCCTGGCTTCTAAAGAAAATCAATCAAGAACAACCGTAAACAATCATGTAATTGCATTTTCTCAGATGCCTCTATCCGATCTGCCCGAGGTTCCAGTACCAATATCAATGGCTGGTCTTTTAGGGTTTATTCCCAAGGCCAGAAACCGCAGACCAGGTATCCGCGAAGCAAATTCAAACCACAGCCAAGGGAATAATATTCCGATAATAAGAAAACGCCAAGGACTCATCGTAATAAAACCGCCTATCACTGAATTCACAAACAAATGAAGAAACATGATCGCCATCGAACTTTGGCCCAGGGAACTGAATACCTTTTTGCAAAACGTCCAATTGGCGAGCATCCTGCTTAGGCCGGAGATCAGCAATACGGCAGCCATCGGCACAAGGATGTTCGTACCGAAAAAATAATATTGACGGTGCTTAAAGTCCAGCCCAAACCTCAGGTAATCCTGGAAATAGGCATAAAAGAATAAGACAAGGAAGACTGCTGATAACAAAAGAATGATTCTGCTCTGCTGGGGATTCTCCAGCCACTTTTTTTGTTTAAAAAGGAAGCCCAGAGCATAAAAAACAATTCCGAAAAGCGCCACATCCATGTTCCAGAGAACAAAGATATCCTGGTGAAAACGTGATTCCCAGAAGGCAAAAACAAAACATGCTGCGATCACCAGCACGACAAGCCACCTTGGACGAATCTTCCGGATGACGAAGTCAAAAAATATCTGGACAAAGAATAAGCAGGTCACAAACCAGAAGGTTCCGTAAGCGCCTTCCAGCTTGCTTCCGCCCAGAACCAAGGCTGTCCAGTTGATATCGGCCGATTGGCCTTTAAGCGCACTTAAAACGGCCAGGAATACCGTAATCAGAACGATATAGAATACATAAGGAACCAGGAGCTGTTTTGACCGCCGGACGAGATATTGCAACGGTGTCCCAGCCCCCGCAGATCGATACAGATAGCCGCTGATAAAGAAAAACAAAGGCATATGAAAGAAGAACATCAGAAAAGAATACGGATGGCCGGCGTGTCCCCAGACGACGCTCAGTATTCCGATTCCTTTCATCACATCCAGCCAAATGATCCGATTATCATTTTTTTCCGCGGTAATTCCCTGCACTGTCATCAAATCATCCTTCAGCTGAATATCGTCCCTTGTCACCGGATATGTGACTGGGACTAACAACAGTACTAGTCTATCACAGTCCTAAACGATGAACCAGCATTTTATTAAAGGCTACCGTGTCCGCATTTTTTAGAAAGTACATATCCGACAATGTATTACAGCGGCTTTATAAACATTTGGGTCCAGTGAATATTACCTTCACTATCCTTTGCAGCTCCAACACCTATTTCCAGATAGGACGGGCTTAGGATATTACTGCGATGGCCGGCAGAATTCATCCAGCTGTTCATAACTTCCTGCGGCGTTTGCTGACCATAAGCGATATTCTCCGCCGCAGCTGAAAATCTGATGCCAAAAGACTCCATCATTTTAAAAGGAGACCCGTAGGTCGGAGACTCGTGGGCAAAGTATCCTTTGTTGATCATATCCTGTGATTTGTATCTTGCGACCCTGCATAATTCCCAGTTCTGTTTCAGTTGCTGCAATCCTTTTTTAGCCCGTTCAACATTGACAAGCCGGATTACTTCCGTCTCCAGGGCTTTAATGCTGTCAATATTCGGGATCATAACCTTCTGTCCAGGGTAGATCAGTCTCAGATTTTGGATTTGCGGGTTGGCCTGGGCTAATTCGCTTAATCCAATTTCATACCGTACTGCAATTTTCCACATACTGTCTCCGGCCTGAACGCTATACTGGGTCGATTGGGCAAAAATTTGTCCAGGGCCACACAACAAAAACAACAACCCTAAAACAGGAATGATTACATTCCGGTTCATTGCATTTTTGTTCATCAAATCTACCTCCTTCATTGTCCTTTAGTTATTTTGAACAACTTTCCCATCTTGCATTCAGGCTGCATCAGGCCTATAATTTTGCCAGCAAGACTTATTCCCCTAGGGATACGTTTTAGCGTCACGATTGGGAGGTTGAAACGATGGCCAAAGAAAAAATCTTAATTCATGCCTGCTGCGCCACCTGTGCAGGTTATGTCCTGGAGCAGCTTTCTGCGGATTTTACTCCGGTCATCTACTATTGCAATCCTAACATTCATCCGGAGGAAGAATACGTGCTCCGGAGCAGTGAACTGCAAAAATATGCCGCTGCCCAAAACATATCTTTTATCGAGGATCCTTATGACCCCCAACAGTGGCTGGCACATGTGAAAGGTTTGGAGAATCAACCAGAGAAAGGAATCCGCTGTGATCGTTGTTTTGCTCTGAGACTTCAAAAAACGGCCGCGTATGCTTTGAGAAACGATATCAGCATCTTTACAACCACGCTAACCATCAGCCCTCATAAAAGCAGCCAACGCATTCTGGAGATAGGTCAAAAGATTGCTGATGGAAACTGCCTCAGATTCCTGGCCAGGGATTTTAAGAAACTGGATGGCTATAAAAAGACGATGGAGATCGCCCGGTCCCAAAATTTCTACCGGCAAAAATATTGCGGCTGTGTTTATTCCGTTCGTTGAATAATAAAATAACCAAAACTTAACTACTAGATTTTTGTTTATAATCGTTGACTTTGAGGCTTTTCCATGTTAATTTTTTATTGAAGAGTCTCTAGATAATTGATGTCTAGGTATAAAATCTAGCCGCAGTTATCTTTGGACTTTGCGCAAGAAGCTCCCGGACGCGGGAGCTTCTATTATTTTATTTGATTATTTTTGACCATCAGAAAATACACCATTGCATGTACCTTTACATATATTGCATCGAGTACCAATTCATACCAATTATACAGGGGGGTGTCTTGTAATTATGGCTTACGAAGGTGCAGTTGCCGGTGGTGTTGTTACAGAAGGCGCAGTTGGTGGTTGTTGCTGTACGCCTAATTTTTGCGGAATTGCTATTGTAACAGTAATTATTCTGCTCTTGATTGCGATGGGTATTTTGTTCTAAGGATCTAAAATCTTATCATTTGATCTGACTGTAAAAGAGGTGATAATAGATGTACGGTTATGGATGCTGCTGCAGAACTGCTCCGGTGGCTCCGGTTGCCCCAATGGCTCCGGTATATGGCGGTGTAGGTGTCGGTATTATCGCGATTGCGATTCTTATCCTTATTGCTCTGGGTGTAATCTTCTAAAAAAATTGGCAAAACTAATAAACGAGGGACAAAGGACGTATCTTTTGTCCCCCTTTTTGATTGGGGATAAATAATACGTCCCTTTGTTCCCCTAACCGCGATACTTAATCTACCGTCAAAAAGCTTTTGAAACCGGGAAGGAATTCCATAGTTTCTATGGAATAATTCAAATAAACAGTCATCATAATAAAAGTGTCAGAGGTTCTGCTATGAAAAATATTGCATTTTTTCTTATCCCGAAAAAAGATGTCATCTTTCTTAAAAAAAATGCTACGATGCGTCAGGCGCTTGAACGTATGGAGTACCACGGATATGCAGCAATCCCTCTGGTGGATTCCAAAGGGCATTACGCGGGAACTGTAACGGAGGGCGACCTCCTTTGGAAGCTGAAAAACACCCCTGATCTGACGTTCAGCAACACGGAAAAAATACACCTCGATGAAATTGAACAACGCACCCAGAATGCAGCCGTTTCGATCAATGCACAGATCAATGATCTTATTTCCAGGGCGATCCAGCAAAATTTTGTTCCCGTGATTGACGATCAGGGAATTTTTATCGGGATCGTCCGACGCCGCGAAATTATCGAATATTGTGCGAAACTACTAAATGAAAATAATCTTAGAATCATATAAACCAGGAAATAATTTAAGGACGTTGCCGCTCCTTGCCAGTTATAGCAACGCGGTAACGTCCTAAACATTTCTATATGGATCATATGATGGTTCGATGGACTCTTATACTTCTTTCTTCTCTTCAGACGAATCCTTGGTTCCTTTGACGCTGTCTTCTAGATCATCGGTCGCAGACTTAAACTCTTTAATGCCTTTGCCCATAGCTTTACCCAATTCAGGAAGTTTCCCTGGGCCAAAAATGATCAACACAACGACTAAAACGATGACTAATGTCATGGGAGCAATCATTCCAAAAATAGGTTGCACTTCTGTCACCCTCCTTTTCATATTACTATATCATGAACTCTACAAAAAACCAATTTCTTTACCCTACATCATCCTATCGTAGAAAGAGAAAAATTACAAGCATTTTCGCCAGAAAACATGGCTTGATAGACAAGATATAATTCCCAGATTAATTCCCACAGTTCTCCTGTAGCCTCAGTTACGCAAATGCCCATCTCTTTGGCTTCGGCCCGGCCTATCGGATAACCGTGCGAAAAATAACCGTTTGTAAGGTTTTGCGTGACCGCTTTCACCTTTTCCTTATCATTTTTCAGCATATATTTGGAAAGCAGGGATTCGGCATATTGTCTGGAAGCCTTTAAGGCTTTCTCATAATCCCCAATCAGCCACGGATCAAGTTTATTCAAAACCGAATTGACGATGATCTCAGAGACCTCCGTATTCGAGTTGTTTTCGATGAGTTCTTCAATATATTCGAAGCAGCAGCGCAGGGCCTGCACCGGTATCCAGAAATCCTTATACAACGGATGCTTGACCAGCGGGTCTATCGGTCCCAGCTCGGATATTGGACCCATCACAACTTCATCCGCTCCCAGAACAATCATTGAAGCTGCTGATTTTGCTGAAAAAGGAACGATGACCGAAAACTCTTCACAAAATTCCCTGATCAGCATGACAACCTTATAGGGTGTGTCAACCGCACCGCCATAGCTGTGCAAGAAAAGGTCAATTTTTCGAGTCCTTCCAATTTTATTCAATTCCTGATACAACGGAACCAGGATTCCATCGTCGAGAGGTGTATAAGAAAAATAGACAATAACTTTGGAATGCCGTATCTTTTCTATTTCTTCCAGTAACACTTTCCTTCTTTGGTCATTCAAAAATACACAGCTCCTCACTTAGTAATTCATGTATAATATACTATTTTTTTCCATATCAATGGGTGTTTGTATCTCTTGAAAAAATAGCAAAAGCCGCTGCGGCGGCTCTTAATGTAATTTGAAGCAAAAAAAAAGAGCTGCAGTAACTTCTTCGTTTTGCAGCGTCTCTATCAATTATATTAATAAAATTCATTTTAATATTTTTTAAGTACCTTGTGAGCCCTAAAATTATTATCTGAAGGTGAGTAGATTTTTCACAACTTCGTACCTTAGTAGCTTCTCTCACCCATGTAATTAGCCAACTCGATTAAAGCATCCTTGGCCGGAACATCGGGAAGTTCCTGAAGGTTTGCTTTGGCTTTGTCGATATACTGCTCAACAATTTTTCTTGATTTATCGATTCCACCTGCCTGGATGATCAGCTGGATTGCCTCGGCTACTTCGGCATCTGTTTTCGTCTTCTGCCCCAAAAGTTCCTTTAATCTTTCTTTCTGCGGCGAATCCTTCAATGCAAAAATCATCGGCAGGGTAATGATCCCCTGGCGGATGTCTCCCCCGACCGGTTTTCCCAGTTCTTTGGGGTTTGCCGTTATATCAAGGATATCATCGACAATTTGAAACGCAAGACCGAGGTAATTACCGTACTTGCTCATTAGCCATATCTGTCTCGGACTGGCATTGGATACTTTGGCGCCTAATTTGCAGCATAAGCCGATCAGTAGCGCTGTTTTTCGCTGAATACGGTAGAGATACTGTTTCAAGGTTTGCGTTGTATCATAGGAAGACTTAATTTGCTGAATTTCCCCCTGACACATCTCAATACAGACATCAGCCAAGATGCTGGATACCGCGGGATTATCAATCTTCACAATCAGTTCCAGGGCCTTCGCAAGCAGATAGTCCCCTGTTGCCATCGATACGGTATTTCCCCAGCCTGCGGTCAGGGTTGGACGTCCTCGGCGGGTAAGGGATGCATCAACGACATCGTCGTGAATCAATGTTGCCATATGTATAAGTTCGAGGGCCATTGTAACAGGAAGAAGCTTCTCAAACCGGTAGTCAAAAAATTTCCCGACAAGAAGCGTAAAACTCGGACGTAACCTTTTTCCGCCAGCTTGCAGAAGGTAAAGACAAGTTTGCGAAAACATAGGATTATCGACATTGAGAAATTTATCAAGTTCCTTTTCTACTTTTTTCAGATCTGCATTGATTTCTCTAAATAATTTCTGACGTTTCAACTATTATTCACCCGCTTGCATGTCTTTCTGATTCACTAGTTTATCGGGAGACGATTCCTCAATTTCCTGATAGGAAAGAAGCTCTTCCTCTTCCGCTATTTTTTTAGACTCAGCCGTTTTATCTTCAGGAGGATGGTCTTTAGGAGGATGGTCTTTAAAAGCATTTTCAATTAGACCGTTGGGAGCACTAAGTGTACTCTTAAATTCTCTGGTGACTTCATCGGTGAATTTTCGTACCTTAAAAATCATTTTGCCCAAAGTCCTCGCCACAACGGGCAAATCATCCGGACCAAATAGAATGACAGCGATGACCAATATCAGCGCAATTTCAGTCATACTCATTGGTTCTGTCCCCCTCCCTCTTCGGCTTCGGAAGGCTGAAGTTCTTTTTTCTTTCTCGTAATGAGATAGCCCAGCCATATACTTAGTTCATAAAGCATGTATATTGGGCCTGCCATCAGCAGCTGAGTTAAGGGATCCGGCGTCGGGGATATGACTACGGTAAGTATAACAATGGCAAAGAAAGCCCATTTGCGAAATTTGGCAAGCGTTTTTGGAGACAGATGTCCGGTTCTCATCAGGAAAAGCAGCACAACCGGCAGTTGGAATACTGCTCCGAAAGTCCCCATAAACGTTAAAATAAATTTCAGATAAGAGGATTTGGTCACAAAAGGCGTAGAATCTACGGCTCCTCCTCCTGCAAGCAACAGAAACTTCAAACAGACCGGCAAAACAAGATAGTAGGCAAAAGCGGCGCCGGCAATAAAAAGAATAAACGATGACGCAACGATATAGTAAAGATACTTACGTTCGTTTTTTTTGAGACCTGGAAGTATAAAGCTCCAGATCTGCCACAACACAACCGGAAGGGCAATCATAATACCGGTTACTACCGATATTTGCAGCTTTACCATAATCGGCTCCATCGGGGTTGTGGTAATAAAGCTTACTCCAGCCAGCTCAGTGACAGGCTCTGCCAGAAAACCGTATACATAGTCGCTGAAAATATAGCCGATAACCGTTCCAATAGCAATCGCATACAAAGAAATAAGAAGTACTTTTCTTAATTCTTTAACATGTCCCACAAGGCTCATTTCTAAGTTTCCTTTTTTTCTGCGTTGCACTATTTCGCTCCTCCATCAGCTAAATACGAGCCATTAATTATTCTATCACGATATTTAAAGAATACCAAATATACTTTCTATGTTCTAGGAAAGTTTCTTATTCGTGTCAGACAAAAAAAAGCTCAGGTCTGAGATTGATATGTAGAAATGTTTCTCAGTGGCTTGAGAGCTCCAAGATCTTCACGCAGGATATTTATTGTTGTAAGACCCCTGTACCGGCTTTTTTGTTCCGCTCGATTTCCGCGGATAGAAATTCCATTAATTCCTGCAAAGGCTTGATCGGTAAATAATCGCGGATTTGAGCCAGGTTCTCTTCTGCTTTACTGAGATTTTCCTGTAATATTGAAGCACAGGCTGGTTCTTCCGAAGCTGCCCAGGCCATCCCTATACAGTACCCAAAGTTCTCCAGTTTATCGATATAAGTTTGGGGAATCCCGGAAAGCTTAGCACTGAGTTTCACAGCCAGCGCCGTCAGAGAAGCTCTTTCATTGCCTAAGATCATGTTATATTCCTGGAAAGGGATACGCTTATTTTTATACCGCCAGCGCATCAGGATGCCTTCATTGATCGTCTTGATCAGTTTGACAAACTGACCGGCATACGGGAATATATCTTCCTGACATACCTTCTTCAGGGTTTGTCCAAACATAAAATCCCCTGTCAGTACAGGAAACTGCCTGGAATGCTCGGACATATCCTCATCGGTAATCAGTTTATGAATATGATGCGCCAGGAAAACATATTGAAAAACGGTTGCAAGGGAAAGAATCGTTTTGCTGATTTTTCCGGTCATGCAGCTTACAGACAAAACCAAGGCCGGACTCATATACCTTTCCAGATTATTCATCGGCAGGTTCAACAGATCATCAAGCGTTGATGAATTAAACTGCATTTCTTTATTCATTGCCGTTTCAACTGTTTTTAGTTCCGATTCAACGCTATAAACTTCGATCACCTTTGATTCCCCTCCAGAAATCTTAAGTATTCCACATAGTTCTGTGTTATTTTACATTATTCGTGATTAAAAATAAAAATCCTGCCCTGTTGTTTCTGTCTATTATTCAAGAAACGACATAATTCTATACATAATGTATGTATTGTATCAAGTAAATAGACCTTTAGCAATCCCGAGACTGCCAAAGGTCTATCTTTTTTGTTAGATCATTTTTGCAATGAGTTCGGCCGGATCGACAACGTGAACATTTTGATCAGGCTTAGCCTTATCTTTGACGCCGTCTTCCAGCATCGTAATGCAGTATGGGCAGTTAGCGCCAATGGCTTGAGGATCTTTGGAAAGTGCTTGTTCTACTCTTAGGTTGTTGATACGGTCACCCAGATTTTCTTCCATCCACATTCTGGCTCCACCCGCACCGCAACAAAAACTCTTGTCATGGTTGCGGTCCATCTCGACGAGCTGAACCCCTGGAATCCTATTGAAGAGTGCTCTCGGTGCATCATATTCCTGCTGGTAGCGCCCGAGATAACAGGAGTCATGGTATACAATTTTTTGTTCCGGCAGCTGAACGTCTTTATTCAGTTTCAGCTTGCCTTCTCTGATAAGCTGGTTAATGAACTGGGTATGATGAATCACTTCATAATTGCCGCCAAGTTCCGGATACTCATTTTTCAGGGTATTGAAGCAGTGCGGACAGGTAGTGATAATCTTCTTCACGCCATAGTTATTCAGGATGCCTACATTTTCTTTGACCATGAATTGGAAGAGATATTCGTTGCCGGCACGGCGGGCAAAATCACCGCAGCATTTCTCTTCTCTGCCAAGGATCGCGAAGTTGACGCCGGCAGCCTTAAGAATTTTGGCAGTAGCCACGGAAACCTTCTTCGCGCGGTTGTCGAAAGAACCGGCACAGCCGACCCAGAATAGATACTCCGGATTCTCTGCTGTTTTCATGACTGGAATATCAAGGTCTTTGGCCCAGCCGGCACGCTCGCTCCAGCTGACACCCCACGGATTGTATTTGCTTTCAACATTACGGAAAGCGAGCTGCAGTTCAGGTGCATAGTTGTTTTCATTCATCACCTCATACCGACGCATATCAATGATCTTGTTGACATGTTCGTTCGATACCGGGCATAAAGCCTGACAGGCTGAACAGGTCGTACAGGACCAGAGTTCATCGCGCGTAAAGACATCACCGATTAGGTGCTTTTGAAGTATTTCCGCACACTCACGGTCCTCCTCGGCAATCTTCCTGAAATCTTCAGCTGTTAAATCAGCTGTGGATTTAAGGCCCAGCTTGGTCATCTCAGCGCCTTTTTTCAAAAGATGATCCTTCAGCTCTCTGCTTAAGAGCTTTTTCGGATTCAGCGGTTTGCCGGAGATATTGGCCGGACAGTTATCCATACAACGGCCACATTCTCCGCACGCGAAGCAGTCCAGCAGTTGCTTCCAGGTAAAGTTTTCGATTCTTCCTACACCGTACTCCGTAACCTTTTCGTCCAGCAGATCCATTGCCGGAATCTGAGCGCCGGCAGGTTTCAACGTGGCAAAATAGCCATTGAACGGCGAGGCCAACAAATGCATGTGCTTGGAGTTCGGGATATAGACCAGGAACCCGAGAATGATCAGCACATGGGTCCACCAGCAAATCTCAATGATGACACGGAGCGTTTCAGCGCTGTAGCCCTGGTAAAGTCCGGCAAACAAATGATAGATGAAGGCCAGATTATAGGCAGGGTTTGCATCTAAGACAACTTTGGCTCCACTGGTCAGCCATTCAGTGACTATAACCAAGAAGATCAGAATCACGATGATCGCGGCTTCCGGTGTTCGATAGAGACGTTTAGGCTTGACGATCCATCTTCTGATCACACCGATAATTAAACCGACAAATACGAGTGTCGACAGAATGTCTTTAATTAGATAGAAGTAGGGACTTGTTCCGAGCAATGGAACATGGACAGATGGGAACAGTCCTTCGATCATAAACGGGATCTCTCCTAAGGCAATGAATATGAATCCCCAGAAGATAAACAAGTGAATATAGCCGTAAAATTCCCTGAGCATTTTGCCCTGCAATAAAACGTTCACAATAAAATTCTTTAAACGTTTGCCCGGGTTGTCAAATCTGTTTTCTTTCGCACCTAAGGTCAGAATACGGACTTTTTTATTTAAGGCGTAAACAAACGCATAAACTGCAAGTCCTGTCAGTACTAAAAATATAATCAGCTTTAAAGAAAGCAATCTTAACACCTTCCTTTTCCTACTCATCCTATTTTATCCGTCAGCCAGATCATCTTATCATTAAAGATCGTTCATTATGCCCTTAAAGATTGTTTATTACGCCCTTTTTAACGTTTTGATCTTTTGGGTCAGCATGGGTACAATTTGATGAAGATCCCCAACAAGACCATAGGTCGCGATGTTGAAAATGGGAGCTTCGGGATCATTGTTAATTGCAACAACGATTTCGGAAGTATTCATTCCGGCCAGATGCTGAATAGCGCCTGAGATACCACAGGCAATATAAAGTTTCGGGGAAACCGTTTTTCCAGTCTGTCCTACCTGACGGTAATGCGGAACCCATCCTGCATCAACTGCTGCACGAGATGCCCCGGCTACGCCGCCAAGGGCTTCAGCAAGTTCCTCAATCAAACGGTAATTTTCCGGACCGCCTATGCCTCTGCCGCCGGAAACAATAATCTCAGCATCCTGCAGATTGACGGTGTGAGATATGCTTTGGATAATATCTAAAATCCTGGTGGTCATATCCGCTTCTTTGACGGAGCTTTCACAGCGGATAACTTCACCTGTCCGGCTGTAATCGGGCTCATCCATTTTCATAACCTTCGGACGGACCGTGGCCATCTGCGGACGATGATTCGGGCAAAGAATGGTCGCCATAACATTGCCACCAAATGCAGGCCGGCTCTGTCTTAAAAGCCGTGTTTCCGGATCAATGGAAAGAGCGGTGCAATCCGCCGTAAGGCCGGTGGTAATCCTGACTGCGATACGTGCTGCAAAATCACGTCCGTTATTGGTCGCGCCAAACAGCAGAATCTCCGGTTTATATTGATTAATAATTTCAACAATCGCATCCGTATAGGAATCGGTACGATAATCCTTAAACACAGGGCCGTCTACCAGATAGACTTTTTCAGCGCCGTAAGCAAAACACTCTTTAGTCAATTCGTCAACATTTTCACCAAGAAGCACGCCGGCCAGTTCCACCTTCAGCTCATTGGCCAACTTGCGGCCTTCGCTAAGCAGCTCGAGCGCTACGGTGTCAATCTTGCCGTTGCGT
Organism: Dehalobacter sp. CP; assembly: GCA_009910795.1. The sequence goes on along the minus strand of VMEE01000081.1, from coordinate 86,232 downwards.
TGTTCGATAAAGACCCATACCCCTTTGTATTCATCGTTGTTTTTAGAAGCTTTTTTGGCTTTTTTGGTAACTTCTATGGCATTGTTCGGACAGGCTTTGCCGCAGGCTCCGCAGCCGGTACAATTTTCCTTTAATTTTGCGATGCCAGCTACGATCTCTATAGCACCGAAAGGACATCTATCAACACAAGCGCCGCAGCCATTACATTGATTTTCTAGGATCTTTACACTCATTTTCCTGCTCCTCCTTATATGATTTCGGCAGCCTGCAGCTTCTTAATCAGCAAATTGCATAATTGTTCGTCTGTTTCACCTTTAAGCATTTCACTCTGAATTTTAACTTCAGGCGTGAAGATCTGCATAACCTGGGTGCAGGAGCCGTTAAGTCCGGTCTTTTCGGCAGGAGCGTCAATATCGGCAGCTGACCAAGTTGATACCGGCATTCTTGAAGCTTTGATCGAACCTTTAACACTCGGATACCTTGGTTCGCCGATTGCTTTATCGACTGCGATGACCGCAGGCAATTGAACTTTGATCACTTCAAATCCGCCTTCAAAGGCGCGTTCAACAACGAGATGATCCTCATGGACTTCTCTGATTTTTTGAACATAGGTTGTTTGGGGAAGATGTAAATGCTCGGCAATACCAGGCCCTACCTGGGCGGTATCTCCGTCAATGGCCATTTTTCCGCAGAAGATGATATCCGGTTTGCCGATTTTTTCAATGGCTCTGGCCAGCGAATAGGAAGTAGCCCAAGTATCGGCGCCTGCAAACGCCCGGTCACTGATCAGTACTGCTTCATCCGCGCCCATTGCCAGACATTTGCGCAGCGCAGATACCGCCTGTGGCGGTCCCATGGTTAAGACGGTCACTTTACCGCCGTATTGTTCTTTTATTTTAATAGCAGCTTCAGCCGCATATTCGTCAAACGGATTTACGATACTCGGAACACCGTCACGGATTAACGTGTTTTTAACCGGATCAATCTTTACTTCTGTAGTATCAGGTACTTGTTTAATACAAACAACGATTTCCACTTTCTTCATCCTTTCCTTGCGTTGCTTTTTACATTAATACAAAAAAACTGAGAGTATTTATAAAATAATGATTGAGTCCCTCTTCTGACCAAATAATGAATCTTAGTTACATTCTGTTGGTAGTTCTAGCCCATGCATGTATCTAATACAAATAGTGAAAATTTTCACAATAAATGTTTTTCAAAATATTGTGAAAATTTATTAAGGATCAACCCCTTAAAATACCTAATAAGAAACAAGAAACATATTTATATATACAAATATATATATTTGTATATACTACTTTATCAAGATAATATCAGAAAGTGAAGAATAACACAAGCGAATTTTGATATTTTTTGGGGATTATTAATGTTTTTTGTTACCTTTTTTTGTTACAAGGCTGGATTTCTCTTTAAGGTATTTCTTTCACGTCAAAGTGAGCATTTTTCAAAATATTATATATTTCCTCAAGCGGGGTTGATGCCACCTCTCGGTATATTCTTCTGGTATACATATGCCGGGCATTCGGAAAAATATTTTTGATGCTCCGCCTGAGCTTATTTCCCGGCTCGTCCGCATCGACCAACACATAAATCTCATCATATTTCTCTTCGTCAATGAGCCTTTCAAGGTTCGTTTGATTAATAGTTCCGTACGTACAGATGATTTCAACAGGTTCGTCCAGTACCTTCAGCAGCTGTTCCCTGTCTGTCTTCCCTTCAACAATAATGGCTTTATTCATTTCATCACTTCTTTTTGTCCAAGATTTGTTTGCCGATATCCTTTATCCTGTATCCGGTATTCCTGATCTGCTTTATATGTTTCTCTTATTATAAATCATTTATCAATATCATCAATAAATAATAATCATTGGAAATCATAAAAAAATGTCCTAAATAAATCACATACATAAATAATCCGGGTTTCCCCGGATTATGATCAGTATCTTCGTTTCAGGAATGGCTCGGTTTGTCGGCTTGTGTCTGTTGGATATTACGTTCCTTTTGAACATCATAATCTGTAAAATGCGGATCACTTACCGTCAGAGACGATTTGGCTCTTGCATTCTTTTTATGTTTTCCCATGCCGGCTATCCTTTCATCGTTTGCTGCTTGAATATAGGTGCTTCCTGAATAGCATGCCCTTTCTCCATCCGGACTATGCTTACTTCTCGCTATTGTATGTATTCCCCTCTTGTCTGCCCTAAGCCTGTATGTTCGAGAAATAATTTCTCCTATTTTCCAAATAACCGGTAAATTATAACCCAATTGCCAAGGAGTGTGGATATGAAATTAACATGATCAAATACCAGACTGGGAAGATCTACCTTGCCGCAACCGTCAAGATTGGAAGGCGATTGACGGTGGCCAAGGCCTTGCTTAAGGAAGCAAGCTGCCCGATGCTTCCGACGGCAACTCAAATTACGCACCAGTGCGCAATTTGACATACACCCAGGCGGTGATCCCCTCAGGAGTCCCGGAAGAAGGACCCGAACAATGCCGGAAATAAAAAACAGGCTGCAATTAGTTTAAACAGCTTGTTTAAAAGAAAAAAATCTACACCCAAAAAAGACCCCATTTAAACGCATAATTTCAAATTGCACTAAAACTTACACTACACGGTCATTTTCGCCTTTCCGGGCAACAAAAAAAGCCCCGAAAGGCTTTATTTTACTGGTCGGAGCGACACGACTTGAACGTGCGGCCTCTACCACCCCAAGGTAGCGCTCTACCAAGCTGAGCTACGCCCCGACATCCGTCCCTTGCGAAACACTAATACAATTTATCATACCGGGGGTAAAAAATCAAGCAAAATTCGGCAAAAAACAAATCACATTGGCGCATTTCAACTTTTAGCAATCAATTCGATTTTACGTACGCCATCCAGCTCACCCAGATTTGACACCAGGCTTTCCACAGTTTCTTCCATTTTTTCTGTTTCGATCGAAATGGAAACATTAGCAATCCCCTGCAGCGGAATCCCCTGATTGATGGTAATGATATTTCCGGAGACGGAGGCGACATAGTTTAAAACATTCGACAAGATCCCTGCTTTGTCCATCAGCAGCAAGGATAGCGTAATCATCTTTTCTTTACTTGCTTCATAAAACGGAAAAACTCCGTCTTTATATTTATAAAATGCGCTCCGGCTTATTTCGACTCTCTCACAGGCTTCATTCACGGTCAGCACATCAAATTTCGCCAAAAGTTCTTTAGCCTGAGCTGTTTTTGTAATCGCCTCAGGAAGAATCCCCTTGCTTACCAACAGAAAATCCTTTTTCTGTTTGCTCACACAATTCAGCTCCCAACTTTTTTTGTATGCTGTTTCATCTATTATAATCATTTTCTGACGGTTTTGACAACCAGATTAATCAAAGAAAGGGAAAGCCTCATGTGGGGCTTTCCCTTTCTTTGAAAAAACGAAGATAAAAATCTGTTCATGCGCCTCTAAATGATGATGCAGATCAGACCGCCGTGTCCTTCATTCACGATACGCTGCAGCGTATCCTGCAGTTTGATCTGGACATTGTCCGGCATTTTGTAAAGCTTGTTCTGAATTCCTTCTCTGACCAAGTCATGCAGGGACTTGCCAAAAATGTTGGACCCCCATAGCTTCTTCGGATCAGACTCAAATTCTTCCAACATATACCTGACAAGTTCCTCCGCCTGCTTTTCGGTCCCGATCAGCGGCGTTATTTCCGTCGTGACATCCGCCCTCAGAATATGCAGGGACGGTGCGCTTGCTTTAAGCTTGATTCCGAAATGACCACCGGATTTGACCAGTTCAGGCTCTTCCAGAAACATTTCGTCCAGTTGCGGTGTGACAACACCGTAGCCGTTTGTTTTGACTTCTTCAAAAGCTTTCGAGAGTTTATCCCATTCTTTTTTGGCTTTGCTATAATCCAAAATCATTCTTAAAAGCGTATGATCGCCTTCAATATTAATTCCCGTCAGCTGTTCCAGGACTTGTTTAAACAGATCTTTTTCGGTGGTAATCTCAATTTCGGCATGGCCCGTTCCGAGATCGGTCTCTTTCAGAATAATGTCTTTGGAATGCGGACATTCAGACAATATCTCCAGGGCATGATCGATATCCCTGATCCGCTTGATATCCCCAACCGACTTTTGAATGACGTTCTCAAACTCGGCCCGGATAGGATGGGAAAGGTCCAGTTCTTCAACCCACTTGGGAAGTTCAATATTGACTTCGGCAACAGGGAACTCATACAGAATTTCCTCAAGGATCTGAGAAATGTCATTTAAGTTCATTTCCATGCAGTCTACCGGAATGACCGGTACCTGGTATTCCTGCTCCAGGCCGCGGCATAGCTCCATGGTGCTTTCCGCGTAGGGTTTGGTCGTATTCAGCAGCAGAATAAATGGTTTGCCTATTTCCTTCAGTTCAGAAACGACCCGTTGCTCCGCCTCAAGATAGTTTTCTCTTGGAATTTCGGATATCGATCCGTCTGTCGTGATGGCGATGCCCAAGGTAGAATGGTCGGTAATCACTTTGCGGGTACCTATTTCAGCCGCTTCCTCAAAAGGAATCGGTTCCTCATTCCAGGGGGTATGGACCATTCGCGGCTCATCTTCTTCCCCCTCATAACCAAGTGCACCATTCACAGCGTATCCAACACAGTCCACCATTCTGACATTCATGTGAATCGTATCCTTCAAAATAACTTCAACTGCCTCAGAAGGAATAAACTTGGGCTCCGTCGTTGTGATTCGGCGGCCCGCACCGCTTTGCGGAAGTTCATCCCGTGCTCTTTCCCGCTCAAATACATTAGCTATGTTCGGCAAGACCAGGAGTTCCATGAAACGTTTAATAAATGTAGATTTTCCAGTCCTGACGGGACCGACAACACCGAAATAAATATCCCCTCCTGTCCTTTCAGCAATATCGCTGAAAATATCATAGTTTTGCATAGATCTTTTCCCTCCCTTTTAGTGTGCTGTCCTTCCAGCAAGGACCTGAAATCTACTTTTTTTGCTTGTTTTGTCTTCTCACACTTAACAACAGGACTAGCACCTCAAGCATTATATTTATATTGAAGAAATAATGAAATTATGTCTAAATTATTTATCCATTTTTTCTGAGGACTCAAGAATATCTTCCGCTATTTGCAATACATATAGGCAAGAACACAGTATCCACAACAAAACGGAGGTGTGCTGAATATGATCTCGTCACTGTTAATCATTATTGGAACCATCATCATGCTTATGCTCGGGATCTTTTTCCTGGTATTATGTATCAAACTCGGATTTCTTTGTCACAAGGCATTGGAAATATATATTGTGAAGAACAGCCGGGAGGATGAACCGCATCGGATCTCAGGGCGCGTCAAAGCAAACTAAATTAAACTAAAAGAAGTAAGCAAAGCAAAAAGCTGCTAACAAATTTGTCAGCAGCCTAGTACCTTGTCAACTCTAAAATGCATGCTAAGCTTATCTCAGGACTATATCCCAAGACTTAACGCCCGAATATCCCCATATCCTCTGTTTCATGTTTTTTGCCTCTCATCATGAGGTTCTCAAGTGCTTCGCTCGGACTAAGTCCTTCAAACAGTACTTTGTAGGCCTGTTCGGTGATCGGCATCGAAATACCATATTTTTTACTCAGCTCAAAGGCGACTTTTGTCGCGCGAACGCCTTCCACGACCATGCCGACTTCCCTCAGGACTTCATCGAGCGGCTTACCGGTGCCCAGTGCCCTTCCTGCCCGCAGGTTACGGCTGTGCAGGCTTGTGCAAGTCACAATAAGATCTCCTATTCCGGCCAGCCCGTAAAAAGTCTCAGGCTGACCGCCCATGGCCACCCCGAGTCGGGTCATCTCAGCGAGTCCCCTGGTCATTAAGGCTGCTTTGGTATTGTCTTTCGGGTTCATCCCATCCAGGATACCGGTACAGAGCGCAACAATATTTTTGAGCGACCCGCCCATCTCAACGCCGATCATGTCAAGATTTGTGTACACTCTGAATTTCGAAGTCATGATCAGATCCTGAACGGCTTCGGCCACTTTGATATCCTTGGCGGCAACGGCGACGGCTGTAACAACATCTCTGCCGACTTCCTCCGCATGACTCGGGCCGGATAAGACCGCAATCGGATGACCCGGCAGTTCTTCCTCAAGTACCTGGGAAAGCCTTAAGCCCGTATTTTCTTCGAGTCCTTTGGCCGTATTGATGATAATGCAGCCGGGTCTTAAGTATGGCTTGATCAGACGTGCGCTTTCTCTGACCGCATGGGAAGGTACGCTGATGAATACGGCTTCAGCATCGATTTCTTTTAAGTCCGTCGTCGGGGTGATCTCGTCCGGCAAAAAGCACCCTGGTAGATATTGGATGTTCTCTTTTTTCCTTTTCATCAATTCAATTTCATCTGAAAAGATCCCGATAAGGGAGACCTTATGTCCTGCCCTGACCAGCAGAAGAGAAATTGCTGTTCCCCAGCTCCCTGAACCAAACACTGCAATTTTTTTCACTTTGTTTTCACTCCCCTTTATTTTTACCAAACTTAGCTTCAGTCCCGTTAAGGATTCTTTTAATATTGGACTGATGCAGGAAAATCACTGTTGATGCGCCTACCAAGGCCAGTACTTTATAAGCGAGCGGCTCCTGAAAAACAAAAGCCATGATAACCACGGTAACTGCGGCTAGAATTGATCCCAACGAAACGTACCTGCTTACGAGCACAACCAGAATAAAAACCACCAGGGCAACAATCGTTACCTTCGGCACCAGGACAACAATGACACCCAAACCACAGGCAGCACCTTTACCGGTTCGCTTAAAGCCAAAATACGGATTAAAGCTATGTCCGAGCATCGCAAGCAGACCGCCGGCAATGCCGCCCCAAGGGCCGAGGAGCAGCCAGCAAAGGTAAGCTGCAAGGCCGCCTTTAAGCGCATCCGCAGCCAGTACGCCGATTCCCCACAATGGACCCAGAACGCGGAAGGTGTTTGTTGCTCCCATATTGCCGCTTCCATGCTTCCGGACATCTATATTTTTGATCTTGCCTGCCAAAAAAGCAGATGGTAGGGCGCCCAGAAGATAAGCAAGCAAAAAAATCAGATACGCAAACATAATGACACTTTCTCCTTCATTTCTCTTACTTGCAGATTATGGTTTTTCTTCGTCTCTTTTTCGCATGATCATTCTGATTGGCGAACCTTCAAAGCCAAAGTTCTTACGCAGCTGATTTTCCAGATAGCGCTTATACGAAAAGTGAACAAGCTCCGGATCATTCACAAAGAATATAAAGGTCGGGGGCTGAACACTGCTTTGCGTTGCATATAAAATCTTTAGCCGTACGCCTTTATCCGATGGCGGCGGATTCAGATGCACCCATTCCCGGAGCAGGTTGTTTAAGGTGCTGGTCGAGATACGTCTGCTGGTCTGCTCTGCAACAAATTCCACCAGATCCATAATTTTATTGATTCTTTGGCCTGTCTTGGCCGAAACGAACTGCGTGGGTGCATAAAGGACAAAAGCCAGTTCTTCCCGGATATCTTTTTCATATTTATTGATAGTTTTCTCATCTTTGATCACAAGATCCCATTTATTGATCACAAGGATGAGACCTTTTCCTGCTTCATGTGCATAGCCGACAATTTTCTTGTCCTGGTCTGTTACGCCTTCGATGGCATTAATCACCATCAGTACGACATCCGACCTGTCCACAGCCCGGAAAGAACGCACCACACTGTAGTTCTCCGTAACTTCGGAGATTTTTTTCTTGCGCCTGATGCCGGCCGTATCGATTAATACATAATTTCTTTCTTCATACGTAAATGGGGTATCGATTGCATCCCTGGTCGTTCCGGGTATGTCACTGACAATGACCCGTTCCTCCCCGAGCAGCATATTGACAATCGATGATTTGCCGACATTCGGTCTGCCAATCACGGCGATTTTGATCACATCTGGGTCATAGTCGGCCGCGGCATCTTCCGGCAGGACCGAAACAAGCGTATCGAGAAGATCCCCGGTATTCATGCCGTGAACGGCCGAAACTGGAATCGGATCACCGAAACCCAGCGGCAGAAATTCATGGGCCTCTGCCTCAAACCGGGTAAATTTTTCTACTTTATTCGCGACCAGCAATACCGGTTTGCTCGATTTCCGCAGGTATCTGGCGATCTGCTGATCATCCGGCGTAATCCCGGATTTGGCATCGACAAGAAACATGATGACATCAGCTTCATCGACTGCGATTTCGGCCTGCTGTTTCATCTTCGATGAAAGCGGTGTCGTTTCATCTTTAAATTCTATACCGCCGGTATCAATTAGCGTAAATTTTTTGCCAAGCCATTCAGCATCAAAATATAACCGGTCCCTTGTTACCCCGGGGGTATTTTCAACGATGGCTACCAAGCCACCGACGATTCTGTTAAATAGCGTCGATTTCCCGACATTCGGACGCCCAACAATTGCTACCACAGGTTTACTCATTTTCCGAACCTCCAATCGTTATCCCAAAAAGTCCTTCTATAAAAGATTGACCATCATTCTCCACAACTACCGCTATACCATTGACCTGTTCGGTCAGCCACCGGACATCATATCCGTCAAGGAATACTTCTTCACCGGCTCTCAGCATCACACGCGACAGTAAGAAATATTCTCCCTGCAGGTCACCCAGTTGCGCTGCGATGTCCTGAGCCGTGAGCAGCCCTGCTACAGTCACCGCAGGTCCAAAAAAACGGTTGCCAATCTCATGAACGGTAATATGTACACCCTGAACTGTAGGCAGCTCCGCGATCCTGTCTCGGAAATAGGCCGCTGCCGATACTCCGGTTACCAGGTGTATTTTCCTTTCCAGAATCTGCTCCGGCAGATCACCGGCGCACATCCGGATTTCTTCCTGAAACTTTCGGGCCATGCCGATGCCGTTTTCCAGCTGCGGAAAGTCATCATATTCTGGATATGACGGAAGATCTCTGCCTGCAAGCATATAAAATTCATCAGAAAAATAAACAAGGTTTAGGCCGGTCCGTTTTCGGTATTTCTGCTGCCATTCTATGCCGATATCCAGGACTTCCTTGGCCTCCTCCGGCGTTACAGTCCGAAGTTCAGGCAATCCATCCCTGTACTTTGTTAAGCCGACCGGAACAATCCCAATGGACTGGACCTGTGGGAAAAAGGCCGCAAGGTTCTCCACGGTTTCCTGCAAGATCTCCCGGTCATTGTAATCAGGAACCAGAACGATCTGCGTATGAAGAACAAGACCAGCTTCAGCAAGCCTTTTTATTTGCTCCGCCAGCTTCCCGGCCTGCCTGTTTCTCATCAGTTTCTCCCTGACGACGGGATTCCATGCATGAACGGAGATATACAAAGGACTTAGATGCATGTTGATGATTCTCTGAAAATCCTTCTCCTTCAGGTTGGACAGAGTGATATAGCTCCCCTGATTCACCGACATCCGATAATCGTCATCCAGATCGTACAGCGATGATCTCATCCCGGGAGGCATCTGCCGGACAAAGCAGAAAACACAGTTATTCCGGCACTTCATTAGTCCGTCCCGGCCTACGCTGCTGACTTCGATACCAAGCGGTTCCTCCGGTTCCTTGACAATCTCCAGTTCCCAGATCTCATGATTCTTCTTCTGGATGATTAATGCAAATTCTTCCTCAGCGGTCCAATACTGCAAATCCAAAATATCCTGAATATTGTGCTGATCCACCTGGAGAATCTCATCTCCGGGTTCGATTTCCATCTCAGCAGCAATACTGTTTTTCATGACAGCAGATACCTTCAACCCATTGGGCATTTTCCCCATCCTTTTCCAACGTAAAACGCTTTAGCACTTGGTTAACCTTTTTATTATACTATAATGGCTATTATAAAGGTACTAGTAAACCATTTTCCAAATAACTGCCCAATCGAATTGAAACATAAATAACCTTATGATTCGTCTGTTAGCTGCTTCGCAACAGCTTATCCTGTCGGAAGCGCGAAATATTCAATAAAATACCTATTTCAAACATGGTTACAAGCAGGGAGCTTCCTCCATAGGATACGAGAGGAAGCGTGATCCCGGTTACCGGAAAAAGGCCGGTCACAACACAAAGATTAATCACGGTTTGGATGCCCAGGATCGTTGTGATCCCAAATCCGAGCATCCGTCCGAATCCATCCTGACATTGCCGGGATATGGCATAGCCCCGTCCAATGAGTACGATAAAACACAAGAGCATAAGCGAAGTCCCGAAGAAACCAAATTCTTGTCCGATCACGGCAAAAATGGTATCCGTATAATTTTCAGGTAAAAACCCGAGCCCTTCATTGCTTCTCCCGATACCTATCCCAAGCAGTCCGCCCGATCCGAAGGCTATCTGGGCATTAATCTGCTGGTAGCCGAAGGTCGTTGCATATTCCCATGGATGCAGCCAGCCTAAAATTCTGTTCCACTGATACTCTTCACCTTTGACCAGGTAGAATCCGGGGATGCCAATTAGAGGTATCGCAGCCAGAAAATAACCTGTTGGAAGCTCAGTCATCAAAAGCATAAACCCGCCTGCTGCCAGGATGACAATCGCGGTTCCAAGGTCGGGCTGTTTATAAACCAGCAAGAAAATGACCGCGAGCACACCAACCGGCAGGAAGATATCCGTAAACTTCTTTATCGGATAGCGGTTAAGAATATAGGCGAAGAAAAAAACGATGGCCAGTTTCGCAATCTCCGATGGTTGTACGGACATCCCGAAAATATCCAGCCAGCGAGCCGATCCTTTCGTAGTAATAGACATATTGCTGAATTCGACCAACAGGAGCAGGATGACACTGACGAGAATACTCAGCCCGGAAATCTTCCGGAAGAACTTTAAAGGAATAAAAACCGCCGCCCCGGCTGCCACTATTCCAAGGCTTACCCAGCGCAGCTGCTTAAAAAATAAATAATAAGAATTATTGGTATTCTCATAGGAAAAAGAGGAGCTAGCACTTAAAACCATAATCAGACCAACTGCCAAAATGATGACTGCAGAAAATAACAGAATAAAGTCAGGTTTTTTTGTTTTTATCTTCTGAACAGCCATCTTTTGACCTCCTGTTGCATTAATTCCGTCTGAAGTGAAATGACTTCCTGCCAATCAAAGCAAGAAGCCATTTGATGCATTAATTTTATTAAAGTGTGTCCACGTCTGTATCCGGGATATTGCCAATTTTCTCGCCAATCGTAACTTCAGGTATTTCCGGTTGGTTCTCCAAATCCTGACGGGCACTGGCTTCACTGGCTTCCGTAAGCAGTTCCCGGATACTCAAGCTTATTTTTTTATCTTCCGGTTTAAAATCGATGACTTTGGCTGTGATCTCCTGGCCAACCTGTACGACATCCTGTACTTTCATGACCCTGTGGTCAGCCAGCTGGGAAATATGCACCAGCGCATCGATCCCATCCTCCAGTTCTACGAAAGCACCGAAAGGTGCGATTCTGACGACTTTGCCGTGTACGATGGATCCCATGGCATATTTTTCAGCAGCAGCAGACCACGGATTCGTTTTAAGCTGTTTTAACCCGAGGGAAATCCTGCCTTTTTGGGTATCAATCGCTAAGATCTGAACTTCAACTTCATCATCGACATTCACGATCTCCGACGGGTGTTTTACTCTGGAGAAAGCCATATCCGAGATGTGCAGCAGCCCGTCAATACCGCCAAGATCAACAAACGCACCAAAATCGGCCAGGCGGCGGACTGTTCCCTTTACGATATCGCCTTCTTTAAGCGTCTCCAGAAGCTTTTCTTTTTTACCTTCCTGCTCTTCAGCTAAAATAACCTTTTGGGAAAGAACCAGTTTCTTCTTGTATTCATCGTACTCGATGACTCTTAAACGAAGTGTTTTCCCGATATATTTTTCAAGATTGTCTACGAAGCCGGTCTCAACCTGAGAAGCAGGCACAAAGCCTCTCATTCCGAGGTCGACCAGAAGTCCGCCTTTGACTGCTTCCGTAACGACTGCCTGAACTTCTTCTTTTGATTCGGCCAGATGGGCCAACTGTTCCTTCGCTTCAACCTCATTGGCCCGTTTACGGGATAAAACAGGGTAGCCTTCCTGGTTTTCAACACGCATGACCATTACGGAAATCGTGTCACCAATTTTAACGAGATCATTAATATTCGAAACCTTGGTAGCGGAAAGCTCCTCGAAAGGAATCATGCCCTCCGATTTCCAGGCAATATCCACGAATACCTCATCGCCTGTTATTTTTACGACGGTCCCTTTGACAATCGCGCCCCGATAAAGTTTGGGTAGTCCCTTATCAAAATTTTCCATCATGTTCTCTTCATCACTAACCGTCTTAACAACGCTTTCCTCAGCCTCTTGGATCTGTGTTTTTTCCATAAACTCCGACATTTTCTTGTAAACCTCCTCGATAATCCAATCCGGTGTGGAAGCTCCTGCTGTCAAGCCGGTAATTTTAGCATCCGTAAACCAGATCTCCAGTAATTCTTCAGCTGTTTCGATACAGTATGTTTTCGTTTTCCCACTGCAGATCGATCCCAGTTTTCGTGTGTTGGAACTGCTCAAGCCCCCCACGACAATCATCAGATCCACTTTTTCAGCCAATTCTCTGGCTGAGGCCTGACGTTCTTCAGTTGCCGCGCAGATTGTATTCTGGACGATCAGCTCCCCAGTATGTTTTTTTAATTCTTCAACAACCGTAAAAAAATGACTTTTTTGCTGTGTTGTTTGGGCCAGGACTGTAATTCTCGGGTAGTACGGCAAATCTTCAGCCTCGGCCAGCGTCTCTATGGCGAGGGCATTACTTCCTGCCCATCCTAGGATCCCTTTAACTTCCGGATGGCTTTTGTCACCCACAACAATGACAAAACTGTTTGCTGATGAGCTTGCGGCCATTCTTTGCGCTTTTTGAACATAAGGACACGTTGCATCAATAATGGTAATTCCACGTTCCTTTGCTTCCTCGTACGTTTCCGGGGGAACGCCATGCGACCTGATTACAAGCTGTTGACCCATTTTAGCCTCATCAACAGAGTGAATGACTTCCAATCCTTTCTCAGCCAAATAATCAACAACTTGCTGGTTATGAATGAGCGGTCCCAAAGATGCAGTCAACCCGGTGCCGGCAGCTTTTTCAGCCAATTCAATCGCCCGTTTGACTCCAAAACAGAAACCTGCTTTTGCCGCTCGCTGAATCGTCAACAAAACTGCCCTCCTTTTATGCCTATCACGTCTATTTCGCTGAGAAAAACAAAATTCCTCCTAGTACCTTGTTAACCTTTTATGATTTTTACATTTCATTCACAACATCCATGATTTTATTGGCAAGCCATTCCCTGCTATTTTCAGTCTTTTCAGGGATTTCAAGGTTATCGGCATAAAATGGCTTACCGATAATTATCCCTATCTTACCCCTTTTTTGGGTTAATAATCCTCTGGCTCCATATACCTTGACCGGCAGAATCGGGGCATGGCTTTTGTTTACAATCAAAACGATCCCTGCCATGGCTTCCTGAATGTCACCGGTTTTGGAGCGGGTACCTTCCGGAAATATCCCCAGAACTTTTCCTTCTTTTAACAGCCTGACCGATTTTCGGAATGCCCCGATATCGCCCTTCCCGCGTTTAACCGGGAAAGTACCAAGTCCGTGCAGAATCTGCCCTAACAATGGTATCGAGAAAAGCTCCTCTTTCGCCATGAAATATACCTGTCTTGGCATCGAACAGCCAACAATAATCGGATCCCAGAGGCTAATATGATTGCAGGCTATAATCACAGGTCCTTCTGCAGGAAAATTTTCCAGGCCTGTTATCCTGCAGCCTTTGACCTTCAGAACAAGGGTCATGATTCCCTTTGCCAATGAATACAGCATCACTTTAACCCTCCCTGATAATTCTAATGATCTTGGCAACAACTTCATCAATCGTTAAACCTGTCGTATCGAGGATCACCGCGTCCTTAGCTGGTTTCAGCGGTGCAAATTTTCTCTGGGAATCTACTGCATCTCGTTTTTCAATATCCAAGCGTATTTCTTCCAAAGATACCTCCTTACCCTCTTTGATATTCTCAAGGTATCTCCGACGTGCGCGTTCAGAAGTCGAAGCCGTCAAAAAAATCTTAATTCCGGCATCCGGCAGGACGTATGTACCGATATCCCTGCCATCCATCACGATATTGCCCTTCAGTGCTTCCTGACGCTGTAGTTCAACCAGCCGGTTACGAACCCCGGGATAAGATGCAATCAGCGATACTGCCCTGCTTACCTCAACATCCCGGATCTTAGAGGTAACATCTTCCCCGTCGCAGAATACGGCTTGACGGTCATTATGGCTTAGTCTGATGTCAATGATCCGGGCCAGACCTGTTACTGCCTTTTCATCCTGAAGGGAAATTCCTGAAGCAAGGGCTTTATAAGCTACAGTTCGATACATCGCACCTGTATCAAGATAATACAAGCCAAGTTTGTCGGCAACGATTCTCGCAATGGTACTTTTTCCTGCCCCGGCAGGACCGTCAATCGCCACCTGCAAATGATTTTCACGAAAATGTTCCAAAACGATGCTCCAATCAAAGAAATCTTAATCTTGCGCGCTGTTTCGAAGCTCGCATCTGCCAAAATTATACCACAGCAAAATGATCGCTTACAATTCACTTTACGGTTTAAGATACTGAGACCCCGATAACCGCCAGTAAGTTATTCAGCGCATGAAGCCCGATTGCCGGATAAATCGAATCATGTTTGGTATATAAAAAACCAAGTCCGATTCCGAGAACCAGCTTCGGAATGAAGCCGGTCAAATCAAAATGCAGGGCGGAAAAAATGCAGGCACTGATTACAATCGCCGTCCATTTGCCGAAATAATTCCGCAAACAGCCGAGCAGCACTCCCCGGAACAGCGTTTCCTCAATAAAAGGAACAATAACGGCGATCAGAAAAATGTTCGCAATGAACATGGAAATTGTCGGGTCCTGCAGGAGCTTTACCAGTTCATTTTCTGCCGTTGTCTGGCCTGAATAATACAGAAATGCCATATAGATCATATTAATCAGCCAAACCAAAAAACAGATTTTGAATACATCAATAAGGGCGGAAGCAAAACTGGTCCTTCTCCAGCCCAGGTCATTCAGGGAAAGCCTATTTTTGAACATAATCAGCATAATCAAAATAACAAACAGGGTATTCGAAGTAATCATGGAAAGATAATAGGCCGTTTTGATTTCAGGAAAGAACTGATAGATAGAATAACTGACGAATGGCATCAGTAAAAAAACAACTGCCACACCGATCACAAAATAAGCTAAGGCCTTAAAATTCAACTTCATATTCATCCCCTGCAATTACATAAATTATCCTAGATTATTTTTTTCAGATCTATACATAATAAATTCAAATGAATTACACAGAAATATATACAGCGGAAGGAGGCTGTTAGGATGCTTTATTCCAAAAAATCGGATCATAGCTTGCTGTTCATGGGTTCTGCCATGGTGGGGGGATTTTTGCTGGGTTGTACTTATAAAAGATATGGCAAAAAAATCGAAAAACACATTCAGAAGTTTTGGCAAAAAGATTCGAATGATGATATGTTCGCAGCACACGAAAGCGAAATCTGAATCAGCGATCATCGCCTCTTATCTTTATTCGCTGACGCTCTGCTCCTTAACCGGAGCCTTTTTTATTCTATCAGAAAGAATACGTTCCTTCCTGATATATCTAAGTGCAACTTGGCTGTTGCCAAAAGGATTGGCCACAACCAAGTTTTCTATATTTTCAGCTTCGTGGGGCAACCCTGTGTCCAAGGCCTACGGCTACTTCATCCAAATGCAGCAGCCCTACCCCAAAAAACACGGCCACGCTGAGATGATCACCGCGGTGGGCAATCCCAATTTTTCCTCCGATATTCAGCCCCGTTGCTTTCGGCATAATCTGGCTTAAAGCCTCACGTGTCGCGCCCGCGACGGCCCCTTCGTCGCCATGGGAATCGTGGATTACCCCTTCACGTTTCGAAGCAACAATCGCCCTTTCGACAAGCTTTTTAATTGAAGCAAGATAATCTCCGCCGTAATCTACGGCAACTGTCTTGATGTTATCCGCTAAAAATTTCTGTTTAAGCGCACTTTCCTCTTCTCTGGTTTCACTCATTGCCATTCTTAAAGCAGCCAGAGCAACCGTCTTACTATCCGGTACCATAGCCAATCCTCCTTCTAGGCAAACGTTCTTCATGACGCTAACAAATCAATTACACTAAAAAAAGAGGCGATGTCAGAAAAAAACAACACCTACTTTCATTATATTACATGAATTTCCGGAGATTAGCAAAGCTTATCTTGAGGACTTATAGCGGACTTATAGCGGACTTACGGCGGGCTTATCAGCTGGCCTCCGCAGATTTTAACTTCACATCAAAACTTTTGACATCCCCGTTAAGTTCGATCGAATATGTTTTACTATTCAGAATCACATTGACAGTGATCGGATAAGGAATGCCGGTTGCATCCAGAACAACAGTTCCCGGTTCAACGGTGATGCTTTTTCCATTTTCTATGGCTCCGATATCCCGGTCATTCTGTCTAACCATTACCACACTGTCAGGAGTTATCTCAAAGGAGAGACTGATCGAGCCGCTGTTTGCATTTTCGCTGTATTTAAAGGCCGGGGCATCTATTTCTCCGGAAAATTTCAGATAGAACTCGACGGGATCGGTAAATGCTTTCAGCTGATACAGCCCTAACAATACTGTACAAACTGCCATAATCCTGATGGCTGTTTTCTCAAAGCCCTGAAACCTTGACACTTTTTGGCGCGAAAAAGAAAATCTCCTGGAGCGCATCTGACTCACCTCAGTAATATGTATGCGCCGCCAGGAATTTGCATACCGTCGTCAGATCCAATTTATTAGGGTAAGTCTGAAGGCCACAGACTAATTATCGGTAGTTTGAACATTATTATTCTATCTAGGTCGGTCTCCGTAATATATAGCCGCTTTCGGCAGATAGCGCCCTCCATGGCGCTATCTGCCGCGCTGCGCATCCTTGCTCCGCTCGGCGCTGTCTATATATTACGGAGACAAATCTCTGGAGCTATTTTTCAGTTAGCATTCTTAGAATATCAGTCAAATTATACTTTTTCTTGCATTCATACTTACTAAAATGACCTATTTATCAGTCGGTGGGCCACAGTTCCGCTGTGAGCGGAGCACGATGCGGAGCGCGGCTTTTTGACGGCCATGGATGGCCTAATGTCGCGATGCCATGGATGGCAAGGAGCGACGCGCCATGGAGGGCGCAATAGCCGAAAAGCGGTATTGTGGCCCACCGACCTACCCTAACATGGCTCATTCGCCATTAGCTCATCCTGGCCGTCGCTTTTCCGGCTTTATAGCCGGTTGAGAATGCGGCCTGGAGATTGTAGCCACCGGTTACGCCGTCGATATCGATGACTTCTCCGGCAAAATACAACCCTTTGACCAGACGGGATTCCATCGTAGTTGGATTGATTTGCTTGGCATCAACGCCCCCGGAGGTAACAATTGCTGTCGCCATACCGAGCGTCGCCGTTATATGAAGTACCAGCTCCTGAAATAATCGGCAGAGTCTCTTCCTTTCTTCTTTAGTAACTTTATTAACGACCTTCTCTGGGTCAATCTCCGACAAAGCGACCATCACAGGAATCATACTCTGCGGAAGAAGATCGTCCAGAGCGTTCTTAAACTGCTTGTTGCCATACTTCAGAAAATCCCTCTGCAGCCTTAAATCTATCTGCTCAGAAGTAAGGGCGGGCTTTAGGTTTATTTTCAGCTCAACCTTCTGTTTTTGGTCCAAAGCCTTGGAAGCAATCCTGCTTAAGGTTAGAATAATCGGACCGGATAAACCAAAATGCGTAAACAGCATCTCCCCAAATTCTTCTCCCTGCTTTTTCCCGTCGATCCAGATTGAGGCAGCCGTATTCTTCAGCGTCAATCCTTGAAGCTCTTTCGGCCATTTTTCAAGGGTTTTGAGCGGAACAAGCGCAGGCAGCGGCTTAATGATCCGATGTCCTGCTTTTTCAGCCAGCGTATATCCGTCCCCGGTTGATCCTGTTCCAGGGTAGGATGCTCCTCCCGTGGCAACGATCACAGCATCTGCCGGAAGCACTTCATCGGAGACAGCCAGCTGAACACCGGTTACTTTCCCATCTTCGATCATGACTTTTTTGACAGCCTGGTTAAGCCTAATTTTTACGCATGCTCGTTCCAGATACTTCTTTAAAGCCTTAACGATTACCTCCGAATCGTCGGCTGTCGGAAACACTCTTCCACCTCTTTCTACTTTTGTTTCGACACCATAGTCTTGAAAAAAATGAATCAACGCCTCATTGCCGAACTCTTTTAAGGAAGCGTATAGAAATTTTCCGTTTCCGGGATAAAAACTTACAAAATTACTGATATCCCCCGCATTGGTAAGATTGCACCGACCTTTACCGGAGATCGCAATCTTACTGCCGAGTCTCGTCATTTTTTCAAGGAGTACCACCTCTGCTCCAACGAAAGCAGCCTGGCCCGCTGCTATCATGCCTGCAGCCCCACCGCCTATTACAACAACCTTTTTAGCCACAATCCATCTTCCCTGCTTTCCAATATGTTGATCGCAAACCAACAACACTTTCTAAAATAACTTTAGAGATTAGTCTCCGTAATATCTAGACAACTTCAAATGGCGTAGGATGCATAGCATGGCTGTTTACCTGCCTTCAATATTCGTGGAATGCGCTGCACAAGCAGCACATAGGCCTGAATCCGTATCGATGAAGATCTGCTTGCCGCACTCCCGGCAATAATAGGGATGCGCTTCTCCGACAATAACCTTACCGGCCAGAAACTTGAGTGGAAACATTCGATATGCAAAGCTCAGAGCCCGGGAACCGCAGATGTCCACACAGTGACCGCATTGAACGCACTGGAGCGGCTCGTAAACCAGAAGCATCTTGTTTTCTTTCTGTTTTAGTGTGAGCGCCTGCTGCGGACATATTTTGGTACAAACGCCGCATCCGTTGCACTGGTCAGTATATCCAATTGCCTGAAAAGGCACCTTTATATTTGGTTTCTGTTTCAGTGCCTCTGCCAGCCATTGACGGGTTCTCGGAATGGTATAGGATTCTTCTGCTTCAATAGCCGGAAATGCTGCCTTGATTCTATCTTTGCCAAATTCGCGCAACCTGTTTTTCAACCCTTTTTTCGACCGGTCACGAGCAAAACGTCCGGGACCATAATCTGATTTCTCTGCGCCTTCTTCAGCAGGGAGAATCTCCAGCTTTAAGCCGGGATGATCCGTCCATTGTTGGCTGACCTCCAGATAGAAGCGCTGGCTGGCCGCTGCAGCCTGTTTATCCTGGCATTTGGAACAGTCCCCTGTAAGGATTCTGACCTGTTTGGATTCAGCCAAAAGCATTAAAACTGTCCAGGCATCCCTGTCCAGCATCCCGAGGCAGGCAATTTCATAACCGGCAGGCGCAGCCATTGGACAATTTAATACGCAATTTCCGTTTTCCAAAAGGTACTCTCCGAGGTTTTTCATGTCTCTGTCCACAAAACCGTCAGAGGGGCAAACGGCCATACAGACACCGCATTCCGTACAGCTTTCTATCGAAATCTCTTTCTTATCACCGATGGACTTATGCGGACAGGCTTCAATACAAAGCCTGCATTCCCGGGGATAGGGCTTCTTCTTGTTCAGACAGTTGTCGGGATGATACAGCATTTGATTGTATTTCTTCATAATTATTCGTATCCTTTGCGAAATTCATTTTCAATTCTTTCGAGATGACGAAGCATTCCGGCATGCGCTTCTTCAGGTAATTTTGCTTCAATCGCCTGATATATTTCCTTATGTTCCTGATAAAGAAGTTCCGACATGCTCTCTTTTTCAAAAGTATCTGCCCAATTCGTCTTCAATGTCTGGTGCATGATATCTGAAATCACATGGAGCATGCGGATCAGCATCTTATTCTTCGTTCCTTTAGCTATAGCATCATGAAAATCCCGGTCACAGGGATAGCCCTGCCGGCCCGTATTCTGACCCTTTCTGATCTCAATAAGAGAACCCCTCATTGCGGAAAGATCCTGATATTCAGCCCTTTCCGCTGCCAGTGCGGCAGCCTGGGTCTCCAGGATTTTTCTTATCTCCATCAGTTCAAAAATGGTATCTTTCTCCAGAGAAAGCACCCATGGCAAAGGAGCAATAACAGACTCGATATTATTATGTTTGATAAAGGTTCCTTCTCCGCTTCGGATTTCCAGCAAACCCATAATTTCCAAAGCACTGAGCGCTTCCCGGACAGACGCCCTGCTGACCTGCAGCCTCTCCGCTAGATCCCGTTCGGAAGGAAGCTTATCACCTGCTTTGATTTGTCCTTCAGCAACCAGCGTACTGATTTGATCAACTATCTCTTCGTAGATTCTTTTCGTTTTTGCTGGTTTCAGATTCATGCTTTCTCCCCGCAATTATCAATATTTATTTCGCATTGATTACCTATTACCTACAAATGATATAAAATAATCACCGTATACTTACTGCTTCCTTCAAAGCATTGACTTCAGAAGTCGTTAACAGTCGGTATTCTCCTGCCGTCATTTTTGGGTCCAGCTGGAGCGGGCCAAAACAGATTCTGCGCAAGCGAAAAACGGGGTATCCGACCTGCTCAAGCATTCTCCTGACCTGCCTGTTCTTTCCTTCGTGAATGGCAAGCTCAATTTCGGTCTGGTTGCCGCTTTTATCACGGGAAAGCTTCTTAATTTTCGCAGGAGAAGTCATACCATCTTCGAGGTGTACACCCGACTCAAGCGTCCTGATTGCCTGATCAGAAATATTACCGGCGACTGAGGCCCGGTATACTTTTTCCACGCCAAAACTTGGATGCGTCAGTCGAAATGTAAGTTCCCCGTCATTGGTCAGAAGCAGAAGTCCTGAAGTGTCATAATCCAGTCTGCCGACCGGATAGACTCTTTCTTTAATATTCTGGCCAAGTAAATCAATGACCGTTTTCCTTTGATGGGGATCCGTAACACTTGTAATAACACCCGCAGGTTTATAAAGCATGACGTAGACCAGGTCTTCGCTTGGTCCTGAAGAATACGTCTTAGCGTTGACTTCGATGACATCCTCAGGCGTTACCTTAAAACCCGGCTGCGTTACGGTCTGTCCATTCACTTTTACAAGTCCCTGACTGATCAGAATTTCGGCATGACGCCGAGAAGCGACGCCCAAACGAGCCATCGCTTTTTGCAAACGTTCAGATTGATCTCCGGAACAATCCATCAAAAAACCACCATTAACGAAACATCTCTCAATTGATTTTAGCAAAAAAACTGCAGAAAGCAAACCCTTAGCCAAAGACCCTGCTGACGATCCAGATTGAAGCAATCAGTCCGACTGCATCAGCGAGCAGTCCGACTTTTAAAGCATATCTGTGTTTTTTGATGCCGACTGAGCCAAAATAGACGGCAAGCACAAAAAAGGTGGTATCTGTGCTTCCTTGGAGCGTGGAAGCAAGCCGGCCGATAAACGAATCAGGTCCGTATTGATGGATCAGTTCAGTTGCAACCCCAAGGGCCCCTGAACCGCTCAGCGGCCGCATTACGGCCAAAGGAATAATGCCTAACAGGTCTGGATTCCAGTCCATAGCTAAAAAAAGAGGTCGAAGAAGGTTTATTAACAGATCCAGGGCGCCAGAATCCACAAACACTTTAATAGACACCAGCATTCCAATTAAAAACGGAATAATTTTTACGGCGGTTTTAAAGCCATTCTCCGCCCCCTCAACAAATGTCTCATATACAGGAACTTTATGGAGGTAACCATAAAGCGGCACAAAAAATAAAATAAACGGAATAGCCCATCTGGCAAGCTCAGAGATGATGGTCATAATCCGTTCCTCTTTCTAAAAAGAACATCTGCAATGATGGCTGAGGCCATGGCACACCCTGTAGCAAAAACTGTCGTCCCAATGATCTCGACTGGATTGGCCGATCCGGCTTTCATTCTGACAGCAATGATTGTGGCCGGAATAATCGTAATACAGGACGTATTCAGCGCCAGAAACGTAATCATCGCGGGACTGGCTGTTTCCTGATCCGGGTTTTCTTTCTGTAACTCCTGCATGGCCTTCAGGCCAAACGGCGTAGCAGCATTACCCAGACCGAGGATATTCGCACAGAGATTCATGACAATTGGGCCGAAGGCAGGACTATCCACCCTGAGCGACGGAAAAAGTTTTCTGACCACCGGGGCACTTATTCTGGCCAGGTGCCGGATGAGTCCTGCTTTTTCGGCAATATGCATGATACCCAGCCACAGGCTCATGACACCCATTAACTCGATTGCCACTTCTACCCCGAGTTCAGAAGCCTGAAGGGCCGACGCAGTGACCTGATCGATATTTCCATTCAGGGCAGCGACAATAATGCCGCAGATCAGCATAACCAGCCAGATCAAATTGACCATAACAGAAACCCCCTGCTTAAAATGTATGTTTTCAGCAGGGGGAATAGAAGAATAGACAATTTCAAAAATATCCCGACGATATCAGGGACATGCTGTTTCCCGGCATATATACTTTATTAGCATCTTTCTTCATACCCGTCTTCACGGTGGAATCTCTTTCTATTGACCATATGGGACAATTTATCCATTAGATTAGGCATTTCGTCAATGATGCGTTCTGCAATCATATTTCCTTCGACCGGAAGCAGTCGGACCTGATTTTGGTTTACAACCAGAAAACCTACAGGTTTTACCGATACTCCACCGCCGCTTCCTCCACCAAAAGGCATCTTGGAAGCGTTTTCATTTTTTTTCTCCTCCTCTTTTTCTCCCTCAGCGGAAGAGAATTCGCTGCCGCCGGCTGCAAAACCGCAGGATACCCTGGAAACAGGTATAATCACAGAGCCACTTGGTGTTTCGACCGGGTCTCCAATCACTGTGTTTACATTTATCATTTTTTGGATACTATCCATCGCTGTCTGCATCAGATTTTCAATTGGATGTTCATCCATAATTCCTAGTCCTCCTGTTTTTTAAGATCATTAATAGGAATTTATAGCCTGTAAAAATAATATGGCTGCTTTTTAGATTTAATATGCAGCAAAGTCTAAATAAAAATATATTTTCGGTAAAATTCGGAATTACCCGGTATATAAAGTCATCTTGCTTTAGCGAGATATACCTGTGCAGTCTTGCCGAGATAAACCCAAAGGCTGTCCAGCAGGCTCCCGTCAAGTAACCCGTCTCGGCAGCATCCCTGCCGCCAAGCTCAAGATCGACCTGGAGGGAATGAACTGTCATTTTGCAATAAAAAGAGCGGATGATTTTGGAAAAACCTTGTTGCAGCCGTCTGATACTTGCGGAGGAATAGCCGTAATGACGAACAGCCTCCCGCAGAAAATGCTTTATCAACCGGTAGCGTTTTCTGGTCGAGTCAGCATTATTTTTTGATTTTCTGCCAGGTGCTGGTTTCCCGTCAGGACAGTCGTTTTGCTGTATATTTTCTATGCTGTTCAACAGAAAATAAAGAAAGCCGGTCGAGACCATCTCCGCCGGAATGTTTATCTCTAGATTGGACCGGAACAATGCAGCTTGATAATGGATCTTCAGCACACTGCTAAAATTTTTGAAAGTATAATCGATGACCAGATTGATTTTGAACAGCGCTAAAACCAGCAGCCAAATCAAGCAAGCTGTGAGCAGTGCAAGAATCGTCATGACTTGCCTCCGCTTAGAAATATTTCGTCCTCTCTATGGTATTCCCAGTATTGTGCCGTTCTATGAAAATTTCGCCATTTTACAAAATAATTGCCAGCTTGACATCTTTCTGATATAAAAGAATAAACAGGTATTTTGTTTGAGAGGAACGATATAATGACACTATCCTTTACCGAACTCAGTTCCCACGTTGTTACCGTTCTATATATGATCAATATTTTACTGGCCTGTACCGTTATTTTTTTAGAAAGAAGAAATCCAACCTCCACCTTGGCCTGGATTCTTGTTTTATTTTTGTTCCCCGCTGGTGGAGCGATTCTATATTTTATGTTTTCTCAGAATTTGACACGCAAAAAAATGTTCCAACTCGGAGCGAAGGAACATTTGAAATACGCTGCGCTTTTAAACAAAGAAATTGAAGATCTTCAGTCCGGAAGATTGACCTTTAATGACCCAGCGATGGAAAACTACAAAGATATGATTCTGCTACATCAGATTCAGAGCCAGGCACTCTTTTCCCAGGACAATAGCGTAGAAATATTTACAAACGGCAGAAAGAAATTTGAAGACCTTTTCCGCACGATCCTCGAAGCCAAAGACCATATTCACGTTCTGTATTTTATTATTAAAAGAGATTCGTTGGGGCTGCAATTAATCAAAATTCTGACCGAAAAAGCCAAAGAAGGCCTTGAAGTCAGGCTACTGGTTGATTCCTTCGGTAACAAACTGCGGAAGGATGATTTTCAGCCGCTGATTGATGCCGGCGGAAGTGTCGAAAAATTTTTCCCTTCATTTCTGAGTTATATTAACCTGAGGCTCAATTACAGAAACCACCGCAAACTAGTGATCATTGACGGTCAGATAGGTTATATCGGCGGCTTCAATGTCGGCAATGAATACATCAACCTGAAGAAAAAGATGGGTTATTGGCGTGATACTCACCTCAAAATAACAGGCACCGCCGTTCTCAGTATGCAGACAAGATTCCTGCTCGACTGGAAAGTTGCTTCAGGTGAAAAAATCAAGCATTCGGCAAAGTATTACCCGGAACCAGCAGTTGTCGGAACGAGCGGTATTCAGATCGTCTCCTCCGGCCCGGATTCTCCCCATGAAGAAATCAAGCAGGGTTATATCAAAATGATCAACTCCGCCAAGAAATCTATCTATATTCACACGCCTTATTTTGTGCCTGACTCCAGTATCCTCGAAGTTCTGAAAATTGCCGCGCTGTCCGGTGTCGACGTAAAAATAATGATCCCGAACAAACCGGATCATATTTTTGTCTACTGGGCAACATATTCCTTTGTCGGGGAACTGATCAAAGCCGGGGCCAAGATCTATATCTACAATAACGGTTTTCTGCACTCGAAAACCATCGTGGTCGATAAAAAAATTGCCTCTGTCGGTACGGCGAATTTTGACATCAGAAGCTTCCGACTGAATTTTGAAGTCAATGCATTTATTTATGATGTCGGCATTTCGGAAAATCTCTGCAAAATTTATAATGAAGATCTGCTTTTATGTACCGAACTGACGCCCGAGAAATATGCGAAGCGTTCCGGTCTGATCAAGTTTAAAGAGTCCATTTCGCGACTTCTGGCACCGGTACTATAGCGAAGTATAAAGATTTGTTCTTACCAGGATGCTCTTACAGATAATTCTCAATTGAGAAGTTCTAACCGGTTCTAGAAAGTAGAAAGCCGACTGAACTATACAAGGTCAGCCAGTTTGGCATCCGTCAGTTTGACGAGTTCCGCCGTATCAAGTTTCACTTGCATCCCGATTTTTCCCGCACTGATAATGATGTAATCATATTCCGAGGCCATCTCCTCAAGATAGGTCGGAAAATCCCTCTTCATCCCGATAGGGGAACAGCCGCCGTGAATATAGCCCGTGAGCGGCAAAAGTTCTTTAGATTTATGCATCTCAATATTTTTGTCCCCGGCTGCCTCGGCAGCTTTTTTTAAATTCAGCTCGCAATTTCCAGGGATAATGAAAACATTGGTCCCTGTTGTTTTTCCGGTTGTAACAAGCGTTTTAAATACCCGTTCCGGGTCAAATCCCATCTTCCGGGCTACGGATACAGCGTCTATCAGTCCGTCTTCCACTTCATATTCATAGACTTCATGCCGGATCTCTTTTGATTTAAGGATCCTTACGACGTTCGTTTTTTGATTTACTGCCATTATTCTTCATCCATGCCTTATGACATCATAATTTCTTTACGTTAATGATCATTGATCACGTTCGATCTTTGCCAGACATTTTTCGCAATAACCATAAAACTTAACACGGTGGTTAATTACTTTGAATTTATTCTTCTTCATAATATTTTCTTCAATTGTTCCCAGCAAATCTTCCTCGACTTCTTTAATGGCTCCGCACTCCAGACAAATCAAATGGTGGTGCCGGTGTTCCTCGTCATCTTTCACGATATCGTACCTGCGGAATCCATCTTCAAAATCAACACCGTAAATCAGCCCCATCGCTTCCAACAGCGATAGCGTCCTGTAGACGGTAGCAACACCAATTTCGGGAAATCTATTACGGACAAGCTCGAAAATCTCCTGACTGTTCAGGTGCTTTCCCTGATTTTCCGTTACTACCTCAAAAACATACTGTCTTTGGCTGGTAAATTTATAGCCTTTTTCCTTTAAGAGCTGATTTAACTCTTTGACTGTCATAAGAAAACACCCCGTTCTCTTTGTTCTATTCAGATTTTACCATATCTTTCATCAAAAACAACCGTACCGTCGGGCTTTTGTTCAGCAGAGCTTATTTCTGTCCCA
Organism: Dehalobacter sp. CP; assembly: GCA_009910795.1. Next base: position 59,720 of record VMEE01000081.1, on the reverse strand, counting down.
AAACAGAAAAACCGGTCAAACCGGTTAACATTCTGAATCTGATGGGTTGATTTCATTCTTCGTCGATCATGGTGATTATTATTAGATTCTTCTATATTTTATTAATTCGATTCTATTTAATTCGATTTTATTGAATACTTTAAAGTTATCAGTATAAATTTTTTAATGTATTCGCGTTAAGCAGATTTTTGAACCAGATGCAGATACAGTTTCAGATAGGCAAAGCAGTATACTCTCGTGGTGTATTCGGTCAGCGCCAGGCTTTTATCTGCGATTGTGGTTACCCAGGCTTCATAACTTCTTGGCAGTCCGACTGGGAACATATGATTGGAAATGATATCCTGTTCTTTTTTGTTCAGTTCAAAGTATTTCTGCGCATTTTTCACCGCGATCTTCGGATGATTGCGTGAATGCCGGTAGCTTTCTGCGAGCAGGTTCTTGTCTTCTCTTTTCTTAAACTTGTATAAGTAGAAGTCGTGAAGAAGTGCCCCTCTGATCGTCGAAATGACATCGAGTCTGAACTTCATGGCAATCTTATAAGACAGGTAAGCAACGTCCAGAGAATGCTCAAAGACTGAGCCATGGTGATGCGGGATCACTTTCATTTTCTGGTATTCATCGTGCTCGATAATGGGTCTGGCTACTGCAAGAAAATAATCATCATACTTTACTAATAATTTTTCCATGATTGCTCCTAACTTTATTAACTAGAACTTATTATATTAGAAACAAACCATGATTTCAATGGTCTTTTGTTACAATTTAATAGCACTTTCGTTACATTTCCGTAAACGTTTTGTCAAAATTGTAATTTCTTTATTATTATTTGGCATTATTATTTGGCATAACGCAATACTATTTTTAAGTAATTACGATTAAGTAGCTGAAAAGCACCATCATTTTTGGCGTTTTATTTTCTGATATAAATCACACCGATTGTCTTTTGGCCGCAGTGACTGGAAATCACGCAGCCTGCATTGGTGATCAGAATTTCTTTATACGGATAAATATCCTGCAACGCGCACTTCAAGTAGACGGCTTCCTCTTCACTTCCCAGGGAGTGGGTGATGAAGATTTGTTTTGAATCTACAGAATCCCGCCTGGCATTCTCAATCAATTTATCCAAGGCCTTTTTCTTTTCTCCGCGCACTTTATCAACGACAAGCATTTTCCCATTTTCTACACCGATGGTCGGCCGGATTTTCAGGACGCTACCCATTAGGTTCTGCAGAACATTACACCTGCCGCCTTTATAAAGGTATTCCAGCGTATCGATCACAAAGCTCACATGGACCTTGGCAACCGAATCCCGGATCTTTGCCGAAATTTCTTCCGCCTGGAGCCCCTGTCGGGCATATTCGGCAGCTGTAATCACCAAAGCTCCTATGCCTGTAGACAGGTTTTGGGAATCAATTACCCAGATTCTTCCCTGTGGAAATTCCGAGGCAGCAAGGGCGGCATTTTGGTAAGATGAGGACATCTGAGCAGAAATGGTGATTACAATAATGTCCTGCCCCTGATCAAAATATTCCCGAAAACATTCTGCATACGCATACGGTGAAGGAGCTGCCGTCTTCGGAAGCAACTTTTTTTCTTCCACAAGCTGAAAAAGCCTTGCCGGAATTAAGTCTATGCCATCCCTGTAGGTTTCTTCTCCAAAATCAACATGCAGCGGAACAACATCAATATCATATTCTTGAAGCAATTCTGCTGAAAGGTCATTGGTACTGTCGGTTATAATCTTAACCTTCCGCATTCACACCACTCCTAAACATTAATAACCCGGCTTTTTATACAACAGACTTTCTTTGGCCAGGATGTCGGTATTATAAACCTCTTCGGTCCACTTTTCCTTGGCTACTTCTTCAAAAGAAACCGAAATATTCTTATCGGGAATTCCCATTATTTCCGTCATCGCCTCGGCCATTTTGTCGGCTAAGGCTATTTTTTGTTCGTCACTTCGGCCGGGCCATAATTTAACGATGATATGCGGCATGATAAACTCCCCCTTTGAAATAAATTGAATAATGATTATCTATCACACTCTAAGTTATAACACAAATCTTAAAACTCGCATAGAATATTTGTTATTCCTGGTCGTCTTGCGTATTTATTGAATTCAGAAGGCCTTCCGCCTTTTCCTTCAGATTTCCCGGGATATAGATTTCCACACCGAAATTGGTCATCCCCATATAGATTCGAAGATAATCCCCGGCTTCATTGTACCTTTTATAGCAGGGAATTTCTTCAGAATCAAGGATAGATTCAATAATATCCGCCTCAATTTCATTCGCGGCTTCAGTGATTAATATCCATTCTTCAAGTTCAGCGTTACGATCTTGTTCAGCGGGTTCCTTCATTCGTATCCTCCTTTTCCGCGCCAAATTCATATCGGTATATTTTCCGTTATGATTTAATCTATAGCATAATCGAATTGAATTATCGGGGTTTGTAATCAGATCATAGTATCTATCTTATCTTTTAATAATCTCAGACGGTAGCCATTCATAGCCGTATCGCCTAGTTCCCCAAGCAACCGGTAATTCGCTACTGCACCGACAAAAGCTCCGATGACAGGTACCAGCTGCAAAAGCTTGGCGAGATCAATATAATCTCTGTATTCCTGCTGAAAAGTGCGCCAGTCAACTGTTTCCATTGAAATAGGATGCCTGTAAATGTATTCATCCCAGTCCAAAATTCTTTGAAAGACCTGCATCCGTTTCTCTCTGCTGGAAAAAGCCAGCTGAAACAGGTGCAGGATATATAGTCTTTCCCTTAAATCTTTGATATCAAATCCATAAATGCTTGCCATCTCAAATAAGAACTTAATCTTGATACTTAAGAGCAGAGGAAAATCTGCAAATCCAAGCAAGATGCCGCCTGCTCCTGTGCCCGCCCCTTCCAGACTGGCCGTTTTTTTGTAGACGCTGATTTTAGCCAAAGCAAGTCTGTCTCGTTCCTTCAGGTCAATATTTTTAAGCGGTTCCCTTGTCGTAAATTCGGATCCTGTCAAAACAGCCCCCACCATATTTTTGATCGCAGCTGTGATAATTTCATGAGCTTTATCCGGAATCAGCCTGTTCGTTCTGTTCTGAATATTTTTTGCTACCCTGTCGGTCAGCGATGCGTTCCTGGTCATTTTTCTCTGCCATTTTTTCAGTTCTGCGAGCACCTTCTCATCATATGCTTCCACCGATGTATCTCCTTCGTCGCTTATCATAAGACTATTTTACACGATTGCCGGGTCATTGGATATTTTTATTTCATCTGCTAAAGATAATACCGTAAGATTCAAAGATTATTCACTTTCAGGAGGATAAACCGATGGAAAATTATCCGACAGATTTCCGAAGAGTGCCTCAGTCTTACTGGATGGCTTCGACACCCCGGACCGAGTATCCGGCTCTGAATGAGGATGTTGAAGCCGATATTGCAGTCATTGGCGGCGGAATCGCAGGGATTACTTCTGCTTTTCTTTTAAAAAAGGAAGGATATAAGGTGGTTGTCCTTGAGGCCGACCGCATTCTTCAAGGGACTACAGGTCATACGACCGCCAAGATTACTTCACAGCATTCCTTAATCTATGCTAAGCTGCAGAAAAAATTTGGGGAAGAAAAAGCCCGACAGTATGCGCAAGCCAATGAAATTGCCCTACAGTTGATTGCCGGACTGATTCAGGATAACAACATAGACTGCGATTTTGTACGGCAAAGTGCCTATATTTTTACACAGCAGGATCGTTATATTCCGGAAATCATGGAAGAAGCCAAAATCGCTGAGACTTTCGGCATCAAAGCTTCTTTCCTGCGGGAAATTCCTCTCCCGCTCCCGATTAAAGGCGCTGTTCGTTTTGATGACCAGGCTCAGTTTCATCCGCGAAAATATTTGCTCGCACTTGCCAAGGAAATACCTGGAAAGGGAAGTCATATTTTTGAACAAACCAAAGCTGTTGACATTCAGCAAGGCACCCCTTGTTTAGTGCTCACCGATAACGGGCCAAGAATTGCTGCATCAAAGGTTATTATCGCGTCTCATTACCCTTTTTATGAGGCTATGGGTTTATTTTTCACGAGACTCTATCCCGAACGTTCTTATGCTTTAGGTGTCAGAATCAAAGGAGATTATCCCGGAGGCATGTATATTTCTGCTGAAGACCCGACCCGTTCCCTACGTTCTCAACACGACAAGGAAAACAATTTGGTAATTGTTGGCGGCGAACATCACAAGACGGGGCAGGGAGAAGATACCCACAATCATTACCTAAAACTCAGAGATTTTGCCAGGCAGCTTTTTGAGGTTGAGGATATCCCTTACCGGTGGTCCACACAGGATTATACGACGATGGATGAAGTCCCTTATATCGGTAATCTCACGACCGATACGCCTGATGTCTACGTCGCTACAGGGTTTGGCAAATGGGGAATGACCACAGGTACGGCCGCCGCTCTTATTTTCCGGGACCTGATCCTGAACAGCTACAGCCCCTGGATGAATGTGTATTCCCCTTCCCGCTTTACGCCGGTCGCCTCAGCCAAAAACTTTGTCCAGGAAAACCTGAACGTCGCCAAACACCTGATTTCCGGCAAGCTGTCATCCGTCCCGGGCATAGCGGAAATTCCCAGAGGCGAAGGCAAAATCATCGAACATGACGGCCAACGAGCAGGTGCTTATCGCGACCAGCAAGGGGTCCTGCATATTGTCGACACGACCTGCACCCATCTGGGATGTGAATTGCAGTGGAATTCAGCTGAAGCATCCTGGGACTGCCCCTGCCATGGATCCCGTTTTACCTACGAGGGTGAGATCATTGACAGTCCTGCGCAAAATAAATTAGAACACATTCAGGAGTGAGGGCAGCAATCCTCTGCTCAAGGGTTTTGAATGGTTCAAAGTCATCAACTGATATCTTGCTGGTCGACCGAAGACATTCCTTGAAATATCTGGCCAACAATATTTTCATTCCCTGCAATCAGGGATATCCCTCTCTTTTTCTCAAGAAGCGCGACTTTCCCGCCTGCTTCCTCAACAAGCAGAATGCCAGCGGCAACGTCCCAGGGACTTAAGTTAAGTTCCCAATAGCCGTCAATGATTCCTGCGGCCACGTTGGCAAGGTCATAGGCTGCGGAACCAATTCTGCGTATCCCCCTCGATCTGGGCACAAAGTATGCAAAATAGTTCGTATTGTTGTCCGGATTTTCAGACTGGTCGTATGGGAAACCGGTGGACAGCAGGCATTCCTTTAATCTGGATTTAGCGGCAACGTTTATTTTTTTGCCGTTCAGGCTGGCTCCCTGACCGGTCACCGCTTCGAAAAGCAGATCTAGCATCGGCAAATAAACAACGCCCAGCACCGTCTTTTCCTTATATTGAAGTGCCACCGATACCGCAAAGACCGGTAGACCCTGCGCGTAATTCGTCGTTCCATCCAGCGGATCAATAATCCATAGATAATTCGAATCCTTGTTCTGATGCACTCCGGATTCCTCAGACAGAATGCTGTGGCTGGGGTATTTATCCTGAATCGCTTTCAGAAAATAATCTTCCGAAAGCTTGTCGACCTCCGTTACCAAATCTACTTCTGTCGACTTCGTTTCGATATAAAGATTCTTCTTGCGGAAGTTTTTTTTCTGAAGATTACCGACTTCTCTTACCCAGGTTTTAACATTACCCAAAATATTTTCAAAGTCTGACATATCTTTCCTCCTATGATGATCGAATGACCGTGTTCATTCAGTGAGCAGTGTTGGCTGGTTTAAATGGACATCGTCACTTTGTACATTGTTTTTACCCATCTCCTTAGCATTCAACAATAGCGTGTCAACACGCTGCACAAAACTGTCCCGTTCTTCTTCCTTGCGCCAAGAATCTACTCCGAAACTGCAGGTTAGATGGCCGGAAGTGAAATCATAGTCTGATATCCTCTTTCTTATTCTTTCTGTTATTTCCACAGCCTCACTCTTATGGGTATTCGGTAGCAGAATAACGAATTCCTCGCCTCCCCAGCGGGCGAAGATATCTGTTTCTCTTATCATTCCTCTGACCAGATCCGTAACCTCCGTAAGAACCTTATCCCCAGTTAAATGTCCAAAGCAATCGTTAATTTTCTTAAAATAGTCAATGTCGAAAATCATAAGTGAAAGATCACAAGGATATCTTTTCGCATAGGAGATCCATTTATCAAGCTCATCATCAAATTTCAGCCTGTTATAGATCCCCGTTAACGGATCTCTAATGGACAGTTGGATCAGATCTCTGCCGTTTAGGAAATGGATTCTTTTAAAAAGGTGGGTCCTAAATGAAGCGCTACTGCTCAGGGCCGTCACTAATAAGATATAAAAAATTGCCGCGGGAAAATCCGAAGCATCCATTTGCTCCAAGAAATAGATCGAGGCAGCAAAAAAAGTGACCGCAATAAATACGGAGACCATGATCATATTGATCCAACGGTTCGGGACTAAACAAACCGCTAAAATAATCGCGATAATACCAAAGGCTTGAATAAAAAAATCCGGAGATTCATATTGGTAAAAGACAAAAATAAATACAACAGATGCCATTACTTCATAAAGCGTAACCCAGAAACACAGCGTTGAATACTTTTTTATGGATTTCATCCTGAAAAAAAATATACCTATCAGGATCAAATAGACGGCTCTTACCAGAAATATCAATTGAAATGCTTTCGGGTTCTTTACAAAAAAGAAGTCCGGAATAACAAAAAGGAAATATAGGATTCCCAGAAAAAGTACGATTGGCCGGAGATATTTAAATAAAACAATTAACTCAGACTCTTCGTACTCCTTCTCTAATTTTTTGTCTTTAAATTCACCGAAACGGTTTATCGTGTTCGTTTGGTTTAGCTTCATTGTTTTCCCTCTTTTGTTCTCTACTGTCCGTAATTTTCCGAGATCCACTGCTGAAGCAAATTGGCCTGCCCGGGAGAAATCACTTTTTGTTTTCCAATACTGACTGCATAGCAGGCAATCTTGGCAGCCTCTTCGACAAGCTGCGCATTGGCCAGGGCTTTATCGAGCGTCGGGCCTACCGTCAACTGGCCGTGATTGCTCATCAGTACAGCATTTTGTATGCCAAGGGTCTGGATCGTAGCCTCAGCCAGCTCCTCGGAACCCATCGGGAAAAAAGGGGCCGTTTCAAGTTTTCCACCCAGCACAGCAGCCATTTCGGCCAAGACAAGCGGAAAAGGTTCCTCCACACAGGCCCAGGCTGTCGCAAAGCAGGAATGGGTATGACAAACACCGAGCACATCCGGTCTTTCCTGGTAGGCAAGACAATGCATCCCGCTTTCGATCGAAGGTTTTCGGCTGCCATCGATCACAATCTGCTGCGTATCCATCACAACTATATCTTCCGGTCTGACCACAGAGTAATCCATCCCACTCGGGGTTATACATACATAGCCTGTTTTCGAGTCCCGCATGCTGAAATTTCCCATCGTCCGCATAATTAACCCGGACTGAAGGGCCTGTCTGGCAATATCAATGACCTGTTTCCTTTGTTCTTCCAAAAGCATGGTTCTTAATCCCCCAAGCTCAAACATTTTCAGCTATTTTATAAATCAATTCTTCCGTTTTCTCCCATCCCAGACAGGCGTCGGTAATGGATTTTCCATAGATATTCGTTCCGATCTCCTGCCTGCCTTCCACCAGATAGCTCTCAATCATCAGTCCTTTAATCATTTTATTCAACAGCGGGTCATACGTTCTGCTTGTCAGAACTTCCCGCGCGATCCGAGGCTGTTCGTAGAAGCGTTTCATCGAATTGGCATGGTTGGTATCCACAATGATTGTTGGATTAGCCAGCTGGAGCCTTTCATATTCGTAGGCGGCATAGATTAAATCCTCATAGTGATAATTTGGGATATTTCTCCCGGAGGAATCCACGGCCCCTCTTAGGATAGCATGTGCAAGCGGATTACCGGATGTCTCTATTTCCCAGCCGTTATAGATAAAATGATGCCCTTGCTGGGCGGCATAAATCGAATTCAGCATAACCGTTATGTCCCCGCTCGTTGGGTTTTTCATGCCGACCGGTGTACATACGCCGCTGACGGTTAAGCGGTGCTGCTGATTCTCCACAGAGCGGGCACCGACTGCAATGTAACCCAGCACATCGAGAAGATACGTGTAGTTCTCCGGATAAAGCATTTCATCAGCTGCCGGCATATGGAATTCCGACAGGGCTCGGATATGGAGCTTACGGATGGCTATAATCCCCTCGCATAAATCAGGTTCTTTGCTCGGGTCGGGCTGATGGACCATCCCCTTATAGCCTTCCCCCGTAGTACGGGGCTTGTTGGTATAGATCCGCGGGATGATCAATATCTTATCCTTGACTTTTTCCTGCATGACAGCGAGCTTTCCAATATATTCACATACCGAGTCCTCATTATCCGCCGAACAGGGTCCGATGATCAGAATAAAGCGGTTATCCTTGTTTTCTAAAATATTGCTGATCTGCTCTTCCCTGTCCTGTTTTATTTTTTTTATATGTTCAGGTAACGGTATCTGTTCAATGATTTCCTCGGCCGTTGGTATTTTTTTGATAAATTTCATATTCATTAAATGCATTCTCCTTTTATATCATCAAGAAGGCCGGTAAATCGGATAAGTCTGAACCGAACCGATCCTGCAGCATGATAATATTAACTATTATATTAGGAATTATAGTACATTCTGGTTCTTTTTAACATCTATTAATTTGCATGAAATCTTTAAGGCCATTTTGAATACGCTGAAATGTTCCTAGTCCTTCAGATTAAAGGATTGCTTTAAGTCCCCTTCCGCTACATTCTTTGCTTGAACCTCTACTTCGATCTCTGCTTCCCGAAAGGCTTTCCGCCAGTCAGCCTCGACTTCCTTCCAAGCTGACGGCTCATGACGGTGCAGGTGCTGCATCAAACCCAAAAAATCCGAGTCATACAACCTAGCTTTTGAAATGCTCTTTAACATCGCCTCTCTGATGCTTTCTGCAGCGGCTGCTTCCATTTGCTTGACATTTTTCGTGGAGATTTGGATATTAGCGGTTTCAGGAATTGTCCCGAAAGTTTGGATTAATATATGAAAGACTGGTTTTCCATCAACCATTTTTGCTTTGATTTTATGCTTGGAGACCCCCATTTGGTAACTGATTATCTGGGAGCCGTATTCAAACTTAAACGTCATTAGGCTGTCTTTAGAATCATGCGTCAGAAGCAAGTATCCTTTAGACTCATCCCTGTCCAGCCAGCCAACAAGTTTGTCGCTTCGAAATACGCCAAAGCCTTCAATCATAATACTATCGCTTTGATTTACATCATTCCATTTAATCTGCGGCAGCACCGGATCCCGGTCCGGGCTAAGGAGCCATTGACAAAATTCCAGATAGGTAACCCCTCTTGAAACTCCCGTACGAAGCGCAATCTCCTGCTGTTTTTTTATCTGCTTAAAAAGATTCGAAACAAGTACCGGCTTGGCCTGAAGAAAAAGCCCAGCATTTCCTTTGGTCACAAATAACAATTCATTGGGTCTGCTTTCAGGAAAACGCAGAAAGTTTTCCGTCACCTTGGCCGTCACTTCCTTAGCCATATTCTCCCCGTAAATGAAAAATACTGAATGGCTACTGGTCTGCAAACGCGGTAGCTGTTTATTTATATCCATTACGCTTTCCATAAATGTTTCAGCTTCCCCTTCCCCTTTATACACCAGATCCGTAGATTTGCTGGAAGACGCACCACCGTCTGAATTACTGGAGCTTGGCGGACGAATGATTACCCATTGACCCTCATACTTTTCCTGACCTTTTTCGGACGAGTAATCGATCGCCCCGCCAGTCAGCATAGCCAAATCCTCAACCTCATTTCTACTCCAACAGCCTGTAAGGAAAAGCAAACTCAGCATCAAAAGAATCATCCGGGCATATCTTTTTGCTTTTGATGTCACTGCATACAGCCTCCTTTTTTCTTTCTGATTAATGTAATAGCAAGCAGCAGTAACGGCAGTACAGCTTCAAATAACAAAGATATGTACGGCCAGTATTTTGTCAGGAGTTCCAGCAGCGCCATGGTGTTGGGTACAAGGAACGCTGCCCCTGAAAATACGATAACCATCACTGAAGCGGCAATAAGTTTCGGATGCTTTCTGCCGACTGACTGTCTGGCTGCGAGTATCGTTACATAAAAAAGCAAAGAGGATTTGACCATGATCCCAGTCAGCCATAACGGCAATACCAATAATTCTATACGTTGAATGTAATTCCCGTACTCAATTGTTTTCACAGTAAACCATATCGGAAAAATCATTTGACCGGCCACATCCGCCCCTAAGACAGTCAGTACAACCAGCGATCCGAAAGTCAACAAAAGCATTGTGCTAATAACCGCGTAGGATGCCTTCTTCAGCACTTCCTGAGGTTTGTTCATCAGAGGGATTAACATCAGCAATACGGCAATCTCGCCATACCATTGAACCGGTATCCATATATTCTGCATCACCGGACTGATCCCGTCTTCCAAAATAGGAAGCAGACTGTTTGGATCTGCTTTCGGAATCGCCAAGATACAGGCCATTAGATAAGCAAATACAAATAGAGGCAGGATGAATTGGTTCATCCGCGCAATCACTTCAATCCCTTTTTGCGCAGAATACCAGCAAATAAGTACAAATACCAAATTGATAGGAATGCCCGGCGTTCCAAATAAAGCGGATACGGTTAAAAATTCCGAAGTTTCCCTAACGACGAGGATATTTAGGACAATAAAAAATAGGATATAGGAAACAGCCAGCGCCTTGCCTCCGATTTTTCCTAGAATGAGCGGCAGATATTCTGCTATTGTGAGTCCCGGAAACCGCTGTGCCAGCTTGGCCAAAATGATCAATATGCCAAAAGTCAATATCCCTGCTCCGAGGATCTCTAGCCAGGAATTTTGTTTGGCTGTCAGCGCAGTTAATCCCGGAATAAACAGGATTGCGGTTGAGGTCATCACAATAAACAGCAGCATCGCGGTTTGCGTACCAGATATTCGTTCCTTGCCTATTTTCTATTCCCCCTCTTTTTAAGTTTCTGCTTCAACTGATTAGCATCGCTGCGCAAAGGTTCCTTGCCTCCGAAGAACCTGGGTCGGGTAAGCATTGCCCACCAGGGCACCCGGATAACGGTATCTTTCAGATCCCGCGGTGTCAGCGGCGCGATGGGCGACAAATACGGTACCCCAAAAGAACGCAGACTGCAAAGGTGGGTAAGCAGAATCATCAGCCCAAAGATAATTCCCACAATTCCAAAAACGCTGGCCATAATAATTAAGCCAAAACGGATGATCCGGATGCTGGTTCCGACATTGTAATCCGGGAACGTAAACGATGCAATCGCTGTCAGACCGACAACTACCACTGAAGTCGGACTGACAATCCCGGCATCGACTGCGGCCTGCCCGATCACCAAACCTCCTACCGTACTGACTGCCTGGCCGACAGTCCTCGGCAATCGCACCCCGGCCTCACGCAGAAGTTCAAAAACCAGTTCCATTAAAAATATTTCCATAGAAATGGGCAGCGGCAGATTTTCCCTAGCTCCGGCTACCGTATTTAGAAGGGATATCGGAATAAGCGTCTGATTGATAGAAAACGCTGCAACTGTAATTGCAGGAACCAGTAAAGCGATATTGATTGCGATGAAACGGCCTATTCGTGCAAAAGAACCAAACAACGCACTGTAGTAATAATCCTCAGAAGCCTGTATCAATGCTATAAAAGTACATGGAACGATTAATACTGAGGGTGAATTGTCGACGATAATGGCAATTCTGCCTTCAAACAGCGAAGCTGCCGCCTTGTCCGGCCGTTCTGTATACTGTACAAGCGGAAACAAACTGATTGGCTCATCGGAAATAAATTCTTCAATATAGCTGCTGTCCAGAACGTTGTCGATCGTGATGCCTTCAATACGCGATTTAACTTCGGCTACAACCTTTTCATTCGCTACTCCCTGAATATAGCAAATATTTACCTTCGTTTTAGACAATGTTCCGACTGTCATGTTCTCGGCCTTCAGACGGCTGGTCCGGATCCTGCGTCTCAAAAGACTTAAGTTTGTTCCGATATTTTCTACGAAACCATCCCTAGGCCCGCGAATGTTTGGTTCGGTCGTCGGCTCATTGATCTGTCTGATGTTATAGCCCTGGACAGAAGCTTTAATGCCAATCGGGTACCCGTCAATAATCAGAACGAGATTGTCCTCCAGCACAGCGTTTACTGCTTCGGAAATCAAAGATAACGTATCGGCTTTGTAATTGGATAGCAGATGCTGAAGAACAATGTCGGGTATGTCACCGGCGTTTGTTCCGAGACTCGTATCCGTACTAATCCCTGTGTTCGTCCTGGGATCTTTTTTTGTTTGGAAATCCTTTTCCCTTGCAGAAACCTCCAGCATGATCGGCTTTAAAATGGCGTCATTAATAATTTCGGGCTTACACAGGCTGTCTGCGTACACAATAAACGCTTTGATTTTTTTGGTAGAGTGCAGCTGAAATTCTCTGAAGGAAATATCCGAACATTTTTCAAAAATCTGCTGCAGGGCCTGCCGGTTATGTCCAATTGCGCTTGACAGATGCTCCCCAGCTTGGGATCGTTCATCAAGCAAAGGTTTTTCTTTTCCTATATTCTTGCTGCGTATTCTCGTGATAAGCTGATCAAACATCCTGACATCTACCGCCAAATTCAAGTATTCTATCCTGATTAGTTTGGCTATTAATGCAGTTTTTACTCTAATCTGAAGAAGATACCGGCAGACAATCACCGGATAACAGACAAATCAATAAAGCATAAGGAACGAGGGCGCAACAGAACTTAAGTCCCGTTGCGCCCTCGCCAAAAATGAGCTGTTCTACTCTTCTTCCCTGAAATATTCCATGCTTGTCTTTTTCAATTCAGCATGACTGAACAGCATCTCATACTGTCGTATGCCTGTAACCTTAGAAATTCTCTCCATTGTTTTCCTGCACTCCGACGGTGAATGCCCATGGATCATGGTAAATAGATTATAAGGCCAATCTGGAAGATCAGGGCGTTGATAGCAATGGCTTACTTCCTTAAAGGCGGCCATGATGTGACCGGTTTCTTCAATCTGCGCTTCTGGAACAACCCATACCCCCATCGCATTTGAAGTAAATCCGGCTTTTCGGTGATACAGGATGGCACCAAAACGCCGCAGCACCCCGTCACGCTTATAGTCCTGGATTCTTGCCCGGACACTTTCTTCTGACCATCCCAATCTGGAGGCTGCCTCAGAAAAAGGACAAAGCGACGGAGCCAAATCACCCTGCAAAATGCGGATTAAGGCCTTATCCTCCTCCCTGGCCTGAAAAGCAGGCCGCCCTTCCTGAGACGAATAGTCGGTATTTGCAATGGGCAGCTTATTCTTTGTACGCTTTTCCAGGTCAAACAGCACGCCTATCTTGAACAGCCGGATAGCGGGAAGGCTGTAAACTTCAGGACTTCCCAAAATATTCTTTGCCTGCTCCAAAAGCTGCATCAGCCCAACCTGTGACCGGGAGATGACCGTAAACCACATATTGTAACAATGATCCCGCAAATAATTATGCGTAACTCCGGGGACTTCCATTAAAAAATCCGCAAGAATGGATATTTTTTCTTCCGGGACCTTAGCCGCGCAAAGCGTGCTGAAATACCCAAGACGACGAGAATCAAAGACTCCACCTATCCGCCGGATCATTCCTTTTTGCCGGAGCTGGTTAACCCGCTGCCATGTTTCTTCTTCGTTTAGCCCCAGCATCTCTCCCAAAACCTGATAAGGACGTTCCTCAACCGGGAAGGCCGCCTGGATTCTGGTCAGCAAAATCCGGTCCTTTGTCTCCATTTAGCAACTGACCCCCTTGCGGCCGTGGTATAAACACCAAGGCTCTTCAGCCATGTAGTCACCGTTTTCATAAAAAGCAGCACGAGCCCGGCAGCCTCCGCAGACTTTTTTATACCCGCAGCTGCCGCACCCGCCTTTATACTCCAGCGTGCGCAGTTCTTGCAAAACCAGATTGCTGCGCCATATTTCATCAAAAGGTGTGTCCCGGACATCACCGAGAGGCAGATTCAAATACGCACAGGGCTGTACCTGACCCTTCGGGCTGATAATGCAATATGCTGTTCCGGCCAAACAGCCGCGACTGAACCGGGTGTTTACCCCCATCTGTTTGGCAATTCGCATAAACTGCGGTGCACAGGTTGGTTTCAGTTCAATATCAACGGTTTGCTGCTTCTTCATGATCCTGGTCAGCACTTCTTCGTAAGCTTCCGCCCTTAAAGACTCTTCTTCTATAGACACTGCCCGGCCTGTCGGCACCAGAAAGAAAAAATGATGCGCCACTGCTCCCTCCCGGACCGCAAAATCCGTAAGTGTTTCCAGTTCATGTGCATTCCAGTCCATCACTGTTGTATGCACCTGGAAAGGAAGTCCCACTGCCTTGCAATTGCGCATACCCTGTACAGCCTGGTTCCAGGCTCCGTCATAGTGACGGAAATCGTCCTGCTTTTTTCGATTCATTGAATCAAGGGAAATTCCCATTCCCATGGCGCCGGCTTTTTTAAGCTTTGCGGCAAGATCTTCCGTCAACAAAGAACCATTGGTTCCGAAGACAGGCCGTAAACCAAGTTCTTTGGCATAGGCGACTAGTTCAACAATATCTGGGCGCATGAGTGGTTCACCGCCGCTAAAAATCATTATCTTAAACCCTGCTTTGGCGATTTGTTCCAGCAGTGTCCTGGCCTCAGCCGTGTTGAGTTCCTCTTCGGCCCGGCATCCGGCATCGCGGTAACAGTGATCACAATACATGTTGCAGGCATTCGTCGTATTCCAAGAGACAATCATATTCTTCTTCCTCTCCTAACGTCAATCATTAACTGCAGTCTTTTTTCCGATCTCTTCATCCGTTAAGTAACAGGCCGGATCAGATTCCCAAAAATCACCTGTCACAGCCTCTGCCCTGGTACGGAAATTACCGTTGCAGAAATCTAAATACTGGCACTCGGCACATCGCCCTTTGAGAAGCGGTTTACGGTCTTTCAAACCTGCCAGCACTGGTTGGCTCAAGTCAGTCCAGATATCTCCGAACTTTCTCTCTCGGACATTGCCAAACGAGATATGCTGCGTAAACTGATCCGGATGTACATGCCCTGAAGGATCAACTTCTCCGAACGCAATCCCAGAACGATTTCCGCCATTGCAGCCGATGAGTGTCTTTATTTTCTCCGCTCTGGCCGGATCTTCACATAAAGCCCGCAAATAGAGATAAACACCATCGGCGTGATTATCAACTGTCAGGATTTCCTTGTGCAGTCCGCGTTTTTCAAAGTCTCTTGTTCTGCGGATAATGGTATCGAGCGCCTGTCTCGACTCTTCAGGAGCAATATCATCAGCGACCATTTGCTTACCCCGTCCGGAGTATACCAGATGGTAAAAACAGACACGGTCAATTTTTTCTGCTTCAATAAAATCAAAAATGCGATCCAGTTCCTCATAATTATGACGGTTAATCGTAAAGCGCAGACCAACGCGCTGATCTGCCTCCACACAGTTCCGGATCCCTCCCATAGCAGCCGCAAAAGCCCCTTCTCTGCCCCTAAACTTGTCATTCACCGCTCTCAGACCGTCAAGAGATACTCCAACATAACCTACGCCGATTTCTTTGATGCGCCGGGCAGCTTCCGGTGTTATCAACGTACCGTTCGTAGATAAAGTTGGTCTGATTCCTTTCTGAGCCGTATAGGCGGCAAGTTCAAAAAAATCGGGTCGCATCAAAGGCTCTCCGCCTGAAAAAAGCAAGACAGGAACGTGAAATTCCGCTAAATCATCAATGAATCTCCTGGCTTCTTCCGTTGTCAGTTCTCCGTGATATTTCCGAGAATCTGAATCCATATAGCAATGGACGCACTGTAAATTGCAAGTCCGGGTTGAATTCCAGACAACCACCGGTCCTGAATCACCTGTTGCTCCGTTTCTGGCCCCATGAGCATGCTTACTATAGCGCAAGGAATCTCCAAAATATTCGGTATCAAATAACAGCTTCGTAACACTAATCATGTTTATGCCCCCAACTATTTCCAATTAAATAAAACCTTTACTTATAAACGGTACCCCGGATTTTTCCCATTGATAATTCTCTGATAATTGATGCTATTGGGACAATGAGGATGCTTGGCTCTTCGTACAATTATACAGCATAAAATCAAAAATGGATAATGTAAGTTACACTAATATAATTTTAAGAATTAATGTCTATATTATCAGTAGGAACCTTTATTTTCAAAACAAATATAGGTCTGCAAAATAATTAACGCCGTGACAGGCAAAAAGGAGAAATATCTTTATGAAACTACGAAAGAAATCCCAAGCAAGAAAAAAACTCCCCAGAAGTTCGATTTTCATGTATATCGCCTCTGCTTTTATAGCTGTTATCGCTGTTGCACTTTTAGTCAATAATGTTGTGTATTTCAACAACACCATTTCGCAGTATACCACGCAAGGCTATCCATATGAAATGGTCGCCAAGGAATTGATTCCCGGTCAGCTGCTCCCCGGAATCTTCCAGCCGCTTAGCATCCTTGGCATTGCTGTAGTCCTGTATGGTGCAGGTCTCATCAATCAAAAAATCACCGGATACTTCCATTCATGTTCTAACAGTGAAACCGTGGTCCGTGCTGAACCCGCAGTGGTAAATACAAACACCGTTAATGCCGCAGCTGAAGATATCGTATCTGAGGACCAGGCTGAATCCCCTGCTGCAGTGCCAGAGCAAATTGAATCTCAAACTGTAGAAGTACAAGCCACCGAAGACAGCACCGACAACAAGGACAACACGGATAAATAGAACCTCATAAAAAAAGAATCGTAATAAGACAAGTCTTAAGCCTATGGCGTTATGCCATAGGCTTTATGCGTATATTTTTTCAGTAAAATACGTGTCCTTCTGATCATCAGTATAACTAGAATAATCAAGACAATGGTCAGTGCTGCAGTCAGAAAAAATTTCTGGGCCGAGGTTAAAAAGGAAACGGACAGAATAGCAACATTTTAAACGGTAAAAAATACCATTCTAAAATCTCAAAATAAGTGCACTCTATATAAAAAAGGAGTATTCTAAATGCTAAAAATAGGCAGGAGCAAAGATACAATTATCATTGGCCTTCTAGGAGGTTTAATTGGAACGATTGCTATGGATGTATCTAATTTATTGATTTTTAAGGCAGGGAAGACTGAAACACTATATGGTCATATAGCAGGTGGATTATTTGTAGCTCCGTATAGAACAAAACGACGCGAGAATTTCATATTAGGTCAATTGGCACATTTAGGTATAGGCTCATTGTGGGGAATTCCCTTAGTTTATACGCTTAAGAAAACTGGTAAAGATCATTACTTGATAAAAGGAGCAGTCATTTCTATGCTTTCTTTGGGCACGCTTATAGGTGGGCAGAAAGTTGGTTTCTTAAAAAAATTCCGCTTAACGAAAACGTATTATTCAGCAATCTGGAATCATCTTCTTCATGGTTTAGTTTCTTCTCAGACCATTGTAATGTTAGCCAACCCAACTGTGATTAAAAAAACAAATGCCCGTGAGAAGGATACATCCTTCTCACAGGTCAAAGGTTCCAATATACATCATTCCTTGGATACCAAAAATACCGCATTGGATACCTCAGGGAATCCTTAGTTTCGGATCCAACTTTTCCGCCCATATCTCTTCGAGAAGCTGAAGGTCTTCTTCAAATTCCTTCATGGTCTGGGTATCTTTCATTTCGATTTCTTCCAGAATTTCAAACTTAAAGGCCTTGGCCCCATATTCATTCCATTCCTGTTGAAGTTTTGTCAGCACACAGGATCCGGTATCTTTGGAAAAATCAAAACGGTTCTGGAACCGCCTGATATTAACAGCGCCCTGCAGAACATACCTGCCGTTTTCATTATTGGTAATCATAAAAGCTCCACCGGAAGTTTTCCGTTCCTTATATTCATTGCGGAGCTCCCTCTTCCGGTCGGATGTACCCGCCATCGTCTAATACCCCATTTCCTTCAGCAGTTTGGAAAGCGTACTCAAACGTTCTCCGATTAATTCATCGTCATTGCTGAGTACTTGCCTGAACAGCTTGATGTCTCCTTCAATCATCGGATTATCCATACACACGGCTACGGTCATTGCATCTCCCTGCAGCCCGATCCTGTCAATGACAGGTTTCTCAGGATCATACATTTTTTCATATCGGTAGGCCTCACGAAAATAAAGTGTCGATTTGCAAATCAGGATCGCAAGATCGATCACACGGTGAAGCGGAAGCTCTTCGGACTGTCTTGACCATTTTTCTCCGGTGAACCGCCAGACCTTTGCGGATATCTCCAGCTTCCCCCTGTCATTCCACTGGGCCAGCCCCAGGGATAATCCTTTGGCGTCAGAATCATAGGCATTTCTGCCGTCAATCCGTTCATAGTCTTCCGATACAATCACAGGTTTGTGTTTCAGCGTCGTCGGAATCTTCATAAGTTACCTCTCCAATTTAGCAAAATTTTATTTTATCATTTCTTTCATATCAACTTATCTACTAAATTACTAAATTAGTAGATTATAATAAAAAGATTATCACATTATACAATCTTTGTCAAAAAAATACGCCATTACAGGCACAGTGGTCACAAATATTTCGACGTCCATAGCTAGACCAGTGTGGTATTGTGGCATACAGATCTACCCTCATAATATTTTAAAAAAAGGCTTTAACAGCCTTTTTTACACTCTATTGTAATTGATAACCGCATTTGTCACGGTAACTATGGAAATCAACTCATCTTTTTCATCAAGCATTTCAATCAACCAGACATGAGATGTTTTTCCCTGATGCAGCAGTCTGCCTTTCGCGAGGATATAGCCTTCTATGTTTTTTGCTTTCATATGATTTGCCGTAATATTCTGGCCCACAGCAACCTGGCTATTGTCCAGCAGCTGGTTGGAGGCATATCCTGCAGCCGATTCTCCCAAAGCAATGGTTGCCCCGCCATGCAATATGCCATAAGGCTGGCTATGAAAAGCCGTTAAATTCATCTTGGCTTCAAACGTATTGTCCTTATACTGTATATATTCAATATTCAGGTAATCCATCAGGTATTTCTGGTTCTCCATCAAGTGGCCCTCCTTTCCCGCGCACGCTGCTAAGCGAATATGTGATGCTCAACGGTATAATCAGCCAGGACATTTTCATCGACAGCAATTCCCAATCCCGGACCCCGGGGTACTTCAATCCTGCCGTTTTGAACCGTGACCTCAGGCCGAATGATATCCTGTGGAAAATAGCGCTGGGACGGTGACAAATCTCCAGGAATATAGGTATCCTTCAGACTTGCCAAATGGACGTGCAGTATTTTCGAAATTCCGCTTTCCACCATACTCCCGATCCAATAGTAGATATGATGCTTCCGGCAAAGCTCAATCATCTTCCTGACATAAAACAGGCCGCCAACCCGGCCGGTCTTGATGCTCAAGGCGCGGCAGGCTTTTAATTCAATTGCCTTCTCCAGATCAGCTACACTTAAAATGCTTTCATCCAGACAGACAGGCGTCTGCATTTCTGCCTGAAGTTTCTGATAGTCCGTCAGTTCCGCTTCAGCCAAAGGTTCCTCCAGACACAGCAAACCAAGACCGTCGATTTTCATTAATTCGGGAATGTGCTCGGAGCGAAAGCTTCTGTTGGCATCCGCCAGCAGTTTGAGATAGGGATAGGCAGTTCTGATCATGTTGAGTTTGGCAAAACCGTCCTGCGGTTTGATCTTTATTTTAAAACGGACGTAACCTTCCTGCAGGTACTGTTCAATCTGTTTTAACAGGCCGGCGCTATCCATATCTCCCAGAACCATACCCGCCTCAATCTGCGTATTTGTCTCCTCCTGAAATACAGCCGCCATGACAGGGATATCCTGACGCCTCGCGTACAAGTCCAGCAACGCATTTTCAACCCCGGCACCTGTCATCGGGTAAGCTTTGTCCAGCCAGGCATGAATGTCGAAAGGATGTACAATCTCTTCCTGCAGCAGCCGCGGAAGATAAATTTCCAGCAGAAGGCGTTTGGCATCGGCAAGCGTTTCCGAAGTATAAAAAGGATCAGAGAAAGCGACAACTTCGCCATAGCCGGTATTCCCGGATTCGTCTGTGACTTTAAGAATGATCGTTTCCCGGCGGTCCAGACTGGTCTGAGATGTTTTAAAGGTAAACTTTAAAGGCATGTCCAAAAGGAACAGCTCTGTTTTTTTTATGATCATGGGTTTCCTCCCCCGGCCAGCATATCTTCCAGCGCCTTGTGACGGACCTTTCCCATGGCATTCCGGGGAAGTTCAGCCAAAAAGATGATCTCGCTGGGAAGTTTATAGCGGGCGAGTCTTGGAGACAGATAGTCCCTGATCTCTTCTTCGTTTAATGAAGATACTGCAAATAAGACAGGTACCTGTCCCCACTTGGGATCTTTTCTTCCGATGACAGCGCATTCTTTGATCCCAGGGTGCGCGTAGAGTATATTTTCAATTTCCCGTGGATAAATATTTTCCCCGCCTGAAATGATCATGTTTTTACGACGGTCGAGAATATACAGGAAACCGTCTGGATCCAAATAACCAATATCTTCCGTAGGGAAAAATCCAGAGATCGTTTCCCGGCCAAGATATCCGTCCATAACCATGGGACTCTGAATCAGGACTTCCCCGCTGCCGTCAGGCCCTGGATTCTTGATCAGGATTTCCACTGAGTCCAGCGGAAGGCCAACTGAATCAAGCTTATCCGGGTATTGAAGAACGGAAAAGGTTGCTGATTGGCTGGCAGTTTCCGTCATGCCATACGTTTTATAGATAGGGATCTGCCTGACCATACATTTTTTAACCAAGGGACGAGGTATGAACTCCCCCCCTATAAGCACCACTCTCAAGCAATGCCTGTCAATCCGGTCAATGATTCTGTTCAGCATGGTCGGAACAACCGACATCATATTGACTTGTCCTTCCTGAACCAGGTTTAATGTTTCTTCTTCCCGAAAGCTTTCCAGCAACGTTACCGCTGTCCCGTTGTATAAACTGCGCAGCAGAATCATTAAGGCGCTGATATGATACAACGGCAGAATCATCAGCCAGTTATCTTCTTCTGTGACTCCGAGGCTTTTTTGAGAAGCCTTAACATGGGCAGCAAACTGTTTCCAGCGCAGCGGAACAGATTTGAATTCTCCGGTCGTGGCGCTCGTATTCATAATGACTGCAATTTGTTCCGGGTTAAGATCCGCGGCCGGATCAAATTCGCTGCATGCTTCTGAAGCATTTTGTTCTGCAACAGCCTTTACACCATCCGTAACATCATCCCCAACTACATCTGAAAATGACTTCACTCCGGCCGGAAATGACTGGCTGAAATTGACGGCAGCCAGATCATCCTGGGCCAAGATCAGCTGAATATCCAGGGTTTTTACTTGTATGCCGATTTCTTCCGCGGTCAAGCGTGTATTCAGCATCAATACTTCTTTTTGAAGCAGCTGTAAGGCCAGAAAAAACAACACCATTTGTTCAGAATTATTCGAAAGGAGCGCTACCCTTTTTTGTTTTTTGACATGCGGCAAAAGCCTTACCGAAAGTAAGCTCACGCGTTCGAACACGTCCCGGAATGTCAGGCCGTTGATAAATTTTTTATCCGGTTTTTCAAGGGCTTGCCTTTTTAACCAATTCATCTTAATCCATGCTCTCTATTAAATCCTTAATTCCATCCATACAGATCGTGTATTACATTATTTGGGGTAGGTGTTCGTAATATCCTGCCGGATCAGGGGAATTTCGGGAACTTTTTGAAATCGGGCTCGCGTTTTTCTTTAAAAGCGTCTCTGCCCTCTTTGGCTTCGTCTGTGGTATAGAACAACAGCGTTGCATCCCCGGCCAGCTGCTGCAGTCCGGCGAGGCCGTCCGTATCTGCATTGAAAGCTGCTTTCAGGAAGCGAAGGGCCGTCGGGGAATGCTGCAAGATTTCCTGCGCCCATTTCACGGTCTCCTCTTCAAGCCGCTCAAACGGGACGACTGTATTAACGAGTCCCATCTCCAGGGCTTCCTTAGCCGTATATTGACGGCAGAGATACCAGATCTCGCGGGCTTTCTTCTGGCCGATGATGCGAGCCAGATAGCCTGCACCGTAGCCGGCGTCAAAAGAACCAACCTTTGGTCCGGTCTGGCCGAATTTGGCGTTCTCCGACGCAATCGTCAAATCGCAGACAATATGCAGAACATGGCCGCCGCCAATCGCAAACCCATTGACCATTGCGATCACCGGTTTAGGAATGATGCGGATTAAACGCTGTAGATCCAGTACATTTAGACGCGGAATCTGATCGTCACCGACATAACCGCCATGACCACGCACCTTTTGGTCACCGCCGGAGCAGAATGCTTCTTTTTCCTGGCCCTGACCGTGATTAGCACCGGTCAAAATAATCACTCCTATATTTTCATCCTCCCGGGCAATCGAAAAAGCATCAATCAGTTCCATAATCGTTTTGGGGCGGAAAGCATTGCGGACTTCCGGGCGGTTGATGGTAATCTTGGCGATTCCGCTGTATGTCTCATAAATAATATCCTCATAGCTACGGCTGAGTTTTTCCCACGGAAATGTGCTCATTGAATAACCTCCCTAAAATATCGTATTCTTTTTCTCCGAGTTCATATTCTTTTTTCCGAATTCTTATTACGTCTCTCCGTATTTTCATCTAAAGCATCAAGCGCTTAGGAACTCGCTAACGACCGCCCGAAAAGTCTGCGGGTCTTCCAGATGCGTATTATGCCCGGCCCCGGAAATGGTCTGCCGGATGATCCTGGCATTTAAATGACTGAACTCCCGGCTGATTTTCTGGTATTTCGGGTCAAGTTCGCCGCTGATAAAGAGAACGGGCATCGTCAATTCGGCCACCCGATCTTTCAGACAGGGAAACGTTCCCTGACCGCTCCCCAGCAGTGTATTAGCAAGCGCATATGGTTCATTTTGCAGGCGGCGCTGCCTGATTTGTGCTCGAACTTTCTCGGGAAGCCGGGCTTGTGTTTTGAAAAGTTCCAAACCCGACCAATAGCTTTCAAACCATTCGATCCCGTTCTGCCGGATATCTTCGGCCAGCACGGCATCATCTTTGCGCCGCTTCTCTCTGCTGAGCTCACCGCATTCCCCATAGGAAGCGCTTTCCATGATAAGTTTAGCGATTTCCTGGGGATATTGTAAAGCATAGGCCAGCGCAATCCGTCCACCCATCGAGTACCCTATCACGCTGTACTGCACCAGCTCTAACTGCTGCGTCAGATCATGCAGCGTTTCCAGCAGCGTGGGAAGTCTGTAAGGCTGAAGGGCAAACGGTTTTTCAGTACTGCCGTGTCCGGGCAGATCCACCAGAATCAACCGGAAGCCGGCCAGATCAATGTCGTCCCAGGTACCAAGGTTCTCTGAAAAGCCGTGCAAACAAACGACTGGTTTCCCGGTTCCCCGTACTTCAAGGTGAATGTTTAGACCGTTTGCGGTGATCCTCATTTCCTATCATCCACCTTAGTCATTTTCTGACGGCAGCCGGGTATACTTGTCATGCAGCTCCTTGCTTAACTCCAGATCTATTTTTACTTCAATAAGCTTGATGCCTTCCGTGTTCTGAGCTGCTTGGAAACTGCGCTCAAATTCTTCATAATTTTTCGGTTCAAAGTAAGCGATGCCATACAGAGCAGTTAACGCAGAAAAATCCAAGCCCGGGGGGGTTAAGAACAGCGTTTCAAAATATTCTCCCCGGCTCTGGGGCAAGTACCGGAAAATCCCTCCACCATTGTTGTTGAACAATAGGATGGTCAGATCCAACGGGTGATTCTTGGCGATCTGAAGCCCGTTTAAATCATGGAAAAGTGCAATATCGCCGGTCAGCAGCACCGTCGGTTTACCGGCAGCCGCTATACCAAGAGCTGTGGAAACCATGCCGTCGATTCCATTGGCACCTCTGTTTCCAAGTACCTTTAGGTTTTGCGCGCGGGTCTCCAGAAAATCATCAACATCGCGGACGGCCATACTGTTGGCTGCAAAAAGCCTGGATTCCTGAGGCAGAAGATCTTGAAGCCTTTGAATCAAAGTCCCTTCAAACAGTCCTTTTTCCTGTCTGGCTTGTCTTAGCTGCACCCGCATTCTTTGTTGGTAAATGAGCCACCTATCCAGATATTCCCGGCTGCTGTTTTTGGTTTTGACCGATGCTGCAAAAAGCTTAGGTGAAGCCAGTACATAATGGTTCGTGGAAAGTGCCGGGTTACGATAGTCAAATACTGCATCGGCCTGGACAAATAGTGCATCCTGATGCCGGGCCAAATACTGCTGAAGGCTTTTCGACACAGGTGTCTGTCCAAACTGGATGACATATTCAGGTTTTAATTCGTCTTTCACCGCATCGTCTTTCAGAAACGCCTGGTAACTATCCAAAATGATCTCGCTTGAGAAGCTGCGGAAATTGGACAGCGGATCAGCAAGTACAGGCGCTTTCAAACGCGCCGCCAGGGCCAGTACCTCTGTATGATAGTCGGCATACGCGTCGCCGCCGCAAACAATGATTCCGTTTTTATTGCTGAATGCTGCATCAAATTTCGGATGAACTTCCAAAGGCTCGGCAGGATGCGGATACGAAGACGGGCCGTTGAGGCTGAAAGGTTCTCTATGAAGTCTAAAAGCATCTCTGTGGCGGCCTGCTGTAAAATCAAGTTTGCTTAAATCCGGCACCAATGGTTCACGCAGCGGGATATTCACGTGGGACACGCCAAAGCTTCCCGTCATGGCGCTGCCGTAAGCTTTTTGCATAACTGCCCTGGCATAGCGGTACATCCGCTCATCTTCTTCGGGTAATGCCAGTTCCTCAAAAAAACGCGCATACTCTCCGTAAATCCTAGCCTGATCAATGGTTTGGGGCGCTCCAGCCTGACGCAGTTCGGGCGGCCGGTCGGCCGTCAGAACAATCAGCGGAACCCTGGAATATTTGGCTTCTACCAGGGCCGGCAAATAGTGCGCTGCAGCAGATCCTGATGTACAAACCAGCACGACGGGTCTCTGCATTTCTTTGGCTGCCCCGAGTGCAAAGAAGGCTGCGGAACGTTCGTCAATACTGACATAAATCTCAAATTGATGCTCACTGAATAAAATTGCCAGCGGGGTAGAACGTGATCCCGGGCTGATCACAACTTCCCTTACGCCCAGTTGGTACAATTCATCCACCAGGGCCGCTATGTAATTCGTTGCTGCAAAAAAATCGGTCATCGTCGTACTATCCTCACCTTCATGCCCAACATATTTCAGATCCCAAGCTTACAAAATTTCCAAAGTTAGCATCATAAGATTCCAGGATTGAATTTAAGGACATGGGGGTCAGGGTACCAGGCCCTCCAGGATCGTCCTTAATTTATCGTTCGTCTCGATGTATTCCTCCAGACAATCGGATCCTTCCACGATCCCGCATCCCGTATACGCATAGACCATATTGTCCTGAATAAGGGCCGACCGGATACCGGCCACAAAAATGCCATTACCGTTCTGATCCATGATTCCCAGGGGGGCCGCATACATCCCCCGCTCGTGTTTTTCCTCTCTGGCAATAATGTCAAGGGCGGGTCCGACCGGATTGCCGCCAAGGGCCGGCGTCGGATGCAGACGGGTGACCCAGGCAGTTAAAAGACTGCCGTCTTTTGCCCCAAGACGGGTTTTTAGATGATAAAGGTTTTTCAGGGTCAGAATCCTTGTCTCGTCGATCCATACCTCAGCGCAGTATTTTTTCATGACATCGGCTATGGTATCCCGCACAATTCGGTGCTCATGCAGGTTTTTAGGGTCGTTTAGCAGGATCTCCATTTGAGTCCCCTCATCAATGGCGTTACGGGGAATTGTGCCCGCCAGGGCATAACTGATAATTTCATCGTCCGCTTTCTGTACCAGGATTTCCGGCGTAGCACCCAGAAAAGTCCGGCCTCCCTTCGCATACGCAAAAACAAAGCTGTCCGGATTTTTTTCCCGGAGGCTCTTGAGTACGCTCTCGATATGAACCGTCGTGGTACAACTGATTTTCACTTCTCTGGAAATGACCACTTTATCCACGTTTTTTAAGGATATTTCCTGTTTGACATTGGTGAATAATTCTTGCCACTGTGGGTAATCATCATCAGCGATCGTATAGGTATGGCGGACAGACTTTGTCTCCCTGTCCTCTAACCCACAAATTTCTTCCTCCGGCGCCTGCTCGGGATAGTATAAAAGCTGCTTGCCGTCCTTTTCAACATAATAGTACTTGAAAGCAATGGTTTCATTGCCAAGTCCGGCCCATTTGGGATCACGGACCGACTGAAAAAAGGTTCTGGCAGAAAACACTAGGTCGTAATTCTGATAACTTTCTCCTTCAGCAAAGGTTTTCCAGCGTATTGCCCCGATGATCAGTTCACCAGTCAGGGGATTATAAAAGAAAAGACGATCCTGTTTGTCAAAATGGGTCCAAAAAGCCAGAGGATTTTCCAATTTCATTTCTTTTTTTAGATACTTCAATTTTTTCCGTCTCCGCTTGTGCAAAATTAATTTCCTATAGTATTATCCTACATTTCCGGCGATATATATACTATTTTATCAAAAGGAGGAAAATTTTTCACGTAATCCGCAGATTTTTTTATAAAAAACCCATGTTCAGCCCAAAATTGAAAAATTTTTAGATATAATAAACAGCCCTAATCCGATGGAAGCTCGGATCAAGGCTGTTTAATCATCCAGTTATTTCATTCAGTTAAATCGCTCCATTATGTGCACGATTTACCCACGGATTCTGTCCAGGGTCTTTTTGGTTTCAAGTAGGAATCCGTCCGTGCTGACAACCGTCTTTTCAGGAAGATCGGAAATCAGGGCCAGGTCTTTGGTCATAATTCCTGCTTCGATTGTCTGCAGGGAAGCGGCTTCCAACTGATCTGCAAACTCGATCAGATCTTTCAGTCCGTCGATTTCGCCGCGTTTTCTTAATGCTCCGGTCCAGGCAAACAAGGTAGCCATCGCATTAGTCGAGGTTTCTTCGCCTTTAAGATGCTTGTAATAGTGACGGGTTACTGTCCCGTGTGCTGCCTCATATTCATAGCAGCCATCGGGAGATACCAGAACCGATGTCATCATGGCCAGACTGCCGAAAGCTGTCGCGATCATATCGGACATCACGTCCCCGTCATAGTTTTTACATGCCCAGATATATCCGCCCTCGGAACGGATAACACGGGCCACTGCATCGTCAATCAGCGTGTAGAAGTACTCAATATCCGCATCGGCAAATTTCTGCTTGTACTCCGCATCAAAGATTTCCTGGAAAATATCCTTGAAGGTATGATCGTACAGTTTGGAAATCGTGTCTTTGGTCGCAAACCATAGATCCTGCTTGACATCGAGCGCATAGTTAAAGCAGGAACGCGCAAAACTCTCAATGGATTTGTCGATATTATGCATTCCCATAATGACGCCTTTGCCAGCAAAGTCAAAAATCGTCTGACGGTTCACTTCACCGGTTTCACTGGTGAAAACGAGTTCCGCCTTTCCAGCGCCCGGGACTTTGTATTCGACATTGCGGTAAACATCACCATAAGCATGACGGGCAATCGTGATCGGTTTCTTCCAGGCAGAGACCATTGGTGTGATACCTTTCACAACAATCGGTGCCCGGAAAACCGTTCCATCCAGAATCGCTCGGATGGTGCCATTCGGGCTCTTCCACATTTCTTTCAGATTGTACTCCTCAACCCTTTGGGCGTTCGGCGTAATGGTAGCGCACTTTACGGCAACACCATATTTCTTGTTGGCCATAGCGGCATCGATCGTAACCTGGTCATTCGTCTGATCCCGGTATTCTAGGCCAAGATCGTAATACTCAGTTTTTAAATCGATATAGGGCAGAAGCAAGATCTCTTTAATGGATTTCCAGATGATTCTGGTCATCTCATCGCCATCCATCTCTACCAGTGGGACGTTCATTTGGATTTTCTGCATTTTGTCCTCCTTAATATATCTGAATATGTCTAAAATCGAAAGCTTTTGTCAATGACATAATTTCGACTGCTATTATACTATAAAATATCGAATTGATATACAAGCAAACACAAAGAATAATACAGAATTCATTTCTGCCATCTTCTATTATCAGCGCCTATGTTTAAATCTTTTCACCTGAATATTTGAGCTTTTCAGTTAACCATTTAAGGTTTTCCGGCAGGCTGCTCTTGTCTTTCCGGCTCAATCCGGGTTTTATTTCCAAGCAGGAAAAACCCCTGAATAAACAGCAGCACACCAGTCACGATCAGCATCCACTCTATTTTAATTACATCAGCTAAAGGACCGAACACCAGCATCCCAAGCGGCATCATGGAACTTGATATCATAGTCAGAACACCGAATACCCTGCCTAGAAAATCCCCTTCCACTTTTTCTTGCAGCAGAACTATTGCCGGGACATTGAAGATGGGCATGGCGACCCCGATCAGGAACATAAAAAGAAGGTAAATCCAAAAGACCGGAACAACCCCAAGCGCGAGGGTACATACCCCAATCATTAACGCTGCCAGGGTCATCGTGTTGACCCGGTTTTTGAGGCCTCCCCAGGATGCCATCCCGAGTCCGCCGATAACCATGCCAAGCGAAAACGCAACTTCAATTGCAGTCAGCCGCCAGACATCATTACCAAAACTGCGTGTAACCTGAAGCGGGGTCAAAAACGCAGAAGGCGCTGCCAGGAAAAAGAAAACAGCTGCAAATAGAAAGAAAATTTTTAAAAACTGGTGATTGAGAACATACCGGGTCCCTTCACTCAGATCACCGAAATAACTGACGGTTTGCTTCTGCAAGGCTTTGGCATGGGCAGGCACCTGCAGAAATACAAACAATACCATCACAGCAATGGCAGCTGTGACCACATCAATAAAAAAGATTGTTTCAATTGCAGCTACGGCTAACAATGCTCCGCTGATCATCGGTGATACCAGCATGACCAGCGACTGAATACTGCCGTTGATGCCGTTGACTTTGGTCAGCTTATCCTGCGGAACGAGCTGAGGCAAAAATGCACCTACAGTTGGCGTCTGAACCGCCGTTCCAAACGCACGCAAGGCAGCCATCACAAACAAAAGCCAGACGGTTTTGTAGCCCAGCAAAAAAAGAATGGCCAGAATAAGGGTAACTGCCGCAATCAGCGTGTCCGACAGCATGATCAGGTTTTTGCGGTTATAACGGTCAGCCCAGACTCCGGCAAACGGAGAAAGCAAAAATGTCGGCAAAAATCCGCAGATGATATAAACCGTCATCATCACACCGGACTGCGTGTTTAAGGTGATGTACCACATCATCGCGTACTGAACCAGCGATGTCCCAAAGAGTGAGAGCGTCTGGCTTGCTATAAACAGAACAGTGTCTCTCTTCCAGTTCGATCCGTTTGGCAATCCCGTTATGCTTGGCGTATTTTTCAGGTCAGGCATAGCAGTAATTTCTCCCATCTATTGATACTTTTTTCTAAACGTTTCTCAGAATAAACCTGATCTTTTGACATCAAGGATAACACAAATACGATTATTCTTGATACACATTTTCCTCTGGTGTTGGCATTATGGTATAATTATACTGTTTTCAACATTTACTTTAAACCAAAGGAGTATTTTTTATGATGAAGTTCTATCTCACTCATGAGCCCCTTGTCCTCTGTCGGGAGGGCAAACAGGTTTACTAAACTTGTACCCTCCAAAAGATTTTCTAACATGACTTAAGATGAATAGTTTTGGAGGATGAAATGAATAACAACTTTTTAGCTGCCTACGGGCTGAATGATCGTTTTGTACAAGAAGCAACTTTATATCAGGGTTTATATTTAGCAAGGGTCATTGAACAGTATCGGGATTTCTATCATGTGATCGCTGAAAATGGCGAGCTTCAGGCTGAGGTATCCGGCAAGTTTATTTTTAACGCCAGAAACAACGCAGATTTTCCGGCCGTCGGGGATTGGGTCATGATTGACCGCTTAGACGATCGTTCCGGCAACGCGATCATTCACCAGGTGCTTCGCCGCCAAAGTGTCTTTGAGCGGAAAGCTGCAGGAACAACCCATGCTGTCCAGATTGTCGCGGCCAATATTGATGTCGTATTTATCTGCATGTCCCTAAACTATGATTTTAACGTGCGCAGGCTGGAACGTTACCTTACCATTGCTTTCAACAGCATGGCAACTCCGGTCATTGTTCTGACCAAGGCTGACCTCTGCACGGATTTAGACAGAAAGCTTCAAAAAATTGCGGATGTCTGTGCCGGCACAGACGTCATTGTCTGCTCAAGTATGACAGAAAACGGTTACCGGGATATTTTAACCTATATTGCCAATGGTAAAACAGTTGCCCTTATCGGTTCTTCCGGCGTCGGAAAATCGACCCTGATTAACCGCCTGCTGGGCCAGGAAGTGTTAGCTACCCGGGAGATCCGTGATGACGACAGAGGCCGGCATACAACGACCAGCCGCCAGCTGCTGCAGCTTCCTAACGGAGGCCTTGTCATTGATACGCCAGGGATGCGGGAGCTGCAGATTGAATCCGGTGATCTGGCCCAAACGTTCGATGATATTGCGGAATTTGCCCAAAAGTGCAGATTCAAAGATTGTTCCCACACCACGGAACCGCGATGCGGGGTACGCAAAGCGATTGAAAATGGTGAACTGCCGCAAGACCGGGTAAACAGCTATCAGAAACTGCAAAAAGAGCTTGCTTACGAAGGTTTAAATTCGCGGCAGCTTGAGCAGGAAAAAATCAAAAACATGTTCGGCAGCAAAGGCGAAATGAAGCAGGCCATGCGCCAGATCAAAAATAAGAAACAAAAATAGCACGAACCCAGGTAAATCGATTTCTAAATTCCGTTAATAAAGATCCAGAACTTTACTCGGGTAAGCCGAAATACAAGTTGACTTTAGCTGATTGGTTTTTTCCCATTCAGCTAAAGTCTTTTTCTTTCTATAGCGATTTTTTTACGTTTTTATAGCGCTTTAAATTCGTAGGTAACTTGATTATCCAGAACGGTAACGATCAGCTTATTGGCCTGTTTGCCTGCTGCGGAAGTGTTGAAGCCCGCACAGGAAATGTAACGTACTCCCCTGTCCAACTGAACTTGATCCGTGGAGCCCGGATAAAAGACATAGACATTTTTGCCGGTCTCCTTGTGGTAATCCGCTAAAGTATCCTTAAGTAAAGCAGCTTCTTTGGCATTAACAAATGAACCAGGGGCACAGTCCATGGATACAAAGATTTGATCGCCTTTGCTGCTGTTTAATTCTTTGAACAGCGAGGCCCATTGCGCCGGGTCAGTTCTCCGGAGCCCGCCTTTGCAGCAATCAAGCTGAATGAAGGTACTGTTCTTGTAATGAAAGGTTTTATACCCGCTGCCAGTCTTCATAGCAGGTTTGGTCACTCCTCCGGCTAATTTGGCAGCGTTTGCTCCGGTGTAAATGGCAAGATCCATATTTTTATTGATAAACGTATTCAGTTGCATCAAGCTTTGTTGTTTGGATTTGCTGCTGGGCTGCACGCTGCTGCCGAACACCGCAAACCTGAAACTGCTTGATCCCGCAGAGAACGTTGCCGCCCGATTGGCCTTATCCGTAAGTACAGTATTTTGGGGTATCTTGGCAGTATCAATGGCAGGATGATTGCTCACGCTTGCCGTAAGCTCATCCCAATAAATCACTCCGCCGCTATTGGAAGGATCCGTGTTCCGGACGTAGAGTCTTGTCAAATAGCGCGGGGAATTGATACTTCCAAGAGACGTGCTGACCTGTCCCCATCCATTCCAGCTCATATCCGCTGAAAATTGGACCTGATGCTTTTTACCGTTGGCATCTATAATTTCTCCCATGAGTTTATTGGTATTCTCCAGAGAATTATAAACCCAAACGGCAAGGCCTGACGTATTGGCGTTAAGCGGGACCCCTTTGTTTCCAAAAAGGACGGATGCCTCACCAGGGTCCTCCGTATAAAGAAAATCATACATCAGTTCTCCGGATGTTTGACCTGCATAAACCTGCCCGCTGCTGATCCGGTAAGAACCCCTGACATTTTCCGAGCTCGCTGAAAATGTCCCAAGGCTGTCTTCAAAAGCATATTTATTTTCCGTATTTTCCGAAGATACGGCAACCGCACAGTAGGCATGAGCATTGCCGACGGAAGCCTGGATATAGCCTGTACCTGCGTTCTGAGCCTGGAAGACACCGTTAAGACAATCTCCGATGCCGATGCTGCCGTATACCTTCCACTGAATATCTTCCGGCTGAATCCGAGCTGTAAATCCCTCCAGACTGCAGCCTGTAACCTGTATCGTCTGGCTTTGTCCTGACGGCACCTTGCTTTCATTGGTACTCAGAATAAGCCTTGCGGGGGCGCTTAAAGAGCAAACATCCAACTCAGCCGTCAAATCCCCTACCTTTGCGGTGACTTTTCCATCCCCCACGGAAGTCGGACGAAGCGTACTTCCTGAAAACGTGCCTTTGATACCGCTGACCCTCCACTTCACATCCTCAGGGTCAATGTCCACCGGGTTCGCGTATTGGTCTACTCCTTTAAGTGTAAAACTTCTCGAAGTATTGACAAAAACATTTGGACTTTCAGTTTCAATGATTAACCTTGAAAGTGTTCCGGCAGGAGCCAAAGAAAAAATCCCGATGGCGTTCGCAACCGGCCTTAATGTTCCCTCTGAAGGGACATTGGCAACCTGGAGCTGCTTTGTCCCAGGGGCTCGAGCCACCATGGTCGTTGACCCGCCTCCGTCAAGTATCATGGCATTGTAAGCGCCCAGCTGCAGCATCAGTTCTGCTGACTCTTTTTGGGTAAGACCGATACTGTTGTCCTGTCTTCCATCCACGGTAACCAGAACCAGTTGTTTGCCGTCCTGCGTACTTCCTGCGAGCGTGCGGGGATTATTCTGATTAAAGCTGCTAACATTATATGAGAATTTATCGGGTATCTGACCGTCTTTAACCAGAACAGAAGCTCCGGTGACTGACATTTGAAGGCCGGACCAGTCCGGGGTCGAGTTTAGGCTTAGGGAAGCTTGTTCGCCAATTTGCAGACTTTGCACCAGTTTTGCTGCTTGTTGTCCCCTGGAGATGATTACAAAGCCATTAGTAGGAATCGCTGCGGCTGACTGTGCCTGACGCACCTCCACAACCCGGCCGTCAGATACAAGAACTTCAACCAGGTCAGGATAGGCAGCCGAAGCCCCTAGTGTGGAAGCCCCCCATTTCTTATCAAGAACGGTAATATCGGTATAATTCCGACGGCTGGGCTGGTTGTACTGAGAAACAACAAACGGCACAGAATCAGGGCCAATCAATTGAAGCTCATTTTTCCAATAGTCAATACTCAATTCGCCGTAATTGCTTAAGCTTAAAGAAGCCATTTCATTTTTATTTTGATTATACCAGCCGGCTGTCGACAACAAGCTACCATCTTGAACGATTGGCCCGTCGGCATAGCCGGCTGCCGCATTTATTGCATTGAAAAAGCTGGCATTCACCGCTGCTACAGCGTTATCTTGTTGAGCTAGAGCGGGAACAGTGACAAGTTTTTCTGTGATCTGATCGTTTGTCAATGTATCAATTTTTATATTAGGATTCGTCGTATCGATTCGTAAAACATTAATGTTTAACCAGCCGTTCAAAGTGAATCTCGATATATTCTCCAAAGTTGCCCCAGCAGTAATCGTTTGCAGGGTGCTTGATTCGTAAAGCGCAGCCGGCAAGGCTGCTGCTTCACTTGAAAGCGTTGCGACGAATAACATCATGGCGATAACAACGGATAATGTTTTTTTAAATTGAATCATGATAATTTGTTTGTCTCCTCTTTCCGTCTGATATTTTTGTCTATACACAAGCAAAAATTGGAATTTCTTCCAACTTATTTTAAGTATACACCTTTGTCTGCTGTTTTATCTACCTTATTTACATAATTTTCTTCCAGAGCACGACCTATAAAAATAATGAAACTGCAATACAGAACAGTTCATGCCCCTGCTGCTGAGACTGTAGCCGCGCTATCATTCCCATCATCTGATCGAGGGATCCACTATCGGGCCTGTTCGATATTTTTGATGAAGCGTTCAGGTCCGATTCCATTTTTTGATACGTTTCCCTCGAAAAAAGTGAAACTGGTTTGAGTCCTGCCTTTTCCAGAAGCAGGGTCAGATTCGTAGCATTATAATGAAACAGGTGATCCCTTTCCATAAAAAGCGGGGAATAAGGTCCGTAAACCGCGTTGGTGAATGAATCCCTATTCGGAATGCTGAAAAATATTTTCCCATCCGGTTTTAACAAGCCGGATATTTCTTTGAGGAATCCCACCGGATCAGCCATATGCTCCAGAACATGCCAGAACACAATTGCCTCAAATTTTTTATTTTGTTCCAATACGCCGGTCTGCCATACATGATTAATCATTTGAATTCCGAATCGTTCATCAGCAAATATGCATGCCTTTTCAGACGGTTCTACACCTGTGACCTTCCATCCCGCATTTTTGGCCATGAAAATAAATTCGCCTGTACCGGAACCGATTTCCAGAAGGTCACCTTTATGGGGGCAAAACACTTCCAGCAGCAAAATATTAAAACTTGCATGCTCCAGAAAAGTATCCTGGATGTACCGCTGGCGCATCATGATCCAGCTGTCGTCATACGTTGCGTCAATCAGACCGTCTGGGCTGCTGCCCTGTATGATCAAAGCAACGTGCTCGTTCATAATTAAGTCGCATCTCAGGCAATGAATCAGTCTGAATCCGCTGTATTCAAAAAAAACTTCCAATTTACATCCTTCACATATAGGGCATTTTTCTATTTTGATACCTTCCATCACGATATTCGGTTCTCCCAACAAGTGTATTTGATATGACTAGCGCAATGGACTCTCTTCCCATTCGACCAGTCCGGGGTTCGGGTCAAGGATCGACTCATACTGTTCTTTCCAGCCATAACGCGATTCAGGATCAAGCTGCAAATACCGCAGGTACTTCGCCAAACGGTCTTTCGGTTCCGCCCAGCCCAGATGTTTGATCCTCAGATCGTCTAAAGCATAGGAAAGCATTGTAATATTTTTTGGAAACCTCCCGCAGTGCAGAGGGGTTTCATTCCACTCGGCTTGAAAATCCGGCCTGTACCTGATCAAGAAAGGCCGATAAATGGAATGGGCTTGCCAGTACTTATCTTCCCTGTAATGATTGTCATCCCAGAAATCATATAAACGGAAAAAATAAAGGTCCACACCAGGATTACAGATCAAATCCTGGACTTTCTCCTTAAATTTACGTTCGAACATTTCGTCTGCATCCAGGTTTAGGATCCATTCCGGATTTGTCTGGACTGTTTCTTCCCACTGCTGTTTTCTAAGTTCCACTTCATTTTGAAATTTTGATACCGGGTTCTGAATGATCTGATACGGAATCCCCCGAAGGATCTTCCGGCAAAGATCGACACTGTTGTCCGTGCTACCGTCATCAATAATGACAGCCTCATCTATATAGTGCCTGTGTTCTTCCAGCACTTTTTCCAGATAGCGATTTGCTTCATTTTTCATAATCATTGACAGCGTTAATTTAGGTCTATGAACACTTAAATGTTTTTCATCTGTTCTCTCTTTCACTTCTAATCTACCTTTATCGGCATCGTACTTCTTCTTAAAATCAATTACACCTTCCAACGCCGATTCCCGGTAAATATGATAAGCAGGATAATGCGTATCTACAAACAGGTTCAACCCCAGCGCCTTGGCCCTGATGCAGAAATGGCGGTCCTCTCCCCAGAAGGTCAAATTTTCTATTTCCCTAAAACTAATTCCTTGAAGCAGGGCTTTTCTGCTGATCAGCGTGCAGGCTCCAAGACCTCCGACTTCGTAAACGCCGGGGACTTTTAATTGATTAAGAAAGGCCTGCTGTCTCTTTATTTGTTCCTCCGGGGCCAAGCTCTCCCCTCTGAGCCTGCGAACCATATCATAGCTGTCATACAGCCACACATTGGGCAGCTCCGGAGTTTCCGGATACCACATCGTCCAGAAGATTTCAGAAATAACATCTTTGCCGGTTCCAATCAGGTGGGTAATGGTTCGAGGATAAAGAAGCAAATCCGAATCAATTAAAAACAAATAATCATAAGAACCTTCAATCGCTTTTTGAATCATAAAATCTTTAAACTTAGCAACCTTCCATATCAGGTGATCTTTCCAGTAATGGGTTGCGTCATCGCATACGTAGGTTTCGGGATTCTTTTCTTTGTCCACGGATTGATACAGTCTGACCGGTTTGTTTTGGGCGAAAAGCAGCAGCTGCCGGCTGGACTCTTCCTCATGATTGTCATCAACAAAAATATACTCGATGCGTACATTTTCCTGTTCCAGTCCGGTTAGCGAATCAAGAAATTCTCTTAAGATATTAGATTTTTGGCAGACAGGGCTTCCCAGCAGAACCTTTTTCTTCTCCATCATTTTGACTCCTGATTATAGATTGCGGATGCCTAAAGTATATTGGTTCATTTTCTGTATCATCATCTTTAATTCTTACTGGCGACGCTACCCAGTAAAGTTTCAAAATATTTTTGATTATGCAGGACCAGCTTATCTTCCGGCTTATACTCGCCGGCTTTCTTGTTATAGCGGATGGCCTCCGCCAGGTTACCGGATTTAAAGTAACAGGCGCAAAGCTCCATACATGGAATATAACCGTAACAATCATGGACGACAGACCCCCAGCTTTCTTCCGGCTTTTTTATCGTGGTTGCCAGCTCATACCAGAATATTGCTTTGGGATAATCCTCCGCAGTTTTATACAAATGACCGATCTGGCAGCAGACTTCCGCCCTGGGAAGATCGTGCTCCATACTTCGCAGCAACGCTTTAAGCGCACTTCCCCGGTCATTTTTGCTCAAATAGCAGTTACTCATATCGATGCTGGCATCAATATAATTAGATAAAAGCCCTCCCTCGGTATCGAGGAATTTGTCGTAATATTGAATGGCTTCGTCAATTCTGCTGTTAATATAAAGCTCCCGTGCGTAATAAAAACAATTTCTGTCGCTTAAGATCCGGCCTTCGGAAATAATCTTTTCAAAGATCTCCAGATTTCTTGCGGTCTTCCGTTCAACTTTTTTATGGGTCACACAAATGTCCGAGTTGATAATGTTTCCTTCAATTTTTATATATTCGTGAATCGGGTCTTGCCAAGTATAGTTCATCGACCTTTTCAGGAGTCTTTCCCGGAAAAAAGTACAGACAGCATTCCCTTTATCATCGACGCCAAGGTTGTATCTCATCATCACAATATCCACTTGCGGATTCAGGGTCTCTTTCAGCTGCCGGAGCTTATTCCTGTCATCCTCCAGCAGCACATCATCCGCATCCAGCCAGAGAATATAGTCTTGGGTAGCTTGGGCAAAAGAAAAATTCCTGGCTGCTGCAAAATCATCTATCCAGGCAAAATCATAGACCTTGGCTTGATAACGGGCAGCAATCATTTTGGTTTGGTCCGTCGAACCAGTATCCACAATAATCATTTCATCAGGTATATCTCTGACACTTTCGAGACATCTTCCGAGCGTCTTTTCCTCATTTTTTACAATCATGCACAGGCTAATTGTGACCATTGCTTTCTCCTTGAACTGTATCAAATTCACAATTCATACTATGTGAATCGAGCAAGTCTGGTGAATCTCGATGCGCAATCCGCGGACAAGCAGAATACTATATAACGTAGAAAAACCTCGTTCAAAAAGGAAAGGTGATAGAATTGATTCACACATTTTACGCGGCAGCCGACGCCTATATAACCAATCTTACCCCAACGGCAAATAACGGAAAGACAGGTACAATGTATACAGGCCTGGATCCGTATTCCGGTTCAATCTACAGAAACTTGCTAAGGTTTGACCTCTCCATGCTTGAACCCAACATTACCATCCAGAAAGCGGTACTCCGGCTTTATCTGAGTACCCGTTATCAAGCAGGCGCACCGCAGCAGCTGGATATTTATCGTTTAACCGATGCCTTTGAAGAAACTGCTGTAACCTGGGATAATGCTCCCCGATCCATTTTAACTCCTGATTATACGCTGGTTGATGATAACAACCCTAATGGCTATATCGATATCACCATGACCGATCTGGTGAAAGACTGGTATATTACACCTGCCGACAATTATGGCATTATGCTTCAGACTACGGAGCTTGCAAATTCCCTTTTGGCCTTCAGGACAAGGGAATATGCCGAAAGTGCCATGTGGCCTATGCTGATTATCGAGTATTCCCTAACCCGTACCGTCATCTACGCCAGTCCTGTCATCGGCGACTTCTCCTATTTATCCACAAGCTTTGTTTTAGAAGGGCATGCCTTAGAAACAGCTTATACAATCACCTATGATTCATCGGCCCCCACAGCAGGTCTTGCTATCGTGGAGCAAAGCCAAGATGATGATACTTGGGCTCAGTCAACCTCCATTAGTTTGGACCCTGGAGAGACCAGAACAATGAACGTTTCTACACCTATGGTCTATGAAAGGCTGTCATTTGTAAATGCTGCAAGCGCCGCCATGACAAATACCGTCGGCAGTACAATTGATGTCAATACCAATATTGATAATTCCAACGAAACTGCTTTACGTTACGAATCATCGAATACGCTTCTTCCTATTGACCCTGATACTGGAGTTATGACACTAGCAGTTGCGGATACGACGACAATTATCATAACCGCCAAACGCCTGGATAACTTCAACTACTTTAGCTTTGAAGTAACTGCAGCCCCTTGATAGCCAAGACTGCTGAATAACTTGCGGTTGAATATGACTCCCGGATTATCCGGTTTATATTGAGCCGCTTTTTCATTGTATTTTTGTGCTTCTTCCATATCCCCGATCCTGTAATAACAGTAACATAGCTGAATGCTCGGGATAAAACCCCAGAAATCATACAGGACGGTATTCCAGCTGATGTCAGGCTTTTTGAGGGTAAGTGCCAACTCGTACCAGCCGATTGCCTTCGGGTATTCTTCTTTTTCCAAATATAAGCTTCCAATGTAACACAGTGTCTCAGCGCGCATACTGCCGTATTCAAAACTCCGGATCAATATCCGGAGCGCTTTTTTCCATTCCTGAGCCCGATGATAGCAATCGGCAAGGTCCAGACAAGCCAGTATCGCATAGTTTTCAAACGTATTTTCACTGTCCAAATAGCGATTGTATTGCTCAGCGGCCTCCTCATAGCGGCTGTTGATATACAGTTCTCTGGCATAATAGTACAGGTCCCTGGCGCTGATTTCGCTGCTTTGTCTTATGAGTTTTTCCAAGATCTTTAAGTTTCGGTCGCTTGTACCGCGCTCTTTACGATGCGTAATGCAGATTTCAGTATGAAGAATATTGCCGTTGAACTCAATACACTCATGAACCGGATTGCACCATTTGAAACCGGCACTTCTGTTAACCAGCCGTTCCCTGTAAAAAGTGTCGGTCTCATACCCTTTTTCATCCCTGCCAACATTGTATTTCATCATCACAACATCAAAGAATGGCGGTATTTCCTGCTTCAATTCCATAAGAAGCTGACGATCCTCTTCCAAAATTACATCATCAGCATCCAGCCACAGGATATAGTCCATTTGAGCCATGGAAAAAGAATAGTTCCTAGCCGCAGCAAAATCATCAATCCACGTAAAATCATAAATCTTTGCGGTGAATTTTGCTGCGATTTCCTTGGTTCGGTCAACAGAACCGGTATCCACAATGATAATCTCATCGACAATGTCCCTAATCCCCGTCAGACATCTTTCCAGTGTCAGTTCCTCATCCCGGACAATCATACATAAACTGATCGTAATCATTGCGCTCTCTCCGGTGCTTTATCATTTTTCTTTGCTATATTTTTATGTTGCAGAAATTGTTATGTGCAGTCTCAACCCGGTATATGGTTACATAGGATAGTAGTATGAATATGGTGGTATGAATATAAGCCGCGATGAGGTGCGTTCCATGACCGAAGCAAAAAGAAAGGTTTTGTCCCCTTCCTATCTGAAAATCTTCAGCTGTATTGCCTCAGCCTGTGAAAGTTCCTGCTGCATAGGGTTTAACATCCGAATCGATCCTGAAACCTTCAGCAAATACAAGATCGAAGATGATCCCGTCATCCGCAAGTTATTTGAAGAAAACATTTATATCATCCGCAGTTCGACAGCAAAACAGGATTACATCACCATCAATCCGACCAAAGATTATCGTTGTCCTTTCCTCACGGAAGAAAAACTGTGCTTCCTGCAATGCCGGAAAGGAGAACAGTACTTATCCGAGATCTGTGCTTCCTTTCCATGTATCGGCAATATTTTTAACGGTGTCCTGGAAAAATCAGCAACTCTAGCTTGTCCGGAAGCAGCGCGTCTGGCTCTGTTGCAGACCGAGGCGATGGATTTAATCGAAGTTGAAGAGCCCAATGATACCCGGAATTTTGTTTACAATTTGCTAAACACCGAAGACAAAATGTTTCAGAATAAACCTGTGAAGCACCTGCCTGAACTCAGAGAATTCACTTGGAGTATCCTAAAAGACAGAAAATACCATTTAGATGATAGGGTTGTTTTTCTTGGGGCCTTTATGGAAGAGGTTGACCGGCTGGAAAAAGCGTCTGCTGTTGATAGAATCCCGGATCTCATTTTGAGCTACACAGCTCTTTTTACAGATGCTTCAGCAATGCAGGATATAACAGCCATTCCTGTTTCTCCGGTCCCACGTATTTCTCTGTTTCTACCTCCTGCGATCCGTGTGATTCTTCCCTCGATTGAATCAGACCGGTATCTACGTTGTTTCAGTAAATTCTTAGAAGGAATTCGTTTTTATGCCTCAACAAGTTATACCGAAGTTGGTAAATGCTATGAAGAAGCCTACCAAAGGTATTACTCCCCTTTTATGCGTGAACATGACTATATCCTGGAAAACTACCTCTTAAATTACGTTTTTATGAAGCTGTTCCCTTATGACTTGAATGGGAATTCAGTTTATTACAGTTACTTGCTGCTGGCAGTCAATTATGCCTTGCTCAAAATGCAGCTCGTTGGAATATCGGCTTATCAGCAGGAATTGACCGTTGATACTGCCATCATGGTAATTCAATCCTATACAAAAGCTGTCGAACATAAATACCCAATTCTCCATAACCTGATTCAAGCGCTCAAACAAAACCATTTGGATTCTCTCGCCCATATTGCAGTTTTTATCAAGGATTAAAGCCAAAAACATTTTCGAATAGTGAGAAGCTCACCCGTAATAATACAGGCAGGCTTCTCTAACGCTCATCTTATACCTATTTGATAATCAAGGATCAAGAGGCTGTTGCAGCGGTAGATAATTACTGCTGAAAAGTGGGTCTACAATTTGGTCACTGACCACAGTAGGTGTTGTTCTTGACCAAATAAATACCTTTCCTGGGGTCGCGCCGGATACTTCGATTTCTATCTGGGTGTTGGGCAATTTTTGATTGAAAAAGATGCTTGTCGTACAATAAGGTGGCAAGGTAACCGTCGATTTGAAAGTTGGACTGAGAAGTGTCTTGGGACAGACATCTACATTAAAGACCGAAACATTTATGGGCCCGATAGTGGATGCACTGTTGTTCATGACTTTAACATCTAGGATATTCCCTACACTGGCATTACTGAGTTTGAACGGTCCTGAAGTCTGGGCGTTGGCAGCACCTAGACTTGCTTCTATCGCTGCTACTTCAGATTTTATTTCCAGCAAACCAAAGGTGGGACTCAAGACAGCGTTTTGGATCTGGAAGATTTCAGTTTTAATTTCTGCTAAGCCAAATGTTGGACTGAACACTGCCCCTTCGATTGCGGCTATTTCGGACTTAATCTCCTGCAGACTGAAAGTCGATCCTACGATACTCGTGAAAATGCCTTCAACCAGCGTGCCGATACTGAAGACTTCCGTCTTGATCTCTGCCAACCCGAATGTCGGACTGAACACCGCACCTTCAATCGCGGCCACTTCGGACTTAATCTCCTGCAGACCAAACGTTGCTCCCATCATGCTCGTGAAAATGCCTTCAACCAGCGTGCCAATACTGAAGACTTCTGTCTTGATCTCTGCCAACCCAAACGTCGGACTGTCTAGCTTATTTTCGATATTCTCAACCGTGAATTCAATAACCTGAACTTCGGACTTAATCTCCTGCAATCCAAAAAACGGATGATTCACTGCTTTTTCTATCGAAAATATCTCTGTTTTGATTTCTGCAAGCCCAAATGTCGGGCTTTCCAAGAGTTTCAGGATTTTCTTGCAATCAGGCCGATGCTTGGGACAGCAGCCTTTTTTCTTGCAGAAGAATTTAAACGAACTGCCAAAGAAAAACAGGGCGCCTACCGCAGTTACGCTTATTTTCAGATTTCTTACGATCACAATCTTTTTTCTACCTACCTGATCTTTGGGACTGGTTTGATTGTCCACCTTGCTCTTGTGAAGAATTTTTATTGTCACCCCACCTAAGAAGAGTCCCGACAATACACCAATACATATGATTGTTGTATTCACAGCTTGTTTAATTGTAGCAAAACGTGCGTATAGTCCGGACTCAGCTGCATATCCAGTTTCTGTCTGATTATTACGCAATTCATCTTGGATCATCTGCAAGTGACATAAGAAATTTGCCAAAGATATTTTATCCAATATCTTTTTACTATTTTCGTAGTCATCAGACACCACAATACCTCCTTTTTATTTCTAATATTATCCAATTTTAGTACGTGCTTATTAATATGATTTTGGGAAATTTATTGTGAAGAAAAGCAAGCATTTTCTCTAAATAATGGAATATCTTAAACAAGCTCAACCTATTTTTCATACAATATGCTGTAATAGCTTCTAAAACATGCTCCAGAAGTATTTGGAACAAGATATGGAAAGAGGAAGGGAAGACAATGATTCCACCTTTCATCAGTTATATTACATTTAACCGCTTAGGCCTGACCGCGAGAAATCTTGATTCGATCCTTGACACTTCAGAAGAATTTGAAATGCACATCATCGACAGTAATTCCAGGGATGATACCTGGGAATATTTAAGATCCCTTCAGGACCCGCGCATTCAATCCGTAACCAGGCTTCCTCAAAACTGCGGGCCCATTTATCCCCTAAACTTGAATCTTTCCAGAAGAAAACCGGCACAATATTTTTTAACCATTGACAGTGATGTTTTTATGATCAGCAAGAAATGGATCTCACATTTTATGGAGGTTTTTGAGACGTTTCCTGAAGCAGGACTTCTGGGCGTTAAAAGAGGAAAACCTTACCCTCGGTATTACCCTCCGGTTATTCCCAGAGTTAAAGATAACATTCATTATTTACAATTAGAAAACGGGCATATTGACGCTCCGCTCGACTTTGTTCCAGGCTGCTGCCAAGCCTTAAGACCAGAATTAATCAATCAGATCGGTTATTGGAACGAAGAATGCTGTTATGGTGATTCCGAACTATCTGCGCGAATCTGTTGTTATACTGATTTTAAGGCAGGTTTTATCGATACCATTGAAATTGAGATGACGCAGTCTATTAACTGCACCGAATGTCAGGCTGAAAGATGGTGCAGCTTGAATCATCCGGTAGACACCTGTTTCGATATCTGGCGCAGACATTATATTAATAGAGCTGCCGCCGCAAAATTCCGGCCAAACTTTCTCAAGGTATTCCAGGAACTTAAGCAAGGAAAAAGGTCAGCCTATTCAGCCTCAATGTCCGATCCCGAGTCAACCCAAAAAAACCTGTATCATCAAAACTGGGCAATGGAAAATATCAGATATTATATTCAAAATTCTAATTAAGAAATAAAGCAGAAACGAAAAGAATTATGCAACAAAAAAGCACCTTTCCGCCATAGGAAAGATGCTCTTAACCATTCGATTCGTTATTCACAGCTTCATTTTATGTTAATCTACATATGCCAAAATTACCTGGATTTCAGGATATCTCTTATCTCCGTAAGCAGGATTTCCTCATTAGAAGGTTCCGGAGGTGATTCGGGAGCGAGCGGCTCTTCTTCTTTCTTTCTCCTTAATTTCATCAGCACTTTCAGCATAAAGAAGATGGCCAGTGAAATAATCAGAAAATCAACAATCGATTGAATGAATGCGCCATACCTGATCGCCGCTTCCGGTACACTGTCTGTCGCTTCCGTAATGACAATTTTCAGATTGGCGAAATTAATCCTTCCGAGCAAGAATCCGATAACCGGCATCAGTATATCATTAACTAGAGACGTGACAATCTTCCCGAAGGCACCGCCAATAATTACAGCTACCGCCAAATCGACAATGTTACCTTTCATGATGAACTGTTTGAATTCATTAACCATCGGATCACTCCTCTCTGTTACCATTATAATCAAACATACTGTCTTGCACAACGGCTTCTCGCCGCTCCTTGC
Organism: Dehalobacter sp. CP; assembly: GCA_009910795.1. The sequence goes on along the minus strand of VMEE01000081.1, from coordinate 15,190 downwards.
CATCCAAAGAATATTATTACTAATGTTCCAATAAACGCTGCACTGTACTGATCAATCCGCTCAGATCAGCAGAATATTGTATATAGCTTACTTGCTGGTTCCCACTGTACTGTATTGCTTCATCCGTTTCTTTAACCATCGATGGCGGCTGTATTGATGTCACAAGCAGCAGGATCCTGGAATCAGGCCAATGTGTGCGGCATTCAGCAATTAATGCTGACGTCTTCGGGCCGCCCTCCCCATCCGGTGATTCGGCAATAACGACTTTGGGATAAATTTCAAAGGAACCCATTTCATCGGAACCTTGTAGCACCCTTTTCAGACCCGAAATCGTTGTCACTTTTACCCCAGTGCTCAAAAGTGCCTGCTCCAACGGATAATTAAACAAATTATCTTCCAGTGCGATCAGTACGTCGGTCTCACTGTTTTTCTTGTTTGCCGCCGGGGGGAAACTCATTGAAAAGACAGCGCCACCCTCTTCCCTGTTAAAAGCCGTAATTTCACCGCCATGATTATGTACGATAGCCCGAACAATTGGAAGTCCAAGGCCGGTTCCCCTTTCTTTCGTGGTAAAAAACGGACGGAATAAATTTTTCATGGCTTCCGGCGTTAATCCCGGCCCGTTGTCTATGACATTGATACAAACCTGATTGCCGCGTTCTTCCAGCCGAATGATTACTCTTCCCCCGGCGTCTGCAGCCTGGACTGCATTTCGTACCAGATTCAGCATGACCTGCGTTAATTGTCCCGGATCAGCTGCCACTGGTGAGACCTTTCCTGTTTCCAGAATAATATCTGACTTTGTGCCCATAGCTTCTCCTTGAAACAGCGGCATCAGTTCCTGGAGAAAAGCAACCGGGTCAATCGGTTCGGCTTCAATGTTGGATGGTTTTCCAAGCAGCAAAAATTCATTCAATAAACGGGTGACCCTGTCAAGTTCCCGCAAAACCAGGTCTTTATAATTGCGTGTTAGTTCAGGATCTTTCTTGCGTCCCATGAGCTGTAGAAGCCCGCTTGCCGCACTGATTGGATTACGCAGTTCATGCGCCAGGACGCCCACCATCTTTGCAGTCGCCTCAAAACGCTCAGCCTGACGGGCACTCTCCTGCCAGTGGTAATAATCCGTCCGATCCTCCAACAGCAGCAGCCAGCCTCTGACTGTCGTTTCTTCCAGCAATGGAGATACCTGCCAGTCAACGCGGCAAATGTCGGAATCACTGTACTTATCCGGGAAAGAATCCATTTGCCCACCAACCGGGATAACGGTATTGGAACGGATATAACCCAGCCACGGTCCCGGCCAATCAGCGATCGAGCTTCCGAGCAGGTCAACATTTGCACCATTCATCAATTGCTCTGCCTGTCTGTTGGCATAGATAATTCGATAATGACGGTCAATCATAACAACTGCACTGCCAACCGCACCCAAAAGTACATCCAGCTGTTTTTTGAGCAACCGGCATAAACAAACCCCATCAAAAGCAATTATACACTCTTCAGCCATTAGAGGGAGCAGAAATTCCGCCCGGCTGAAATCACGAGGCTGTAAAACGCCTAACTCTCCGTGTAAATTACCTTGGTTGATTTCAAAGATCGTTGTTTCAAAAGAATATCTGTTTAAACGGGCAGCCTCTACCGCACGCTCATCTCCTTTGATCAGTAAGGCAGAGAATCCTGAGTCTGCATACTCTAGCCAGCTCCCCTCTGCATCAAGCAGGATCATCAGGGCATTTAAAATAAGCTCAAGCAATTGATCCTGAACATTTTCTTCTCCGTGACAAAGAGATATAACAGTATGGTTCAATTTACGCAGCGCAGATAATTCAACAGTCCGTATCTCTCCGCTAAATCCGGTCAGCGCATTCTGGAAGCTGCTGAGCATATCCGCAGCTAAACGGGCCCGGTCAGCCACGGAAAAATTTGATTTTCCCTGCCGGCAGGAAGAGCACTCCACTGCATCCAGAAAGAAACCATCATTCAATGGCCAGCGAACAGGTTGCCGGCTGAAAGGTTCATACGTCTGATGACAAATGGGGCAGGACTCAGGCCTTTTCGTTAATAACGTGCCATCTTCAGATACAATCATCAATTTCAAATGTAAGCCTGTTCCGATACATTCCAAAAAAATGTTCCAGCGTTCCGACTTGATCATTTCGGCTGCCTCAATCCACTCGGACACGGTCATGGTCCTCCTTTGCCTATCCTATCTGTACATAAGCAAATTCGACCAGAATTGATGATTTCCTTCCAGATATTACACTATTTTTTCCATGTTAGTCTGATTAAGGAAACACGACTCGACACTATTCGCTCAATCCCGGTGTTATACTGAAATTAGTCCTAATCCATATTAATTTGGAGGATTGACACATGAATAAAATATTGGTCGTTGAAGATAACCCCGTTATTGGAATGGTTATTCAAACCGTGTTAACCGATGAAGGACATCAGGTTGAAGTGCGGAAAAGCGCCATGGAAGGTCTGTACCTGATGTACACCGGTTTTATTCCTGATTTAGTCCTTACTGATTTGATCATGAGAGAAATGGATGGCAGAGATCTTATCCAAAAAATGCGTAATGACAAAAAGCTTTGCAGTATTCCTGCAGTCATTATTACGGCTTCAATCCCTAATGCAGAAAATTTGCCTGATAAAGATCAATTCCAGGGTTTGCTAAGTAAGCCCTTTGACCTGGAAGATTTGGTCGAAACCGTTGACAAGCTGGTCAATCATCAAACACTTGCAGCCAATAACACTGCACTTCAGGCTTCGACACCGGTCGCAGTATAAAGACTGATAAATCTCTCAATTGAATTGAACTGTTGAATAAAGACCGCCCCCTGGACATGTTACAATAAACTGGACACTGAGTTAAGAGAAAAAGGTGAACAGTTTATGAGTAGAAAAAGTTATGACCGTCAATTCAAGATTGCTGCAGTAAAATTGGTGTTGGAAGACAATTTATCCGTTTCCGAGGTTTCAAGGGAATTAGCTATTCACTACAATAGCCTTTACCGTTGGATAAGTGAATATGAAGAGTATGGGGAAAGTGCGTTTCCAGGCCAAGGAAGCGCACTTTACAATTCTCAATATGAAATAAAAAAGCTTAAAAGGGAAAACCAGGAACTTAGATCGGAGTTAGAACTGCTAAAAAAATTCCAGGCCTTCTTGAAGAAAAAGAATGTATAAGATTCCAATATCTTAAGGAAAACCAGGACAAATATAATATCAAGAAGGCCTGTAAAACATTAAACATTTCACGTTCTGGCTTCTATGAATACTTAAAAAGAAAACCCTCCAGACGAATGCTTGAGAACGAAGTCTTAAGTAATGAAATCAGAAAAATATTCGAAGAACATAAAGGCAGATACGGCTCACTACGGATTACAAAAGTCCTTCAGCAAAAGGGTATTACTGCAAACCGAAAACGTGTTTCTAAACTGATGAGAAATATGATGCTGATTCCCAAGGGCACCAGATATCGATACAAACGCTACAACCTAGGCTCATCCTCAACAGAAAGACCTAATTTACTTAATCAATCATTTCATACTGATAAAAAGAATAAAATTTGGGTTGGAGATATTACGTATATATCTACCAAGAAAGGGGTACTGTATTTAGCTGTTTTCATTGATATTTATTCTCGCAAAGTATCCGGGTGGTCTATGTCCAGAAAAATGAAAGATACTCTGGTAATGGATGCATTTATGCAGGCTTATGGCAAAGAACATCCGGAAAAAGGACTTATTGTTCATACGGATCAAGGTTCCCAATTCACTGGCGCTAATTTCCAAATGTTATTACGTCAACATGGTGCGGTTTCCAGCGTAAGCCGGAAAGGCAATCCCTATGATAATGCCCTAATGGAATCATTTTATAGAACAATAAAAAGAGAGCTTATTCGGGACGCTAATTTTGAAACCCCTGAACAAGCTCAGCAAGAAATCTTTAAATACATTGAACTATATTACAATACAAGGAGAATGCATTCCTCGCTTGGATATCTTTCTCCTGTCCAATTCGAGGAACTAAATTCATAAAAATAACTTAACTTCGTGTCTAGTTTTTGTTGACAGCTCCACCCTTATTGAAAGTAATCTGTATACAATAAGGGGGCAGCTTTATTTTATTTGGTATCATAATTTGCACAAAAAATTACAATATAAAGGAGTGTGCTAACTATGATCGGAGGCGCATTTCGGTTTATAGTCAAAGAAGACTAATTTAATGATTTCAAGGAAATTGCCGAAAAGCTGGTCACTGCGGGCAGAACCGATGAAGAGTGCATCCTTATTTCCTTCCCTATGCCCGGTTCCTTATTTGTGCTCACTGCTTATCTGCTTTCTGTTTCCGACTTCCTATCCGTTGCTTCTTAGGAAGCAGCAGAATCGCCTCTCTTTTTAGTTTGTTTTGCTTTATTTCTTTCAATATACAGTTCATCCAGATATTTTTCAAACTTGTCCCCAAGATTCGGGGATTCCAGTGCAAATTCAACCGTCGCCTTTAAGTAGCCAAGCTTATCGCCTGCATCGTACCGTTTTCCTTCTAAGAGGCAAGCGTATACTTGTTCGTGTTTACTTTGCGCCCGCAGCGCATCTGTAAGCTGGATTTCCCCTCCTGCTCCAGCCGGGACTTTTTCAAGATATTCAAATATTGAAGAGTTGATCAAATACCTGCCCATAATAGCGAGCCTGGAAGGGGCTATCAACGCAGATGGCTTTTCAACCAAGTCTTTAACTTCCCAGACATTTCCCCAGTTATCCTGCGGATCAACAATCCCATATTTATGTACCTCACTATGTGGTACTTCCTGAATGCCGATCACGGTCGACGATGTCTCTGAGGCAACATCGATCAGCTGTTTGATTGCCGGCACCTTGGACTTGATAATATCGTCTCCGAGCAGGACAGCAAACGGCTCTTTGCCCACAAAAGACTTGGCGCAAGAAATGGCATGTCCCAGCCCCAATGCTTCATTCTGCCTGATATAGTGAATGTTGGCTAAAGAGGAGAGATTCTTTATTTTTTCCAGGATTTCCAATTGGCCATTCTTCTCCAGATGAGCTTCCAATTCAGGTGAGCGGTCATAGTAATCGACAATGGACCCTTTTCCTCTGCCGATAATAATCAAGATATCTTTGATTCCGGAAGCAATCGCCTCATCTACAATATATTGAATGGTCGGCTTATCAACAATCGGCAGCATCTCTTTCGGCAAAGATTTCGTCGCTGGCAGAAATCTTGTCCCCAGTCCTGCTGCAGGGATTACGGCTTTAGTAACTTTCATGGATGAACCTCCAAATATAAAATAAAAATATCATTTATATATTCAAGCTAATTTTCGAGTTATATACTTATAATGCCATAAATTAATAAATATTTCCAGATTATTTATATTTTCTTAACATAAATGTTGGTTAAACTTCACATCCATATCAAAAGTCGCTAAAGGCCAAGCTACCGAACGATTATTGAAAAGATTTTGTCGCTTGCCTGAAAAAGGTTAGCTGCCGGTCATTTTTATTCTTCTTTATGATCCTCCGCTTGTGGTAAATATTTTAATTTTGATTCAACGAAGACCTTTCCGTTATCTATCTTCAAAATCCGCGAACACATCCTTAATGCCGTCTGACGATGGGTAATGAGCAGACAAGTGCTCCTGCTGCTAAAATTTTGAATAGCCTTGAGTACTTCTAACTCTGTTTCCATGTCCAGGGCAGACGTCGCTTCGTCCAGAATCATCACAGGGGCTTTTTTTAAGAAGGCCCTGGCAATCGCGATCCGTTGCGCTTGTCCCTCGGAAAGACCATGCCCGTCCTCTCCGATGACCGTATTGACTCCATGTGGCAGCTCTTGGATAAAGTCCCAGGCACGTGCAGCCTGAAGGGCACTTTTCATCTCTTCCGCCGTCGCACTGAGCTTGCCGCTCCGCAGGTTGTCGGCAATGGTGCCGCTGAACAATGTATTTCCTTGCGGAACATAGGTAATCCAATCCCGGGTCACAGCAGTGACTTCATATTTTTGACCGGCCGCATCTGTAAAATAGACTTCGCCATCCGAAGGTCTAACCAAAGCCAGCAAAAGCCTGATCAACGTCGTTTTTCCAACCCCGGAAGACCCTACCAATGCTACCAGTTCACCGGGTGCTATATCCACCGAAATCTTATCCAGGACCGGCTTTTCTTTCTCCTCTAAATAATAGAAGCTGACCTGCCGGAAACGAATACCGACATTTTTCTCTTGCGGGACCTGCCCTTCCCGCCTCTCCATTTGGATCTTTTCCAGTTCCTGCAGTCGCTCCGTTGACGCCAGCATCGCGATGATTTGTGGAAAGGCCCTGGCCAAGCTGACAAAAGGCCCTTGGACCTGCTGAACCAATGTCAGAAAAGCAGTCAATGTTCCATAGGAGATTGCCTTTTGAGACAAACGGACGATCCCCCAGCCAAACGCAACCAGGTAACCTGCCCAATATCCCAGCGAAATTATCGTATTGGCAGATAAGGTCGTCTTGTTTCTCTGAATCACCCACTTCATACGGTTCTGATGCAATCCCTGCAAGGTATCTGTATTCCTGTTTTCCAACCGAAACGCTTTCGTAATGATGAAATTTTGGATGGCTTCCTGAATGAACGAGCGGTAGATACTCTCCGATTCCTGTACTTTATGATTCAAGTTCTTCATCTTTCGGCCCCAGATCCGGCTGAACAACACGGTTGAAGGTCCCAGTATGAACGCAATTACTGCCAATCGCGGCTCATAATAAAGCAAGGTTACAAAAGAACCGACTAACTGCACGCCTAATGCCACGATACCCGGGATCACACTAATAATACAACTGGAGATGTTATTGACATCACTTGTCAACCGTGTCATCAGATCCCCGCTATGATAGTTCGAAAGCGGCAGCCATTCTGTCACCATCATCCTTTTGAAAAAACGCTGCCTCAGGGCGTTGGAAAAGCCTTCGCTGACGCGTACAGAAAGCAGTGACCCGGCAATCGATAACATGATATTAAGAAGTATCGCACCGCCTAAAGCAGCACCGGCCATACCGGCATAAGCCAGTTCTCCTGCAATCGCGTAGTCAATCATATGCTTGGAGAGTATGGCGTTTGCAACACCAAAAAGTGCCCCTGTCGAAGTAATCAGCAGAATGACGATGAGCCTGGGAAGAAAGGGGAGCACATCCGGTTTTATCCAACGAACAAAAACTATTCCTTTTTTAATTTCATCTTGAATAATCATTCTTTTCTCCTGATATTTTTGGAAGCATACTTTATAGTGCCATAGTTCCGTTAAAATTTCTACTCGATAATTCTTTTTATGCAATATTCGCTAAAATATTTTCTTTTTTTTAAAAATGGGACAAAAATCCCAACACCCTAGTCCGTTTATCCTATTGAATTTTGTCATTCGGCTTGATATAGTAACTTTATTACAAAAAATACATAAATTTTAAACAAAAGTAAAGTAAAATATTGCGTTTTGTTCCAACTGGGAATAAAATGGAAAATGGAAGGATTGATCTACAGGAACATTTGCTCAAGGCAAAGCAGTCGAAAGGCTGTGGCGCAAAGCTAAAGGGTCTAAGGGGGATTCCCTATGACAGCCAGTTGCCAAATTAGTTTTTATATAGTCATCTGTTTTTTTCAGCTAGAATGAATATAAAAAACTAAGCTGTCGGCAACTGGGGAACCAGTTGCTTTTTGTATTTTTATCTAGTTTGGAAAGGAAGGGACCAATGATTAAGAAAAGTATCACAAGAATCGCCGCCGGAATCTTCAGCTTCACACTTATTGTGAACACGTGCTTCGCTGTTCATACCGATAAAATGGTTTCTGCTGCGACTACAGTGAAAGATGTAACCTCCCAGGTCGAATTACTGGGAAACCCGTTCAACAAAGCTACTTTTGCCAAGAATGTCTGGGACATGCAAGTCTATAACAACCGTATTTATCTCGCCCATGGTGATTTTAATACGAACGCCGGTCCGATCCCGGTCATCTACTATGAGCCATCCGCCCAAAAATTCATCACGCAATATACCGTTGATGAAGAGGAAATCGCCCAATATAAAGTAATGGACGGCAAACTTTACATCCCTGGCACCGATTCACGGGGAGATTGGAACAATGGCAATTTCTATACCCTTGAAGATAATGACCAATGGCTCAAAAACGCAACCATTCCGAATGCACTTCATGTTTTCGACATGGCACTCTATAACGGTCAGCTTTATGCAGCCTGCGGAACCAGTAAAACAGGTTGGGGCGAAGTTCTTGTCTCCAATGATATGGGGAAAACTTGGACCAGCCGGGTTCCTCTTGGCTTTACATTTTATGGTTCCTGGGCCACTTCCCTCTTTGAGTTGAATCAAACACTGTATGCTTCAGGAAAGATGATGTACATGAAGCCAACTTCGATCACGACATCATACACCAAGTATGTCTCAATGCTTGGAATCACTGACAGCAGCTCCGCCAGACAGATCTATTCAACCAATTTCGCCAATGGCCTCACTTCGTCCTACGTCTACTATATGAAAAAACCTACAACCTTCCAAAATAAACTTGTATATCTAAATAACCGGATCACCACCTCTCACTGGCTTCCCGATTCTATGTATATTGCCAAAAGCATTAATGAATCCACAAAGGTGATATTCCCTGAGACTTCGGCTGTCCCTGCAGATCTGCTCATCAGAGGCAACAGTCTGTATGTGTTAACCAATGTGAAAAATTCTGCCGGCAATTACACGAGTGTCGTCTACCAAACCACCGATCTTCAGACTTGGAACGAAGTATTCCGTTTTAATACAGATACCTTTGCCAGATCCTTTGAAGAAATGAATGGTGACTTTTACTTCGGTCTGGGCTGCGATTCCGCAACTGTGGCCGCTTCTACAGGCAATATTCTTAAGGTAGCTAGTTCTGCCTATCAGGACATCCCCCTAATTCCCGTAATCAACAATCCCTCAATGAGTGAATTAACACCATCAACTGCTGAACTCATACAAACCATTCCTTCATCGACTACAGCTCCTATTATTGTGGACAATACCGACAGCAGCTTTATAAGCAATTCCACTTGGACCATCACTACACAATCCGTCGGCTATTACGGCAGCAATATTCTTAATGACGGTACCGCCGGAGCCGATCAAGGTAAATGGGCCATGTGGGTTCCGACAATAATCGAGTCAGGAAACTATCAGCTCTATATGAGATGGACAGCAGATTCCACCAGGCCAGCTGCCGCCCCCCTCGAGATTAGATACAACGGAGGCGTGGACACGAGTAAAACGGTCAATCAACAGGAGAATAACGGTACCTGGGTCCTCATCGGCACCTATGCTTTATCCGCAGGAAGCGATCAATACATCAAGATACTCTGCTCTTCCCCGGGATATACTGCCGCTGATGCTATAAAATTAGAGAAAGTGAACTGATTTCAGGGGAATGAATAATATAGACAAGCTTCGAGAAAATCCCGAGGCTTGTCTATATTAATTTGCGGATTTTCCGGTACACTTTCATGATGAAGTATCGGCAAGGCCTGAGAATCAGCCAAATATGAACCAGTGTCTTCAGCCTAAGATCAGAGCAAGGAATACGTTTGTCTTTCCGCCATATTGCGGGAACGACAGCGATGATTTGTTCCGGATACAGCGGACCTTCAATCCATTGCTGGGCATCCCCTACCATGAAAAAATGGTCTTTCTTTTTTTTAAGAACCCGATGCATGACATAATAGCTATTCATTCTGCGAATCAGGACAATATCTCCTCTTTTAATCTGGTCGAAGCTGCCCTGGGAGAATTCCACACTATCGATTGCATCCCGCAAAAACGGAACCATGCTGCTGCCGGATACGGGAAGTCTGACATCCTGTCCCTGGCTGAGGAGATCCGAGACTACAGGAAACAAGCCATTGGCTTTCACTTTTTTCACTTGATGCACTGATATACCAACTCCACCGCCTCTTGATCCGGTCTGCAGCGCAGCAAATACACCGGTACGGAAGAGACTATTTTCTCAAAGATACGCATCGCCTCGTTCATATGTTCCTGATCAAAAAACGGCAGGAAAGCTCTTGGCATGAACTGAATAATCGCCTCCCTGAGATCCATCCTACGAATAGAATTCTCGGCTGCTTGTTCCAGAATAATCACTGCTGACAAGGGTGCAGAATCATTCGTATTAATATTTGATGACCCGCTCCAGGGGGTTCCATAGACAATCACGTGGTCTTCCATAATCCGCACAGCAGGATTGTCATCGTTCAACACAAGCACATTCTCCTTATGTTCCTGCCAAAGCCTGGACTGTGTAGATTTCCCCGTTCCGGACGGCGCTGTAAACATGATTGCTTTATCCTGCCACTTTATCGCAGAAGCGTGAATTACCAGTCCTTGTTGTTTTAACAAGGCATGCCTGAAGACAATCCCCATTAGGGTAAATGCTGTATGGCGCAGCTTCATTCGGACATAGGATTCTTCCAGCTCATTTTTTTCGTGAATTGCTGCACAGGTTAGCCGTACATTTCGCCACGCGGCATCAACATCTAACAGTACAAGGATTTCCCCCACAGAGCCATATTTCCTTGTATAAAAATAAAACCCGGCTGCATTCGGTTTTTTAATACATTTATAACCAGAGCTCTCGTCAGAGAAATTTTCCCCTTGCGGCAAATCAATTTGCTCACTGGTTTGATAGGTAAAGCATAAATCAGCGACCTGCGGTTCCGACACATTGTAGTCAACTAGCCCTTCGAAAAGCTCAGCGGGGGTGCTTTCATCCATGTGAATGACGAGTCCTGCGACTTGATACTTGGGCAACAAAAACACTCCTTTTGCAGGTATACCTTTTTAAACAACAGGATCGAAAAACAGAATAGCACATCCATCAAAGGACATGCTATACGTACTTCCATTTGGTACTGCTCGGCTTATGCATTCGTTCTAGGCTGTACACCGTCAATAATACAGATACCTACGTAATCACATACAGAACCTTGCTGCACTACAGCAAACTCATCTTCAGAAGAGAGCTGTACAAATTCAAATTCTGGCTTATTGTACTGTTTCAATATAATCACCTCTTAACATGTAAATAATCAAAAAATCCTATTCTTGGTTGTTGGCAGTAAAAACCTTTCCGCCATAAGTAAATGTACAAAATGGCACATTATCCGGGCAAGACCCGGTCGTTGTACATTGCTGGCTTCCTACTCCCACAGCTGCAAAGCTTTCTTCAACACGTAATGAAATAAAATGAAACTCGGGTTTAAAATAACACTTCATCCTTCTTCACCCCATTTAAATAATAACCTATAAAAGGAGTATACTCGCAGATTCCAGTTTTTTCAAGTCCTATTTTTTGTATATTTTTAGAAACAATTAGTGAACTCAGTTGTTTTTTTGGTTATTATAGTCTGTCCTTCTTTTCGCCAGTTCACAGAGATACGGCGCCGGCTTGTCATAGCTTCCGGTTTCCTGATACAGTCTTCCAGGGCAGTGTTCACATAATACTTGATATTCGCATTCCTTGCACGCCTTGCAGACCGGGATCTGGGCACACTTTTGTTTCAACTCCACCCAGGCATTTTGAAATCCGGAGATAAGCGGATACACTTTGGGTTCCCCCATGATCCCGCAGGGAGCCATGCTGCCGTCCCAATTCACCCAACCGGTACAAGATCCGGACATACATTGAAAGGCAAAGTTTTCATCAGTCTGGGCCTTTGATGCAAGGATTTCCCGCATTGCCTCAGCCACAGCATCATCGTTCGGATTCACGGTTTTTTCCGTTTCCCCAATGATTTCGTTGTCAAAGCCGATCTTCCCTCTCTCCGTCATATGGATTTCAAAATTCAGCAATTCTTCCGGAGAAAGGCGGCATTCGCAAGAAGCGGTATTACAGCCTTCACGGACCGGCGCGATATAATTGACCACGCCCAGAACGCATTTCCTCTTCAGGGCAAAATTATGGATCTCGTCAAAGTCCGCTCTATTATACTGTGTAACCGTAGTTTTGATCTCCGTAGGGATCCCTTTGTCCATTAACAGATCAACAGCCCGCGTCGCCCGGTCATATCCATCGGCAAATCCAGTTACCTTCTTGTAGGTATCACGGGAAGCACCATACAACGTAATACTCACAAGTTTCGGCGGAATTCTGGAAAGCCAATTGACAAATTCCGGGGTAATCAGTGTTCCGTTGGTGAATATTTTAATGATTAAACCCAAGTTCATCAATTTTTCATATAACTCTTTAAAATCTTCGCGTAACAGCACCTCTCCGCCGGTCAGCGTAAGAAACAGCAGTCCGGCATCCCGGGCCTCTTCAGCCAATCGAACCCATTGTTCTGTTGTTAACTCTTTTGCTTTGGCCTGTTTATCATTCGCGGCATAACGCACATAGCACATCTTACATTGCAAATTGCACCTTGCTGTCAGCTCAAAGGAAGAAGCAATAAACTCTTTTCTTCTTTTGCTCTCCAATGCCAAATTGAGATAGAGCTCATTCCAAGTTTTTGCCATCAGACAGAAATCTCCTTATCGGTGTTCACTTTACTACGCTTCAATCAATCCTTTATCTTTAATGCTTTGGATAAATTCCTGAATATCCTTCTTGGCGATATCTTCGTCAACGCTGTATTCCGCCATCAAAACCTGAAGAAGCTCTTCCTCGGTTGTACCCTCTTTCAACTTCCCCCACAGAAGCGCGCCGCTTTCACTGAGTGTCATAATGCCATTAAATTCAACAACGCGCTCACCCAATGGCACAACAACCCATTGACCGGCTACTTCGCGTAATAAGAATCCCTCTTTTAATTTCAATTACTATCACTCCTCATATACGCATAATAACTAAATATTACCATATAGAATTAAAAAAACATACAATTATTTTTAAAAATTTCATTTATTTCTCTGTTCCAGTTCCCAGATCCGTCTTTTCAACTTTTTAATATAATGAACTATTCCAAATAAAAGCGTGACAAGTAGAACACCCGTCAAAACCCCGGCAGTATCGATGTAAATATCCAAGATCCGCGGCGTGCGCATCGCAGAGAATCTTTGGTGATACTCATCAATGATCCCGAAAAGCGGCGAGAGTAATACCGAAATCACAGCTGCCGGCACAACACGGTTAAAAGCGATATTCAGCATGATGCACATCACGGTGCCAATGAGTGCATATTCAATGAAATGGGCTATTTTCCTGAGCAGTTGATTAAAGGTGACTCTCCAAAACGTATCTCCTCTGTCCAGATCAAAATATCGATCCAGCCAATCAATCATCTGGTCAGCGATCCTGATGCTTAAATGATTCGACTGCGTTCCTGTCTGACTGCTCAGCTTCCATGAAAGAAAGACCAGAAACACAAGCACAATAAACAAGCCAACAGTCCCGATTATTCTTCTTATGATGCTGCTTTTCATTTGTTACCTCAACCATATTCTGTTCAAAATATTTCCCTGTCAACTTGATGGAGCAAACACTGCTGCAAGATCTCCACGGCCTCCCTGTCAGGACGGCATTTCAAACTGTATACGCCTACACCTAAAAGTACCTCAGACAACGTATGTAAGCACATTTCCATGATAGTTTTATCATAATACGGTAAAAAACAGCGTGGGATGATCTTGGCTGCAGCCTGCGCTGAAGAGACCCATGTAATCTGATTCTCAGGTGCCTGCTCCAGAAAGACGACGGCTTGCAAAGGCGCAGATCCGTTGAAATAGAGTGTTTTCGATCCGCTCCAAGGTGTACCATAGATATAGGGTTGCTGATCCGCGAAGCGTATTGCCGGTCGGTCATCATTTAAAACCCTTGCTTGCATATGTTCTGACCCAGCCTTGCTTGAGTGGACTTCCCGGTCCGATGGGGCTGTAAAAAGAATGCCATTTCCTTCCCAGGAAATTACTGAAGCATGGATGACGATACCGTGTTTAAAAGCAAACGGTTGCGAAATAGAATCTCCATCAGGAAGCCGGAAACAATCGATCAATCATCTGTTCATTGTCCAAGTAAGTTATCTCATCCCGGCTCCAGTCCGCATTCGCATCAGCTCTCGCAATCATTTTTCCGGTCGTATCGTCCGTCAAATAAATGGAGGTAGGGTAATCACCATCAGAAATATAAACCCATTTGGCGCGGTCATCTACAAGGATCTTCCCTTGAGGAACTGCAATGCAATCACTTGCTCTTGTCACAATCTCCAGGTCGATGAATTCCGGGTATTATTTTACTGCAAATGCTTTGAGTATCTGAAACCTTCCCGCCGCTCCGAAGCTACTCAGATCGTCAACCCGGCAATTTGGTAGTGATAATAATTAATAACAATCAACCCTTCTCAAGGAAATGAACCTGCCTAATATTGACAGGTTCAATAAATTATACCATATTTTTGCAAGCTGTACTATCCCTTTTACGCGTTTTTCTTAATGCCTGCCTCTACCATTACCGTTGCCCCAGCCATTGTGATTACCGTTATTCCCCAGATCAGAAGGTACTGGTATTTTAATTGTTGTCGATGCTGTGCAGGCCAGGCTTTCCTCCGCTCTTAATTCAATGTACTCCAAGCTTGGTTTTACATACGCTTTCATCATTCTTCTCTGCCTTTTAATATTTTTAATTTAATATTTTTCTATGGGAAATAAAAAAACTTCATTTTTGGTAGCTGGCTGCCATTTTACAGGCCCTCTAGCTTTGCGTCCCTGCTTTTCAACAGGTTTGCCATTATCAGTAATAAGTTCTACCCATAATTATCTTTAATTTCTAAGAGAATACACATTACCATTTGTTGCTTTCGCTACACTGGTAACCAAAGCATAAGGTTCATCCTTTTCATTTACTAGTCCGTAATTTGTATCTAGCTTATAAGATCTTGTTAGTCCTTCAGCCGGAGGATCAACCCACATGAAAAATTCAGAACCGACAAGAAACGGCATATTGAATAATGCTTTTTGATATATTTCATAGGCTTTTGCTCTCTCCGTCTGCGTATCTACTCGCATCCCAGCCCCTACGGTACACGAGAGTCCGCTATCATACGCCGGAAAAGACCATTCGCTTATCATTATTGGCTGCTTTGCTTTATTGTAAATCTGTGCAAATATCTCACTGAGTTCAACGTTCTGATAAACACCATTCACTTTTATTTGGTCATAAGCTGTTTC
>VMEE01000080.1 GCA_009910795.1 Dehalobacter sp. CP | reverse complement strand
TGCATCCGAGCCGAAAAGCAACCCTACATCAGAGATGCCGGGCGCAAGAACAGCTATACTGCTACAGGCTGGCCACTCCACAGTCAAGATTGGCTGACCTTCGACGAAGCCCTGGACGCCTTACAGAGAGGTGTTAAGGTCTATCACGCCGGAGTCTACCGGCCGGTGGATGGAATCGGCTTCCTGGTGGCCAGGAATGGGCAGGACGGCCCGCAGACTCTGGGTGGTGACCTCGATGCATGCAGAGATCCGGAGACGGGGCTGGTAAGTCCATGGGCGGAGGAATTCCTCAATGAAGTTCGACCTTTTTATACTGAAGTGTCCCCCTCGAAGTGCGGCCTCCGATTTTTTGTATGGGGACGGCTCCCAGGTGGGCAGGATAAGGTCTTTGCCTATGGCCCCCAAGACGATCTTCCCGAGGAGAGCAAAGAGCGCATACTGACTTCGAAGCCCAAGGCCCGCGAGAAGCTGGAAAAGGGACTGTCTGCCTTCAATGGCCTGGAGCTATACGAATCTGGGCGGCATCTGACGATCACCGGTGAGAAGGTCGAGGAGTTCTGCTTTCCGAGACAAGATATTACAGAGGAACTCCGAGTGGCCCTGGAGCCGCTCTTGGTAAGTGGAGCCACTGAGAAGGTATCCGATGCCATCAGACGCGGAGGGAGGGGCAGATTCCCATCTCTGGATATCCTGACGGTAATTGACACCTCGGGCTTTACTGATTCGGGAGGCCAGCTCTTCGGACCTCATCCCACGCTGGGCAGCACCTCAGGCAAGAACCTGGTCGTAAACCCGGCAAAGGGCATCTGGGCCTATATGCACAATGGCATCAATAGCGGTGGGGACGCATGGCTCTGGCTGGCTTGTGAGTGCGGAGCCGTGCAGTGGGAGGAGGCCGGTTCCGGTGCACTGAAAGACTGGGCGACCGTTCAAAAGACGTTCAAACATGCTGTCTTCAGGGGCCTGGTCTCAGAGGAAGAGGTCGACATTGCACAAGGACCAACCATACGAGGGGTCTCACTAGAGGACTCTGCCGGAAGCGTCGGTTTGGATAATAGTGGTTCTATAAAAAAAGTCGAATGCAGTAAGGACGGTCAAAAGGTCCTAAAGTGGCTATCTGATTGTGCTGTTTGCATTCATACCGAGACAGTAGCTAATAATGAAACCGAGTTCTGTTTCAAAGGCCTGGGCGCAAAAGACCATAGGGAGGTATCATTTACGCTGCCTGCCTCAGCCCTGGCGGACCCCCGCAAATTCCGAGCTGCACTTATAAATGCATTCGGTGCCCGCAATCGCATTGGCCACTTGGATTTTGAGACAGTCCAGAGGCTCACCAAAAATACCCGTCTATTAAGGCGGGTCGAAGTGCCCGCCTGGGACGGTTCCGTGCCGCTTGTCCCTGGCGTCAACCTTGTGGCGGACGTAGAATTCAGGCTCTCGCCAATGACTCCGGCAGAAGTCCGTGATGGTGATATCGAGGCTGCGAAGGAATGTTTGAGAAAGCTCCTCAGCATTCACGAGCTTAGTCCGGTCCTGGTGGCCGCAATCCTGGGGGGACCGGCATTTGCCAGGTGGCATAACAACGATCGTTTTGGTGTCGCCCTGTGGGGCCTGACCGGATCCCTCAAAACCTCTGTGGCTCAGGCGGCTCTTTCAGTCTATGGCACCGGATATCTCGATGACGAATCTATCCTCAAGCACGGGAAGGCCGGGGCAACCCAGGTCGCAACCCTGGAGGTCTTCGCCAATGCCGGTATTCTTCCACAAATCCTCGACAATGTCAAGACAGTCAACGAAAAGGACGGCCTGCAGTACATCTCCACAATCCAGGCTGTGATCGAGGGGCGAGAGAAGCAACGTGGCAAGAAAGACGGGGGTCTAAGGGACTCGAGAGTCTTCAATTGCCTGCCTATCATAACTGGAGAGATCCGGCCGGAGGAGGCCTCGACCAGTGCCCGCGTGCTCAATCTCACCTGGACCCGACCCGAAGACCTGACTGCTCTGACTTTCATCCAGGAGCATGTTGCTGCAATGCCTATAGTGGGTTATCACTGGCTGCGATTTCTGGCGACAACCGATCGCAACATGGTGGACGGGTTCGGTGAGGCCAGGGGGCGCAAGATCGCAGAGTTTAGCGCCAAGAGGTACACAAACCCTGGCAGGATGGCGACTATCTACTCACTGCTCAGAGCTGTATGGCTCTGCTCTGTGAGTCGCCTTTTGGAGAAGTGTTCCTGGAGTTCGCAGAAAGGTTCGTCTCAAGCCTCGACTTGGCCATTGAGGAGCAGGGCCGAATGGTGACTGAGGAGACCGAGGTCGAGAAGTTCCTGGCCGGCCTGCGAGAACTCCTCGCCAGCAATCCGGGGTTGATTCAATCCAGAGAGGCTAAGATGACCATTCTGGGCCGGGTGATCGGCAGGGAGACTGATGAGGGGCTGTTCCTTTTGCCTTCCGAAACCCTGGCGGAGCTGGCGAAGATCGGTATCTTCACCCAGAAGCCCACCGTGGATTCACTCACCAAAGGCCTCCATGCAGCAGGCAAGCTGGTGGTGAGTCCCGATGGCAAGCACCTCAAAGTCCAGAGACTGATGAATGGCTCCAGACCGCGGGGCTGGCTCCTAGCTCCAGTGGTGGAGACACGTCTCACGCCGACTCCAGTGGGTGGAGCCAATAAAAACGATAGCAATAAACCCAACAGCTCCACAAACTCCACCGGCTCCACGGAAAATGAGAGAGAGAAATTTTCTGGTGAAATGGAGAAAATCCGAGATGAAAAGCAATTTCATGAAAAGAGCGGAGTTAATGGAGTTGGTGGAGTTTGTATAGTTAATAATATAGTTACTGATAGTGATTTAATAGGTTCTAAAAGCGACTCCACTGGCGACTCCACTGAGAAAAACGGTGGAGCCACATATGGACGGAGTGGCATAGGGCCCCATCCCCGAAAAGACACACCACTGCCTGGTAGGCGGGAAGATCTCGCAAATACCAATTCTCAAGAGAACAGCTCCACCGCCGAGAAGATCCGAGCGGCGGCAATCTCAGAATTTGGCATGAACGGCTGGGTGGATCCTCGTAAGATCTCCAATGCTCTGAAACTGCCGCTTGAAGAAGTTGAGGGTTGGCTCCAGGTCAACTACGAATCCTTTCACCGGGCGGGGGGCGGCACCGGCTACAGGCAGCGAAGAGCAGGGGAGGCAAAGGCATGACCGATATTCCCATCTTGGGATCAAATATTGAGGAGAACCAAGCAAAATTGATCCTAAAGCTTCAGAATAGGCGAAAATGGAAGCACGGCTTCAGCCAATGCGACATATGCAAATCTAAGCTTATGGCATATCTCGATAAAGGACACTCCCTAGACGATGTAATCCGTTTATTCGAACGGCTTAAACCACATATAAAAAATGTCAGACGGTTTGCAATGAATACCATTCGCCAAACCACCGGCGACGGATTTTATGATAATTATATTGTGGAACATTATCTATGGACTCCAAGAAACCCAGTGATAGCGACAGGAGAAGAAGCGGCTGGATTGCATAAACATCAAAAAATTTTGGCTGCCCAGGGACGTTATCTGCTGGAGATTGAAAAAATCGAGGGGGAGAAGCCATGAGCGAGCCTGAGGCCCTGCAGAAGCGCCGCTTGCTTCTTTTAGAAAAGATCAGCCGGGCGGCGGATGAGATCAGGCGGATTGATGAGAGACTAGACAGCAGGAGACCAGGAGCTAGAGCATTATGGGCAAAGGAAAATGTCACTCACGATGGGCTAGGGTAAACATCTTGAAAGCGAACGAGCGGAGCTCGAGACGAAGAGCCCGGCGATATGACCGGCGACAGTACGACAGGCCTGTGAGCGAGGAGAGCTGAGCGATGGGAAGGAAGTGCAAGATTGAAGCCCACCCTCAGAGCGATGAAATCATAAGGCGGCTGGCTTCTGGAGAAGAATATTCGAAAATAGTCGAAGATTATCCAGACATCAGATATCAGGATCTAGATTATTATGCGCAAAATAAATTACCTGCAATATTATCTAAATCAAATGATCTTAAAGCCCTGGCAGATGAGATAGAGCGGGCGGATGTCCATAAGGGAGATACCTATCTCCAGCTCGTTATCGGCCTGCAGAAGAAAGCCCTGGATGCCCTGGAGCAGCAGAATGCCAAAGAAGATCCCAAATCATGGGCCATGGTCTCCAGGGAGGCGCGGGGATATGTGGAGTTGATGGGTAAGGCCCTGGATAGGATCAGGGAAGCACCACCTGCCCAAATCACCATCATAAATAATCCTGAATGGGTTGAGCTTCGGACCCTGATCATAACGGCCCTGGAGCCCTATCCCGACGCAAGGCAGGCGGTGGTCAATGTCATCCACAAGTGACGACCTGGCGCACTCCCTAGATCCAGTCTTGTGGGCGAAGGAGGTCCTAGGCTTCCATCCTGATCCATGGCAGGCATCCCTTCTGAGGAGCAGATCAAGGAAGATCATCCTCAACTGCTCCAGGCAGAGCGGTAAATCAACGGTCTGTGCCGCTTTGGGCCTGCATGAAAGCATCTATCGCCGGCCCTCCTTCGGCCTGGTCATAGCTCCGACGCAAGACCAGAGCTCTGAGCTGATGTTAAAATTCGATGAGTTCCGGGGAGCAGTAGAGCTTCCAAGCGACTACCTGAGCACGGACACCAAGTTGGCAGTCCGGTTCAGCAATGGCAACCGCTTCATAGCCAGGCCTGGTAGCGAGAAATCGGCCCGAAGCTTTTCGGCCGTGACCCTGTTGCTAGAAGATGAGGCCAGCAGGGTATTAGATGATTTATATAATAGTGTCAGGCCGATGCTTGCGGTCTCCAATGGAAGGCATGTCTTGATGAGCACTCCCTTTGGCAAGAGGGGCCATTTTCACATGATATGGAGCGAGCAGAGGGACATGTGGGAGCAGTATGAGATCCCGGCGGAGATGTGCCCGCGCATATCGAAAGAGTTCTTGGAAGAGGAGCGTCGGACGAACCCCTGGTTTGAGCAGGAATATCATTGTGTGTTTATGGAGACCATTGATAGCGTTTTCACATTTGATCAAGTAGCTGCGGCGGTAAGCGATGAGGTTGAACCATTGTTTGGAGTTGACCAATGTTGACTAAATTTTATGTCGGTCTGGATTTGGGGCAGGCCAATGATTACACGGCCGCCAGTATCCTGGAGCGTGTGGGGGATCACCTGGAAAATAGCTATCAGGTGAGGCATTTAGAGCGAGTGCGAAACGTGCCCTATCCTCAGATTGTGGACAGAGTTTCATCGATGATGCATCACCCGACCCTGGAACATAAAGCCGATCTCATCGTCGATCAAACGGGTGTAGGGGCTCCAGTAGTTGACCTCTTTCGGCAGGCCGGGCTCGATCCTGTGGGCGTGCTGATCCACGGCGGAGACAAGGCCTCACATGAAAGCGGCACCTGGAGAGTGCCCAAACGTGATCTTGTGGGCAGCCTGCAAGTACTCCTCCAGAGTGGACGGCTGAAGATCTCAAAAAAATTGCCATTGGCCTCAGTCTTGCAGAGCGAACTATTGACCTTCAAGGTCAAAATCGACCCTATCACCGCTCATGACTCCTATTCAGCATGGAGAGAGCAGGACCACGACGACCTGGTTCTCAGCGTGGCTCTGGCGGCCTGGTGGGCGGAGCAGCATCCCTGGGTTGACCCCTGGCTGCCGCCACTCGGTGAGCCTGGGATAGACTCTTTTCCCGGCCTATCGAATCTATTTGATCAAAGATTGATCGATCAAGACTGGGACTCGGGTCCATATTAAAAAAATAAAGGTGAATTGAAATGAAAAACGATGCTAAAAACTGGTTAGAATCAAGATTGGTGGAGGACGACGGCTGCCGAGGGAGCATAGATGCCACTATACGGCTTGCGAAGCTCTGGAAAAACCTCAAAGAAGAAATCCCCCCGCTACTTGAAAAGACCACTGACTGCGTAGCATTCGATCAGAAAGGGAAAACGATAGTGGTCTCTCAGGAAAAGCTCGATGGTCTGTGGGATGAGATCAACACCCGGAAATCCAAGATCACGGCCATTGAGGCTGCAGCACAAAAGCTGATCGAGATAGATGGACGGAGATTTTGTCAGATACTCCAGGAACGCGCAGAGCTTCAACGCAAAGCGAGCATGGGCCCGAGTGCTGAATCAATGGTCCAACGCATATACGCGCGTAACAGTGGGAGATACAGTCTAGACGAAATCCGAAAGATGCCCGTTGTGGAGGAGGAGGCGCGTAGGGAAGAGGCCGTTCGTGGTCCTCTGAGGCCTCTGGTGTTGGATGCAAAGCGAAAGGTTGAAGCTTACACCGAAATCCTAACAGACTTCGTGAAAATGGATTGAGAAGAATTCCGCCGACTCCTTTTTTTTTCCCCACATAGTTCTATGACATTGTAGAAAGATTTAAGTAAAATGTCATAGTACTATATTGTATGCACAAGACCGCAGCCGGAGAGAAGAGGAAAGCCCTGAAGACTGAGGCCATGGAGCTGGAGAGATATGCACGAGCAGCCATGAAAGCGGCTGAGATCCTGCCAGATGCCAGGAGAGAGGCCCGGAAGCTGGAGCAGCAGGCCGATGAGCTGAAGGCCAAATATGGGGCCCTGGAGGGAGCTGCCAGGCTGGAAGACCTGCAGGTCTGGCAGATGGAGAAAGAGAAGACTACAAAGAAAGGGAGCAAGACCTATCTTTACTGGATGGTCTCCTGGAGAGAAGGCGGGAAGGTCCGGAATGTCCACCTGGGGAGCTGCAGGAAGGTGGACCACGAGACGGCACTCCAGAAAGCCCGAAAGCTGAAGGCTGAGGCCCTGGGGCTCTCTGTAATGCCCTAGAATCAACTTTCTTCTTCCTCGATGGATATATCTAGACCTGGGGAGAGAGATCCATCCAGTGACGCTATGTAGCTAAGTCGCTTTGAGATGGAAGGAAAAAGAGCGATGGTCTGGGGCCGGTGAGTTTACTTGGTGGGAACTTGATGAGTGGTCTGATCGTCTCTTCGGCCATTTCCTCAAAACAGGCAAAGGCCCGATGGGCAAGATTTATAGCCAAGGGTAACAAGCTTACTAAATGGTGCTCAGTGGATCAATCGATTCTCTCCATGCATGGAGTTAACACTTGGCCGCGCGGTTTGGTTTGGTACGGTTCTAATCCACTAGTGTAGGGGGTGAACTAACCGTGACCAAAAAAGTGATGAAGCTAATTAATCCTAGCACCGGCTTAATGGAATGCAAGGTTTGTGGCCGTCAGCACATGGCCAATCTTCGTCCCGGAGGCCGTTACTATCGCGGCTCTTGGCAATGCCTCAATGGGTGTAAGTTGGACTGATCTTCCCTTCGGCGTCTTCTCCTCCACTAATCACCTGTGACACAGGATATTGCCCACATCCCGCAGGAGGACCGCTCTAAATACCACCATTTTTCCTGCCATCGATTTGAAATTTTAAAATCCAATGTATTAATAATATCTGAAATTTTTATTAAAGATATTTTACATTTTCATGATTTAGCAGGCTATATGTTGGCGCACTGTACATGGCATGAACACGAAT